>JBBSDZ010000006.1:0-56061 GCA_038240205.1 Solirubrobacterales bacterium | reverse complement strand
GGGCAGTCGCCGAGGCTGCAGGCGCCGAGAAGCGGGTGCGCGCGCAGCGTCGGGCCGTGCGCGGCGTATGCGGGCATCGGCGCGGAGCTCGCTGCGATCGCCGCGCAGCAACGGGCGGCGCGCTCCGAGGGCAGGCCCGGCTTTCAGGTGGTGCTCGATGTGTTCGGCACGCCAGCGTGGGCCGCTCGCCCCCCGTCCGGTTGTGAGCTGCCCGGCACGCGGGCATTCTCGCGGCCGCTGACTGACGCGGCGCTCGCCGCATACCGATCGCTGATCGGCTCGCTGCTGGCGATGGGGCGGCGCAAGGGCGTGGCGCTCAGCTGGTGGAGCCCGTGGAACGAGCCGAACGACCCGGTCTTCATCAGCCCGCAGCGCGCCGACTGCGCCGTGACCTCGCATCCGATCTCGGCGGCCGTGTACGCGCAACTCGCGAGCGCGATGGCCCAGGAGCTGGCGGCCGACGGTGGCATGGAACCTCACCACTTGCTGCTCGGCGAGCTGAACGCCTACCAGCACGACTCCCCGCACCAGACGAGCATCGCGTCGTTCATCGCCGCGCTGCCGGCGCAGACGATCTGCTCGAGTGCAACGTGGTCGGTTCACGCGTACGCCGCTCGCGGCGCCAGCACCCCTACCGTCGACCCGGTCAAGGCCTTCGAGGCGGCGCTCGACGCGCGCGGGCCGTGTGGCCACGACGCGCATGTGTGGATCACCGAGGCGGGCGCTGGAGCGCCTCACCCTGGCGACCGCCGGCCTCCCGGGGTGGCAGACGCGCGGGCCGGCTGCGAAGCGCTCGCGGCGCAGCTCAACGCCTGGGATCGGGATCCGCGCATCGAGGCGATTCTCCAATACAGCTTCCGTGAGGACCCGGCATTCCCGGTCGGCTTGGTGAGCGCCGACATGTCGCACTCATATCCGGCCTACCGCATCTGGAGTTCCCGCGCGCGCGCACGCGCGCGAGGCATCACACCGGCGGTGCCGCCCGGCGTGTGCGCATAGGGTTGGCTGGTGGCCGTGCTTCCTCAGTCGCTTCGCAGCCTCACACCTGAGCGGCTGCGCGACGATGTGCGCCTACGCGCGCTCGCCGTCGGCCTGGGGGCGATCCCGCCGCGCACGATGCACTCGAGCGAGGACGCACGCGTGCTGCTGAGTGCGGCTCGAGGCGCGCAGCGCGTCGTTGAGATTGGCGTTTATGAGGGCGCTTCGGCGCTGACGCTCGTCCATGAGCTGGCCCCCGATGCGGAGCTGCACCTGATCGATCCGTTCGGGCGCCATCCCGACGCCCTGCCGGGAGGGTGGGGGGCGAGCGAGTGGGCGACGCGCCGCGTCGTCAGACGCGCTCAGCGTCGGCAGGGGGCGCCTGCGGTCCGCTGGCACGTTGCGCTCTCAGCCGAGGTCGCCGAGCGGTGGTCTGCAGAGGTCGATCTCGTGTTCATCGACGGCGATCACTCCGAGCAGGGCTGTCAGCTCGACTGGGACTGCTGGCATCCGTTCGTGCGGCCTGGCGGGCGCGTGGCAATGCACGACGCGCGCGCCGATCAACGCGAAGGCCGCGGCCTTCCCGGCCCGACGGCCGTGGTCGCACGCCTGCGAGCGGGGGCGCTGCCAGACGGTTGGGAGTTCCGCGACGAGGCCGACCGAACCGTTGTCCTGCGCCGCGCCGGATAGGCGCCACGGCACCGGCGGACGAACGTTGTGGCCCCGGAAACCGGGAGCGTACGGCCCGTTCAGCCTAAACACTTGACATTACGTCAAGGCCTGTGGTACGTTCGATGGGCATGATGTCAAGCATCACCTGAGGGAGTGATGTCGACGCTCGGCATGGAGGCTAGGGACCGGAATCAGCAGGACGCTTCAAGACATCGGACGAGCGTCGACTTGATCTTGACGCGGCAGAGGTTTTCTGCCAAGTTGAGATTGGAGGGCCACTGGCTGGGGTACAGCACAGGGGTAGGACTGGCACCAGGAATCGTCTACGGGCGACCGATGCCGGCACTTAAACAAGAGGGAAAAGGAGTAGTACCTAGATGAAACGCATAATGATCTCGGGGCTCAGCCTCATTGCCGTGTTCGCGACGATGGCCTCGTCCGCGGCGGCCGAAGGAACCGGCCCGAAAGTGACGCTGAGGACCTCTTCAGGCGCGCTCGTGAAAAACGACTCGATCGTCGCCTCCAGCTCGAACCTGATCTTCGTGACGTCGGCCGGAAACCTGGAATGCAGCAGTAACATCATTACCGGCTTTGACAAGACGAACACGAAGGAAAAGCCGTCCGGAGAAATCACCAAAGAGGAATCGACCGGTGAAGAAGCTGGCGGACTCTGCAAAACGACGACGCCGTTCGGCCCCGCGGAAATCCTGGCGACAAACCTCAACTGGAAACTCAAACTGACGAACAAAGGCAACGTAGAAATCAACACGAGCAAAGGCAACAAGAGAGTCACGTTCGTGTCGACCTTCCCGGCTGCCGGTGGAGCAAAATGCTCCTTCTCCAGCAAGAAGGTAATCTCGACGTTCCCGGTGAGCAAAACGCCGGTGCCGTTTGTCATCACGACCAGCAAACAGGTCTTCACGCTGGATGCCGGAAGCACTGCCGGCTGCCCGACCTCAGGCGAACTGGGCGGGACGTTCTCGACGACGTCCAACGGCAAAGCGCTCGAAGTCGAAGTCAAATAGGCAAAGCAGTAGGGAGTAGGCAGTAAGTCTGAAGCAAGCGAGGGCCGGTCCGAGTTTCGGGCCGGCCCTCAACTTGTTCTGGGGAGGCTTGGCGCCTTCGGCCCTTGCGGAGCCTGGGCGATGCGGGCGCGGCGGACGCGGTATTAGCAGGAAGGTGCTCGCGCCGCTCCCCGGTGAGCGCATCGCCGGTGCCGTTTGCCATCACGGCCACTCGGCCGGCCCCCTTTGCTCGGAGACGTCAGGCGAGGCCGGCCGCGGCGCGCCGCCAGCAGCGCGCCGCAAGCTGCCCTCCGGCCGTTGAGCGGCCCTCCTTGCGCGCGGGGCCGTTTGGCAATGCTCTGAGAGCTCAAGCCCCGCGAGGTTGTGGAACAATAGGCCGAGTGTCTCGTCGAAGGACCGACGTGGAGCTCTATCAATCGGAAGCGTGAGGAAAGAGAGCTTATGTCCAAGCTACGTTTCACCATGGTCGTCCCGCTGAGCATACTCGCCATTGTGGCTTTGCCATCCGCGCTTGCATTTTCTGAAGGGACCGGCCCGAAAGTGACCCTCAAAACGGCGGCCGGCCCACTGAAAAAAGGCGATCCGATCGTCATGTCGAGCAACAACCTGGTCTGGATCACCAGCGGTGGCAATGAGGAATGCACATCTAATGTCCTAACTGCCGAAGACAAGACGAACTCTGTGGAAAAGCCGTCAGGTGTGATCGGCTCCTACACGATGACCGGCGAAGAAGCCGGCGGTGCGTGCAAAACGACGACGCCGTTTGGGCCGGATAAAATCGAATCGACGAATCTGCCGTGGAAACTCAAGCTCACGGCCAAAGGCGTCGTGCAGATCACGACCGGCGAAGGAAGCAAGACGGTGAGGCTCGTGCATACCTATCCCGCAGCGGGCGGCGCGAAATGCACCTACTCCAGCAAAAAGGTGCTGGCCGGTTTCCATGTGAGCGCCTCCGCGGTGCCGCTGGCCGTCACCGTTTCGAAGCAAGTGTTCCAGTTGGAGGCCGGAAGCACTCCGGGCTGCGTGACGGTGGGAGAATACAGCGGCACCTTCTCTACGACATCCAAGGGCGAACCGGTGGACGTCGAAGTCAAATAGCGATCTGTCGCACCAGCAGCGAGAAGGCAACCGCTCGAGTGAGCGCGGGCCGTTATCCGACTTCGGGGCGGCCCGCGTGGCTTGCGGGCCGTCGGCAACTGGCCTGACCTCAAAATGGCCGCGGTGGCGTGAGCGCACGGGCCGGCCGCGCGGCGAAATCCTCTGGTGTTTGGCGGTCCGTGGCGGTCGCCGCCTACCGGCACCGGGTACCGCAGGATTACGCTATTATCGAGCCGACACGACTGATGAGGGCTGGAGAATGGGGAAGTCTGAGCATGGCGAAGCACGGGAGAAGCGCACGCGAACGGAGCGAGGGATGGCGCGAGGGCATATGACCGGCGCGGGTTCTTGCGTGCGTTGGCGTTCGCGAGCGTGTCGCATCGGCGGCCTCGTGGCTTGTACCTTGCTGGTTACGCTTGCATCCAGCGCGGCGGCGCTCGCGGCCGCCCCGGCCTGGGAACTGACCTCGATCCACGCCCCCACGAACGTGCCACTGACGCCGACGGTCAACCAGCGCGACTCGCTGACGGTCCAGGGCGCGCTCGGGAAGCTCCTCCTCGAAGTCGGCGAAGCCTCGACGGTGGTGAAATTCAACGCAGCGGCCGGAACGCCCACGGCTGCGGAACTCCAGGCGAAGCTCGAAAAACTGCAACCGATCGGGAAAAACAACGTAACCGTGAGCGGCGGGCCGGCCGACGAATTCGGGACGAAACCGTACGTGATCGAATTCATCGGCCAACTGGCCGGCCACGGAATCGAACTCAATGCCGAAGTCGAAGAACCCAGCAAAAAAGAAGAAGAAGAAATCGAAGCGCTCGGCGGGCAGGAAGGCGAAGCCGAAGACCAAACCACGCGGCAGGGGACGCATGCATTCGTCGACTACCGGCTGCTGTTGACAAACGCCGGGGGCGCTCCCTCGGCGGGTACGATCACCGTCACCGACAAACTTCCCGAAGGGGTCACCACGCGCAAGGCGCCGATCCAGGCACAGAGCCCGGGATGGAACTGCACGCCCAGCGGCTTTGGCGCAGAACAGCTGACCTGCACCACGGAAGCGGTCGTCAACCCCGACGCGCCAGCGCCACCGCTGCTGATCGAAGCGTATGTGGACGCGACCGTCAAAGAAGGCCAACAGCTTGTTAATGAAGCCAGCGTATCCGGGGGTAGTGCGGCGAATGCCTCCGCAGTGGAAACTGCGACGGTCAGCTCGACGCCTGCGCCATTCGGGGTCCACGACTTTACCGCGGGGACGACGGACGCCGACGGTCACGTCTTCACGCAGGCCGGAGGGCATCCCTACGCAGCCACCACGAGCTTCTTCCTCAACACGATTTTGGGGGCGAACACGGCCGACCTGAGCTCGCCACTTGGGCAGAGCTCGATCCTCGTGCCGGCAAACATCAAGGACGCTGACGTCAAGTTGCCCGCAGGGTTCGTCGGAAACCCGCAGGCGTTGCCCCGCTGTCCCCAGGCCGTCTTCACCGAGGGCACGATCGGCGGCCCTGTGCTCAACGGCAGCTGTCCACCCGAGGCTCAGGTGGGGGGGGCGACGGTCTACTTCCGCACGTTCGAAGGAGCCGAAAAAGTTGCAGTCTACAACCTGCAGCCACCCGCGGGCGTACCTGCGGAGTTCGGTTTCATATTCGACAACGTGCCGATCAGGCTTGATGCGCACGTGATCCGCGAAGCCGGCGCCAACGGTGAATACCGGGTTACGGTCCTCTCCGCCGACATCAACGAGGGACTCAACATCCTCGGCGTCCGACTTTCGCTCTGGGGCGTACCGGCCGACGCCTCGCACAATGCCGAACGCTACAAGAACAAGAGCGAAACGGGGGCGGAAGACAAAGAAGCGCCGAGGCCCTTCCTGACCAACCCGACCGACTGCGTCGGCGAGGCCGACGCGCCGCCCGTTACGACGATCACCTACGATCGCTGGGAGAGCCCAGGCGCACTCAACGCACAGGGGGATCCGATCCTCGGCGACGCGAACTGGCTGCAGAACGGAAGTGCCTCCCCGCCGGTCACTGGCTGCCAGCTGCTCAGCTTCGCGCCAACGATCGCCTTTCACCCAGCCAACACGCAGGCCGACGAGCCCGCTGGG
This sequence comes from Solirubrobacterales bacterium, assembly GCA_038240205.1. Taxonomy (GTDB): domain Bacteria; phylum Actinomycetota; class Thermoleophilia; order Solirubrobacterales; family Solirubrobacteraceae; genus Palsa-744. Next base: position 50,184 of record JBBSDZ010000006.1, on the reverse strand, counting down.
TTCACGTTCGGCCTCAACGTCCCGCAGAACGAAGAACCCACTGGGCTGGCTACGCCGGAGCTGAAAGACACGACGGTCACGCTGCCCGCAGGCGTCTCGATATCGCCGTCGGCAGCTAATGGGCTGCAGGCCTGCAAAGACGCGCAGATTCAGCTGGATTCCACAGAACGGGGATCGTGCCCCGACGCCTCTCAGGTCGGGTCGGTCGTCATCAACTCTCAGCTGCTTGAAAAACCGTTGAACGGACGCGTATACATCGGCGAACCGCAGTGCTCGCCCTGCGGTCCGTCCGACGCCGAAGACGGCAAACTGTTCCGGCTATTCATCGAAGCCGAAGGCTCGGGCGTACGCGTCAAGCTACCGGGCATCGCCTCGGCGAATACGACCACCGGGCAGCTGACCACGACGTTCAAGAATAACCCGCAGCTGCCCTTCGAAACGCTCGAATTGACCCTCAACAACGGACCGCGCGCCCCCCTGGCCAACCCGCAGTCCTGCGGCGCCTACACGACTAGCGCCGACCTCACACCGTGGAGCCGTGGGGGCAGCACGGCAGGAGGCACCGAAATCCTCGGGACGCCTGACGCGCTGCCGTCCTTCTCTTTTGCCGTGGATTGGGACGGTTCCGGCGGCGCGTGTCCGGCGAGCATCCCCTTCAGCCCCGGATTCCAGGCGGGCACCGAAGTTCCAACCGCCGGCGCCTACAGCCCCTTCGACGTGACGTTCACGCGCCATGATCGGGAACAGGACCTCTCGGGTATCACCGTGGAGACCCCCGAAGGGTTGCTCGGTAAGATCGCCGGCATAACCCGCTGCAACGAAGCCGACGCCAACTTGGGCACCTGTCCTGCGGCTTCGCGGATCGCCACCGCCACCTCGGCTGCGGGCGCGGGGACCAATCCGTTCGTCGTGTCGGGTCCGGTGTATCTGACCAACGGCTACAAGGGCGCGCCGTTCGGGCTCTCGATCGTCGTTCCCGCCGACGCCGGTCCGTTCCACCTAGGCAACGTGATCGTGCGTGCCGCGATCAGCATCAACCCGGTCACTTCCGCGATCACGATCACCAGCGATCCACTGCCGCAGAGCCGAGACGGAGTCCCCTTCCGCATCCAAACCGTCAAAGTACGCGTCGATCGCCCTGAATTCATGTTCAACCCGACCAATTGCGAACCGAAATCTGTCGGGGCCACGTTGACGGGCGCCCCAGTCAAAGAAGGCGAATCGGCAGTGACGGTTCATCCCAGCGCTCCCTTTACGGCGAGCGGCTGCGCAGCTCTTCCGTTCAAGCCGAAACTCACGGCGACGACGCAGGCCAAGACCAGCAAAGCCAACGGTGCGAGCCTGAAGGTGAAGGTCGTCCAGCCTCCGGGCTCGGCGAACATCCGCAAAGTCGAACTGCAGCTTCCGATCATTCTCCCATCGCGCCTCACGACGCTCCAGAAGGCCTGCACTGAAGCTCAGTTCGCGACGAACCCCGCGGGCTGTCCGGAAGCATCGAACATCGGCACCGCCGTTGCGATCACGCCGCTGCTGAGCGCCCCGCTACAAGGGCCTGCGTATCTCGTCTCGCACGGCGGCGCGGCGTTCCCGGACGTCGTGTTCCTGTTGCAGGGCGAAGGGGTGCACATCGAACTCACCGGACACACCGACGTCAAGAAGGGGATCACCTACTCGCGATTCGAAACGGTTCCCGATGCGCCGATCACCTCGTTCGAAACCAACCTTCCCGAGGGCCCGCATTCGATCCTCGCCGCGAACGGCAACCTCTGCGCCCACCCGGTCCTCGCACCCACGAAAATCGTCGCTCAGAACAACGCGCACCTCGTGCAGACGACGCGTATCGCGGTCACCGGTTGCCCGTCAGCCGGTCGGGCCTCGGTGAGGATCGTCAGAGCGAAGGTAAAGCGCAACGCGCTGCTGGTGACCGTCAAGACGTCCAAGGCCGGCACGGTCAAGATCACCGGTCCTGCGCTGAGAACGACCGTCAAGCGCGGCGTTGGCGCGGGCACCCACCGGATCCGCGTGCGACTGAAGGCTTCGGGAGTGGCGGCCGCCAAGCGCCACGCTCGTCTCAAGACGCATGTGAGCCTGAAGGCTGGCACCCAGTCGGCCAACACGACCGAGAAGGTGAGGGCCTAGGCGATGCGCGCATGCTGGACATCCCTACGCAAGAGCTACTGCTGCGCTCTCGTCGCGATTGGAGTGGCCGCTGGGCTGCTACCCGTCGCGACCGCCTCAGCCGCCGGCGGCTGCACCAACCAAGCCGCGCGCGACCAGCAGGGAGCCGGCTACCTGCCCGACTGCAGAGCGTACGAGCTCTCCTCGCCCGTGAACAAGAACGAGGAGGAAGTCGAGGTGCCGGGTCAGTACATTCAAGAAATCCCCTTTGCGGCCGCCTTGACCGGAGGTGGAATCGCCTTCACGCTGACGGGAGGGATCCCCGGTAGTGAATCGGCAGGCTTGTACACGGCCGCGGTGGGGCATAGTGCCGCCCCCGGGTCGCCATGGAACACGGTGTCCCTGAACCCGGAAAACCGGTTCTCGGTGCTTCCCGGGCCGGGGCCTAGGAACGCGGGCCTGTTTCACTACTTCTCACCCGACCTGTCATGCGGCGTCGAGTCGACCCGGCTAGCAATCGCGAGGCACAGCGGCGAACCTCCGCAGCTGGCGCCTGGTGAGAACCCGGAAGAAGGCATCGAAAACCTATACACCTGGGATGCTGCGACCGACAGCTACACCCTCGTGACTAACGTTAGGCCGAAAGAACCCCAAGCCAATCCGGAAGGCCTCGGGTACTGGGTCGACGGAGCATCCAGTGGCTGCGCGAGGATCATCTTCGAGAATGGATCGTCCGGCTACGAACTTCTCGGCGCTCCGTCGTCATCTTTGTACGAATGGAGCGCGGCCACGGACAAAGTGATCGTCGCGTCGAAGCTGCCTGACGGCACGAACGCCGAAATAGTACCTGTTGATGGAGGGGAATTCCACTCCAACTTGAACATGATCTCGGGTGACGGTTCGCGGATCTTCTTCACGGCTCCCTCCGACGCCGGTCCGGACGCCGGCTCGAACGAGATCTTCGTCCGTAAGGATGGCACGACGACCATCGAGGCATCCGCGTCGAAGACGGGTGTCATCGACGCGGGAGCCTACTTCCAGGGGGCCTCGGCGGATGGTAGCCACGTGTACTTCAAGGCCAATTACGGGTTGACTGCACAGTCGAGCGTCGGGACCGAAGCACCGAGCATCTGCGAAGTACCGCCTAGCGGTGCCGGCAGAGGCTGCGATCTGTATGACTACAATGTCAACAGCGGGACGCTCACCGACCTCTCGGCTGACGTGGAAGCGGTAACTGAAGATAGAAAAGGCGGCGATGCCCTAGGTGTGTTTGGGATATCAGAACAGGGGCCAGTCGTCTACTTTGCAACGACTGGACGGTTGCTCGCCGGCAAAGGCAACACACAGGTTGCCAACGAAGAAGTCACGGCGGAAAAACCCTTCAAGGAAGTAAATGTCTACGCGTTCCAAGCGGGCGCGTTGTCCTACGTCACGAGCATTGGACAGGCTGAAGCTGGTGGCGCGCTGACGCCGGAAGAAGAAGTCGACGTGATCTCCAGCAATTCCCACGGCCTCCACTTCTTGGTCGCGCGAGTCTCAGACGACGGGCAGAGACTGCTGCTCGCCACGAAGAAGCGGCTCACAGGTTACGACAACACCGATGCTGTGAGTGGCAAGCGCGACTACGAGCAATACTTGTTCTCTTTAGGGTCAAGCGTGCCCACGTGCGTTTCTTGCGACCCCTCGGGGGCAAAGCCGATCGCTCACAGCGGGAGCCAGTTTGGACCCCTTGGCGTCTTTCTGGAAAATCACGACGGGAGGATTCCGCGTAATCTCGCCAGCGACGGCCGAGTGTACTTTGACAGTTTTGGTCTGCTACTCCCGCAGGCGAAAAACGCGAGCGTCAACGCCTACGAGTGGAATCCGGCAGGCGTCGCTGGCTGCGAAAGCCCGGCAGGCTGCGTCGCCATCCTCGACAGCGGCACCGACCCCTTCCCGTCCTACTTCGAGGACGCCAGCTTGGACGGAGCAGACGTTTACGTCACCACGCACGCGCAGCTCGCGCCTCAGGACGAAGACGGCCTGCGCGACATCTACGACGTGCGGGTGAACGGCGGCATCCTCGCTACCCCTGCGCCTCCCGGGTGCTCCGGAGAAGCATGCCAGGGCCCCTCGGGCGCCGGCATCCCTGCCGCCGCTCACAACAGCGAAACGGCGATCGGCGGCAACCTGGCGACGATTCCACCACCACCACCACCACCACCACCACCACCATCACCGAGCGCCGTCAAGAGCTCTGTCGCTCGGCGCGTGTCGCGCGCGCACGTGCTCGTCCTGGTGACCGTCCCGGGCGCGGGAAGCCTCACGGTCGCGGGCCACGGCCTGAGGACTCACCGCCAGGCGATCTCCAAGGCGACGAGCGTCCGAGTGAGGGTCAGCCTGACCCGCGCGGAGCGGAACCTCCTGCGGCGCAGGCATCGGCTGAGACTGACCGTGCATGTCCGCTTCGCGCCCGCCACGGGGCAGGTCTCCGCGACGACGACCAGGCTCACCGTCAGGTAGCGACAGCGACGCCGGGGCAGGGGTTTGAAGGTGCCGAAACAAGGGTATGGACGAACAGACCTTGGAAGCCATCCAAGGTAGGTCGGCCGATCGGGCCGGCGGCGCGGGCTCCGTGAGACGGGGGCGGGCGCGGGTACAACTCTGGAGCGGATAAAGGAGCAGTCAATGGGACGGATGAGAATGATGGGACTCGCGCTCGTGGGCGCGTGCATGATCGCGGCGATGATCGCCGCGTCGGCCTCGGCCGCTGAATACGAAGTTCACGTCTACCCCGAACTCGGGAGATGCGTCGCCGTCGAAGGCGGCAAAGGCGGCTTCACCGAAAAACAGTGCAAAGAAGCGAGCCCCGGGAACACCGGAGGCGCCTACGAATTTGTCCCCGGGCCGGGCGCCAAACCAAAATTCCTCGGTGAAGGATTCCCCGAAGAACACGGGACGTTCACGACAGCCAGTGGCCGCACAATTAGCTGCACCGTGGCCCAGAGCACCGGCGAATACACCGGGGCGAAAACCGAGAAGCTGACGATCGTCTACTTTGGATGCGAAGACAGCGCGACGAAAGCGTCCTGCCAGAGCCTCAATCCTGAAGGGTCCGAAGTCAAACCCATTCCGGGCCGGATCAAAACACTGCCGCTGAAGGGTGAACTCGGCTTCATCTCCGGGGGCGGGACCTCGAAACCAAAAGTCGGCTGGGACATCAAGCCCGAAGCCGGATCGACGTTCGCGACCTTCAACTGCGGCGGCGAACCGCCGCTTTACCTCACCGGGGGAACGAACGTGACGCTCGAAGGCTCGCTGATCTCGAAAGTCACCCCGCTGGGCAAAATGAAGGAAGCATTTCACCAGAAATTTGCCGTCAAGGCCGGCAAGCAGTTCCCCGAAAAACTCGAAGGGCAGCCGAAAGACACGCTCACGGCCACGCTCGTGACCGGCATTCAGTCGGTGACGGAAGCGATCACCTACGTGGGCAAAGAAACGGTCAGCACCACCCTGGAACGTCTGGAGATCAAGGGCAAGCCGTAGGCGCTCACGAGCGCGATCCTCTCCAGGGGATGAGGCGAGACGCCGGGGCCAGTCGGTCCCGACGTCTCGCCGTTGCAGTTGCAGGGCGCTTTTGACGACTCACAGCGGCGCGCTCTGCAGCGAGCGCCACAGGTAGCGACAGGCCAAGGTCCGGTACGGACGCCAGGGCTCGGCAATCTGTTCGCTCTCGGCTGCGAGCGGCAGCGCGTCCAGTCCATAGGCCCGTTCGATCGCGCGGCGGATGCCGAGATCGCCGACTGCGAGCACGTCCGGTCGCTCCAGGTGGAACATCAGGAACATGTGTGCGGTCCACACGCCGAGGCCCTTGACGGCGGTGAGCTCGGCGATCACCTCCTCGTCTCCCAACGTGTCCAAGCGCTCGAGCTCGAGCTCGCCGGAGAGAACGTGCTCGGCCAGCGAGCGCAGGAAGCCGACCTTCGCCCGCGATAGGCCCGCCGCCGCGCGCAGCTCTTCGGGCTGGTCGTCGAGGATCTCCTGTGGAGTCGGCGGCCGGTCATCGAAGCGGGCAATCAGGCGCCCATGGATTGCGCGAGCGGCCTGCACCGAGAGCTGTTGCCCGACGATCGAGCGCACGAGCGCGCCGTAGTGGTCCTCGCGCTCCGGGCGCCCTTGACGCGAGCTCGGCAGCGCGCCGACCGACTCGATGATCGACGCGAGCGTAGGGTCGCTCGCGCACAGGTGGGCGAGTGCCTTCTTCGTCGAGGCTTTGTGCGGGCGCGGACGCGCAGTAGCGGCGGGCGTCTTGCGGGCCGGCGCTCCGTCCTTCGCCGAGACGTTCGCGGCGGAGCCCTTGCGCGGCGCCACCGCTAGGCGCCCGGGAGCGCGGATTCGAGCGCGATCGGCTCGCCGTCGAGCGCTCCCAGCGCGCGCTGCAGCGACATCGAGAGGCACGTGAAGCTGGGGGTGTCGCGCACTGTGAAGCGCGACGCCTCGGTTGTGCGAAGTCGCTGCACTAGATCGAGGAACGTGCCGACGTCGTCTGTGTCGAATGCGACCACGAACTCCTGGTCGTCGAGGCCGAAGCTGTAGGTGGTGTGGTTGTCGACGCCCGGGTATTCGCGGCCCACCTCGATGTGGCCCTGCATGATCCGCCAGCGCTCGTCCGCCGGCAGCGCATACCACTCGCGTGACTTCACGAACGGGTAGACGAATACGTACTTCCCGCGGAACCCGCGTGGCGCGGTGCGCTCGTCCTCGGAGTACTCCGAGCTCTTGCGCATCCCCAGGAACGAGTGGGAGATCTCCGCCCACTTCATCAGCCCGCTCTGCGCGAGCACGACGTGGAGCTCGTGGATGCGGTCGAGGTTCTCGGCCTCGGCGAGCAGCATCATCTCGGCGTCGCCGCGGGTGCCGACGAGCGAGAAGGCCTGCAGCAGATGCCCGTCGGCGAAGTCCTCGCACGCGGCCATCAGCTCACGCTTGTCCTGGGCGCGCTGCTTTGCATCCAGGCGTCGCCAGGCCGGGTCGAGCTTCAGGAACGTGTACTTGACGAAGTGGCGCTTGCTCATGGCGCGATTATCGCACTCGCCGCGAGCCCTCCGGCGGCCGGCCGCTGCGAGTGTGGATAGAGTTGGTGCGTGCGGATCGCGCTGCTCTCGCCGTACTCTTGGACGTACCCCGGTGGCGTGACGCGCCACATCGAGGCGCTCGCCTGCGAGCTCGGCGAGAACGGCCACGAGGCACGCATCCTCGCGCCCTTCGATCCCGACGATGGGCTCTCTCGTCGGCTGCACCGGGGCGCCCGCCCACTGCGGCGCCCGACGCCGGACGGGTTCGTCTCGCTCGGTCGCACGATCGGCGTTCCTGCCAACGGCGCAGTGTCCAACGCGGCGCTCACGCCGCATTCCGTGTTCGCGCTGCGCCGCGAGCTGCGCGAGGGCGCCTACGACGTCGTCCACATCCACGAGCCGGTGGTGCCGACGGTCGGCTGGGACACGCTCTGCTCGGCCGGGGAGCTGCCACTCGTCGGCACCTTCCACACCTACTCCGAGAACGTCGTCACCAACGGCATCGCCGCCGTGCCGCTCGGCGGGCGCAGGCGCATGAACAGGCTGCACGTGCGCATCGCCGTCTCCGAGGCCGCCGCGTGGACGGCGCGGCGCTTCTACGGCGGCCGCTACCGCATCGTCCCAAACGGCGTGCACATCCCCCTTCAAACGCAGTCATCGCCCGCGTCCCGGCCCGCCGACGAGGGGCTGCGAATCCTGTTCATCGGCCAAGCGGTCGAGCGCAAGGGGCTGCCCGTCCTGCTGCGAGCCTTCGAGGCGCTGCGCGATCACCTCCCGGCGACGCTCAACCTCGTCGGCGCCGGCGCCGAGGAGGTTGCGCACATGATGCTCGATGACCGCGGCGTGCAGGCACTCGGCAAGGTCTCAGAGGAGCGCAAGCTGGCTGAGCTCGAGCACGCGGACGTGCTGTGCGCACCCTCGCTGCACGGCGAGAGCTTCGGCATGATCCTGACCGAGGCGTTCGCGGCGGCGACGCCTGTGCTCGCGTCCGACATCCCCGGCTATCGCGACGTCGTGCGCGACGGCATCGACGGCCAGCTCGTGCCCGCCGGTGACGCGCTCGCGCTCGCCGAGTCGCTGCGCCTGATGGCGCTCGATCGCCCGCGCCGCGAGCGCATGGCGCTGGCCGCGCGCGAGCGCGCCGAGCGCTTCGCGTGGCCGCACGTCGCCGCGGAAGTCACCGATTGCTACGAGCAGGCCATCTCGCTCGCCGCGACCACCGCTCGCGCGGCGCTGCGCCGATCCTCACGCGCCGCGCTGCGCTACGGCTTCGCGCCGGTCGATCTACTTCCGCGCGTTCCCGCGCAGCGTCTGCCGTCGCTGCTGCCGCCGGCGCCGCCGCTCGTCGGGCGCCCACGCCGCGTGCGCGCGTTGCGCCGTGTCGCGCTGGCCGCCACGTCGCTGGCCGGTGCAGGTCTTGGCGCGCTCGCGCTGCAGCGCGTGGGGGTGGCGCGCGTCGCAGCTTCGCTGCTCGCGTCCAAGCCCGGTCTGCTCATCGCCGGGCTCGCGCTCATGTGCGCGGCGATGTTCACGCGCGCGATCGCCTGGCACGCGATCCTCGCCGCCGCGCCGACCTGGCGCAAGGCCAAACGGCGCGACGCCATGCAAGGGACGTTCATCGGTGTGCTCATGTCCTCGACTCTGCCCGCGCGCCTGGGCGAGCCCTCGCGCGCGCTGATCGTCGCACGCCGTCTCGGGCGTGCCCGCGAGACGCTGCCGGTCGTGCTCGGCACGATGGTCTCCCAGACGCTGCTCAATCTGCTCGCGCTGACGATCCTCGGCGGCGTCGCGCTCTCCAGTGTGAGCGTGCTCGACGCTCACAACCGCCCGCTGCTGCTGATCGCGCTCGCGCCGCTCGCGGCGCTCGTCGTGATGACGCTCGCGCCCGCGCTGATTCCGCCTGCGGCCGTCTCGCGCTCGCGACGCCTGCGGGCGCTCGCCGCCGGCTTGCAACGCTCGCTGCTGCGCCTGCGGGACGGCCTGCGCGTGTTTAGCCAGCCCCGCCGTGCGGCAGCGGCCACGGTCGCACAGCTGGGCGCATGGACACTTCAGTGGCTGTCTTGCTGGCTGCTGCTGATGGCGCTCGGGCTGGACGCCCACGCCGGCCCCGCCGCCGCGGCCGGGGTGCTGTTCGCGGTCAACGTAACCGCCGTGCTGCCACCGACGCCCGCAAACGTCGGCGTCTTCCAGGCCGCCTGTGTCGCGGTTCTCGTGGGCGCCTACCACGTCTCCACCCCCAACGCGATCGCCTACGGGATCGTGCTCCAGGCGGTCGAGATCTTCACGGCCGTGATCATGGGGATCCCGGCGCTGCTCAATGAGGGTCTCTCCTGGCGCGACGTGCGCCTGCGCACGATGCACGCCGGGCCGGTGAAGCTCAGCCCGCTGCCAGAGGGTCGCGCGCTGCGCAACGCCCATGCAGCGACAGATTCCGCGCGGTGACGCGGCTCGGGCACGGGCTCGCCGGCGGTGCGCAACGCCTCGATGTGCAGTGGAATCGACTCGCTGATGAGGGCTTCCACCTCTGACTGGGAGTCCCCGGCTGCGACGCATCCCGGCAGATCGGGAGACGACGCTCCCCAGCCACCGTCAGTTCACTTGAATTGGCGATGGCTTCCGCGCCGGCGAACCTGCGTCCATCCTGATGCCTCGAGGATCGCGATGACATCGTGAACCTTCTTCGCCACGCTCGCCTGCTCCGACGGCGGAGGGCGCACGGGACCCGGCAGGCATCTTCGGCGATGCGGCGTATCGAGCACCGATGAGCGAAGCCTGGGTCTACATGCTGCGCTGCGCTGATGACTCGCTCTACACAGGCTGGAGCAGCGACGTGCCCCGGCGCCTGGCCACGCACCGGGCAGGCAAGGCCAGCCGCTACACGGCAAGCCGTCTTCCGGTCGAGCTGGCGTTCGTCGCCGAGGTGGAAGACCGCAGCGCTGCTCTACGCGAGGAGGCCAGGATCAAGGCGCTCGACCGCGCCGGCAAGCTCGCGCTGATCGCCGCGAGCGCTGCGGACGAGGTGCGCCTCTCACAAGCGTGACCGGGTGAGCGCGCCGCTTAGGGCATGATGGGGGTATGCCTTCCGCAAGCAGACCCTCCTCGCGCAGCGTCAAAATCGGCTCAGACGAGCGCACCGGCTGGTCTTCGGACCGCCCGCGTCGCGATGGCGTCCCGGAGCGCCCGCCGAACCTGTCCGTGCATTGCCGGGTGCTGCGCCCCGCCGACCGTCTGCGCTACTCGCCGGGCAGTCTGCTCGTGATCGTCTCCGCCTCGGCCGCCGAGCGCAAGAGCTTTGTCGAGCGCCTGATCGAGGACCGCGCGAGCCTGCTCTCGCTCGAGAAGGTCCGCGGTCTGCTCGCCGGGCGTCTGGCGGAGGAGGAGATCGAAGCGCGCGCCGAGGAGCTGCTCGCGGCGGCCGTCGCCAAGCGCCTGGACAACCGCGAGACGGTCGTGCTCGTCGCCGAGAGCCTGCAGCCGGAAGAGCGCGAGCGTTTCGTTCGCATCGCCGCTGGACTCAAGCGCCCGCGCCATCTGATCCTGCTGGAGACCGCGCGCGACCAGGTCGCCGAGGAGGACCTGGCCACGCTCAACAACCTGCGCCGAGCCCTCGACGCCGCCGAGCTGGGCGAAGAGGGCTTTCAGACGGCGCTGCGGCTGGGCGGCAGCACCGCCTCGGAGGTCAAGCGGATCATCTTCCGCCCGCCTCCGCGCGAGGACTGACGAGCCTCAGCCGGCCATCGCCGGCGCGTCCTCGTCCTCGACCGCTCCCTCCGGGGGATCGACGTCGTCGAGGGCGCCGAACAGTGACGGGTCGCGGCTGGAGCCGCGGATGAGGTCATCGGGCGAGCCGTCGGGCAGCAGCCTTCCCTGGCGCGTGCCGAAGTAGGTCGCCTGCGGGTGGTGGACGACCATCGCCAGCGTCGACTGCTCAGGCTCGGGCGCGTAGCCGTCGGTGATCGTCATGCCAATCTGCTCGAGGTGCAGCAGCTTCTCGACCTTCAGGTGCTCGGCCTGCTCGGGCACCGCCGGGTAGCCCCAGGAGTAGCGCCGGCCTTGCGTCGGCTCGATCGCGAGCATCTCGCGGGCGCGGTAGTGCAACCACTCGGCCAGGCCCTCGGCCGTCTGCACGCCGAGACCATGCACGAACAGCTGCTCGGCGAACTCGCCTTCCGCCTCCAGCTTGGCCATCAGCTCGGTGACCTCCGAGCCCACCGTCACGGCCTGCACCGCGATGACGTCGAGCCCCGCGGGAGGGGCGCCGTCGACGGCCGGGCGGAAGAAGTCGGCGAGGCAGATGCGGTCGCCCTTGGGCTGGCGTGGGCAGACGAAGCGTGTCAGCTCCGTCTTGCGGTCCTCGGGGTCGAGCACGACGATGTCGTTGCCAAGCGAGTAGCAGGGGAAGAAGCCGAGCAGGGCGCGCGGGTGCAGGTAGGTCTGCTCGCGCCACATACGCTCCAGGCGCGGGCGGAATTCGTCGCGCAGCAGCGTCTGCCACGCCTCGCCTTTTACGCCGCGACCGCCCCAGTGCAGCTTGAACAGCACGTGCGTGTCGAGGTGGCGGTAGACCTCTTCCAGGTCGACGTCGATCTCCTGCACGCCCCAGAACGGCGGCGCCGGGATCGGCACGTCCGCGCGCGCGTCCGAGCGCACCGAGTCATCAGCGAGGTTGACCTCCTCGACGGGCGCATCGCCCTTCGCGCGGAACTCGCTCGCGCCGGCGAGCAGCTTTTCGACGAGCGCCCCGCGCGCATCGCCGTCGACGAGCTGGTCCATCACTGCGAGTCCCTCGAAGGCGTCCTTGCAGTAGAAGACCCCCGCCTCGTAGGGGTCGACCGCGTCTTTGCCGCCCGGATACAGCGCGCGGTAACTGAAGGCGCGGTTGATCGCCGCGCCGCCGATCAGCACCGGATAGGACATGCCCTTGGCCTGCAGCTCTTCGATGCACGCAGGCATCTGCTTGGAGGTGGAGACGAGCAGCGCGCTCAGCCCGATCGCCGTCGCGTCGTGCTCCTGCGCGGCGTCGAGGATCGTCTGGATCGGCACCTGCTTGCCTAGGTCCACGACCGTGTAGCCATTGTTCGTGAGGATCGTGTTGACGAGCGACTTGCCGATGTCGTGGACGTCGCCGAACACGGTCGCGAGCACGACCGTGCCCTTCGTGTAGCCCTCGATCTTGTCGAGGTATTTCTCCAGCTGCGCGACCGCGCGCTTCATCACCTCGGCCGACTGCAGCACGAACGGCAGGATCAGTTCGCCGGCACCGAACTTGTCGCCGACCTCCTTCATCGCCGGCAGCAGCACCTCGTTGAGGGTCGGCACGGCGCCGATCTTCTCGACGCTGCGGTCGATCCAGTCCTCCACTCCCTCCTTGCGGCGGCGCAGGATGTGAAAGTGCAGCGCCTCCTCTGGCTCCATGCCCTCGGTCGGGTCGGCGGCGCCTTGGATGGCGTCCTCCTCGCCCTTGGACTCGAAGTGCTCGATGAACTTCTCGAGCGCATCCTCGCGCCGGTTGAAGACGAGGTCGTTCGCCAGCTCCCGCTCGTTGTCCGAGATCTCCGAATAGGGCGTGATGTGGTTCGGGTTGACCATCGCCAGATCCAGGCCCGCCTCGACGCAGTGGTGCAGGAAGACCGAATTGAGCACCGCGCGCGCGCCCGGCGAGACGCCGAAGGAGACGTTCGAGACCCCCAGCGAGGTCTTCACCGACGGGATCTGCTCCTTGATCGCCTTGATGCCCGCGATCGTCTCGACTGCCGAAGGTCGCCACTCCTCATCGCCCGTCGTCAGCGTGAACGTCAGGCAGTCGAAGATCAGCAGCTCCGGGTCCATGCCGTGCTCCTCGCAGCACAGATCGCGGATGCGCTTGGCTATCTCGACCTTGCGCTCGGCCGTCTTGGCCATGCCGACCTCGTCGATCGTCAGCGCGATCAGCGCCGAGCCGTGCGCAAGCGCGACCGGAACGACGCGGTCGAGCTTCGCGCGCCCCGCCTCGAGGTTGACCGAGTTGACGATCGCGCGCCCCGGGACCTGCTCAAGCGCACGTTCGATCACCTCCGGCTCGGTCGAGTCGATCTGGATCGGCGCCGGCTGGGTCAGGGAGACCTTCTTGGCCACCAGGCGCATCTGTTCGTCCTCGTCGGTGCGCTCAGTCAGCGCCACGCACAGGTCGAGCACGTGCGCGCCGCCGGTGACCTGATCCTCGGCGATCTGCACGAGGCCGTCGTAGTCGTCGGTGAGCAGCAGCTCCTTGGCCTTGCGCGAGCCCTGTGAGTTGACGCGCTCGCCGACCATCGTCGGAGCCGGCTCCTGCGCGAGCGGGGTGGAGGCGATCATCGAGGAGAGCTGCGCCGCGCGCGGCGCTGGGCGCGCCTGCACCGGGCGCTCGGCGACGCGCTCGACGATCGCCTCGATGTGAGCCGGCGTCGTGCCGCAGCAGCCACCGACGATTCCAACGCCGTAGCGCTCGACGAACTCCTTCAGCGCGTCCGCCAGCGGTTCGGGCTGCTCGGGGAAGATCGTCTCACCGTCCGGGCCCTGCAGCGGCAGCCCGGCGTTTGGGATGCACGCGACCGGGAGGGGGGAGAACTCGCCGAGAAAGCGGATCGCGTCGCGCATGTCCTCCGGGCCGGTCGAGCAGTTGAGGCCGATCACGTCCACGTTCAGCGCCTCGAGCGTCGTCAGCACCGAGGAGATGTCCGTGCCGAGGAGCATCTTGCCGCCGTTCGGCAACAGCGAGACGGAGGTGTGGATCGGCAGCGTGCGTCCGGTGCTCTTGAACGCCTCGCGCGCGCCGAAGACCGCCGCCTTGACCTCGAGGATGTCCTGTGCCGTCTCGATGATGATCAGGTCCACACCGCCGTCGATCAGCCCGGCGGCCTGCTCGGAGAACACCTCGACCAGCTCGCCGAAGCGGATCTGACCGAGCGAGGGGTCCTCTGAGGCCGGCAGGTAGCCCGTCGGGCCGATCGAGCCCGCCACGAAGCGGCCCTCGCCGGCGGCCTTGCGCGCGATCTCCGCGGCTTTCGTGTTGATCTCGACCGTGTAGTCGGCCAGTCCCCACTCCTCGAGCTTGATCCGCGAGGCCTGGAAGGTGTCCGTCTCGAGCACTTCCGCACCCGCCTCGAGCATCGAGGTGTGAACGCCCTCGATCACGTCCGGGCGGTTGAGCACGAGCGCCTCGTGGCACTTACCCGGAAGACCGCCGTAGTCCTCGCTCGTCAGCTCGAACTGCTCGAGCGTCGCGCCCATGCCGCCGTCGTAGACGACGACATGCTCAGAAATCGCTTTCAGGTAGTCACGAGCCATCAAGCAATGCTAGCTAGCGGCATCCCCTGTCACTTGATGAAGAGCATCTCGGAGTACTTCGGCAGCGGCCACAGGTCATCGGCCACGAGCTTCTCCAGGCGATCGGCCACATCGCGTGTGTCGTCCATGGCTCCGATCACCGTGTCGCGCATGTACACGGCCTCCTTCTGCGCCGAGCTGTCGGGGTGGTTCTCGTCGAGATTCGCGTCCTCGAGCTTGACCAGCGCGTAATGGAGCTCCTTCAGTAGCGGCTCGACCTCACCGACGAGGTCCTCCAGTCCCGTGGCGCGCAGTTCGTTGAGGTAGCGGACCGCCGCCGGCATCACCATCGTGCGCCCGACCGACGCCGCCGTCTCGGCCTCGATGTTGAGCCTCATCACGTACTGCTCGGTGTAGACGTCGTAGCGCGCCTCGAGCTCGCGCTTGGTCAGCACCTTGTATTTCTTGAACGCTGCGACGGTCGATTTCTCGACGATCCACGGCAGTGCGTCAGGCGTCGTCTTGAGGTTGGCAAGGCCGCGTTTCTCCGCTTCTTTGTGCCATGCGTCGGAGTAGCCGTCGCCGTCGAACACGACTCGCTTGTTGGCCGCCCACGCCGCCTTGACGACTGCCGTGACCGCCTTCTCGAGCGTCGTTGAGCTCTTCAGCGCCGACTTCAGCTTGCCCGCCAGGTCGTCGATCGCTTCGGCGACGATCGTGTTCAGGACCGTGTTCGGAAAGGCCGGCGAGGAGGCCGATCCCAGCGCGCGGAACTCGAACTTGTTGCCCGTGAAGGCAAACGGGCTCGTGCGGTTGCGGTCGGCGCCGTGCAGCGGCAGCGGCGGCAGCACGGGCGTGCCGAAGCCGAGGAACGAGCCGGGCTTGGACGGCTGCACCTTGCCACCCTCGATCGCCTTGAAGACCTTTTCGAGGTCCGTACCGAGGAAGATCGAGATGATCGCCGGCGGCGCCTCGTTCGCGCCAAGGCGGTGATCCTGCCCTGCGCTCGCGATCGAGGCGCGCAGCAGCTCCTGGTGCTCGTTGACCGCCTGGATCACGGCCGTGCAGAAGAACAGGAACGAGAGGTTTTCCGACGGCGTCTCGCCCGGGTCCAGCAGGTTCAGACCGGTGTCGGTGCCCATCGACCAGTTGTTGTGCTTGCCCGATCCGTTGACGCCGGCGAACGGCTTCTCGTGCAGCAGGCACACGAGGCCGTAGCGGCGCGCCGTGTTCTGCATGATCTGCATCGTGATCATCTGGTGGTCGGAGCCGACGTTCGAGTTCTCGAAGATCGGCGCCACCTCGAACTGGTTCGGCGCGACCTCGTTGTGGCGCGTCTTGATCGGCACGCCGAGCTTGGCGAGCTCCAGCTCGACCTCCAGCATGTACGCGAGCACGCGCTCGGGGATCGAGCCGAAGTAGTGGTCGTCGAGCTCGTGGCCCTTGGGAGGTTTGGCGCCGAACAGCGTCCGGCCGGTCGTCACCAGGTCGGGGCGTTCGAAGTAGTACTGCTCATCGATCAGGAAGTACTCCTGCTCGCAGCCGGTCGTCGTGAACACGTGCTTGGCGTCCTCGATGCCAAGCAGACCGAGCGCGCTCACCGCGGCGCCCGAGAGCGCATCCATCGAGCGCAGCAGTGGGATCTTGTTGTCGAGCGCCTCGCCCGTCCACGACGTGAACGCCGTCGGGATGCACAGCAGCGTGCCGTTCGGGTTCTCCAGCACGAACGCCGGCGAGGTCGGGTCCCACGCCGTGTATCCGCGAGCCTCGAAGGTCGTGCGCGTGCCGCCGCTCGGGAACGAGGAGGCGTCCGGCTCGCCCTGGATCAACTCCTTGCCAGAGAACTCGGCGATCGCGTTGCCCTCGCCGTCGGGCCCGTAGAAGGAGTCGTGCTTCTCCGCCGTAGAGCCGGTCAGAGGCTGAAACCAGTGCGTGTAGTGGGTCGCGCCCTTCTCCATTGCCCACTCCTTCATCGCCTGCGCGACCTGGTCGGCGATCGTCGCGTCCAGCGCCTCGCCGCGCGCGAACGTCGCTTGCAGCGCCCTGTAGACGTGCTTGGGCAGGCGGTGGCGCTGGACCGAAGCAGAGAAGACGTTCGATCCGAAGACCTGGTTGCTCTGGAGCGTGAGGTCGAGGGAGCCGAGCGCTCCTCCGTTTGCACTCCACTGCGCGGCGGTGACGTTCTGCTGGCGGGACCTGGGCATGAGCGGAATCGAATCCTCCTGAAAGGTGTCGTCGAGGGGGCGTAGAGCCGAACGCAATCGTAGTGCGACCACTGCGCGCGCACATCCCCGCTTGGCGAAACCGGAGAGCCTCTCACTTCGACAGGGGGCCAAACGAGGCGCCCAGCGGGCCGAACCGTGTCTAGCGTTTCTAGGGCGCGCCCGGGTAGAGCCCGGCGGTGACGCGACCCGTGCTCGGGTCCACGTGCGCAGCCGGCGGCGCCGGTGCGATCTGCGCGCTGAAGGAACCCGCGATGGGCTTGCCGCCCGATGGCGCTGCCGCCTTCGCCAGCCCACCCAGGCCGGCGTCCACTTCGAAGTGGACCGTGTGCTTGCCGGCCTTGACCGGGACCACCTTCCACACGAACTTCTGCGTATGGTGCGCCGCCAGCGAGCCGAGCGACCAGGTGTTCACGTACGCAGTCTGCCCGCCGCCCGGCGGGCTGATCGCCTGGCTCTGCACAGGGCTCTTGGCGGCCGTCCCGGGGCCTTCTTCGACGACCCACACCGGCCGCTTGTTCGAGGCTAGTTCAGGATATTTTTCGGTGTAGTAGAAGGAGTCGAGCGTGACCGCGATGTTCGGGATCGTGCGCGGCCCGGGGTTGCGCACTTCGATGCTCATCACCGCCGGGCGCGCGACCGCCTGGTTGGCCGAGAACGAGCGCTTCAGCAGCTGCACGTGGTAGGTGCGTTTCGCTTCGCCGTGGTCCTGGCGCGTGCCCCCGCCGCAGCCGCTCAGGAGCAGCACGGCGCATGCGCCGACGATCCCCGCCGAGATTACTCCTCGCCTCCTCACGGTCGGCGGACACTATCAGCGGCCGTGCTCGCTCGTCACCGGCTGGCGACGCGCGGCGGGCGGCGTGCGGCTTCGGTAGTGGGTAGCGCACCGGGGGTACATCGCGTAGAGTTGCTGAGACCACCGAAGGAAACCCGAGGAGGGGTAGGCAGAGATGGTTCGCAGCGTCGCTGAGCGAGCGTTCGTTCCCGCAAGGACCTTGCTCGAGGAACTTGGGGACATGATGATCCTCACGGGCAAGACCATCTGGTCTGCCCTGCGTCCGCCGTACCCCTACGGCGGCGAGCTCGTCTCACAGTTCCTGTTCGCGCTGCGGCTGTGCTGGTTTCCACTGCTGATCTCGACCGTGGCCATCTGCTACGCCGCCCCGGGCCTGCAGGCCGCCAACTTCCTCACGATCTTCGGCGCGCTTGACCGCCTCGGCGGCTTCTTCGTGCTCGGCGCCGTTCGTGAGATCGGCCCGAGCGTCACCGCGATCGTCGTCGCCGGCGTCGCCGGCACGGCGATCACCGCCGACCTCGGCGCACGCAAGGTGCGCGAGGAGCTCGACGCCTTGCAGGTGCTCGGCGTCGACCCGGTCAAGAACCTCGTCGTCCCGCGCTTCCTCGCGCTGATGGTCGTGACCGGCTTGTTCGACATCTACGCGCTGCTGTTCGGCATCTTTGGCGGCATTCTTGCGGAGGTCGTCAACGGCCAGCCGCTTGGCCCGTTCTGGGGAACGCTGTTCGCCAACGCCTCGACCACCGACCTGTGGGGCTCGGTGCTGAAGACGACCATCTACGGCGCGATCATCGCGATCGTCTGCTGTTACAAGGGCATGACCGCCTCCGGCGGCGCCGAGGGCGTCGGGCGCGCGGTCAACGAGGCCGTCGTGCTCGCGTTCACCGCGATCTTCTCCTTCGACTACGTGTTCACGCAGACCTTGCTTGCCACGCATCCCCAGATCCTGGTGATCAAGTAAATGGGTGAGCTTCTTGCGATGCCGCGCGAATGGCTGGCGGCGACTGGCGAGATCGGCAAGTTCACCGGCAAAATCGTCGGCGATGTCTATGGGCTGCGCGTCTTCAAGTTCTTCGGCGAGGCCCTGCGCCAGTCCGGCATCCTGATCGTCGGCTCCACGACGATCATCTGGACGCTGATGTTCATCCTCGGCCTGCAGTGCGGGATCGAGGGGGCCTACTTCACCGCCGCGCAGGGCGCGCCGGCCTACTCGGGCGTGTTCACCGCGTGGTGCGATCTGCGCGAGATCACCCCGTATGCGTTCGGCTACATGATGGCCGCCAAGGTCGGCACTGGCATCGTCGCCGAGCTCGGCGCGATGCGCATCTCCGAGGAGATCGACGCACTCGAGGTGATGGGGATCAACTCGATGACCTTCCTCTGCGCGACCCGTCTGCTAGCCGCCTGGCTGGTGCTGCCGTTCATGTACCTCGCCGGCATCGGCGCCGCCTTCCTCGCCTCCTACATCGCCGTCGTGCAGCAGATCGGATACGTGTCCTCCGGCGGCTACTTCCTGATCTTCTGGCAGTTCCAGAATCCACCGGATTTCCTGTATAGCGTGATCAAGGCCATGTTCATGGCGACGGCGATCGTGCTCGTTGCCTGTTACTACGGCTACAACGCCAGCGGCGGACCCGTGGGGGTGGGAAGAGCCACGGCCAAGTCGATGGTGCTCAACCTGGTGCTCGTGCACGTGATCGGGATGCTCGGGACACAGATCTTCTGGGGCGCCAATCCGCGCGCCCCGATCGGGGGCTGAGCAGTGGCCGAAGAGCCTCAGGGCCCGCGCGGCGACGCCGCGCGTCCCGGGGAGTCCTACGAGGAGATCTCACGCCACGCGGCGCCGGTGCGACCGGACGGCGAGCCCGAATACGGCGCGAGCGAGCCCGGCGCTCAGCAGACGCGCGAGCGGCCCGCCGCAGGGCCGGCCGGCGGTCGCGAGGGCGAGGAGTACGAGTTCCACACCGGCACGGTGCGCCCGAGCAGCTCGCCGCCCGCGATCGAGTTCATCGACGTGCACAAGTCCTTCGGGCGAAACCACGTGCTGCGCGGCTTGGACATGGGGCTGCCGGACCAGCAGATCTCGATGATCCTCGGTCCCTCGGGCACGGGCAAGTCGGTCTGCATCAAGCACATCGTCGGGTTGCTCTACCCCGATCAGGGCGACGTGCTCGTGCAGGGCGTCTCGATCCCAAGCCTGGCCGACGCCGATCTGTTCGAGATGCGCAAGAAGTTCGGTGTGCTCTTCCAGGATGGGGCGCTGTTCGGGTCGCTGACCCTGTGGGACAACATCGCCTTCCCGCTGCGCCAGCACACCGAGAAGGGCGACGATGAGATCGAGGACATCGTCAACCGACGCATGAACGAGGTCGGCCTCGGCGGCGAGGGGCAGAAGATGCCCAACCAGCTGTCCGGCGGGATGCGCAAGCGCGCCGGCTTCGCGCGCGCGCTCGTGCTCGATCCGGAGATCGTGCTGTTCGACGAGCCCGACTCGGGCCTCGATCCTGTGCGCACCGCGCTGCTGTGCGAGCTGATCAAGGAAATCCACGCAGAGCACGGCGGTTGCTACGTGGTCATCACGCACGACATCATGAGCGCCCGGCGCGTCGCCGAGCACATCTCCGTCCTGTGGAAGGGGCGAATCGTCGAATCCGGCCCTGCCGAGGAGCTGTTCGCCTCCGAGAACCCGTTCGTGCGGCAGTTCCTCTCCGGCCAGTCAGCCGGCCCCTTGGGCATGGAGTGAAGCCGCGGCCGCGCTGCGGCTAGCGCCTCGCCCACGCCACTCCACGCTTTAGCCTGACTGTCGTGAACGCGTCACGTCTGCTCTCGGGACTCGCCGCTCGCGCCGCTGCACGGCCGCGGCTCGTGATCGCCGTCGCGGTCGTGCTCGGGCTGGCCGGGGCGGGGCTCGCGCTGCGGCTGCGCCCGACGGCCGCGACGAGCACGTTCGTGTCGAGCTCCAGCTCGCAGTACCGCGCGACGCAGCAGTTCTATGAGAGCTTCGGCGAAGAGCCGGTCGAGGTGCTCGTCAAGGGTGATCTGCAGCGGCTCGTGCTGAGCTCGGACATCGATCGCCTGGTCGGCCTGGAGGGCTGCCTCTCGGGGAACCTGCCCGCGAGTGCGCTGTCCACCGTCGGGGGCGCCAACGGTCCGTGCGGGCGCCTGGCGAGCGCCGGGAGCGTGAAGGTCGTGTTCGGCCCGGCTACGTTCGTCAACGAGGCTGCCAGCCAGATCGACGAACAGCTGGCCAGCCAGACCAAACAGGCCGAAGCGCAGGCCAAGCAAGCGGAGAAGGTCGTCAGGCAGGCGGCGCTCCAGCGCGGCCTCGGCGCGGGCGAAGCGGAAAAGCTCGGTCGGCAGGCGAGCAAGATCACGACTGCGCGCTTTCAGGAGAGCCTGGTCAAGCTGGCGCTCCAGTACGGGCTCAGCGGTCGGCCCAGCCTCGACGACCACAACTTCGTCTCGACGCTCGTCTTCGACTCCAGCAAGCCGGCGGGAACGCCCAAGCAACGCTTTGCCTACCTGTTCCCGAGCCGCGAAGCGGCGCTCGTCTCGGTGCGCATGAAGGCCGGGCTGTCCGAGTCCGAGCGCACGCGCACGATCGGCCTGATCCGCCAGGCAGTCGCGATGCCGCAGTGGCACCTGGCGCACGGCGAGTCCTACGTGGTCACCGGCGAGCCGGTGATCGTCTCGGATCTGACCAAATCGATCACCCGCTCGATCGAGCTGCTGCTGATCGCCGTGCTGCTGGTGATGGCAGCCACGCTCGGGCTGATCTTCACCGGCCGCCCGCGGCTGCTGCCGCTCGCCATCGCGCTGCTCGCCGCGGCACTCACGTTCGGCGCGCTGTCGCTCGCCGGCGCGTCGCTGACGATGGCGACGATCGCTGTGCTGCCGGTGCTCGTCGGCCTGGCCGTCGACTACGCGATCCAGTTCCAGTCGCGGGTGCAGGAGGAGTCCGAACGGGCGGAGGCCGAACGCACCGGGCTCGCGCGCGAGCAGGTCATCCGCCGCGCCGCCGCGCTCGGCGCCCCGACGATCGCCACAGCCGGCGCGGCGAGCGCCGCAGCGATGCTCGTGCTCGCGCTCTCGCCGGTGCCGATGGTGCGCGGCTTCGGCTTGTTGCTCGTGCTCGGTGTCGTCATGGCGTTTCTCTGCGCGCTCAGCGCCGGGGCGGCTGTGCTCGCGTTGAGCGGCACCGCAAGGCGTCCCTCGGCGCGACGCTCAGCGGCCGCACGTGGGCGCGAGCAGCTCGGCGAGCAGGTGGCCGGTGTCTGGCGCGAGGCCGGCGAGCTGCTTCGCGAGAACGCGCTCACGCGCGCGCTCTCGCGGGCGGCGCTCGTCGGGTCCGTGCGCAGACCGGGACGCGTGCTCGGGATCGGCCTGGTGCTGGCCGTGCTCGGCTGGGGGCTCGACACGCAGACCAGCGTCCAGACGGATATCACCAAGCTGGTGCCGCAGAGCCTCAGCTCGCTGCAAGGCGTGAACACGCTCGAGCGCACGACCGGCGTGGGCGGGGAGATCGACCTGATGGTCAGGGCCGAGTCGCTGACCAAGCCCGCGACGATCGAATGGATGAGCTCGTATGAGAGCACGGTGCTCAAGCGCTTCGGCTACAGCACCAACCGTGGCTGCGGCAAGGCGCGGCTGTGCCCGGCGTTCTCCCTGCCCGACCTCTTCTCCGACCAGGCCGCGAGCAGCTCCGGGAAAGCGCCCGCCAAAGCGAAAAAGCTCACTCGAGCGCAGGTGAGCGGCCTGCTCGATGCGATCCCCCCGTATTTCTCACAGGACGTGATCACGCCGAACCGGCGCGTGGCGACGCTCGCGTTCGGCATCCGCCTGATGAGCCTGCAGGAGCAGCAGCAGCTGATCGAAGACATGCGCTCCAGCCTGCATCCGCCGGCAGGAGTCAGCGCGCAGCTGGTCGGCCTGCCGGTGCTCGCCGCCAAGTCGGCCGCCGCCGTCGCTTCGCCGCTGCGGCGCGTCGAGACGCTGCTGGCCAGCCTTGCGATCGTTGCGCTCGTGCTGCTGATCGCATTTCGCGGCGATCGGCGGCGGGCGCTCGTGCCGCTCGTGCCGATCGCGCTCGCCAGTGGCTGGTCGGCGCTGATCCTATTCGCCGTGCGCGTGCCGCTGAACCCGATGTCCGTCACGCTCGGTGCGCTCGTGATCGCGATCTCCACGGAGTTCAGCGTGCTGCTGTCCGAGCGCCATCGCCAAGAGCGACTGGCCGGACATGACACGATCGAGGCGCTGCGCCGCAGCTACCGGCGCACGGGCGCCGCGGTGGTGGCGTCCGGCGTCACTGCGATCGCCGGCTTCGGCGTGCTCGCGCTCTCGGACATCGCGATGTTGCGCGACTTCGGCCTCGTCACGCTGATCGACCTCAGCGTCTCGCTCGTCGGCGTCCTGCTCGCGCTGCCTGCGGCGATCGTGATGATCGGCGCGCCCGCCGAGGACGGGCGCCGCAGAGAGGCCTTGCGGTTGCGCCGGGGCTCCGGCGAGCCTGTGCATGAGCCCGTCTGAGCCGCGCGCCGCGCCGCGGACCCCGCGCTACGGCGGCTACGTCGGGCTGCTCGTGGTGCTGATCCTCGTGCTGATCACGATCAACACGATCGTGACCAAGCCGAACGGCGTCAAGGGCATCGCACCAGGAGAACCGCTGCCGCCGTTCGCGGCCCCGCTCGCGCTTGGCGGGCTCACGGGCGATGTCGACACGGCCACGGTCGCCAACGACGGCACGGCCGGGCGCGTTGCCGCATGCTCCGAGCGCGGCCCGCAGATCCTCAACATCTGTGAGCTCTACGAACGTTCGCCGGTCGTGCTGGCGCTGTTCGTCGACGGTGGCTCCTGCCCAGCCGTCGTCAGCGACCTGCAGGCGATCTCCGCATCTTTCCCGGGCGTACGCTTCGCAGCCGTGGCGATCAAGGGCAAGCGCGGGCCCGTGCGCCGGCTGATCCGTTCGCGCGGGTTGACGCTGCCCGTCGCGATCGACCCGGACGGGGCCCTCGCGGCGCTCTACAAGGTAGCCACCTGCCCGCAGCTGACCTTCGCCTATCCGGGAGGGGTGGTGCAGAGCAAGGCGATCCTCTCGCGCCCCTCCGAGCGCACGCTGCGCGGCCGCGTTCAGCAGCTTCTCGATGCCGCTCGCGCCCGCGGCTGGAAGCAGCCGGCCGGTTGAGCCCGTCGCGGCGCCGGCCGCCGGCCCCGGCTCGGTCCGGGGAGGCCGCCGAGCGGCCGGAGCCGAGCGCGGGCTGGTGCTCGCGCGAGGTCGAGCAGGAGCTGCCCGGCCTGCGGTTGCTGAGCGTAGAGGTCGACGTCGCCCGCAAGGGCTCGCTCACCGGCCACTCTCCAGCCGACATCCGCGAGCGGCTGCGCGAGATGTCCAACCGCCATCGCGGTGCGGCTGCGGTGGCGGTCCGCCGCGAGCCGGTTCCCTCGGCGTATCGCGTCTTCTTCCGCCACATCGGCCTCGACCCGGAGCTCGTGCGCACGCCGATCGAGGCGGCAGTGCTCGAGCGCATGCTCAAGGGCGGCTTCCTCACGCGCGGGCTGCTCGAGGACGTGCTGCTGATCGCGCTGCTCGACACCTCGGTGCCTGTCTACGCGCTCGATGCCGACAGCCTCGACGGGCCGCTCGGGATCCGCCAGAGTACCCCCGGAGAGCGACTCGGCGGCTCGCCTTCGGGCTCCGAGCTGCCGCAGGGGCGACTGGTGATCGCCGACGCCTCCAAGCCGGTGGCGATCCTGTTCGGCGCGCTCGCTGCAGAGAACGCCCCGCAAAGCGCCTCGCGGCGGCTTCAGTGCTTCGCCGTGCAGGTGGCCGGGGTTCCGGAGCTGTTTGCCGAGGAGGCTTTGTGGATCTGCCGCTCGTCGCTTCAGCGCGTGTGATCCTCGCCATCGAGCCGGGCTCGCGAGGGCGCCGCGAGCGGCGCTCGGCGCGTGCGGGCACTGGTAGAATCCTGCTTTCCGACGCTATGAGGAGGAGTCGGGTCGTGAGCCAGTCCGAGCAACTGACGATTGAGCGCGATGCAGCGGCTGTCGAGGGGATCGACGAGCGCGCCGCGCGCATCTCGCTGCGCTCTCAGATCGCAAGGCTCGAGCGCGAGCTTTCCCAGCTCGTCGCGCGCTCCTTCCCACACATCCCCGCCGGTGCCGCGCGCGTGGGCGAAGACGACGGGCTTTCCGGCCCGCGCCTGCTCGGCCTCGAGCAGCTCGAGCGCCAGCGCGACCGGCTCGCCGGCCGTCTGCAGGACGTACACCGCCTCGCCGATGCGCGCGCATCGCACGAGCGCCGTGCGCACGACCTGCTCGAGCGGATGAAGCTCGAACCCGGTCACTACAAGTTCGTGCGCCTACCGGTAAGGGATCTCGGACAGGGCGGCTGCGGCGTGTGGGAGGTGCGTCCCCGTCTCGGCCTGATCGGGATGCTGGCCGGCTGGTGGCACGTCAAGCTGTCCTCAGGCTGTCCGTTACCCAGGGGGTCGCGCGCCACGCGCGACCCCGCTCAGCAGAAGTCAGCATCGCGGCGAGCGTGCGGCGCTGACGCTCGGTCATCGAGCCGATCGTCTTCTTCTCGGACATCGGGATCTGGGCGAGGAACTTGCGGCAGCGGGTCTGCCCCCAGCGGCGCTGGCTCATCAACAGGTCGGCGACAGCCATGCTCTGGGCCTCCCAAGGGCAGGCGAGGATCACCTCGGCGGCATCGAT
The DNA here is from genome assembly GCA_038240205.1 of Solirubrobacterales bacterium. GTDB lineage: Bacteria > Actinomycetota > Thermoleophilia > Solirubrobacterales > Solirubrobacteraceae > Palsa-744. Next base: position 25,000 of record JBBSDZ010000006.1, on the reverse strand, counting down.
CTCGTCCATCGAGACCTTGCGCTTGAGCTCGGCGCGGGCGAGTCGGACCTTGTTGGCGCGCTCCAGCGCGCGCATGTACTGCGGAGGAGGGGGGCTTGTCGCTGTCGCATTCATGTTGGACTCTCCCCGTTGCCACCGCAGGCGTCCGCGGCGCAACATCCGTGCTTGTGTTTTGACGAGTAAGCGCTCGCGATGGCCGTCCAGAATCCATCCTGAGACAGTGGGTGCCGACCCCGGGAGGGCTCCCTAGCGATGGCAATGTGGGGCAAATCCCGAACGTCATGCAGAGCGCTCAAGGAAGCTATGTCAGGCCGGGGCGCCCGGTCAACAGTGAACCGGCGCTTCGTACGCTAGAAGCGGCCTTTTTCTGTCAGCGCTCGTTTCTCAATGTTCGCGCGGCCCGGGCAGCGGACCGTGCTCGGCCTCGAACTCGCGCTTGACCGCCGAGAAGGCCTCCAGCGCGCGCTCGAGCGTGTCGCGATCGTGCGTGGCCATGACGCTCGTGCGCAGCAGCGCGCCGCCCGGGGGGACCGCCGGATGAAGAGCGGTGTTGACGAACACGCCCGCGTCGTATAGGGCGCGCCACAGCAGCGCCGCCTGCCAGTCGTCGCCGACCAGGACCGGCACGATCGGCGTCACGATCGTCGTGGCGGCGTCCGAGCCGACCTCGCCGCCGCGCAGGCCCGGCGCATGCAACTGCACGCCTGCATTGGTCGGCAGCTCCTGCGCGCCGACGACCGCGAAGCCGCGTTCCTCCAGGCCGTCGCGCAGGTGGCGAGCGTTCTCGAGCACCCGCGCCAGTAGCGGTGGGCCGTCCGGCGAGCGCACCACGCGCAGCGCCGCGAGCGCCGCGCCGACGGCAGCCGGCACCCCGGAGGCCGTGAACAGGAAGGCGCGCGAGGAGATGCGCAGGTAGTCGATCACCTCGTGCGAGCCGGCCACGAAGCCGCCGCAGGAGGCGAGCGACTTGGAGAAGGTGCCCATGCGCAGGTCGATTCGGTCAGCGACTCCGAGCAGTTCGCAGGCGCCCGCTCCGCGTTCCCCGAGCACCCCCGCGCCGTGTGTCTCGTCCACCATCAGGCGCGCGCCGTAGCGCTCGCACAGGTCGCAGATCGCGCCCAGCGGGGCGATGTCGCCCTCCATCGAGAAGACGCCGTCGACGACCACGAGCACGCCGCCGCCGTCGCCCTGAGCGCGCTCGAGCATCTTCTCGAGCTTCTCGAGGCGGTTGTGGCGGAACGGGCGCAGCTTCGCGCGCGAGAGCACGCAGCCGTCGAGGATCGATGCGTGATCGCCGGAGTCGGCGATCACCGTATCCTGCGGGCCGAGCAGCGCGCCGAGCGCGCCCAGGTTCGCCTGGTGCCCGGTCGTGAACACGATCGCGTCCTCGGTGCCCATCCACTCGGCGATCTCCGCCTCCAGTTCCAGGTGAAGCGGGATCGTGCCATTCAGCAGGCGCGAGCCCGTGAGCCCGGTGCCATAGCGATGCAGGGCGTCCTCGGCTCCTGCCAGCACGCGCTCGTCGCCGGTCAGCCCGAGGTAGTTGTTGGAGCCGAGCATGATCCGCTCTGCTCCCTCCATCTCGACGACCGGCATCGCGGGCGAATCGAGCAGATGGAAGTACGGCAGCACGTCCGCCTCGCGCGCCGCCGCCAGCACGGCCGAGCGGTCGTGGTCGCGCACCTTTGCGAAGACGTCGGTGGAGGTCTGCATGTAGTGTGCCTCGGCCGTGGGAGTCGAAATCAGATCGGTCTCGGGTGGGGGAGATCTGAAGCGGTTCATCGACCTCCCGTTCCGCCTGCATGCTAACCACCCGCTGTGGGTGCCGCCGCTGAAGCTCGAGCGGCGCCTGTTCCTCAGCCGCCGCATGAACGCCTTCTTCAGCCACGGCGAAGCGGAGTACTTCCTCGCCGAACGCGACGGTCGCGTCGTCGGTCGCATCACCGCGCAGGTCAACCACGCCTTCAACGACTACCAGCGGAAGAACTGGGGCTGGTTCGGGTTCCTCGAGCTCGAGCAGGATCCGGAGGTGCTCGATGCGCTGCTCGCGGCCGCCGAGAGCTGGCTGCGCGAGCGCGGCAAGGAGCGCATGGTCGGGCCTGCGAGCTTCGCCATGAACGACGAGAGCGGAATCCTGATCGAGGGCTTCGACCTGCGCCCGATGATCGTCCAGCCGTGGAACCCGCCTTACTACCAGCAGCTGATGGAGCAGGCCGGCATGACCAAGGCGATGGACCTGCTGATGTGGAACCTCGAGGTCTCTGATCGCGACAAGGTCCTGCCCGTGATCTTCGAGCTGGCCGAGAAGGTTCAGAGCGAGCACGGGATCAGGGTGCGACCGATGCGTCGCCGGCAGCTGCGCAAAGACATGGACGCCTTCGCCGAGGTCTACAACTCGGCGTGGTCTGAGAACTGGGACTTCGTGCCGTTCTCCAAGAAGGATCTCGACGCCTACGCACAAGAGCTGCAGCTCGTCTTCGACAAGCACTGGTTCATGATCGCCGAGCGCGAAGACACCGGCGAGGTCGTGGGAATGGCGATCACCGTGCCCGACGCCAATCAGGTGCTCGAGAAGATGAACGGGAAACTGCTGCCGCTCGGCTGGTGGCGCTTCCTGCGTAAAGGGAGATATATGGACCGGGTTCGCGTCGGCTTCCTCGGCGTCAAGCCCGAGTACCAGCACACGGGCGTCGCCGCGAAGCTCTACGTCGATCACTTCAACGCCGCCGCCGTGCGTCCGCAGGACGGCGGCGAGATGGGCTGGATCCTCGAGACGAACACCGCCATGAACCGCGGCATGGAAGCCATGGGCGGGCGCATCGTCAAGCGCTACCGCGTATACGAGCGCGAGCTGCACGGGGTCTGAGGGGCTGTCTACACTTCGCAGGGTGAGCGCCTCCTCCGAGCAGAGTGGCCACTCCGACCCGGCAGCCGCAAGCGGGTCCGCGGCGGAGGACGAGCAGGGCGAGGTCTTCGACGTATTGCCCGTGCTCTCCGAGGCCGCGAGCGTCGTGCGCTCCTATCCCTTCTCCGATGAGCTCTCGCGCGGCCGCGACTCCGCCGCGGCGATGATGCCGGCGGTGCAGGCCGCCGCCGTGGCGGCCGGGGGCTTCGTCGCCGGCGCAGCCGTGGTCGGATTGGTCACGCGCCGCCAGCGTCACGCCGCGGCGCTGGCCCGTGGAGGGCGCTCGCGACGTAGCCTCGCGCGCGGCGGGCGCAAGCGCAAGTCCGCCCCGACCGCAGGCGAGCTCGTGCAGATCGTCGGCAGCCGCTCGCTGCTGGTGGACGTGCACCTGCTCGGCGGTCGCGACTAGCTTCGCTCGCCAGGCCGCTGCGGTGCCTCGCGCTTTGCTGCTTTCGGAGACCGCGTCCAGGAGGGATGCGCCGTGATCCTCGTCACGGGCGCAACCGGGATGTTCGGCAGCCGCGTCGTGCGCGAGACGGTCGCCCGCGGTGGCGAGGTGCGCGGGCTGGTTCACTCCGACGCGAAGATCACCGAGGTGACCGACGCGGGGGCCGAGGCGGTCGTCGGCGATCTGGACCGCCCCGAGACGCTGCCCGCCGCGCTCGAGGGCGTCGAGCGTGTGTTCCTCATCGCGCCGATGGACCTGCAGGGCGGCGCCCGCGACAGCGCTGTGATCGAGGCGGCGCGGGATGCGGGCGTGCGGCAAATCGTCAAGCTGCATGGGGCCGTGCGCCACGACGGCGACCCGCTCGATCAGCAGCACCAGCAGGCGATGCAGACGCTGAGGGACTCAGGGCTGCAATGGACGCTCTTCTCTCCGCAGACGGTGATGGAGACCAATCTGTTCGGCCAGGCCGACGCGATCAGGAGCACCGGGGCCATGTGGGGGACGGCCGGCGAGGGTCGTGCGGCGATGGTCGCCGCCGACGACTGCGGCCGGGCGGCTGCGGTCGTGCTCACGACCGACGGCCACGAGGGTCGCGAGTACGCGATCACCGGGCCGGTCGCCCTCACGTTCGGCGAGATCGCCGCGGCGATGAGCCGCGTGCTCGGTCGCCCGGTCGCCTACAACGACCTCCCGGAGGAGGACTTCAAGCCCATCCTCTTGGAATCGGGCATGAGCGAGCAGGAGGCCGAGATCGGCGTCCTGCTGCACTATCGAGCATTCCGCCGAGGCGACGCCGAGCTCGTGACACGCGACTATGAGGATCTGACCGGCGAGGCTCCCACGACGATCGAAGCATGGCTCCAGGCCAACGCTGCAGCGTTCGCATAGAGGAGCGGGGTCTTGCGCGGGCGTGACACGGAATGAACCCGCTCACCGCCCAGGCTGGTGAGGAGCAGCGCGCCGAGGTTCGCCCGGCCGGTCCCTTTCGCCTGCCGACGGCCGGCATGGACGGGGTGCTGCGCCGCCGTGGCCCGGTGCTCGAGCGGTTGCTGCACCACGACGGCGAGCCGGTGCTCGTGCGGGTCGCGCAGCCCGCGCCCGATCGCGTCGTGTTCGGGGCGCGCGCCCGCACGCGCGCTGCGACCGCGCACGGGATCGCGCGGATGCGCTTCGCGCTCGGGGTCGATGAGGACCTGAGCGCCTTCCATCGCCGCTTCGCGCGCGACCCGCTGATCGGACGCTCGTTGCAGCGGCGGCCGTGGCTGCGCGTGCGTAGGCGCCCGGAGCCGTTCGAGGCGCTCGCGTGGGCGGTGTGCGAGCAGTTGATCGAGTACGAGCGCGCCGTGGCGATTCAGCGGCGCATGGTCGCGGCGCTCGGACGGCGCTCGCTCGGCTGGGACGGCGCTCTCAGCCCGCTGCGGGATCTGCCGACGCCGGCCGCGCTGGCCGCGACCTCGCCCGCGCGCCTGGAGTCCTTCGACCTCGCCGGCCCGCGCGCGCGGACGCTCGTGCACGCTGCGCGCGAGGTCGCCCTCGGGCGTGTGGACCTGCACAGCGCCGAGCACGAGCGCGGCTGGCGGCGGCTGCGCGCGATCCCGGGAATCGGCCCTTGGACGGTCGAGATGCTCGCGCTCAACGGTCAGGGGCGCCACGACCAGGTGCCCGCCGGGGATGTCGGCCTGCTCAAGCTCGTGGGGCGACTGCTCAGCGGCGGCGATCCCCACGCGCGCGCCGACGAACAGCAGGTACGCGACTTCTTCGCCCCCTACGAGGAGTGGGCGGGGCTGGCCGCGACGCACATGTACGCGCTCTGAGCGCCTCGGCGCACGCCAACCGGCACGGCGCCGATCGCAGCGACGATCGGCTCAAGCGCCTTCGTGCTCGCGCTCGAGCAGCAGCGCGAACGTCGGGCAGGCCTGCGCCGCACGCCGCGCGTGGCTGAGCAGGGAGTGCGGCAGCGGCTCGCCGTCGATCACCGGATAGCCCCACTCGTCGAGCGAGATGCGCTCGGGCAGCAGCTCGGCACACATGCCGTGGGCCTCGCAGGTGATCGGGTTCACGCGCACGCGATGGCTCATCGCGCGCCCGTCAGGTCACCGTGGCCCACCGGCCGGTAGCGGGCGGGGAGCGGGAGCTCCGGCTCGTGCGCACAGGCATCGCAGCGCCCGTGACGCGCGTGGTCGGCGAAGTCCTCGGTGAAGGTCTCCAGGGCACTGAGCACGAAGCGCACGGCGCCGTCCGGGTGCGAGCATGCGCCGCGGCGCCGCACCAGTGAGGCCAGGCGCGCGATGCGCTTGCCGGAGTCGCCCTGCACCGAGCCGGCCGCGATCTCCTCGACGCTCGACGCCAGCGCTGCAAGCCCGTTCAGGCACGGCCCACACTGCCGCGCGCTCTGGTCTGAGAGCCAGCGCGTCACGCGTGCGGTCTCGGCCACAGCGCACGCGTGCTCGGAGATCAGCGCGATCACGCCGGCGCCGAGTGAGGCGCCGTGCACGGCGAGGTGCTCGTCCGAGAGCGCCACGCCGCCGAGCAGCTCCCCTGCGACCCACCCGCCGGAGTAGCCGCCGAAGAGGGCGGCGCGTGGCGTGGCCGTGGTGCCGCCCGCTGCGTTCAGCAGCGAGGACAGCGAGGCGCCCGGCTCGACCTCGTAGACGCCCGGCGCCGAGACCGGACCGGAGAGCGTGAGCAGCGTCGACCCTGGCTGGCTACCGGTGCCGAGCGCTCGGAACCACTCGGGGCCGTAGCGCGCGATCAGCGCCAGCTGGGAGAGCGTCTCGGCATTGTTGATCAACGTCGGACGGCGCCTCACGCCTTGTTCGAACGGCATCGGCGGCGTGAACGTCGGCAGCGCCGGACGGCCGTTGAGATGGCTCACGAGCGCGGTCTCCTGACCGGTGACGTAGCCGCCGGGCACGACGCTCAGCTGCATGCGGATGGAGCCGTCCTCCCGGCCGGCGCGTTCCTCCAGTGCCGTCGCGACGGCGTCGATGCTCCCCGGCGCCGTCTCGCACACGCACACGATCACTTCATCCGCGCCGAGCGCCTGCGCTGCGAGGTGCCCGCCGTCGAGCATCAGGTGCGGGAGCATCTGGCAGATCGTGCCGTCCTTGCGGCTCGCAGGCTCGCCCTCGGCTGCGTTGATGACGACGATCGAGCGGCGCCGTGCCGCGGCGACCGCGCGCAGCTTCCGGGCCGCTGGGAAGCCCGCTCCGCCCTGGCCGAGAAGGCCCGCCTGCTCGACCTGGTCGATCAACGCGGAGTGTCCACGGCGTCGGCGGCGCTCGTGCGGCATCTCTCCGTGTACGTCCAGGTGCTCGTCCAGGCTCATCGCATATCCGTCCGCGCGTATGCCGCGCAGCAGTCGCGGCAGCGCAGCGGCCGGGGCCGGTGCGGATCCGGCCGCTGCGGATCGAGGGGAGACCAGCGTGCTCATCGCCCGTCCCCATGCGAGGCCTTTGCGTGCGCGGAGCGGCCGAGCAGCGAGCTGGGCGTACCCGAGCGCCGCGCCCATTCCGAGCCGAGTGGCCCGCTCGGCAGCCACAACAGCAGGAACAGCGAGAACACGCCCGCCCCACCGAGCGCCGCACTGCGCTCGCGCAGGTTCGCCGGCCAGCCGGAGATCGCGCGCACGAGCACCGCCGCGAGCACGCCCAGCAGACAGCCGACGCTGATCGCCATCAGCCACGTGGATTTGACGTCGCTGCCGGTGCCGAAGCCGTGCAGCAGCGCGATCGGCCAGCTCGCGTACGTGAGCCAGTGGATCGCCCGCCAGCTCGCATAGCCCATGCGCTGTCGCAGCAGGCTCGTGATCGTGACGGCCAGCAGCAGGTCGAGCGAGATCGCGCCCAGTCCCAGCCAGAACGGCCGGTAGGAGCCGGTGAAGGGCACGAACACGTCGATCAGCGAGATCGGCGCAAAGCTGTCGATCACCGAGGTGATGATGTGCAGGCCGAGGAAGGCCATCGCCAGCAGCGAGACGTTGCGGTGCAGCGAGTCGACAACGAAGCGCGGCCACTGCGGCGTGCTCCAGCGGCGGACGTCGACGACGCCGAGGACGATCGCAAGCGTCAGCAGCAGCAGCGCCACGGCGCCCGTCGAGCGGGTGAGATACCAGGAGGCGCTGCCCCCGGAAGCGGCGAGCGTGGCGCTCACAGCGCTCCGACCGTCTCTGCGGCGTACAGGTCGGCCTCTCCGAGCGGATCCGCCGGCCAGTCGCCGAGCGTCCTGACCGATCCATCCCGGCCGTGCAGGCGCGCGGGCAGCGCGAGCTCGTGTAGCCACATGACAGCGCCGGATCCCTTCACCAACGCAGCGGTCGAGGCGATGTTCGCCTGCGCGCAGTCGGCCGCCGCGACGCTCACCGCGCGCCACGGACCACTTGCCGGCACGCCTGTCGTCGGGTCGATGATGTGGTGCATCGTGTGTCCTGCGTGACTCCAGCGGCGCACCGTGGTGCTCGAGCTGGCGAGGCCGCCGCTGCGAATCGAGATCGTCTGGCCGGGCTCCTCGGCGCCGGCGCGATGGTCGTCGGTGACCCTGACCCGCCACCCCTCCGATGGGCTCTCGCCGGCGCACGCGATGTCCCCTCCCAGGCTGAGCAGCACACCGCAGCCCACCCGCGCATGCGCCGCCGCCGCTGCGCGATCCGCGGCCCAGGCCTTGGCCGTCGCGCCGAGGTCGAGGCTCACCCCGGCCGGAATCCGCAGCGTGCCGGATGACTGCTCCAGCTCGACCGCATGCCAGCCGGCACGGACACGCAGCGCAGGCACCGGCGGCGGCTCCTCGCGGGCCGCCGGCAGCAGCTGCCAGTCGCGGTCATAGCCACAGAGCTCGAGGGTCTTGCCAACGGTGGGGTCGACCGCGCCTCCCGTGAGCGCGGCGGCTTCGAGCGCCAGCTGAACAGCCTCGGCCAAGACCGGGCTCACGCGCACCGGGCGACCCGCGCGCTCGTTCGCTCGCGAGAGCTCCGAGTCCGCGCGAAAGCGGCTGCACGCCGCGTCTATCGTCGCGAGCTCGCTCTCGACGGCAGCGCGCGCCCGCGCCAGCTGTGCGGGCTCGGCGCAGCGCAGCACCGCACTCGTCCCGAGCGCCGTCCAGCGGGCGTGTCCGGGCAGTGCGCGCGTCCGTGCCGCGGCCGCCATCAGGAGCCTCCCGAGACGACCGGGGCCGATGCTTCGGGTTCGGGTTCGGGTTCGGGGGCTGCTTCCGGTGCCGGTTCGGGTTCCGCCCTCGTTTCCGGGGCGGCTTCCGGCGCCGGTTCGGGCGCCGCTTCCTGCGCAGGCGCAGCTTCGGAGCTGGGTTCGACCGGAGCTTCTGGAGATGCCTGCGGCGCCTGCGCCGGCGCCTGAAGCGATTTCGCGGGCGCCTTGTGCGCGTGGGCGCGACGCTTGGGCGCCCGGCCTGAGGTGTGCGACTTCGCCGATCCGCTCGCCTTCGACTTGCTCGGGAAGGCATTGGCCGTGACCTCCGTGAGCAGGCCCGCGAGCGCGACGCTTCCCGCCATCAGCCAGCGGTTGGCGCGTGTCAGTCGGCGCAGGGAGCTGTCGCGGGTGTGTTGGGAGTGAAAGCGCATTTTCTTCTCAGTGTTGGAGGTTCTGGGCGTTGAGCCATGGTGCGAACTGCGGGATCACGACGATGGCCAGGACGACGCCGAAGGTCAGCGCGCCGGCAAGCGAGATCGCACGCCCGGCGCGACCGTCGCCGCTGCTGGTCGAACGCAGGCGCACGCCGGACTCGTCCCCGCGACGGCCGTAATCGGTGAGAAGCGCGCGCTGGACGGTCGGCAGATGCGCGAGCACGTGCACCGCGGTGAACGCGATCCACACGAAGAAGCTCACCTTGTGGATCGGCAGCAGCTGCTCGCGCGCGCTCGGCCCCGCGAACAGGAGCACGACCCCGCTCGCGAACACCACGACCGTAGAGATGATGACCACTGGCGCGATCAGTCGCAGCGGCAACGCCGGCGGCCCCTTGCGCCGGTAGCGCGGGTTGGAGGTGTAGTAGCGGGCGAAGCGGTAGCCGGTGCTCGCGAGCTTCAATGCGAGCGGACCGATCAAGAGCATGCCCACGAACAGGTGAATCCACAGCAGCTGGCCGAGCCGCAGGATCGTCACGCCGATCACGGCGAGCAGCACGATCAGGACGGCGCCCGTCACTGCCGTGAGGCGCTCGTTTCCGGTTGTCCCGCCTCCGAGCACGCGGCCGGCGCGGCTGCGCCGCCGCATCAGCGTCGAGGCTTGGCTGTCGAATGCCATGCCCGCAGTGTGTGTTCGCTGGCTAAGGAAGTGGTAACCGCTTGATGAGAATGCTCATGGAAAGGACGGCGTGCAAAAACACCTGCACAGGGGCGCCTATCCTTCGGCTATGAAAACGGCCGCGGAATCGTCTCGCAGTGAGTCCAAGGCCAGCGACGGCGAGGCCGGCGCTTCACCCCCAGTGCTCGCTCCGACGCGGGTGCTCGTGATCGAGGACGAGCCGGGAATCGTCGACTTCGTCCGGCGCGGGCTCGAGGCTGAGGGCTTTCTCGTCGAAGCCGCGCTCGACGGCATCGAGGGCGAGCGCCTCGCGCTCGGCGGCACCTTCGATGCGATCGTGCTCGACGTGATGCTGCCGGGCCGCTCGGGGCTCGAGATCCTCGAGTCGATGCGCCGTACCAAACCGACCGTGCCCGTGATCGTGCTGACCGCCAGGGGTGGCGTCGAGGACCGCGTGAGCGGGCTCGACGCCGGTGCGGCCGACTATCTCGTCAAGCCGTTCTCAGTGGCCGAGCTGGTCGCGCGTGTGCGCACGCAGCTGCGGGTCGTCACGGAGGCCTCGAGCAGCGTTCTGCGCGCCGAGGACATCGAGGTCAACCTGCTCACGCGGAGGGCGTTTCGCGGCGGGCGCTCGGTGGCCCTTTCGAGCACCGAGTTCGACCTGCTCGTGCACCTGCTGCGCCATCACGAGCGTGTGCTCTCGCGCGAGCAGATCCTCAGCGCCGTGTGGGGCTACGAGCACGACCCGGCGACGAATGTCGTGGACGTGTACATCGGCTACCTGCGACGCAAGCTCGGCAGCTCTGAGAATCCCGCTCCGATCTACACCGTGCGCGCCGTCGGCTATCGCCTCGGCGGCTCGCGCTGAGAATGCGACGCGCGCTGCGGGAGCGTCGCGCCACGCTCGGGCTGCGCTGGCGCCTGGCCGGATGGGTCACCCTGGTGGTGCTGATCTGCACGGGCATCACCTTCGTCGCGGTCTATCGCGGCACCGCAAGCCAGCTTCGCGGCCAGATCGATTCCGAGATATCCGGCGATGCGCGCGAGCTCGCACACACCCTCGCGATGACCCGGCCGAGAACGCCTGCGGCGGTGCACGATGCGGCCGACCGCTACGTGCGCGACCAGTCCTTTGCGACGGGCTCCACCGTCCTGCTCGCGATCGTCCCCCGCGCCGGTCTCAGCACCAATCGCCCGGAGCTGTTCTCCAAGGACGCGCCGGACAATGGCGAGTCCGCGGGCGAGCAGGGCAAGGAGAACCGGCTCTCCGGACAGCTGGTGCAGGCGCCCACCGGTTACTCGACGCTCGCGCTCCCCGACGTCGGCGAGCTGCGCCTGCTCAAGCGGACCGTGCGGATGCCGGGCGGGACGGACGTCACCGTGGGCGTCGGCGAGTCGCTCGCGGTCGTCTCCCACGCGCAGGCCGGGGTGGCGCGGGCGTTCATCCTCGCCGGAGTGCTAGCGCTCGCGGGCGCGCTGCTGGCGTCGTACCTGATCGGCTCGCGGGTATCGCGACCACTGCGCCGCATGGCGACGGTCGCGGCCCGTGTCGACGCGGGCGACCTGCACCCGCGCATCCACGATCGCGGGGGACAGGGCCATGAGGTGCGCGTGCTCACCGACGCGTTCAACCACATGCTCGATCGGCTCACCGACGCCTTCGCAGGCCAGCGCGCGTTCGTCGCCGACGCCTCGCACGAGCTACGGACGCCGCTCACCGTGATCCGCGGCCAGCTCGAGGTGCTCGCCGCCCAGCCAAACCCGACCGGCTCAGAGGTCCGCCGCGTCGAGCACCTCGTGCAGGCCGAGATCGCGCGCATCGGACGCCTGGTGGATGACCTGCTGCTGCTGACCAGGAGCGAGCAGACGCAGTTCCTGCGGATCGAGTCGATCGATCTACCGGTCTTCGTCCAGGAGCTGTGGGATGGCACGAGCCTGCTCGCCGAACGGCATTTCGAGCTCGGCCAGGTGCCTGACGGGACGCTGCGCGCCGACCCCGATCGCCTCGCCCAGGCGCTACGAAACCTCGTCGGCAACGCGATCGAGCACACCGGGGACGGCACCGGGCTGGTGCGTATGCACGTGCAGACCCTTGCGGGCGGGCACATTCGCTTCGTGGTCGAGGACGACGGACCGGGGATCCCCGAGGCCCAGCGCGAGCAGGTCTTCGACCGCTTTCACCGCACCGATGCGGCGCGCGATCGTGCCTCGGGAGGCACCGGCTTGGGCCTGGCGATCGTGCGCGCGATCGCAACTGCCCACGGCGGCAGCGTCCGGGCGGGAAGCTCGCCCGAGGGCGGGGCCCGCATCGAGCTGGAGCTGGCCGGCTTCAGCGCCCGCCCCGCCGCGCGTGCTGGCCCGGCGCGCCGTGCAGCCCCGTCAGCGCAGGATGCCGGTGTGCCCGATCGAGTAGCGACCGGGTTGCGGCCAGACGCATAGGCCGTGAGGCCCTTCACCGACCTTGATCGTGTGCAGCAGATGCCCGGTCGCGGTCGAGATCGCGTAGACATCGCCGTTGTAGCGTCCGGACAGCCACAGCATCTTCCCGTCGGCCGACAGTCCGCCCATGTCAGGTGAGCCGCCACCTGGAAGCCGCCACTTGGCGATCGGCGTGCGCCTGGCGAACGAGATCACGCTGATCGAGCCCTCCAGGCGGTTGGTCACGTACAGCACCTTGGCGTTGCGGTTGGGATAGAGCCCGTGCGCTCCAGCTCCGGTGAGGACGAACTTGAGCTTGCGCATCGTGTGGGCATCGATCAGCCACACGCCGTTGAGCGCCATGTCGGCGACGTAGAACGTGCGCCCGTCGGGTGAGAGCTTCACGTCCTGCGGCATCGATCCTCTCGCCAGCGGGATCGTCTCGAGCGCCTTCTCCCGCTTCAGATCCACGACGATCATCGCGCCCGCGAACTCGCACGAGACGAGCGCGTAGCGCCCGTCGGCCGTGTAGTCCATGTGGTCGATGCCCGCACACTGCGGTGTCAGCAGCGCCCGGTGCAGCGCCATCGAGCGCGGGTCGCGGAAGTCGAGCTGGCGGCGCGCCTCGGCGACGACGATCGCCCAGCGCCCGTTTGGTGTGAAGTACAGGTTGTAGGGGTCGAGCGTCGGGATCGGCTTGCCCGGACGGGCGGTGCGCGGATCGATCGGCGTGAGGCTGTTGCCGACGTCGTTGGTCACGTAAAGCGTGCGCAGGTTCCAGGCGGGCGTTATGTGCTGCGGCAGCGCGCCGACATCGAAGTGCTCGATCACTTTGAACGTGCGCTGGGAGATCACGTCGACCGTGTTCGACTTGCTGTTGGGCACGTACACGAGCGCGGGGTCGTGGCGCACGACCGGACTGAGCAGGCCCGGGCGATCGGCGGCGTAGACGTTCTTTGGGTCCAGCACCGGCGGTATCCGTCCTGGAACGGGCACTTCGACGCCGCCGCGAGCGCGAGCGCCTGTAGCCGCTGAGGTTCCCCTTCCAGCTGAGGTCCCGGTCGTGCCGCCGCCGCAGCCGGCGAGAGCCGCCAGCGCCGCCAGCGCCAGCGCGAGCGCCGCGGATCGTGCCGCCGGGACCCTCACCGGCGCGGCTGCAACGTCAGCGCCTGGTCGAGCACGGCGCCCGAGGCCGTGCGGCCGCCGACGAGCACGATCCGGTCGGCCAGCGAGGCGGCGCCTGCGTCCGAGAGCGGCTGGGGCAGTCGCCCGGCGCGCTCGACCGCGCCGTCGGACGGGTCCACGGCGAGGATCGAGCTGCGCTGCCCGGAGAGGCTTTCGCTGCGCCCGCCGAGCACGTACATGTGCCCGTTCAACGACGCGCCGGCTGCATGGGTGACGGGGTAAGGAAGCTCGCCGAGCGTGCGCACCCGGCCGGTCGCCGGATCGAAGGAGAGGATCGCCCGCTCCGCGGTGACGCCTGAGGTCCCGCCGGCGATCAGCAGCCGGCCGCCGACAGCTGCCACGGCGGCGTAGCGCAGCGGGCGCGGGATCGTCCCCGCGATGCGCGCTGCGTGCCCGGGGGTGAACGCGACGATCGTGCGCAGCGGTGCCGCCGTGGTGTAGCCGCCAACGACATATATCGTGCCCCCGATGCTCGCCGCGGCGACGTCGGACGCCGCGACCGGCAGCGTGCCGGCACGCTGCCCGCCGCCGCGTCCGACGCGACGGCTCGAGCCACTCGTGCTGCCGGCGTCGCCGCCGCCGAAGAAGTAGACGCGTCCTGTGACGCTCGCTGCCGCCCCGTCGTGGAGCGCTTGTGGCAGTGAGCCGACGCTGCGCGCTCCGGCGTGGTCGATCAGCGTCACATCCGCAACGGAGGTGTCGCCGGAGTCCAGGCCGCCGATCGCAAGCACGCCGTTGGTGCCCGCCGCGACGGCGGGCAGCTGGACGGGCGCGGGCAGCGTGCGAGCGCCGCTGGTGTGCAAGGCCACCGAAGGGCTGCTCGCGGTGGACGTCGCACTCGGGCCGGGTGCCGGCGAGGGCTTCGCGGTCGAAGGGTGCGAGCTCCCACAGCCGCACAGCAGCGCCGCGGCAAGCGTCCAGGCCGCCACCACGATCGAGCCCGACCGGGAGCGGATCGCCCGCCGCCGCTCGGCCGCGATCGGGAAAATTGCGGCGCGAACCCGGGGCACTCCGCCAGCTTCCTAGGGCGCGCTAAAGCCGACGTGAGCCCGCGGTGAGAGCCTTCTCATCCATTGCGTCCGGCCTCGCGGCGAGGACGGCGCGCCTACGGCACGATCACGGCGGCGCCGATGAAGCGCCCGGCGCGCAGATCAGCGAGCGCGTCGTTGGCGTCCGCGAGTGCGTAGGTGCTCACACGCGTGCGCACGGTCACGTCGGGCGCGAGCGCAGCGGCCGCCCGACGCCCTTGAAGGTCATCGCGCGCATGTTCAGCCGAAGAACAGCTCCGCGGTCTCGTAGAGCTGCGGGTCGAGCAGCTTCGGCTCGCGCAGCGCATCGGCGAGCGGTACCTCGACGATCTCCGTCCCGCTGAGCCCGACCATCGCGCCGGAGCGCCCGCCGATCGCCGCGTCCATCGCCGCCACGCCGAAGCGCGTCGCCAGGACGCGGTCGAACGCGACCGGGCTGCCGCCGCGCTGGGTGTGGCCGAGGATCGTCACGCGTGTCTCATACCCGGTGCGCCGCTCGATCTCACCCTCCAGCGCCACGCCGATGCCGCCGAGGCGCGCGTGGCCGAACGCGTCGGTGCCCGTGTCCTCGCGCACGTGCAGCGTGCCCTCGCGCGGCATCGCCCCCTCGGCGACGACGACGATCGAGAAGCTTGGGCCGCGCTCGTGGCGCGTGCGCAGGTGCGTGACGACCGCGTCGATGTCGAACGGGCGCTCGGGCACGAGGATCGCGTCGGCGCCGCCGGCGAGCCCGGCGTACGTGGCGATCCAGCCGGAGTGGCGCCCCATCACCTCGAGCACCATCACGCGATTGTGCGACTCGGCGGTCGTGTGCAGGCGGTCGACGGCGTCAGTCGCGATCTGCACGGCCGTCTGGAAGCCGAACGTCACGTCGGTCCCGCCGAGGTCGTTGTCGATCGTCTTCGGCACGCCCACGACCGGCACGCCGTCGCGGTGCAGGCGCAGCGCCACGCCGAGCGTGTCCTCTCCTCCGATCGGGATCAGCGCGTCGATCTCCCGCGCGCGCATCGTCTCGCGTACCGCTGCCGTGCCGTCGTGCCCATCGGCGAACGGGTTGGTGCGCGAGGTGCCGAGGATCGTGCCTCCGCGCGGGAGGATGCCGGCCGTGCTCGCGAGCGTCAGCTCGACCGCCTCGTTGGCGAGCACGCCAGCCCAGCCGTGCCGAAAGCCGACGAAGCGGTGGCCGGGCTCCGCCAGCCCGCGGCGCACGACCGCGCGGATGACGGCGTTCAGGCCCGGGCAGTCGCCGCCGCCGGTGAGCAGCCCGACGCGCACGCTAGATTCCCTGGCCCGGGAGGAACTCGTTGGTGAACGGCGGCAGCGCCGCATCCGGGTTGTGCGCGAGCAGCTCGTGGGAGAACATCCAGTTGCCGAACGACGCCCACGCTGAGGGCTTCTGCCAGCCGTATGGCTTGCCCGCTTCACTCGGGACGGCCGCTCCCAGCGTTTGCTGGATCGAGGCGAGCTGGAGCTTGGAATCGAGCGACGGGTTGGCCTTGACCACGAGCGCCGCCGCCGCCGCGGGGCCGGCGCGCACCTCGTGCTCGCCCTGCGTGAGCGCGTGCATGAATGCGCGCAGGTCCTGACCGCGCTTGTGCGCCTCGTCCTCGCGCACGACCAGTACGAGCTCGTTGTATGTGGGCACGCCGGCCTCATCCACGGGGATCGTCACGGGATGCTTGTGCAGCTGCTGGAGCTGCAACGCCTCGTAGTTCCAGAAGCCGCCGAGCGTCGCATCGACCTTGCCCGAGAGCATCGCCGGCACGAGGTTGAAGCCGACGTTGACTTCTTTGACGCTTGCCGGGTCGGCGCCTGCGCCCTGCACGGCCGTCTTCAGCTCAGCCGCCTGGTAGGGGATGCCGGCGGTGCCGACCGTCTTGCCCGCGAGGTCGGCGACCTTCTTCACGTGGCTCGCCGGCAGCGCGATGATCGACGTCAGCGGCCGCTGCACGAGCGCGCCGATCGAGACGACCTTCAGGCCCTCATCGCGGGCGATCAGAAGCTCCGGCTCGTAGGAGATGGCCACGTCCGCCTTGCCCGCTGCGAGCAGCTTCAGCGGTTCGGAGGGGTCGGCGGGCGCCTGTGGCTGTACGTCGAGCCCAGCCGCGCGGAAGTCGCCGTGCGCGATCCCTGCGTACAACGCCGCGTGGTCGGCGTTGGGGAAGAAGTCGAGCACCACCGTGAACGGCTTGGCGCCGGGAGCCGCGGTCGCGTCCTTCTTGGAGCCGCACGCCGACAGGCACACGCTCAGCGCGGCGAGGGCGCAGAGTGCGAGCAGCAGAGTGGCGGGGCGGCGGGCGGCGCTGGTGGCTCTCAACGGGTTTCTCCTCTTGATCGGTTCGCCCACGGCGCGAGCGTGCGCTCGGCCAGGGTAAGGGCATAGAAGCACGCGATCGCGAGCGCGAACAGGACGAGCGCCGCCGCGTAAGCGCGCGGGGTCTGAAGCGCAGTCAGGTCGGCGTTGATCTCGTGGCCGAGCCCGGCGTGGGCGCCGGTCGTGACCGTTTGCGACTCGGCAATGTACGCGCCGATCACGCCGACCGCCAGCGCGATGCGCGCGCCGCTGATCGCCGCCGGCAGCGCCGCCGGCAACTCGGCGAAGCGGAACGCCTGCCAGCGCGTGGCGTCGAGCGTGCGCAGCAGCTTCAGCCGGTCGCGGTCGATCCGCGCGAGGCCGTCGACGGTCGTGACGAGCACCGGGAAGAAGCAGATCAGCACGATCACGGCGAGCTTCGGCAGCACGCCGAAGCCCCACCAGAACACGAGCAGCGGCGCGACCACGGCGATCGGCACCGCCTGCGAGCCGACCGCCAACGGGTAGACGGCGCGGCGCAGCAGCGGCGAGAGGTGAACGAGCACGCCGAGCGCGAAGCCGAGCGCGAGCGCGAGCAGGATGCCAAGCACGACCTCCTCCGCCGTTGGGCCGAGGTTCGCCGCGAGCAGGCCCGCGTTCTCCCACAGCGCGGCGGCAACCGCATGGGGGGCGGGCAGTACGAACGAGCTGGCCGTGCCGGCGTCCACATATGCCTCCCACGCTCCGATCAGGACGGCCACGAGCACGAGCGCCGGCAGCAGCGAACGCGCCCCCGCGACGAGCGTGCCGCGCGAGGCACCAGGCGCGCGCATCGCCTCCGGCACCGACGGGGACCGTGACCTGGCGCGCGCGGCGCTCATGCGCGCGCCTCTGCCGGGCGGCTGCCGTCCGCAAGCGCGCCGAGCGCCCGCTCGCGCAGCGCGACCACGGCCGCATCCGTGCGCGCCCGCGGTCGCGGCGGGTCCACGTCCAGCTCTGCGACCACGCGCCCCGGCCGCGGCGAGAGCACGATCACGCGGTCGCCCAGCAGGATCGCCTCCTCGACGTCGTGCGTGACGAGCACGACCGTGCGTGGCGCGCGCGCGAGCGCTCGCGCCAGCCACTCCTGCATCTCCGCGCGCGTGATCGCGTCGAGCGCGCCGAACGGCTCGTCCAGACACAGCATCGCCTTGCCCGAGAGCAGCGTGCGCAGGAAGGCGACGCGCTGGCGCATGCCGCCGGAGAGCTCGTCCGGGTGCGCGCGCTCGAAGCCGCCGAGTCCGAGCTCGGCGAACAGCTTGGCAGCGCGTTCGCGCGCCTCGGCGCGCGGAACATGCGCAATACGCAGCGCGAGCGCTGCGTTGTCGAGCGCGCTCAGCCACGGCAGCAGCAGGTCGCGCTGGGGCATCAGCGCGGCAGGCTCGCACGCGATCGTGCCCGCGTCGGGCTCCTGTAGCCCACAGATCAGCTCCAGCAGCGTCGTCTTGCCGCAGCCGCTCGGCCCGACGAGCGCGAGCACCTCGCCCCGGGCGACCTCGAGCGAGACGCTCCCGAGCGCGTCCACGCTCTGCCCGCGGCGGTCGGTGAACGTGCGCCGCACATCGCGCATGGCGACCGCGTGAGCCTGCGCGTCCGACCGGATGACCGGCGCTGCGCGGGACTGCATCTCAGTTGCCACGTCGCTCCCTTCGCGGGCATTACCCCACAGGTTCTAAGGGTCGGCACCGGAGGAATCCGCTTCCCGGGCACCATCTCAGCCGGCCTGTCCGCCAGCACCCCTGTCTTGTGCATCGCTCGCGCCTGATGCTACCGCGCGGCGCCGGGCGCGAAGCCCGGCGCGCACCGGCGCCCCATCGGCCGCCCGCCGAGCCGCCAGCGGAGGTGTCAGGGCGCGTCAGCGCCCGCACGAAGTCCTCGAGCTGCGCGGTCGTCCAGCACTCGAACGCCGTGCAGAACTCCTCGTATGCGGCGATCACCGAGTCGCCGTAGTTCCAGTACAGGCGCGGCTCGGGGTTCAGCCAGAACGTGCGCCCGGCGCGGGCGGCGATCTGCGCGAAGATGTCCGCGCGCGCGTCGCGCCCGTTCGTGCGCGCGTCGCCGAGCACGATCACGGTCGCGCGGGGGTGCAGGTCGTCCTCGACCTGCACGAGGAACTCCGACCACACACGCCCGTAGTCGGTGTAGCCGGAGATGTCAGCAACGCCCGCGTCGCTGCCGATCCGTTCTGAGACCGTCTTGAAGTTGCGCTCGTGCTCGAAGATGTCGGTTACCTCGGAGATGCGCTCGATGAACACGAACGAGCGCATCTTGCGGAACGTGTCGTGCAGCGCGTGCAGCACCGAGAGGAAGAACACCGACGCCGAGGTGACGCTCGTGGAGACGTCACAGAGGACGTAGATCTCCGGGCGTTTGGGCCGGCGCGGGCGGAACTTCAGCTCCACCGGCACGCCGCCGGTCTGCAGCGACGCGCGCATCGTGCGGCGCACGTCGACGTGCGCGTGGCGGCGGTGGCCGCGATTCTGCATTCCCTGGGTTGCCAGGCGCCGGCGCAGGTGCGTGACGACGCGGTGCACCGCCGCGAGGTCGGCGGCCGGGCCGGAGGGCAGTGCGCGGTCGAGCTCGCCGAGCGGGCGCGCCGGAGGCAGGTTGCCGGTGCGCTCGATCTGCGCGCGCTCGAGCTCGCGGCGCAGCAGTGCCTCGAAGCGGCGCAGCGCATCGCGCGGGAGGCCGTCGCGGCGCGGGTCGTCCTCGGGCAGGTCCGGCTGCGGCTCGGCGCGCAGGCCGAGCGCGCGGCGGATGCGCTGCACGTCCACGCCGATCACCCCGGAGCCCTCCTGCCGGCGCGCGAACGCGGCGATCGCCATCCGTGCGAGGTCGCGCATGGCGCCCTCCGAGCCGTCCTTCAGCGCGGCGGCGATCTCCGCGCGCAGCGCCTCGAGCTCCTGCTCGGTCAGCTCTGCGAGCGTCGAGCCATCGTCCTCACGTACGCCCTCGCGCGCCGCCGCCAGCTCGACGGCGCGGAAGAAGAAGCGCTCGAACACGAGCTCGAACACGCGGCGGTCCTCCTGGCTCTTGGCGAGCGTCGCCGCGAGCGCCTCGCGGAAGTCCTCCTGCGAGGTCCAGCTGATCTCGCGCAGCACCGCGAACGCGTCGAGCAGCTCGGAGGTGCCGACGGCGACCCCTTCCCGCCGCAGCTCCTCGCCAAGCTCGAGGATGCGAGCAGGCAGGCCCTCTCGCCCTGGCGGGCTCGCCAGCCGCGCCGCCTCCTGCGGGAGCGGCGCGTCCTCAGGCGACATCGGCGGGCGCGGAGAGCTTCAATCCCACCCGCTCGGCGACCACGTCCATGTCGGTGCGGTGCTTGACGATCACCGACATCGTCTGCGTGAACGTCTCGGTGTCGATGTCCTCGACGCCGAGCAGCAGCAGCGCGCGCGCCCAGTCGATCGACTCGGCGATCGACGGCGGCTTCTTCAGGTCGAGTGCGCGCACCATCCCGATCACCTCGACCAGCCGCCGCGCGATCGTCTCGCTCAGATCGGGCGCGTGCAAGCGGACGATTTCCAGCTCGTGCTCGAGCTCGGGATAGTCCAGCCACAGGTACAGGCAACGGCGCTTGAGCGCCTCGGTCAGCTCGCGCGAGTTGTTCGACGTCAGCAGCACGATCGGGTGCGTGCGCGACTCCACGCGGCCGAGCTCCGGGATCGAGATCTGGAAGTCCGAGAGGACCTCCAGCAGCATCGCCTCGAACTCCTGGTCGGTCTTGTCGATCTCGTCGATCAGCAGCACGACCGGCTGCTCGGATGCGATCGCCGTCATCAGCGGCCGCGCGAGCAGGAACTCCTCGCCGAAAATGTCCTCCTGCACGGCGTCCCAGCCTGTGCCAGAGGCCTCCGCCTGGATGCGCAGCAGCTGCTTGCGGTAGTTCCACTCGTACAGAGCCTTGGCCTCGTCGAGTCCCTCGTAGCACTGCAGGCGCACCAGCTCGCGCCCGAGGTAGGAGGCCAGCGACTTGGCCAGCTCTGTCTTGCCGACCCCGGCCGGCCCCTCCACGAGCACCGGCTTGCCGAGCTTGGTCGCCAGATAGGAGACGAGCGCAGTGGACTCGCCCGGCAGATAGCCGACCGCGCGCAGGCCCTCGGCGACGTCTTGCACGGAGCTGGGCTCCGCCGACACGGAGTCGGGAGCCTCGGACGGGGACACGGACATCGTCCGCGCAATGATAGGCCTCGCCCGCTACTCCTCGCCCGGCGGGCTGTCCTCGAAGGACATCTGATCGGCGGGCGCCGGCGGGAAGCGCGAGCGCCCGCGCGGCGCGCGCGGCTGCCGAGGCGAGGGAGCCTCGCGCGGGCTCTCGACTACGCGAGGGCGCGCCGGCACGGGGGCGCTCGCGCCGCTCGACGCGCGCTCTTCGGCCGAACCGTGCGACCTGATCCTCAAATCATCATCGAGAACCTCCGTCGGCGCGCGCTCGCTCACGCGATCACCCGGCGAGCCGGATTCGCGGGCACCCGCGCGCGGGCGCGTGAGCGGAGGCTGCCCACGCTCCCCTGCGCGCATGCGCGTGCCGGCGTAGAGCAGGCCCAGCGCCAGCAGCAGCGCGATGAAGATGCCCCACTGCAAGCCGATGGTGGAGGCGATGCGCTGGTTTGCCTGCACTCCCGGCTTGTCGAGTAGCCGGTAGAAGATCAGCAGTGCTATCCAGCCGCCGGCGGCGGCGACGATCGTGCCGTCGCCGCCGGGCAGGTGGAAGTCGCGCCGCTCCCCGCGCGCGAACAGCAGCGCGAGCACACCCGCGCTGACCAGCAGCACGGCCGCCTCGACGAACGAGAACGCCTGGAACGCGCTCAGGCTCTGCTTGTTGACCTTTGCCGGACTGAACACGAGAACCTTGCTGTACCACGGCAGCAGCATCGAGACGAACAGCCCGAGGGAGACGAGCGCCGCCGTGCGCTGCTCTCGCAATAGCACCCGCCACGCCTGCGCCGTCCGCTCCACGATCGGCGGCGTCATCTGTGCTCCTCGCTCCGTACGGTCTTCTCCAAGCGCCTCACTCAACCAGTCTAGGAGCGCCCCGGCGGCGGTGGTGCGCTAGCGGTGCGAGACGACGATCGTGCCTGTCGCGGTGGCGAAGTTGCCCGCCGGGTCGCTCGCGCTCAGCGTCACGTTGAACGTGCCGCCGCTCGCCGGCGTCGACCACAGCAGCTTCGGGCGGCCGCGGCCGAGGTACGCGCTGTTCGTCCACACCACGCGCGTGCCCTGGCGCACCGTCAGGCGCACCGTCGAAACCTTCGAAAGCGACAGCTGCACGCCCGCACGCGTGCCGCCCTTGAGCGTCCGCGTCAGCAGCGAGAGGACCGGCGGCGTCTTCAAGTACGTCGTGAAGCGCTGCGCCGTCGTGCAGTAGATCTGATCGCCGGCGATGGGCGTCGCGGCCGGCGCGCTCGCCGCGGCTCTTCCGTGAGCGCTCGCGCGCCCCGGCGTGCGTGCGCTGGCCGCAGTGGGGGAGGTGCCGCCGGAGGGCGTCGTCGGCGTCGTGGTCGTGGGCGTCGTCGTGGTGGGCGTCGTGGTGGTCGTCGGCGGTGGCGCAGGCCCCGGGGCCGGGGCCGGCGCGGTGGACATGGGCGCGCCTTTGCGCGTGCGTTCGCACAGGTGCTGGAGGAATTCGGTCAGCAGTTCGTGGTAGTTGAGGTTCGATTCGGAGTACTGGTCGTACATCGACCACGCACCCGTGTCGTAGTGCGGCGTCGCCGCACGCGCCTCCGCGTCGCCGGCTTCGAACAGCTGCAGCCCGAGCGGGTCCTTGGTGATCTGCGTGTAGTCGTATAGGCCGACGACCGCCTGGATGAAGCCGTTGAGGATGCGGTCGCTCGGGGCGTAGGTGTACTCGGCGTAGTTCGACCCGGCCGGCGTCTTCACGCGCACGCCGTTCGACGGCGCCGTCTGGAAGATCCCGAGCGCCTGCTGGGCGGCGCTCAGCAGCGCCGGTTCCTTGAAGCGCGACCACGAGCGCGCGAGCACCTGTAGCGCCGTGCCCTGCGAGAGCCCGCTCGTCCACGGTGGGCGGCCGCCGTCGAACTGGAACAGGTACTCCCACGCGATGCCGCCGGCTCGTTTCGTCGCCAGCGGCAGGACTTCGGCGAGCAGTTGGTGCAGGTTGGCGTTTTCGTGGCCGGAGAGGAAGTAGCCGTTGCCCTCGCCGAAAGTGCCGAGCCACTGGATCTCGATGCCCTGCCCGCCGTAGTACTCCCACACGATCTTGCTTCCAGGGAAGCTCACGCGCGTGCCGCTCGCGAGCAGCGGTTCTGTCGTCCACCACTGGCGGTTGCGTTCGAGCGTGAGGAACAACGCGGGCAAGCGCGAGGGAATGAATCCGCCTGCCGCTGCGATCGCCTGCACGTTCGCGACGACCGCGCCCAGCTCGATGCGGCGCGTGCCGCTGAGGCGCCCGAGCGAGCGTTTGGCGCTGGTGTAGGCCGTGTAGTACTGCCTGTAGAGCGCCGGCGTGATCGCTCCGCTCTTCTGCAGCGCGAGCAGTGCGCCGGAGACGCTCGGGCCACGACTCGCCGAGCCGTGGGCGTGCGCCGGCCGGGAGGACGAGGCCGAGGCCGAGGCCGAGGCCGCGGTGGAGGAGAGCAGCGCCGCCGCCACGAGCACGCCGAGGGCGAGCGCCCGCAGGTTCGTTGCGCGCACGCGGCGCATGCTACGCATGGCTTGCGCCGTCGATGCAGCGCTCGTTGCAGGCCTCAGCCGGGGTGTCGAGGGCACGTCTGGAGGAAACCGCCCGGCCCGCGCGAGTTGCGCATCGGGTGGCTAGGCGTCGTCCGGGTCGAGCTCGTCAGGCTCGAGCTCCTCTTCCTCTTCCTCGACGTCGTCGCCGCCGGCCGCTGCGAGCAGCTCGCTGCCCGGCTGGTAGGTGACCTGGAACTGCTCGATGATGTCGTCGCGCTTGTTCTCGTCGACGGGCGTATCGTCGGACATGAGCACCCAGTCGGTGCTCTCGAACTTGTCCATGTCGAAGATCTCGTGGTCGACCTCGGGCGAGTCGTCGACGACGATCAGCACCTCGGTCTGCGGGTTGAAGTACGTCCCTGGACGGATCGTGAGCTCGTCGAGCTGGAAGCGGCGCGCTTCTGTCATGGCGCGTTTATACCCCACTTCCCGGCGGGCGTGCGAGGGCGCCGCGCATGCTCACGGCTCGAGTTCGGTGAGCGTGCGCTGCACCTCGGCGTCGACGTCGAGCGGCTCGAGGCCGCTGCGACCGCGCCGCTCGTTGCGCGCGACCACGAGCTGGCGCACCTCCAACGCGAGTCCCGGATCGTGCCCCGAGGCCTGCTCGGGGGCGAGCAGCCGCTGCACCTCGGCGTCGATGTCGAGCGCCGGCTCGCCGCGCCCGCGCAGGCGCTCGTTGCGGGCGCTCAGCATCTGGCGGATCTCGAGCTCCTGCTCGGCACGCGAGGAGGCACGATCCATCGGCGCGGAGTATGCGTGCGCGTCGTAGTCGCTCTCGGTCGTGAAGCCTTCCTCGCCAATCTGGTCATAGGCGCTGCCACGGCTGAAAAGGAACACGAGCGAGACGACGATCGACAGCGCCACGGCGCCAAATACGACAATCGGGAACGCGCTCTGGAACACGTCCTGATTGTTGCCGATCGCCCCACGCTCCGCTACCCTGAAAAATGGAGGTTGACTGACCAGTCAATCGGCAGCTCTGAGCCAACCGCTGAGGAGATTCCAAGAATGGTCGATTTCACGCTCACAGACGAGCAGAAGAACCTGCGCGAGATGGCGCACGACTTCGCTGTCAAGGAGATACGTCCGGTCGCATGGGACTACGACAAGGACGGCACGTGGCCCCAGGATGTGATCGAGAAGGCGTGGGAGGTCGGCTTGATGAACTCCCACATCGAGGAGGCGTACGGCGGCGCCGGCGCAGGCTACCTCGACGGCTGCCTGATCGAGGAGGAGCTCTCGTGGGGCTGCTCGGGCATTCAGACCTCGCTCGGCTGCAACGGCCTGGCGTCGGCGCCGATCGCGCTCGGCGGCTCGGAGGAGACCAAGAGGAAGTACCTCGGGATGCTGACCGAATCCCCCAAGCTCGCCTCCTTCTGCCTGACCGAGCCGGACGCCGGATCTGACGTCTCGGGCATGCGCACGACGGCCGTCAAGAAGGGCGACAAGTACGTCATCAACGGCTCGAAGTGCTTCATCACGAACGGCGGCTACGCCGACTACTACACGGTCTACGCGAAGACGGACAAGGATGCCGGGCACCGTGGCATCTCGGCGTTCGTCGTCGAGCGCGACTGGGGCGTAGTCGTGGACAAGAAGGAGGACAAGCTCGGGCAGCGCGCGTCGAACACCGCGACGATCTCGTTCAACGACGTCGAGGTCCCGGCGGAGAATCTGCTCGGCGAGGAGAACAAGGGCTTCAAGCTGGCGATGATGACGCTCGACCGCACGCGCCCTGGC
>JBBSDZ010000005.1:0-61564 GCA_038240205.1 Solirubrobacterales bacterium | reverse complement strand
GGCGCTCTCCCGGCGGTGGTCAGCTATGTGCGCTGAGTCTCAGGGCTCGCCCAACCTACGGTCGGACGAGATCTCCCACTCTCGGAAAGAAAGCGAGAACAACCTCGCTACCCAGCGAGTAGAGGTTGTCCTATGAGCGCCCTCACCGAGAACGAGCTGCACGCCGACCCCGGCATCGAGACGCACGCGCTTGGCGGCCGCGGGCTCTCCGGCCCCACCGGCGGCGGCGCGACGCCGCAGCAGCGCGACAGCGCGCGCACGATCTTCCAGAAGGGCGCCCCTGGGCGCCGCGCGTTCGTCTGCCCGCCGCTGGAAGTGCCGGACACGAACGCCGAGGAGATGCTGCCCGTGCGCTTTCGTCGCAGCGAGCCGGCGCGGCTGCCGGAGGTCTCAGAGCCCGAGATCGTCCGCCACTACGTCGGCATCTCCAAGCGCAACTTCGACCTCGACTCCGGCTTCTACCCGCTCGGCTCGTGCACGATGAAGCACAACCCGCGCCTGCACGAGCGCGTCGCCGCACTGCCCGGGCACGCGCGCCTGCATCCGCTGCAGGACACAGAGCGCTCGCAGGGCGCGCTGGAGCTGATGTGGAACCTGCAGGGCGCGCTCGCGGAGATCTCCGGGCTTCCGCACGTCTCGCTGCAGCCCTCGGCCGGCTCCCACGGCGAGCTCGCCGGGGTGCTGCTCTCGCGTGCCTACCACGAGGATCGCGGACAGACACGCCACAAGGTGCTGACTCCGGACACCGCGCACGGCACCAACCCGGCGACCGTGACGATGGCGGGCTTGGAGGTGGTCAAGCTCCAGTCCGGCCCCGACGGCGGCATCGATCTGGACGATCTGCGCGCGAAGGCCGACGAGGACGTCGCCTGCCTGATGCTGACCAACCCGAACACGCTCGGCCTGTTCGACCCGAACATCGAGGAGATCGCGGCGATCGTCCACGGCGTCGGCGCGACGCTCTACTACGACGGCGCAAACCTCAACGCCGTCATGGGCCTCTCGCGCCCGGGCGACATGGGCTTCGACATCGTCCACTTCAACCTGCACAAGTCCTTCACGCAGCCGCACGGCGGCGGCGGTCCCGGCTCCGGCCCGATCGCCGTGTCCGAGCGCATCGCGCCTTACTTGCCGCGGCCGGTCGTCGCGCGCCGGCAGAGCGCCTCCAACGGGTCGGCGCCGACGTTCGAGCTCGACTACGACCGGCCCAAGTCGATCGGGCGCCTGCGCGGCTTCCAGGGCAACTACGGCTGCTTCGTGCGCTCCTATGCCTACATCTGCTCGCTCGGCGCAGACGGCCTGCGCGACGCCTCCGAGGTCGCCGTGCTGAACGCCAACTACCTGCTCGCGCGACTACGCGAGCAGGGCGTCGCCGAGTATCTGCCACTCGCCTACGGCGAGCTGTGCATGCACGAGTTCGTGCTCTCTGGCGGGCCGATGAAGCGCGAGCTTCAGATCAAGACGCTCGACCTCGCCAAGCGGCTGCTCGACTTCGGCTTTCACCCGCCGACCGTCTACTTCCCGCTGCTCGTCGAGGAGGCGCTGATGGTCGAGCCGACCGAGACCGAGACCAAGGAGACGCTCGACGCGTTCGCCGACGCCATCGCCGCGATCCTGCGCGAGGCCAAGGATGATCCGGAGATCGCCCGCGACGCCCCTTACTCGACGCCCGTGCGACGGCTCGACGAGGTCGCGGCGGCTAAGCGGCCCGTGATCCGTGAGACGCTCGCGCAGGGAGGCTGAGCGCAGTGGAGCAGCGAAAACTCGGCAGCACCGGTGTCAGCGTCAGCCCGCTGTGCCTCGGCGCGATGATGTTCGGCGCGTGGGGCAACACCGACCACGACGATTCGATCTCGATCATCCACCGCGCGATCGACGCGGGTATCAACTTCATCGACACCGCCGACGTGTATGCGCGCGGGGAGTCAGAGGAGATCGTCGGTAAGGCGCTGGCCGGCGGCCGGCGCGATCGCGCGGTGCTCGCGACGAAGCTCCACGGCCGCATGCACGACGAGGACCCCAACCAGTTCGGCAACTCCCGGCGCTGGATCGTGCGCGAGGTCGAGAACAGCCTCAGGCGGCTCAAAACGGACTGGATCGACCTCTACCAGGTGCACCGCCCCGAGCCGGACACCGACATCGACGAGACGCTCGGCGCGCTGTCGGATCTCATCCACGCCGGCAAGATCCGCTATGCCGGCAGCTCGACCTTCCCGGCCCACCAGATCGTCGAGGCGCAGTGGACGGCCGAGCGTCGGGGGCGCGAGCGCTTCGTCTGCGAGCAGCCGCCCTACTCGATGCTGATCCGGGGGATCGAGGCCGATGTGCTGCCCGTGTGCGAGAAGTACTCGCTCGGCGTGATTCCCTGGAGCCCGCTCGCCGGTGGCTGGCTCTCGGGCCGCTATCGCAAGGACGGCGACTCGCCCGCGGACAGCCGTCGCGCGCAGATGATCCCCTCCCGCTATGACATGTCGCTGCCGGGCAACCAGGCCAAGCTGGATGCGGCAGACGCGCTCGCCACGCTCGCCGAGGATGCCGGCATGCCGCTGATCGAGATGGCGCTCGCGTTCGTCACCAGCCACCGCGCAGTCACGGCCGCGATCATCGGCCCACGCACGAGCGAGCAGCTCGACAGCCAGCTGCCAGCGCTCGAGCGCACGCTCAGCCCCGAGCTGCTCGACCGCATCGACGAGATCGTTCCGCCGGGCACGAACGTGAACCCGGGCGACACCGGCTGGGACGCGCCTTGGCTCAGCGACAGCGCGATGCGGCGCCGCTGAGGGCCGCAGAGCCGTGCGCATCTTCTCCGGCATACAGCCCACCGGGCGCAAGCACCTCGGCAACTACATCGGCGCGATCGCGCAGTACGTGGCCGGCCAGGAGCGCGGGGAGGGCATCTTCTGCATCGTCGACCTGCACGCGATCACAGTCGCCTACGAGCCCTCCGAGCTGCGCGAGCGCAGCTATGACACGACCGCGATCCTGCTCGCCGCCGGCCTGGACCCCAAGTGCTGCATCTTGTTCCGCCAGAGCGACGTGCCCCAGCACACCGAGCTGACTTGGCTGCTCTCGAGCGTCACCGAGCTGGGACGCCTGCAGCGCATGCACCAGTTCCGCGACAAGTCCGTGAATCAGCGCGAGCTCGTCCCGGCGGCGCTGCTGCTCTACCCGGTGCTGCAGGCGGCCGACGTGCTCGCCTACCGCGCGCACGAGGTTCCTGTCGGCGAGGACCAGCGCGAGCACCTGGAGCTGATGCGCGATGTCGCGCGGCGCTTCAACGCACGCTTCGGCGACGGCGAGGAGGTGCTGGTCGTGCCCGAGCACCGCATCCCCGAGGTCGGGGCGCGGATCATGGATCTACAGGACCCCTCGCGCAAGATGTCCACGACCAGCGGCTCGGTGCAGGGCACGGTGTACGTCCTCGACGAGCCCAAAGCGATCGAGAAGAAGCTCAAGAGCGCTGTCACCGACTCCGGCAGCGAGGTTCGCCGCGGACCGGACAAGCCCGGCGTCGGCAACCTCATCGAAATCCTGGCTGCCGTCCGCGGTAGTGACCCGGCGGCGATCGAAGCCGAGCTGGCGGATGCTCGCTACGGCGAATTGAAGACGGCCGTCGCGGACGCCGTCGTGGAGTACCTCGCGCCGGTGCGCGAGCGCTACGAGGAGCTGCGCGCCGACGAGGACGGCCTGGAGGAGATCCTGCTTGCCGGCGCGGTGAGCGCGGAGGCGATCGCCGCGCCGACGCTCGCCGAGGTGCGCTCGCGCATGGGCGTCGGCGGTCCTCGTCGGGACCGGCCGGTACGGTGAGCGCGAGATGAGCGCTCTCCCGCCCAACGCGCCCTCGCTCGCGGCATGAGCCTCGCGACGCTCGAGCTCGACCTCGAGGTCTTCACCGGCCCGTTCGATCTGCTGCTGACGCTCGTGCTGCGCGAAGAGGTCGACCTGCTGGAGCTGCAGCTGGCCGAGGTCGTGCTCGCCTACCTCGACCACCTCGAAGCGCGCGGCGAGCTCGACCTGGAGACGGCGACCGAGTTCATCGTCCTGATCGCTGCGCTGCTGGAGCTGAAGTCGCGGCTGATGCTGCTTGGCGAGGAGGACGAGGAGCTGGACATAGAACCCGAGGAGGCCGCCGAGGAGCTGCTCGCGCGCATGCTCGACGCGCGCCGTTACCGCTCGGCGTCCACGCACCTCGCCAGGCTGCTCTGCGCCGAGCACGGCGTCCGTTTCCGCGAGGCGCCGCTGCCGGCGAGCCTGCGCCGCACGATCGTGACGCCCGCGGAGGGCTCGCAGGACCCGCAGATCCTCGGCGAGGCGATGGGCCGGCTGCTGCTGATGCCGCCGGAGATCAACCTCCGCCACGTCGCCGTGCCGCGGGTGGCGGTGGCCGAGCGCCTGGCGCTGCTGCGAGGGCTGCTGCGGCGAGGCGCGTTCGACTTCGACGAGGCCGTGCGCGGCGCCGACCGCATGACCGTCGCCGTCACGCTGTTCGCCCTGCTCGAGCTGTACAAGCGCGGCGAGGCGGACTGGGAGCAGCAGGAGAGCTTCGGCGAGATCGCCGTCCACGCGCCCGAAGCCGCGGCGCCCGCCGGGACAGCGACGCTGGTGAGCGCAGCCGGCTCGGGACGGGCTGGGTGAGCGAGGACGCCCAGGAGGCGCCGTCGCTGGCGCGCACCGTCGAGGCGCTGCTGTTCCTCTCGACCGACCCGCTCAGCGTCCCGGAGCTGGCCGAGGCGACGCAGGCCGGCGAAGGCGCCGTGTCGGCCGCGCTCGCGCTGCTCGTCGAGCGCCACGCGCCGGGGCGCTCAGGCATAACGCTGCGCGAGCTCGGCCGCGGCTGGACGTTCGCCAGCGACCCCTCCACCGAGGACGCCGCGCGCAGGCTGTTCAGCCGCCCGCGCGTCTCGACGTTGACTCCGGCCCAGGCCGAGACGCTCGCGATCGTCGCCTATCTGCAGCCCGTCTCGCGCCCGGAGATCGCGCGCATCCGCGGCGTCAGCGCCGACTCCGCCGTGGCCACGCTGCTCGACCGCGGCATGATCGAGGAGGCCGGGCACTCACAGTTCGGCGCCGTCATCTATCGCACGACCACGCAGTTCCTGAAGCTGTTCGGCCTGCGCTCGCTCGAGGAGCTCCCGGACGTCGCGCGCTGGGACCCCACGCCCGAGGAGCAGGCCGAGCTGCGCGAGCGGTTGCTCAAGGCCGGCGAGGCGCGAGCGAGCTAAGAGGCGCGGGCGGCCAGCTGGCCGCAGGCCGCGTCGATGTCCTGGCCGCGGGTGAGGCGGATCGTGGCTGGGATGTCGTTGGCTTGCAGGGCGTCGCGGAAGGCGGCGATCGATGCGCGGGTGGAGCCGGAGAAGGGCGAGTCTGTCGGGTTGTACGGGATCAGGTTGACCTTGAAGATCGAGCGCTCATCGGCGCGGCGCGGGGCGAGCGCGCGGGCGAGCGCGAGCGCCTGCTCGTAGCGGTCGTTGACGCCGGCGAGCATCACGTACTCGACGAACACAAGGCGGCGCTTGCGCTCGTAGAAGGCGCGGCAGGCCTCGATCACGTCGCTGAGCGGGTAGCGCTCGTTGACGGGCATCAGCTCCGAGCGCAGGGCTTCATCGGCGGCGTGCAGGCTGAGCGCCAGGCGCAGCGGCATTTCCTGTTCGGCGAGGCGTTCGATCCCGGGGATCCAGCCGACCGTCGAGATTGCCGTGTGGCGATGGCCGATGCCGAGATCGGGCAGCCGCTCGCAGGCGCTGAGCACGTTCTCGATGTTGAGCATCGGCTCGCCC
This sequence comes from Solirubrobacterales bacterium, assembly GCA_038240205.1. Taxonomy (GTDB): domain Bacteria; phylum Actinomycetota; class Thermoleophilia; order Solirubrobacterales; family Solirubrobacteraceae; genus Palsa-744. Next base: position 55,787 of record JBBSDZ010000005.1, on the reverse strand, counting down.
ATACCCATGAACACGCAGTTGGTGACGCGCGCGGGCCCCTTGGGTCCGCCGCTCTGCGGGCGCTCCTCCAAACGGCGGAAGTGCAGCGCCTGGTCGAGGATCTCCGAGGCGGTGAGGTTGCGCCCGAAGCGCATGCTGCCGGTCGCGCAGAAGGTGCATGTCAGCGGACAGCCTGACTGCGAGGAGACGCAGATCGAGCGCCGCCCGTCGCGGTAGCGCATCAGCACCGCCTCCAGCGGTCGCCCGTCGGCGGTCGCGAACAGCGCCTTGACGGTGCCGTCGGAGGCTCGCGCCTCCTCGCGGAGCTGCAGGCTCGAGAAGGGAAGCTCGCGCTCGAGCGCCTCGCGCAGCTCCAGCGGTAGGTCGGTCATCTCCGAGAAGCCGCGCGCGCCGCGCGCTGCCCACGCCCAGATCTGGCGCGCGCGAAAGCGCGGCTGATCGCCGTTGGCGAGCGTCTGTTCCAGTAGCGCGAGGTCCATGTCGTCGGTCTGCCCGCCGGGGCGCGGGCCGCGGGGCCTGGTAATGGTTGCAGCAGATGAGCTGTTTCCCGGAGCGAAGCTGATGCGCCTGGTCAAGTACCTCGCCCACGCGGGCGCCGCCTCGCGCCGCGCGGCCGAGGGGATGATCGCCGCCGGGCGCGTCACGCTCGGCGGCGAGGTCGTCACCGATCCTGCCCGAGACGTCGGCGAGGGGGACCGCGTCGCGCTCGATGGTCGTGAGCTGGCGGGGCCGGAGCCGCGCGTCGCGTTCGTCCTCAACAAGCCGGTCGGCGTGCTCTCCACCGCACAGGACACGCACGGGCGGCGCACTGTCGTCGAGCTCGTCCCGAGTGCCGGGTTGCGCCTGTATCCAGTCGGTCGTCTGGATGCCGACAGCAGCGGGCTGATCCTGCTCACCAACGACGGCGAGCTCGCGAATCGCTTGACGCACCCGAGCTTCGAGGTACCGAAGACGTACCGCGCGAGACTGGAAGCGGGTCCGATCGACGATTGCGCGCTCAAGCAGCTGCGCGAGGGCATCGAGCTGGAGGACGGCCGGACCGCACCGGCGCACGCGCGGTGCGTGGATCGCCACACGATCGAGCTGACGATCCACGAGGGCCGCAACCGGCAGGTGCGGCGGATGTGCAGCGCCGTCGGGTATCCGGTCGCCGAGCTGCGCAGGATCGGCTTCGGTCCGCTGCGCCTGGACGGCCTGGCGGAGGGTGCGCACAGGCGCCTGAAGGAGCAGGAGCTCGGGCTGCTCCGTGCGCTCTGACAGAATCGCCCGAATGCGACTGTTCGCCCTACGTGGCGCCACCAGCGTCGAGCGCAACGACGCTCAGGACATTCTCGATGCGACGACCTCGCTGATGCGGGCGATCATGGACCGCAACGAGCTGCGCCCGGAGCATGTCGTCAGCTGCATCTTCACGGCCACGAACGACCTCAACGCGGAGTTTCCGGCGGTCGCCGCGCGCGCGGTCGGCTTCGAGGCAGTGCCGCTGCTGTGCGCGCGAGAGATCGCCGTGCCGCGTTCGCTGCCGCGCGTGATCCGCGTGCTGATCCACTACTACGCGGAGGAGGGCTCGGAGCCCCAGCACGTTTACCTCGGCGAGGCCAAGGAGCTACGCACGGATCTGACCGCGGCGCAGTAGTGCGCGCGGCACAATAGGCGCGTGTCCCTCGAGTTCTCACAGCGGATCGGCCGGATTCCGTCCTATCCGGCGGCAGGCGGCTATGCCCAGGACGCGCCGCTGGTGCGCCTGGCGAGCAACGAGTCGCCGTATCCGCCGCTGGCACAGGTGCGAGAGGCGATCGAGCGCACGCTCGAGACGCTCAACCGCTACCCGGACCCGACCAACTCGCTGCTGCGCAGGCGCCTGAGCGATCGCTATGGCGTGCCCGAGTCGCGCATCGCGATCGGCAACGGGTCGTGCGACATCCTGCTCGCCGCGGGCGAGGCGCTCTTGGAGCCCGGCGCGGAGCTCGTCTACGCCTGGCCCTCCTTCTCGGTCTACCCGCACCTGGCGGCGGCGTCGGGTGCGCGCGCGATGACCGTCGCGCTGGACGAGCGCGCGTGCCACGACCTGCCGGCGATGCTGCGCGAGATCACCGTCGCCACGCGCCTCGTGCTCGTCTGCAACCCGAACAACCCGACCAGCACGGCGATCCCGCTCGCGCAGATCGCCGGCTTCCTCGACGAGGTGCCAGAGCACGTGTGCGTGATCCTCGACGAGGCCTACTGCGAGTTCAACCTGCTCGAGGACCCGGACGCCTCGATCGACCTGCTCGAGCACCACCCCAACCTCGTGTTGCTGCGGACGTTCTCCAAGGTGCACGGGTTGTGCGGGCTGCGCGTCGGCTTCGGGTTGTGCGGATCGGAGCAGCTGCCGCGCGTGCTCGACCAGGTGCGCCAGCCGTTTTTCTGCAACGCGCTCGCCCAGGCGGCGGCGGTCGAGGCGCTCGAGCACCAGGACGCGGTGATCGACCGCGTCGCACGCAACGTCGCCGAGCGCATCTCGGTCGACGAGCGTCTGCGCGCGCTCGGGATCGAGCCGGCCGAGTCGCAGGCGAACTTCTGCTGGTTTCAGCTCGGCGCCGGGCGCGACGAGAAGCAGGTGATGGACGGGCTGCTCGCGCGCGGCGTGCTCGTGCGCGGCGGCACTGCGCTCGGTGGCGAGGGGGCGCTGCGCGTCACCTACGGGACGCCGCAGGAGAACGAGCGCTTCCTGCAGGCGCTTGCCGAGGTGCTTTGAAGGTGCTACAACCTGAAGCAGGACCATGTCCACGCACGTAGCCGATATCCGCAGCACCCTCGCGCGCGCCGAATGGTCCTCCTACGCCTCCGCCTGGCGATTTAGCTAGGCGCTTCGACCCGGGTTCGTCCGCGAGCGGGCCCGATGTCGCGATGTGACCCCGTCCGCGGGGTCTGAGCGCCTCCTCAGCTGGGCCTTGTAGCCCTTCGCCAGCGAGCTCCGCGCAGATGGGAGCGCGAGGCTCGCGATCGGACCGCGCTGGGCGCCTGAGATCCAGCGACACAGCTTCCGCGATATTGAAAGGATGAATTGATGATGATCGTCATGAAGGAGACCGCGACCGAGGATGAGGTCGACGCGGTCATCGAGAAGATCGAGCAGACGGGCGCGCTGGCGCACCCGATCCGCGGCGCACGCATCACCGTGATCGGCGCGGTCGGCGACGTCGAGCAGGACGCGAGCGTCGAGGGCCTGGGCCTCGAGGGACAGGCGGGCGTAGATCGCGTGATGCCGATCCTCAAGCCGTACAAGCTCGCCTCGGCGCAGATAACGCACGGCGAGCGAACTGTGCTCGAGATCGACGGGCGCAAGGTCGGCGGCGAGAGCTTCGCGCTGATCGCCGGGCCGTGCACGGTCGAGTCGCGCGAGCAGACGCTGGAGACGGCGCGCGTCGTGCGCGACGCCGGCGCGGCGATGCTGCGCGGCGGCGCCTACAAGCCGCGAACCTCGCCGTACGCCTTCCAGGGCCTCGGCCAAGAGGGTCTGCGACTGCTCGCCGAGGCAAAGTCGGAGACGGGTCTGCCGATCGTCACCGAGCTGATGGACATCGGCGACATCGACGACGTGCTGGAGGTCGCCGACGTCGTGCAGATCGGCGCACGCAACATGCAGAACTACCCACTGCTAGCCGAGATCGGGCGCTCCGGGCGCCCGGCGCTGCTCAAGCGCGGCCTGTCCTCGACGCTCGATGAGCTACTGATGGCGGCGGAGTACATCCTCAAGGAAGGAAATCCCAACGTGATGCTGTGCGAGCGCGGCATCCGTACGTTCGAGAACGCCTACCGCTTCACGCTCGACCTGATGGCCGTGCCGGTGCTCAAGGAGCTCTCGCACCTGCCCGTGATCGTCGACCCGAGTCACGCGGCGGGCCGGCGCGAGCTGGTTCTGCCGCTGTCGCTGGCAGCCGCGGCGGTCGGCGCCGACGGCATCATCGTCGAGGTCCATCCGAACCCGGACGAGGCGATCTGCGACGGGCCGCAGGCGCTGCGCGCGGAGGAGTTCGCCGAGTACGCCGTCGCGGTGGAGCGCGCGGCCGCGCTCGCCGGGAAGGCGCTCAGCGCCGTCTGATGAGCTCCGGAGCGGCTCTTTGAACGTCGCCGTGCTGGGGGTCGGGCTGATCGGCGGCTCGATCGGCCTGGCCGCCCGGCGGCGCGGGGGCGCTGAGGTGTGCGGGTATGACGCTGATGCGGGTGTGCGCGAGCGGGCGCTCGCGCTCGGCGCGATCGACCGCGCTGCCGCAGACGTCGCGGACGCGGTGCGAGGCGCGGACGTGGTGTTCGTCGCCACCCCCGTCGGCGCCCTCGCGCAGACCGTGCGCGAAGCGCTCGAGCACGCCTCGGCGGGCTGCGTCGTCAGCGACGTCGGCTCGACCAAGCGGGTGCTCGCCGACGCCAGCTCCGACGAGCGCTTCATCGGCGGCCATCCGCTCGCGGGCGCCGAGACGACTGGCGTCGAGCATGCGCGCGAGGATCTGTTCGAGGGCGCCGTCTGGTATCTGACGCCGGCGCGCGAGAGCACGGCGGGGGTGTTGTACGAGCGCCTGCACCGGCTGCTGACGACGCTCGGAGCGCAGCCGACGGCGATCGACGCCGACACACACGACCGTCTGCTCGCCGTCGTTTCGCATCTGCCACACGTGCTCGCCAACCTGCTTGCGGCGCAGGCGGCAAGCACGCTTGGCGACTCGGCGCTGGGGCGCGTGCCGGCGGTCGGCCCGAGCTTTCGCGACGCCACGCGCGTGGCCGGCGCCAACAGCGCGATCTGGACGGACATCTACATGTCCAACCGTGACGCGCTCGTGGCGAGCATCGACAACTTCGCAAGGCGCCTGGAGGAGGTGCGCGGTGTCCTGCTCGCGGGCGATGCCGCGGCGATGACCGATTGGAACGAACACGCCCGCGCGGAGCGCGAGCGACTGCTCGGCGAAGGCGTCAGCGGCGGGCCGGTGGCCGAGCTGCGCGCCTCCGTGCCCAATCGTCCGGGCGTGGTGGCCGAGATCGCGCTCGCGCTCGGCTCCGCCGGCGTGAACATCCTCGACATGGCGCTGTCGCCCTCGCAGGACAATCGCCAGGGCGTCGTCGCCCTGTGGATCGCGGGCGAGGAGCGCGCCGTGCGGGCCGAGTCGCTGATCGCCGAGCTCGGCTTCCCGGTGGCCAGAGCATGATCTGCGTGGCGAGCGCGATCACGGTCATGCGGGCGATGGCGACGGCGACGGCGACGGCGACGGCGGTGCGCCGGTGAACGTTCGCTTCGAGCCCGCCCGAGGGCTGAGCGGTGAGCTGCTCACGCCGCCTGACAAGTCGATCTCCCACCGCGCCGCGCTGCTCGGCGCAATGTCCTCAGAGCCGGTCCGCATCGAGCGCTATCTGCACGCTGCCGACACGGACTCCACACTCGAGGCAGTGCGGGCGCTCGGCTCGCTCGTGGAGGAGCGCGACGGCGAAGTCGTCGTGCGCGGGACCGGGCTGCGCGAGGCGCGCGAGCCGGAGGGGACGATCGACGTCGGCAACGCCGGCACGCTGCTGCGCCTGCTCCCGGGCTGGCTGGCCTCGCAGGAGGGCCGCAAGTTCACGCTCGACGGCGACGAGTCGATCCGCAAACGCCCGGTCGACCGCATCGCCGAGCCGCTGCGCCAGATGGGCGCCGAGCTGAGCGCGCGCGGCGGGCGCTTCGCGCCGCTGACCGTGCACGGAAGCCACCTGCGCGCGATCTCCTACGACCTCCCCGTCGCGAGCGCCCAGATCAAGTCGTGCGTGCTGCTCGCGGCGCTCGCGGCGGACGGTGCGACGACAGTGAGCGAGCCGGCGCGCAGCCGCGACCACACCGAGCGCATGCTCTTGCGCGCGGGAGTGGGCGTGCATCGCAACGGGCGCCGCGTGACGGTCGTCAACGCCGATGAGCTGCTGCTCGATCACGTCAGGGTGCCAGGCGACCCGAGCTCGGCGGCCTTTTTGATCACGGCCGGCGTGCTCGTCCCGCACTCGCGCCTGCTGATCAAGGACGTCGGCGTCAACTGGACGCGCACCGGCTTCATGCGCATCGTGCGGCGCATGCAGGGGATCGTGCTCGGAGATCTGGAGCCCGAGACGGGCGAGCTCACGGGCGAGGAGCCGGTCAGCGATCTCGACGTCGCCTTCGGGGCACTGGAGGGCACGACGGTCGAGGCGGAGGAGGTTCCGCTGGCGATCGACGAGCTCCCGCTCGTGGCTCTGCTCGGCTGCTTCGCCGAGGGCGAGACGCTCGTACGCGGCGCCCAGGAGCTGCGCGTGAAGGAGTCCGACCGCATCGCCGGCGTCGTCGAGGGCCTGCGCGGTCTCGGTGCGGAGATCGAGGCCACCGAGGACGGCTTTGCCGTCCAAGGCACCGGCGGCCTGCGCGGCGGCACGATCGATGCGCACGGCGACCACCGCATGGCGATGATGGGAGCGGTCGCCGGGCTCGCCTCGCGTGAGGGCGTGGAGGTGCTCGGCATGGAGGCTGCGGCCGTCTCCTATCCGGGCTTCGCCGAGGATCTGGCCGGGCTTTGCTCATAGCGATCGACGGCCCTGCCGGGGCGGGCAAGTCGACGGTCGCTCGCGCTGTCGCATCCGAGCTCGGCTTCACCTACCTCGACAGCGGGGCGATGTACCGCTGTGTGGCGCTGCTGTGGCTGGCCGCGCCCGCGCACACCCCTGCCGAGCTCGCGCGCACGGCGCAGATCGAGCTGCACGACGCCGGCGCTCCACGCGGCTCGGGCCTCGTCGCGAGCGCCGGCGCGACGACGACGCTGAACGGTCGCGAGGTCACGCGCGAGATCCGCACGCCGGAGGTCTCGCAGGCGGCCTCTCAGGTGGCGCGCGACGCCGGCGTGCGCGAGGCGCTCGTGGCCAAGCAGCGCGAGCTGATCGCGCACGGCGACTGGGTCGCCGAGGGTCGCGACATCGGCACGGTCGTCGCGCCCGATGCCCCGCTGAAGGTCTACCTCACGGCCTCGCCGCAGGAGCGGGCGCGCAGGCGTGCGGCAGAGCTGGGCGGCGATCCGGCGGACGTGCTCGCGGAGCAGTCGCTGCGCGACGAGCGCGACTCCACGCGCCGCCACAGCCCGCTGCGCCCTTCTCCCGGCGCAGTCACGCTCGACACCACGGGCATGGACGTCGAGCACGTGGTCGCGCGCATCGCCGAGCTCGCGCGCGCGGCGGCCACGGGCTCCTGAGCGCCGCCGCCGGCGCGAGCAGCCGAGGCGCAGCCGGGCGCGATCCGCCCGGAGAGGTGCCCCGCGCGGTTCATACTGGCTGCATGAAGGTCGCAATCGTCGGATATCCGAATGTCGGCAAGTCCTCGCTGATCAACCGCCTCACGGGCACGCGTGAGGCGGTCGTCCACGAGCGGCCCGGGATCACGCGCGACCGCAAGGAGCTCGACTGCGAGTGGAACGGGCGCCAGTTCAAGCTGATCGACACCGGCGGTGTGGACTTCCAGGACGAAGACCCCCTGGCGGGCTCGATCCGCGATCAGGCGCGCGCCGGCCTCGCCGACGCGCAGGTCGCCGTGCTCGTCGTCGATGCGCGCGCCGGCGTGCGCCCGGGCGATGAGGAGATGGCCGACCTGCTGCGGCGCTCGCCGCTGCCGACGATCGTCGCCGCCAACAAGTGCGACGCGCTCGCGGAGTTGCCATTGGCGGCCGATTTCCACCGGCTTGGCCTCGGCGAGCCGCTCGCCGTCTCGGCCTCGCAGGGCCTCGGCACGGGCGACCTGCTCGACCGCATCGTCGCGCTCCTGCCCGAGGGCGATGAGCCCCCGGAGGCGGACGTGATCCGCTTGGCGATCATCGGCCGGCCCAACGTCGGCAAGTCCTCGCTCGTCAACCGCTTCCTCGGCGAGGAGCGCGTGATTGTCTCCGAGGTCGCCGGTACCACCCGCGATGCGATCGACATGCCGCTGCTGGTCGGTGATCGCAAGCTGACGCTGATCGACACGGCCGGTATGCGCCGTCAGTCGAAGGTGGCGGACTCGGTCGAGTACTACACGACGCTGCGCTCCCAGCGCGCGGCCGAACGTGCGGATGTGGCGTTGGTCGTGTGCGACGCGGAGGACGGCGTCACCGCGCAGGATCTGCGCGTGGCCGAGCTGGCGATGAAGGCCGGGTGCGCGACGGCGATCGTGCTCAACAAGTGGGATCTGCACGAGGGCGGGGAGGAGGATCTCGACCACGAGCGCGGGCGCGTCGCCGCAAAGCTGCGCCTGCGTCCGCGCGTGCTCACCACCAGCGCGCTGACCGGTCGCCATGTCGCGCGGCTGCTGACGGAGGTGATCGCGCTCGGCGATCGCATGGCCGGGCGCATCCCGACCCCGGAGCTCAACCGCTTCCTCGCCGAGGCGGTGCAGGCGCGCCAGCCGCCGGTGGGAACGCGCCGCGGCTCCAGCCAGCACCGGCTGAAGCTCATCTACATGGCCCAGATCGCCCAGCGCCCGCCTCGCTTCGCGATTCAGGTCAACTCGCGCACACGCGTCACGCGCGACTACGCCTACTTCCTGGAGAACCGCCTGCGTGCGCGCTACGGGATGGATGGAGTGCCGTTGATCATCGACTTCGTCGAGCGCGGCGAACGCGGCCGCGGCGAGGGCCGCTCCGCCGCCAAGGGCGAATCCGCCGATGAGGCCGCCGCCCCGGCGGGTCTGCGCTGAGAGACAAAGTCCCGTCCGTCGCCTAGACTTTCCCGGCTTTCGTCGGTCCCCTGCCCCGAAGCACGACCCTGGAGTGAACCGCTGCGGCCATGACTGAGCTCTCTGACAACGAATACCTGTTCACCTCCGAGTCCGTCACGGAGGGGCACCCCGACAAGATCGCCGACCAGATCTCCGACGGAGTGCTCGACGCCGTGCTCGAGGACGACCCCTACGGGCGCGTCGCCTGTGAGACGCTCGTCAACACCGGCTTGATCGTGGTCTCCGGCGAGATCTCGACCGACACGTACGTGGACATCCAGGAGGTCGCGCGCGAGACGGTGCGCAAGATCGGCTACACCGACGCCGATCTGGGCTTCTCGGCCGACTCCTGTGCGGTGCTGAACGCGATCGACAAGCAGTCGAGCGACATCGCGCAGGGCGTCGATCAGGCCTATGAGGCGCGCACGGACGCCAGCGACGAAGACGAGCTCGACGTTGCGGGCGCAGGGGACCAGGGCATGATGTTCGGCTACGCCACGACCGAGACCGACGCGCTGATGCCGCTGCCGATCTCCCTTGCGCACCGGCTGGCCGAGCGCCTGGCCGCCGTTCGCAAGGCCGGCACGCTCAACTACCTGCGCCCGGACGGCAAGACCCAGGTCAGCGTCCGTTACGTGGACGGCAAGCCGGTTGAGATCGAGAAGCTCCTGATCTCCACCCAGCACGGCGAGGGCGCCGAGACGCTGATCCCCGACGACCTCTGGGAGCACGTCGTCGAGCCGATCCTGCCAAAGGACCTCTACGACGCAAACAAGCTGCGCAAGAACTTCCTCGTCAACCCGACCGGGCGCTTCGTGATCGGCGGGCCGGTCGGAGACGCGGGCCTGACCGGGCGCAAGATCATCGTCGACACCTACGGCGGCATGGCTCGCCACGGCGGCGGCGCCTTCTCCGGCAAGGACCCCTCCAAGGTCGACCGCTCGGCCGCCTACGCGGCCCGCTGGGTCGCCAAGAACATCGTCGCCGCCGGCCTGGCCGAGCGCGCCGAAGTGCAGGTCGCGTACGCGATCGGCGTCGCGCACCCGGTCTCCGTGATGGTCGAGACCTTCGGCACGGAGCTGGAGGGCCGAACGCGCGGGCAGATCGCCCGCGCCGTGGACGAGGTCTTCGACCTGCGCCCGGGGTCGTTCCGCGAGGAGCTCAACCTCCACCGCCCGATCTACCAGAAGACAGCCGCCTACGGCCACTTCGGCCGCGACGACAAAGACTTCACCTGGGAGCGTACGGACAAGGTCGAGGCGCTGCGCAAGGCCGCCGGCCTGTAGTCCGCCCTCCGCTCTAGGCTCAGCGCGATGCCCGCCATCGCCCAGGTCGAGCCGATGACGACGGCCCGTGCATTGCGCGGGCCGTTCGACTACAGGCTGCCGGAGGAGCTGCGCGGGGGTGCCGTGGACGTCGGCACGATGCTGGTCGTGCCGTTCGGGCGCCGCGAGGTGCTCGGCGTGGTCGTCGGCCTGGCCGATTCCAGCGAGGTGGCTGCCGAGAAGCTGCTGGCGCCGCTGCGCGCGCTGGAGCTGGGGGTGCCGGCGGACATGGTCGCGCTGGCGGACTGGATCGCGGCCGAGTACTGCTCGACGATCGCCCGCGCTCTTGGCCTGGTGCTGCCGCCCGGCGCCACGCGCAGGCTGAGCGGCCGCAAGCGCCGCGCGGTCAAGCGCACCACGCATCTCGCGGTCGGGTCGCGCTCGCCGCAAGCGCCCGTGCTGACCGAGGGCCAGCAGGCGGTCGTGGACTCGCTCGACGCGGCGCTGCTGGCGCGGGTCGCGCACCGGCGACTGCTGCACGGCGTGACGGGCTCGGGCAAGACAGAGATCTACCTGCGCGCCGCGCAGACAGCACTCGCGCAGGACCGCGGCGTGATCGTGCTCGTGCCCGAGATCGCGCTGACGCCGCAGATCGTGGGGCGCTTCATCGAACGCTTCGGCGACACGGTCGCGGTCCTGCACTCGCAGCTGCGTCCTGGTGAGCGCTATGCGGAGTGGCGGCGATTGCGCGAGGGCGAGGCACGCATCTGCGTGGGTCCGCGCTCGGCGGTGTTCGCGCCGATCTCAGACCTCGGCCTGATCGTCGTCGATGAGGAGCACGACGCCTCCTACAAGCACGAAGGAGACCCCCGCTACGACGCGCGCGACGTCGCCGCCGAGCGCTCGCTGCGCAGCGGCGCCGTGCTGCTGCTGGGCAGTGCCACGCCGCGTGCGGAGAGCGCCGAGCGCGTTACAGCATCGGTGCTCAGCCGCCGTGTCGACGGGCGCCCGCTACCGGGCGTCGAGGTGCTCGACATGCGCGGCCACGACCACGGGCTGCACCCCGTCACGACGCAGGCGCTCGAGCAGGTGCGCGATGCGCGCTCGAAGGCGATCGTGCTGCTCAACCGGCGCGGCTGGTCGAACTTTCTCTCCTGCCGCTCGTGCGGGCACGTGTGGAGTTGCCCGCACTGCGACGTCTCGCTGGTGCTCCACCGCGCCGGCGGGTTCGTCGCCTGCCATCACTGCGGGCACCGTGAGCCGGCGCCCGAGCGCTGCGCGTCGTGCGCCTCGACGTCGGTTGCACGCCATGGCGCGGGCACGGAGCGCCTGCAGCACGAGCTCACGGCCGTGCTCGACGACGGCGGCTTTCCGATCTTTCGGCTCGACGCAGACGTCGTCTCCGGCGCCGCTGAGGTCCCAACAGGCGCAACCGGCGGGCCGGCGGCGGGGCCGGACACGGAGGCGGAGGGCGGCGTCGGAGCGCTGTTGCGCCGCTTCGAGGCGGCCGACTGCGGGGTCCTGATCGGCACGCAGATGGTCGCCAAGGGTCATGACTTCCCGGATGTCGCGCTCGGCGTCGTGCTGGACGCGGACGCGACGCTGCGCTTTCCCGACTTTCGCGCGGAGGAGCGGACGTTTGCGCTGATCGCGCAGCTCGCGGGTCGAGTCGGCCGCGGCGGGGAGGGCCGGGTGCTCGTGCAGACGATCGCTCCGGACGCGCGCGCGATCCTCCACGCAGCACGCCACGACAGCGACGGCTTCCTCGCAGGCGAGCTGCAGCGGCGCGAGGCGCTCGGCTATCCGCCGTTCTCGCACCTGATCAGGATCGTCTGCGCGGCCGAGGAGTCGCGGCAGGCGCACGCCGCCGCGACTGCGGTCCGCGAGTGCCTCGACGCGGACACCGCCTGGAGTGGGGAGGGCGCTGGGGCGGCCGTGCTCGGGCCTGCGTCGCTGTTCCGGCTGCGCGGGCGCGAGCGCCAGGTGCTGATGGTCAAGGCGCCCGAGCGCCGCCGTGCGGTTGCGGCCGTCGGAGCCGCCGTGCAGCGCGCCGCGGCCAGCCGCGAGCACGCGGGCGTCAGCTTCAGCGTCGACGTCGACCCGCAGTAGCGCCGGCGAGCGCCTCGCCGCGCCCGCGTGCTCATAAACTGAGTTCAATGCCGAGCGAAGAAGACGTGACCGAGGACTACCCACCCGAGCTCCCGACTCCGGTCTCCGAGGCCGACGACGTAGAGGTCGAGCGCGAGGAGGACGCGCCTGAGCCTGCCGAGCTCGATCCGGCGACGCGCGCGCGCCGCGACGCGGCGCTGCGCCACGTGCGCAAGCTCGGCGACCCCGTGCTGCGCGCGACGGCACTGCCGGTTGAGCGCTTCGACGAGCGCCTGAAGCAGGAGATCGTGCGCATGGGCGAGTTGATGCATGACGCGCTCGGCGTCGGTCTCGCCGCAACCCAGCTTGGCATCCTGCATCGGGTGCTCGTCTACCAGGCCTACGCTGAGGACCCGCTGACCGCGCTCGTCAACCCGGTGCTCGAGTGGAGCAGCGAGGAGCAGGAGGCGGCCGAAGAGGGCTGCCTGAGCCTCCCCGGTGTGCACGTCGAGGTCGAGCGCGCGGTGCGCGTACGGGTGCGCGCCCAAGACGAGACCGGCAAGCAGATCGAGATCGAGGCAGAGGGCCTGCCCGCCAGGGTCATTCAGCACGAGATCGACCACCTCGACGGCACGCTCATCCTCGACCGCATCTCGCGCGAGGCGCGCAAGGAGGCGATGCGCGCGATGCGCGAGGCGCAGGAGACGGCGAGCGCCGCGTAGCGGCCTCGCGGCGCCGGCTTGAGCACGGTCTTCCTCGGCACCACCGAGTTCGCGGCGACGATCCTCAAGCGCCTCGCCGCGAGCCCAGCGCACCGCCCTACGCTCGTGCTCACGCGCCCGGACCGCCCGCGCGGGCGGGGACGCCGGCTATCCTCGCCGCCCGTCGCGGAGACGGCGCGCGCGCTCGGGCTGGCGCTCGAGCAGCCCGGCAGCGTCAACGACGAGCAGACGCTCGAGCACGTGCGCCAGGCGGGTCCAGACACGGTCGTCGTGTGCGCGTTCGGAGCGCTGATCAAGGAGCCGCTGCTGTCTGCGTATGAGCTGCTCAACGTGCATCCCTCGCTGCTGCCGCGCTGGCGCGGCGCCGCGCCGATCGAGCGGGCGATCATGGCCGGCGACAGCGACAGCGGCGTCTCGATCCTGCGGCTGACGGCGGGCCTGGACAGCGGCCCCGTCTGCTCGATGCGCGCCGAGCCGATCCGCGCCGATGACGATTACGGCTCGCTCAGCGCGAGGCTGTGCGAGCTCGGCGCCGAGCTGCTGCTCGAAGCGCTCGAGCTGAACGCAAAGGGACGCCCGCCGGAGTTCGCCGAGCAGGAGGAGAGCGGCGTGACATACGCCGAGAAGATCGCGCCGGAGGATCGCCTGCTCGACCCGACCCGCCCGGCAATCGAGCTGGAGCGCGTCGTGCGCGCGCTGCGCCCCCACATCGGCGCTCGCGCAGAGCTGCCCGATGGGACGGCGCTCGGCGTGCACCTGGCGTCGATGATCGACGTGGCATCGCCGCAGGCGCCCGCGCCAGAGCGCGACGGGGGCGAAGGGCTCGGGGTTCACTCGCGCGGGGGGCGGCTGCTGCTCGACTGCGCCTCCGGCGTGCTCGAGCTGTGCACCGTGCAGCCACCGGGAGGACGCGCGATGGCCGCGGCGGACTACCTACGTGGTCACGGCGCGCTCGGCCGCGCGTAGGCGGACGCCGACGGCGGCGGCGGGATGCCGGCGGCCAGGCGGGGATCCGGCTCGGGATCGCGGGCTTCGGTGACGATCGGCACCACGCCGGCCCAGACAGGGAGCGCATAGTCCTCCTCATCGTCGAGGGGTGGCCCGGTGCGCACCTTTGCGGAGGCCTCGTCGATTCTCAGCGCCAGGATGGAGGTCGCCTTCAGCTCGTTCTCGCTCGGGTGGCGCGCCTCGGCCCAGCGGCCCGGCACGATGTGCTCGACGATTGCCTCGAGCGCCGCGAGCTTGTCCTTCGTGCCCTCGACGCTGTGCGCTTCTCCGAGCAGCATCGCCGAGCGGTAGTTGGCCGAGTGGTGCATGACCGAGCGCGCCAGCACGAGGCCGTCCAGTAGCGAAACGGTCAGGCAGATGCGCGCCCCGCCGCCCAGGGCTCGCAGCGTGCGGCTCGCGGGCGAGCCGTGCAGGTAGACGAGATCGCCGTCGCGCGCGTGCAGCGTGGGGATGACGAACGGCTGGCCGAGCTCGTCGGCGATCCCCACGTGGGCGATCAGCGCCTCGTCGAGGATCGCGTCGATCGTCGCGCGGTCGTGCGCGCCGCGTTCGCGCTTGCGCCGCAGGCGCACACAGTCGGACACGGCCGCCGGAGCCTCGGGCGAGGACCGAGCGGAAGTGGCTTCGTCCTGCTCAGTGCCTGAGGTTCGATTGCTCGAGGGTGAGGCCACGTTCGGTGCTCCTATCTGTAATAGTACAGATTGATGACTGATATGACACAGTACCGGATCGCGGCCGGCACCGCCGCGGAGCTCGTGCAGAGCGTCGAGCAGGCGGTCGCGAGCGGAGCGATGGCGCCAGGGCAGTCGCTCCCCTCCGTAAGGCGCCTGGCGGTGGAGGTGGGACTAAGCCCGGCGACCGTGGCAGCCGGGTTGGGAGAGCTGCGCCGGCGCGGCGTCGTCGTCACGCAGCCGCGCCGCGGAACGCGCATCTGCGAGCGCCCGCCGATCGGGACGGCGCGGGCGGCTGTGCCGGTCCCGCCCGGCGCCCGCGACCTCTCGCGCGGCAATCCCGATCCGGCTCTGCTGCCGGACCTCCAGCGTGCGCTGGCTCGCACCGAGCTACCGATCCGCCTATACGGCGAGCCCGCGACCCTCCCGGAGCTGGCCGCGCTCGCGCACGACCAGCTGGGCGCCGATGGCGTCCCGGGCGAGGCGATCTGTGTGGTCAGCGGGGCGCTTGACGGGATCGAGCGTGTGATCGACGCCCACCTGCGCCCCGGTGACCGCGTCGCGGTCGAGGACCCCGGTTACGCCGCTCTTTTCGATCTGCTGCGGGCGCGAGGGCTCGCATTGGAGCCGGTCGCGATCGACGACCGCGGCATGCAGCCGGCCGAGCTGAAGCGCGTGTTGGATCGTGGCGCGGCGGCCGTGATCATCACTCCGCGTGGCCAGAACCCCACAGGAGCCGCGCTCGATGCCGAGCGCGCCCGAGAGCTTCGCTCGGTCCTGGCGGCGAGGCCGGCGGCGCTCGTGATCGAGGACGACCATCTCGGCGAGGTCGCTGGCGCGGAGCTGCACACGACCGTGACCGGACGCGAGCGCTGGGCGGCGACGCGGTCGGTGGCGAAGACGCTCGGCCCGGATCTGCGCCTGGCGATGCTCGCGGGAGACCCGCAGACCCTCGCGCGGGTGCAGGGACGCCAGCTCTGCGGGCCCGGCTGGGTCAGCCACGTGCTCCAGCGCCTGGTGCTCGAGCTCTGGAGCGACGGCGCCGTGCTCGATCTGATCGAGCGGGCGAGCGTCACCTACGCCTTGCGCCGGGGCGGTCTCCTCGCCGCGCTGCAGCGGCGCGGTATTCGCGCGATGGGCGCGTCCGGGCTCAACGTGTGGGTGCCGGTCGAGGATGAGACGAGCGTCGTCGGGGCGCTCCTGGCGCGTGGGTGGGTCGTAGCCGCAGGCGCGCCGTTCCGCCTTGGCGAGAGCCCACCGGCGATAAGGGTCACGATCGCCACGCTCGCCAAGAGCGAGTCGGCGCATCTGGCCGACGATCTGGCGGAGGTGCTCGCTCCGGCACGCGCCATCCGCACCGGATAGCGATCATCCCCGCCGTGCCGAATGCGCCGAAGACCACAGTGGCCCCTGCGCGTAGCTGCGCGTATGCGGTGCTGCGCCGGGTCTTCGAGCACGGCGCCTACGCCGATCTCGCGCTGCATGCCGAGGCCACCACGCTCGACGCCCGCGACCGTGCGCTCGCGATGCGCCTCGCCTACGGCGCCGTGCAGCGCAGGGCCCCCGTGGACCATCTGATCGCGCGCCTGGCCGAGCGTCCCGCGGCGCGCCTGGATCCATCGGTGCTCGCGGCGTTGCGACTGGGTCTGCACGAGCTGCTCTACATGTCCGGCTCGCCCGACTACGCGGTTGTGGCCGATGCCGTCGAGCTCGCCAAGATCAACGGGCGCGGCGGTCACGGGCTCGTCAACGCCGTGCTGCGCCGGGCGCTGCGCGACGGCTCCGACACGCTGCTCGGCTCGCTCAGCGATGAGACCCCGGCGCACGCCGCGATCAAGCACTCACACCCGGAGTGGCTGGCTCGCTTGTGGTGGGAGCGGCTGGGGCCGGACGAAGCCCGCGCTCTGATGGCGGCCGACAACGAGCCCGGCGAGGTCGCGCTGCGTGCGAACACTCTCGTCACCGACGCGCCGACGCTCGCTTCACAGCTCCGGGCGCAAGGTGTCGAGACGCATCCAGACGCGCGCTTGAACGAGGCGCTCGTGCTCGAAGGGCCGCTCGACGTCCACGAGTCGCCGTTGTGGGGCGCGGGCGCCTTCATCGCGCAGTCGCGCGCCGCAATGCTCGTCGCGCGCGCGCTCGAGCCCCAGGCGGGCGAGCGAGTGCTCGATCTGTGCGCCGCGCCCGGCGGCAAGACCACGCACATAGCGGCGCTGATGAGGGGCGAGGGGCAGGTGCTGGCGGTCGAGCGAGATCGCCGCCGCGCTGGAGAGCTCTCGCGCACCTGCCAGCGGCTGCACGCGCGCAATGTCCGCATCGAGGTGGCCGACGCCGAGCACTACGCGGCGGGCGAGGCAGCGTTCGACCGCGTGCTCGTGGATCCGCCGTGCTCCGGGCTCGGCACGCTGCAGGCACGCGCCGACCTGCGCTGGCGCGTGACGCCGAAAGACGTCCAGGAAATGGCGCGCAAGCAGGCCGCGATCCTCGCCGCCGGAGCCCGTGCCCTCCGTCCGGGAGGCGTGCTTGTCTACTCTACGTGCACGATCTCCTCGACTGAGAACGAGCACGCGATCGCGACCTTCCTGGATGCCCACGCCGACTTCAGTCTCGACGATCTCGCATCTCAGCAGCCGGGCCTGGCACCGGTCGGCCAGTCGCGTCCCGGCCCGACCCCTGACGCAGCCGCCGCGGCCGACACTGCGGTGCAAGCGAGCACGATTGGCGCTCGGACCGTGCTGACGCTGCCGCATCGCGACCGCACGGCCGGCTTCTTCATCGCCCGGGTACGAAGAGGCTGAGGCGTGGAGGGCAAGCCAAAGGCGCCTGCGCGCGCGAGCATCGACCTCGGTCCCCAATGCCCCAGCTGCGGGGAGCCGTGGCTGCGCCCGACGAACCTGCCCGGGCGCTATCGCTGCGTCTACTGCCTGCACCGCTTCGAGCTGACCTCCGTGTGCCCGAACTGCGGTGAGCACTCGACGATCGTGCGGATGTCCTCCACCGCGATCATGAAGTGCAACAACTGCGGCGATTCAATGCTCCAACCGATATGAGCACGCATGCCGGCGCTGGCCGGCGTCCTCGATCGCTCATGTACCGAAGCCGGGAGACATTCGCTCGGCTCGCATCCCCGTTTAGGCCGGCACATTTCGCTCACTGCGTCCTTGTCCAGCTTGGCCTGCGCACTCATCTCCGCGTAACCCCCCGGGCCGGCCACTCGAAATGAGCGACCGCGCTCGTGATCTGCTCGCTGGCGTGCGTGTGGCGCCTTCGATTCTGTCGGCTGACTTCGGGCGCTTGCGGGAGCAGGTGGGGGAGGTGCTGGCGGCAGGCGCGCGGGTCATCCATGTTGATGTGATGGACGGGCACTTCGTGCCGCCGATCACGGTCGGGCCGCTCGTCGTTGAGGGGTTGGCCGGGCAGGCGCGCGAGGCCGGGGCGATTCTCGACGTGCACCTGATGATCGAGCGACCGGAGCGCCACGTGGCTGAGTTCGTGAAGGCGGGCGCCGACTCGGTGACCTTCCACGCCGAGGCGACGCCGCACCTCGCCTACGCGGCGAGCGCGATCCGCGAGAGCGGCGCGAGCGTCGGCGTCGCGATCAATCCGGGCACGCTCGTGGGCGCTCTCTCGGAGGTGGCCGAGACGATCGACATGGCGCTGTGCATGACCGTCAACCCGGGCTGGGGCGGACAGCCATTCATCGAGCACTCGTTTCAGAAGCTCCCGCGCATCCGCGCGATCGTTGGCGAGCGGGTCGCCGTGCAGGTGGATGGTGGCGTCGGACCCGGCACCGGTCCGGGCTGCCGGGAGGCTGGGGCGAATGTGTTCGTCGCGGGCTCGGCGATCTTCGGCGCCGAGGACCCGGGTGCGGCCTACGCCGCGATCGCTGAGGCCGTCGGAGCCGACTGAGGGACGGCGCTGGCGCATGCGCCGCCGCGGCGGCGCTGGGAGACGGGCGGCCCTCCGGCGCTCTAGCTTCGCTCGCGTGCCTCGATCTGGTGCGTGCCCCGCCGGTAAAGCACAGTGAGCGCGATCGCGAGCACCGCCGTCGCGCCGGCGTAGCCGAGCTCGACGCGGAGCAGCTGGTCGGAGATCGCCGGGATCAGCATCCAGCCGACGAACGCGATCGCCGCGAGTAGCCAGCAGCAGGCGGCTGCGCGAGCGCGGTCGCGCGCGAGCGCCGCCTGGTTGAGCGCGCCCGAGGTCAGGTGCAGGCCCATGCCGATGCCGATCAGCGCGAGCCCGATGCCTTTGTAGGAGTAGTGCTGGCCGAAGAACACGTGGCTCAGGGCGAACGGCCCGACGATTAGCAAGCCGAGCGACACCACTGCGGCAAACGCGAGGATCGCGAGCACGGTCAGGCGGATCGCGCGTGCGAATGCCTCGTGGCCGTCGGTCGCCTCCAGGCCCGTCAGGTGCGGCAGCAGCGAGGTCTGGATCGCCTGGAAAAGCTGCAGCGGCGCGCGTGCAATCAGCAGCACGTTGAAGACGATGCCGGCGAGCGCGCGGTTGGGAGAGGTCGCATCGACGGTCAGCACGGCCGCGTTCAGGAGCGTCTGCTCGGAGAGCATGATCCCGGACACCCACACGGCAAAGCCGCCGCCTCGGCGCAGCGAGAGGTCGTCGTGCGCCGCCGTCTCCTGCACTCCCTCCGTGCCTGGCCCCGCAAGCGCCGCGTCGGCCTCGTCGACGGTGATCGCCGCGTCGAAGACCCCACCTCGAGTGCCCGCTGCCGCGCCCCCGATCTCTCTGCGCTGGGCATCGCTGCGACGCGCGAACGCGGCGGGCACCACGACGAGCGAGACGAACGGCGCCGCGGCGATGCCCAGAGCGACGGCGGTCTGGCCGCTGGCGATGCCGATCGCCACGGCGATCGCGAAGCTGATGCGCGAGACGGACTCCATCAGCACGAGCCCGCCAAACAGGCCAAAGCGCTCGTGCCCGGCGAGCCAGCCGCGTGCGAAGTAGCTCGCCGCATATGCGAGCGTGCCGACGACGAGCACGTCGTACAGCGCCCCCTCGCCTTCGAAGACGTCGTCCACGAGCGTTCGGTGCAGCGCGAGCGCGATCGCCAGGAAGATCAGCGCGAAGGCGGCCTGGATCAGCATCGGCACGCGCAGCGAGTGCTGGGCATGCCCGTGTGCGCGGCGTTCGGCGATCGTGCGCGAGAGCAGCTGTTCGATCGGCCGGTAGATCACCGAGATGATCACGAACATGACCGACCACAACAGGTCGATCCGCTTGGCGGACTGTTCCCCGAGCACGTGGCTCGCGATCGAGAAGTACGCGAACGTCAGCAGGCCGGTCGAGGCGATCCCTATCGAGAGGATCCTCGCGCCGCTGCCGTATGAGCGTTGCGCTCGCCCGGATCCAGGCGCGTTCACGGAGTTGCTGGATCCATCTACAGGCGCACGAGCAGCATCGTCCACGGAAACGGCGAGCGGACCTCGACGACCTCACCATGGCGAGAGAGCAGCTTCACGAACGAGCCGCGCGACCAGTGGTTCAGGTGTCCCGGTGTGTTGCCCAGCGCGCCGACGTAGGCGCCGCGCGCGAGGTTCAACATGCGCCACAGCGGCTCCCGCGGGACCGAGACGAGCAGGTGGCGCTCGGCGCAGCGGGCCATCTCGGCGACCGTGTGCGCGGGGTCGGGCACGTGCTCGAGCACCTCGATCGCCGTTGCCATGTCGAACTCGTCGGCGGCGAACGGCAGATCCTCGGCGGGCATCGTGCGGTACTCCAGGTTGGGCGCCTGGTGCTCAGACCACCCGGCCTGGATCGACTCCTCCTCCAGGTCGATCCCGACTACGCGCCGGTCGGGAAGGCTCTGCGCCCAGCGCTGCACGAGCACGCCCTCGCCGCAGCCGACGTCCAGCAGTGAGCGCGGCTCGGCCTGCTCCATCAGCTCGTCGAGCGTGCGCTCGAAGGCCGCCATCAGCCGCCGCACGACCGGGTTGCTCGAGCCGTACTTGTCGTAGGTGTTGCCGGTGACGACGCCGTCCTCGGAGACGGTCACGCCGCTCACAGCCGCACCGCCTCCTGGCGCTCGGAGTCCGGGCGCCCGGACTCCGCCTGCCCGCCTCCAGGTCGCTGCGGCCCCCCGCTGCCCGGCTGCCCTGGTTCGTAGTGAGAGGGGGCCACCCCGAGCTCGAGCTCGATGCGCCTGACGCGCTCGAAGGTCTTCTGCGTCATCACTCGCTGCGCGGCCAGCAGATCGCCGATCACGCCGAGCGCCCACAGCACGACGGCGGCGATGAACAGCACCGCACCGAGGATCAGCGACTGCACGTGGCCCTTGCCGTTGCCTTCGATGTAGGCGACCGTGAACCGCACCCACACGCCGATCGAGGCGAGCCCGATCAAGAGCGCCAGGCTCCAGAACACCCGCAGCGGCTCGTACTGGGCGTAGATGCGGAAGATCGACACGGCGTTGCGTCGCACGTAGGCGCCCATCGAGGGGAACAGCCGCGACTCCCGTGTCTTCGGATTCGTGCGCACGGGCACGTGGTCGATCGCGACGAGCAGCTTGCCCGCCTGGATGATCGTCTCGAGCGTGTATGTGAACTTGGAGACGACCAGCATCTGGATCGCCGCCTCGCGGTTGTAGGCGCGAAAGCCGGAGGTCGTGTCCGGCACCGAGGTCGAGGAGGCTTGACGCACGACCCACGAGCCGAGCCGCTGCAGCGTCTTCTTCAGCGGCGAGAAGTGCTCGATGCCTGTCACCTCGCGGTCGCCGACGACCATGTCGGCGCGGCCCTGCAGGATCGGCGCGACCAGCCGGGCGATGTCAGGGCCGTAGTACTGATTGTCGGCGTCCGTGTTGACGATCACGTCCGCGCCGAGCTTCAGCGCCGTGTCGATACCTGCCTGAAAGCCGGTCGCAAGCCCCTTGTTGTTGGTCAGGCGCACGAGGTGCTCGACGCCGTGCGCGCGCGCGACGGCGACCGTCTCATCGGTCGAGCCGTCGTCGACGATCAGCCACTCGACCACGTCGAAGCCCTCGACCTCGCGCGGGAGATCCGCGAGCGTCCGGGGGAGCTGGTCCGCCTCGTTGAAGCAGGGGATCTGGATGATGAGCTTCATCGTCTGGGATTGCCTAGACTTGGCTTCCGGCAGTATCCCAAAGCGCAGGCCGCGGTCTCCGCACCCGGCGCGCAGGCGCCGCCGGCGCCGGTTCGCGCCGGCCGAGTCTCGATGGAAAGCGCGACGCTCACCCGGCACCGACCGGGCTCGATCCGGCTGGGGCGGCTTCGCGCCGTGCGCTCCGGCACCTGGGCCAAGCTCGCCTTTGCGGCGATGTGCCTCGGCGCCCTGATCGGGTACTTCGCCTTCCCCACGTATCCGACGTACGACTCCTTCTATGCGCTCCTGTGGGGTCGCGACCTGCTGCACTTCCACCTGCCCGACTTCCGCGTCTATCGCGGCCCGACCGAGCACCCACTGGCGATCGCCTTCGGCATGTTCTGCTCGATCTTCGGCGAGGGCGGCGCGCGCCTGATGGTGCTCGGCTCGATCGGCTCGTTCGTCGCGCTCGTAGCGGGCCTCTACAGGCTGGGACGCCTGTGCTTCGGCCCGGTCGTCGGGCTCGTTGCCGGCCTGCTCGTGCTGAGCCGCTTCTTTCTGGCGAACCTCGCAGCGCAGGGCTATCTGGACATCTCCTATCTGGCCCTGATCGTCTGGGCGGTCGTGATGGAGGTCGAAAAGCCGCGCCGCGGCACGCCCGTGCTGCTGGCGCTCGCGGCGGCCGGGCTGCTGCGCCCGGACGCCTGGGTGCTCGCCGGTGTCTACTGGCTGTGGTGCGCGTGGCCCGCGCAGAACCGGGAGCGCCTCAGGTACCTCGTGCTGGCGGCGATCGGGCCGGTCGTGTGGGTGCTCGTCGACCTGATCGTCACAGGCAAGCCGTTCTACTCGCTGAGCTCCACCGCCGGGCTGGCGCAGGAACTCGGACGCACAAAAGGACTGAGCGAGGTCGTCGCTTCGCTGTGGACGTTCACCGTTCGTATCGACAAGCTGCCCGTCCTGCTCGGTGCGTTCGCCGGCCTGGGGCTCGCGATCTGGTTGACGCCCCGGCGCGTTCGCGCGCCGCTGGCGGCGTTGCTTCTGTTGCTCGGCGTGTTCGTACTCGAGGGCGCCGGCGGCGCATCGGTGATCGACCGCTACCTGCTCGGGGGCGCCGTGATGCTGCTCCTGTTCTGCGCTGTCGCGGTCGGCGGCTGGGCGATGCTCGAGCCGGCGACCGCGCTGCGACGCGTGTGGATGGCCGGCGCGGCCCTGCTCGTGCTCTACGGAGCAACCGCCGCCGCGACGACGCTCAACCTCACGAGCCTGCGCACGACGCTTGCCTACCACCAGGAATTCCACAAGGGGCTCGCGGTCGCGCTGCACGACCGGGCGGTCCAGCGCGAACTGCGCCGCTGCCCGCTGCTGACGCTACCGAACAACAAGTTGATCCCCGACGCTCGCTGGATTCTCGACACGGTCGGCCAGCGCGACATCGTCGCGCGCAGCCAGGCGCGAGCGGACGTCCACAAGGACTCCCATGAGCTGGAAAACCGCATCCGCCGCGGCAGCGTCGCCGTCTATCCCCTCGGCAGCGCCGTGTTCTTCGAGGCGATCGTCGATGTCGGCGACGACCCGCGCGACCAGCTTCCCCAGGACGGCTACCGACGCATCTTCACGAGTCGCTACTACGCGGTCTATGGCAACTGCTGAGCTTCCCCGCCGGTGGGCTTGGCCGGCACTGGGGGTAGTGCTCGCGGGCGCACTCTGCCTGCGGCTGTGGGGGATCCGCGAGGGGCTGCCGTACGCGTACAACGCCGACGAGGCGGGTCACTTCGTGCCGCACGCCGTGGCCATGTTCGGGCATGGCCTGAATCCGCACTACTTCGCCAACCCGCCGGGCTTCACCTACGTGCTGCACTACCTGTTCGCGCTTGCCTACGGCGGCGAGCACGGCGTCAAGCACGCCTTCGCGATCCATCCAACCGACGTCTATGCGCTCGCGCGTATCGCCGCGGCCGTCCTCGGTGTGGCCGCGCTGTGGCTCTTGTACGGGTGCGGCGCAAGGCTGTTCGGGCGTGGCGCCGGGCTACTCGCCGCGGCGATCGAGGCGGTCGCCTTCCTGCCGGTCTTCTATTCGCACCTGGCGCTCAACGACGTGCCGACGCTTGCGCCGCTGACGCTGTCGCTGCTCGGGAGCGCCGGCGTGTTGCGCAAAGGCCGCAAGCGCGACTACGTGCTCGCCGGCGTCGGCCTCGGGCTCGCGTGTGCGAGCAAGTACACGGCGGGCATCGTCGTGGTCCCGTTCGTCGGCGCGATGGTGGCTCGCATCCTGCAAGACCGTGGCGCCGGCGGCGGAGCCGATCGTGGCGGCACGCGCAGCGCGCTCGGGATCGCGCTCGCGGCGCTCACGGCGCTGCTCGCGTTCTTGCTCGCGAACCCGTACTCGCTGCTCGACTACCACAGCTTCCATGCCGAACTCATCCACCAATCCTCGCTCTCGGCCGAATCGCAGGGCAAGCTCGGCGCGCCACGGCAGGGCGGGCTCCTCTACTACCTGTGGTCGCTGACGTGGGGTCTCGGCTGGGCGCCCGCCCTGGCATCGTTCGGCGGTGCGGTCGCGATCTGGCGGCGCGAGCCGCGCCTGGGCTGGCTGCTCGTCCCTGCGCCGCTGCTGTTCCTCGCCTTCATGGGCTTGCAGGGCCGCTACTTCGGGCGCTGGCTGCTGCCGGTCTTCCCGCTGCTGTGCCTGCTCGCGGCCTTCTTCGTGCTGGAGGCGGCGACCGTGCTCGCGCACTGGGCGAGTCGCGCGCGGGGCGCCCGCGCCGAGGCGCAAAGCTCGCCGCTCGCGCTCGCGCCCGCCGATCCAAGTGGCGCGGCGGCGGTCGAGCGCTCGGCTGCGCCCGGCGAGCGCCGCCGGCTGCGCCCGAGTCCACTGCTTGCAGGTGGCCTCGCGGCGGTGCTCGTGGCGGGCGTGCTTGCGCAGGGGCTCGTCTACAGCGTGCACTCCGGCCTGGTGCTCTCACGCGCCGACACGCGCAACCTCACGCGCGAGTGGCTGCTGGCCAACGTCCCGGCCGGCTCCAAAATCGTCGTCGAGCCGGTCGCGCCGGACGTGTGGGCGCATGAGACCCGCACCGAGGCAGCGCCGGGCTCGAGCCCTTACCTCTGGCACAAGTATCCCTCCATGCTCTCGCGCATCTCGAGCTCCGGGGCTGTGCTGAGCAGCGGCCTTCACATCGTCGGCATCGAGAACTACGAGCGCACGCTCAGCCCGGCGCTGATCGGCTACTACCGCGCGCACGGCTACTGCAAGGTGATCAGCGGCTCCACGCAGTCCGGTCGCGCGCTTGCCGATCCGCATGCCGTCCCGCTCGCCGTCGCCTACTACCGCGCGCTCCAGCGTGAAGGCGAAGTCGTGTACCGCTCCTCTCCTTACGCGACCGGCGCGGGGCCGGTTGCGTTCGGCTTCGACTGGAGCTTCGACTACTACCCGCTCGCCTACCACCGCCCTGGGCCGTCGATGACCGTCTACCGCCTGCGCGGCGGCCGGTGCGGGCGCTGAGCAGAGTTATCCTGAGCTGAGATGGCGATCGGAACCGATACCGACAGGGCGCACCTGGCCAGGGCGATCGAGCTCGCGCAGAAAGGCGCAGGCGCGGTCAGGCCCAACCCGGTCGTCGGCGCCGTCGTGGCGCGGAACGGCGAGATCCTCGGCGAGGGCTGGCACAAGGAGTTCGGCGGCGCGCACGCCGAGGTCAACGCGATCGAGGCATGTGGCCTGGAGGACCTCGGCGGCGCGACGCTTTACGTCTCGCTCGAGCCTTGTTGTCACGAGGGCAAGACGCCGCCATGTACCGACGCGATCCTGCAGGCCGGCCTGCGCCGCGTCGTCGTCGCCTCCGACGATCCGACCGAGAAGGCATCCGGCCGCGGCCTCGGCATCCTGCGCGATGAGGGCGTCGAGGTGGTGCTCGCCGACGGCGAGCTGGCGGCGCGGGCACGCCTGCTCAACCAAGCCTTCCGCAAGCATGCGCGCGTCGGGCGCCCGTGGGTGCTGTTCAAGTCGGCGATGACGCTCGACGGCAAGGTCGCCACGCGCACGGGCGACTCGAAGTGGATCAGCGGCGAGGACAGTCGCGGCCTGGCGCATCGCTGGCGCGCGTCCGTGGACGCGGTCGTCGTCGGCATCGGCACCGCGCTGGCCGACGATCCACAGCTGACCGCTCGGCCCGAGGGGCTGCTCGCCGAGAGGACCCACCAGCCCAGGCGCGTGGTGTTCGACACGCTCGCGCGCTTGCCGCCCAGCTCCCAGCTGGTCGCCGCGGCAGCGGAGATCCCGCTCACCGTGGTGGCGTCTCGCGCGGCGGCGCGCGCCGACACCGACGCGCTCGAGGCCGCCGGCGTGCAGGTGCTGGTGGCGACAGGCGAGAACGAGCCGGCGCGCGTGCGCTCGGCGCTCGAGCAGCTCGGCGCGCTCGGCGTCGCCTCGGTCCTGCTCGAGGGCGGTCCGCATCTGGCCGGGGCCTTTCTCGATGCCGGCGAGATCGACGAGCTGCGCCTGTTCCTCGCGCCGCTGCTGCTCGGCGGCAGTGCCGCCCGGGACCCGCTCGAGGGCAAGGGCGTAGAGCAGATCTCAGAGGCGATGCGCGCGCTCACCTTCGACTGCGATCGCGTCGGCGAGGACCTGCTCATCTCGGCGCGGCTGCGAGAGTGGTGAGCTGTATGGCCGTCGTGAAGGAGACCGCTTGTTCACCGGCCTGATCGCTGACCTCGGCGACGTCGTCGAGCTCG
The DNA here is from genome assembly GCA_038240205.1 of Solirubrobacterales bacterium. Classification (GTDB taxonomy): domain Bacteria; phylum Actinomycetota; class Thermoleophilia; order Solirubrobacterales; family Solirubrobacteraceae; genus Palsa-744. The sequence continues at coordinate 29,539 of JBBSDZ010000005.1, read as the reverse complement.
AGCGCAACGGCGCCGGCGCGCGTCTGCGCATCGGCACGCGGCTGGCGAGCGAGCTGGGGGAGGGCGACTCGATTGCCGTCAACGGCGTCTGCCTGACCGCCTCGGGCGTGCGCGCGGACAGCTTCAACGCCGAGGCGATGTCCGAGACGCTCGCTCGCTCCTCGCTCGGCGAGCTGCGCCCCGGGGCGCGCGTCAACCTCGAGCTGCCGCTGCGCGCGGAGGACCGGCTGGGCGGCCACATCGTCCAAGGGCACGTCGACGGCACCGGCACCGTCCGCGAGATCCGCGAGGACGGCATCGCTCGCGTGCTCGAGATCGACACCGAGGAGCGCCTGCAGCGCTACCTCGTGGAGAAGGGCTCCGTCGCGCTGGATGGCGTCAGCCTCACCGTCAGCGCGCTGCTCGAGCAAGGCTTCGCCGTGTCGCTGATTCCCGAGACGCTGCGACGCACCAACCTCGGCGCGATCGGGCGCGGCGCGCGCGTGAATGTCGAGGTCGACGTCCTGGCCAAGCACGTCGAGCGGCTGATGCAGGCACGCATCGGCGACCCGATCGGAGCGGGGGATCGCTCGTGAGCGCCACCGATCAGGACACGACGACGCCGTTCGCGACGATCGAGCAGGCGATCGACGAAGTCCGCCGCGGCCGCATGGTCGTCGTCTGCGACGACGAGGACCGCGAGAACGAGGGCGACCTCGTGATGGCCGCCCAGTTCGTCACGCCCGAGGCGATCAACTTCATGGCCAAGGAGGCGCGGGGGTGGATCTGCCTCGCGCTGACCCCGCAGCGCTGCGAGGAGCTCGGCCTCGAGCTGATGACGGCCAAGAACGAGTCGGCTCTGCAGACGCCGTTCACGATCACGATCGAGGCGCGTGACGGGGTCACCACCGGCGTTTCCGCGCACGACCGCGCGCACACGATGAAGGTGGCGATCGACCCCAAGACCCGGCCCGACGATCTCTCCCAGCCTGGGCACGTCAACCCGCTGAAGGCCAAGCCGGGGGGCGTGCTCGAGCGCACCGGGCACACCGAGGCGAGCATCGATCTGGCCCGCCTGGCGGGTCTGATCCCGGCTGGGGTCATCTGCGAGGTGATGAACGAGGACGGCTCGATGGCGCGCGTACCCGACCTCGCCGAGTACTGCGTGCGGCACGACTTGAAGATGATCACGATCGCCGACCTGATCGCCTACCGCAGGCGCAACGACCGCCTGATCGAGCGCGTCGTCAGCACCCGGCTGCCGACGACGTTCGGGGACTTCGAGGCCGTCGGCTACCGCTCGCTGATCGATGAGAAGCACCACGTCGCGCTGGTCAAGGGTGATGTCGCCGGCAAGGCGGACGTGCTCGTGCGCGTGCACTCGGAGTGCCTCACCGGCGACGTGTTCCACTCGCTTCGCTGCGACTGCGGCGAGCAACTCGAGTCGGCACTCTCGATGATCGATCGGGAAGGGCAGGGGGTGCTGCTCTACCTCTCCCAGGAGGGTCGCGGGATCGGCCTGCTCAACAAGCTGCGCGCCTATCGTCTACAGGAGGACGGCCTGGACACGGTCGAAGCCAACGAGCGGCTCGGCCTGCCCGCCGACCTGCGCGACTACGGCATCGGCGCACAGATCCTCGCCGACCTCGGGCTCGGCTCGATCCGGATCCTCACCAACAACCCCAAGAAGATCAAGGGCCTGGAGGGCTACGGGCTCTCCGTCAGCGCCCAGATCCCGATCGAGCACGCTCCCAACGTGCACAACGAGTCCTACCTGCGCACGAAGGCGCAACGGATGGGGCACACGCTGCACCATCAGGGACTCAACCTCGACGAGGAGCTCCTGCACGCCGAGCGCGAGCAGGACCGCGCCGCCGCCGAGGATCGTCCGCCGGGCGCACCCGAGGCGTCGGGTGCGCTTGGCGCGGGCGAGGATCACCCCGCCGACATCAGCGATCCGCGAGAGGACGGATGAGCGAGCGCTTCGCGATTGCCGTCGGGCGCTTCTATGGGGATCTGGCTGAGCGGCTGGTGAAGGGGGCCAAAGACGCGTTTGTAGAGGGCGGGGACCCGCCGGTCGAGGTGTTCGATGTGCCGGGGGCGTTCGAGCTGCCGCTCGCGGCGAGCTACGCCGCGCGATCGGGCCGCTTCGCCGGCGTCGCCTGTCTCGGCGCGGTGATCCGGGGGGAGACCGACCACTACGACTTCGTCTGCGGCGAGGCCGCGCGTGGGGTGATGCAGGTGCAACTGCAGACCGGCGTTCCATGCGCGTTCGGCGTGCTCACGTGCGCGACGATCGAGCAGGCGCTCGCGCGGGCGGGCGGGGACAAGCGCGACCAAGGCCGCCACGCCGCCGAGGCGGTGCTGAGGATGGCGGCGCTGCGGGCAGAGCTTTCGAGCGGCTAGACTGCGCGGCTATGGCCAAGGTTTGTCACAGCTGCGGGAAGGGACCGGCGTTCGGACAGAGCCGTAGTCACTCGATGGTCGCGACCAAGCGGCGCTTCGACCCGAACCTGCAGAAGGTCAGGATCCTCGTCGGCAAGGCGCCCAAGCGCGTGTACGTGTGCACGCGCTGCCTGAAGGCCGGCAAGGTCATGAAGGCCGCCTGAGCTCGGCCGATCGTCCGCGGCGCCCGCCCGGAGCCGGCACCGCCCGACGAAGGTGATAGACGTGTCGGCGTGACCGATACGAACTTGGTCCGCTTCCGCGCGGCCGTGGCGGGGGCGCTCGCGCATCTGGAATCGCGCCGCGAGGAGGTCAACGACCTCAACGTCTTCCCGGTCGCCGATGGAGACACGGGTGACAACATGACGCTCACGCTGCGCGCCGTGCTCGATGAGCTCGACCGCCTCCAGGGCGCCGACGGGGCGCTGACGATCGACGAGATCGGGCGCGAGGAGATCGTGCAGTCGGTCGCCCGCGCGGCGCTGCTCGGCGCGCGTGGCAACTCGGGCGTGATCCTCTCGCAGCTCATCCGCGGCGCCGCCGAGGAGCTCATATCGCGACCGGGGCAGCTGATCGATGCGACGCTGATCGGCGCAGCGCTCTCCAACGCAGCCGACCGCGCCTACTCCTCGGTGCGCCAGCCGGCCGAGGGGACGATCCTCACGGTCGCGCGCGAGATGGCGCTCAAGATCGTCACCGATGTCGCCCACAGCCCCGGGAACCCGCGCCTGGACCCGGCGACCGCTCGCAGCGAGCAGGACGAGGCGATCGCCGCGGCGCTCGAGCGCGCCGTCGTGGCCGGGCAGGACTCGGTCAAGCGCGGCCCGGAGTTGCTGGCCGCGCTGCGCGACGCGGGCGTCGTCGACGCCGGCGGCTACGGGCTGACGATCATGTTCGCGGGTGTCGTCGCGGCACTGCGCGGCGACGAGCCGCCGGAGCTCGAGCACCACGCACCGGCCCGCATCAGCCACCCGGAGCACAGCTCCGGGACCTATCGCTTCTGCACCAACTTCGCGGTCACCGGGACCGGGCTGAGCGCTCCGAACTTCATCGCTCCGCTCGAGGCGCTCGGTGACTCTGTGCTCGTCGTCGGCGACTCACGCACGCTGAAGGTGCACCTGCACACCGATGAGCCCGAGATGGCGATCGCGGTGTTCGCCACCGCCGGCGAGGTCTCGCGCCTGGACGTCGCCGACATGCGTCTGCAGGTCGAGGAGCGCGACGCGCGCCTGGCCGAAGGAGCGGGCGCCCGCGCGGGTGAGGAGCAGATGGCGCTCACGTCCAATGGCGCGATCGCCCCGCGTGTGGTTCCACGGACGCGCTGCGGGGCTGTGGCCGTGGTGAGCGGCGATGGCCTGACCGAGATGTTCCGCGAGCTCGGCGTGCACACGCTCGACGGCGGGCCGACGCTGAACCCCTCCACCTACGACCTGCTCGCGGCGATCCACGAGGTGCCGGCCGAGGAGGTCGTCGTGCTGCCCAACAGCGCCAACGTGATCATGGCCGCCGAGCATGCCGCTCAACTCTCGGACAAGCAGGTGCTCGTCGCACCCACCACCAGCCAGCAGGCCGGCCTCGCGGCCGCGGTGGCGCTGGCGACCGACCGACCGGTCGAGGAGAACGCGCGAGCGCTCACCGAGGCGATCACGCGCGTGCGCACGGGGGCCGTGGCGCCCGCAGCGCGCGACGATGTCCAGGGCCGCTTCGCACGCGGGGACGCGGTCGGCTTCGTGCAGGACGAGGTGCTCGCGTGGGGCGATCCGGCCGAGACGCTCCAGACGATCCTCTCGGCGCTGGCGGGCGGCGGCGGCGAGTGGGCCGCACCGGAGCTGATCAGCGTGCTGGCCGGCGAGGACGCGCCGGTGGGGCTCGGGGAGATCGAGGGGATGGTCAATGGCGGCGTCGAGCTCGAGCTGCGCAAGGGCGGCCAGCCTGCCTACTGGTGGCTGCTCGCGGCCGAGTAGGGCCGCGGTTACGACCGCCGTCGCGATCATCATGGGGCCCGCATGCCCGCGATCGAGATCGAGACGCCGGGCTCCGTGCGGGCACAGGCGCTGAGCGAGCGGATCGTGACGCAGGTGCAAGCGTTTGCCGGGCGCGGATCGCTGAGCCGCGAGGAGATGCTGAGTGCGCCGTTGCATTGGCCAAAGCCCGAGCGGCTGCGCGAGCCGCTGGAGCTCCCCAAGGGCAAGCTCGGCGAGGGCCTGCGGGCGCTGGGCCTGAGCAGCGTCGGCGACCTGCTCGAGCACCTGCCGCGTGACAGCCGCGAGGCGCGAACGGTCGCGGCGCTGGCGATCGGCGAGCAGGCCACCGTCGCGGTGCAGGTTCGCTCGATCGCTTCGCGCCCGGTGCGCCGGCGCGGCATGCGTCCACTCGTCGAGGCGATTGTCCATGACGCAACCGGCAGCATGCGCGCGACGTTCTTCAACCAGCCGTGGCTCGTGCAGCGCTACCCGCCGGGCACGCAGCTGCTGTTGCATGGCAAGGCCGACGGACGTGGCGGTTTTCGCGTCTCCCATCACGCACTCAGCGCCCAAGTGGCGCTCACCGATGCCGTCACCCAGGCGTCGCCCGAGGGCAGGGCGGACACGGACGCGGGCGTGGCGGCGGGCTGCGCGGGCGTCGAGGGGGCGAACAGCCCCGAACCCCAGCGCCCGCAGCCGAGTGCGGTAGGCCACTATCCCGCCACCGAGGGCGTCACATCGACGCAGATCCTGACGCTCGTGCAGGGCGCTCGGGAGCGTCTGGGCGACGTCGTCGAGCCGCTGCCGTCCGCACCGCGCGTCGCCGAGCGCCTGCCCGCCCGCTCAGAAGCGCTCGCGGCGATGCACTTCCCATCGCTCGCCTCCGACACCGAGCGCGGGCGCGAGCGCCTGGCCTTCGAAGAGCTTCTGCTCGCGCAGCTGGTGTTCCTGCGCCGCCGCGCGCGCCGTAGGGCCGGGCACGGCGCGCACGCGCTGGCCGATCCCGCCACGTTGAGCGCGCGCTGGCTCGCCGGCGGGCTGCCGTTCGTGCTGACCGACGGTCAGCAGGTGGCGATCGCGGAGATCGACGGCGACCTCGCCGGCACGCACGCGATGCAGCGGCTGTTGATGGGGGAGGTCGGCAGCGGCAAGACGGTCGTGGCGCTGTACGCGATGCTCAGGGCCGTGGAGCACGGGCACCAGGCCGCCTTGATGGCACCCACCGAGACGCTCGCCGAACAGCACTTCGCGACGCTGCAGCGGCTGCTGGGCGCCGAGCCGATCTCCTGCGAGCTGCTCACCGGCTCGACCGCAGCCCGGCGGCGCGTGGACGTCCTCGGCAAGCTCGCCAGCGGCGAGTGCTCGCTGATCGTGGGTACGCATGCGCTGATCGAGCCGGACGTCGCCTTCCGCTCGCTTGCGGTCGCGGTGGTCGATGAGCAGCACCGCTTCGGCGTACGCCAGCGCGCGGCGCTCGACCGCAAGGGCGCGCCGCACACGCTGCACATGACCGCGACGCCGATTCCCCGCACGCTCGCGCTCGCCGGCTACGGCGATCTCGATGCGAGCGCTCTGCGCGAGCTCCCGCGCGGGCGCCAGCCGATCGACACGCGCATCGTCGCGGGCGAGCGCGCTCGCGCCCGCGCCTACCACGAGCTGCGTGAGCAGCTGAGGGCCGGGCGCCAGGCCTTCGTCGTCTGTCCGCTGATCGACGGCGAGCCGCAGGCGAGCGCCGAACCGGCGCAAGGTGCCGAGCAGCGCGTCTCTGCGGGCGGTGGCATCGGCGAGCTGCGCGCGGCCACGGCCGAGCTGCAGCGCCTGCGGAAGGGCGAGCTGGAGGGGTATCGGCTCGTGCTCCTGCACGGCGGCATGCGCCCGCGCGAGAAGCAGGAGGCGATGGCGGCGTTCGTATCGGGAGAGGCAGACGTGCTCGTCGCCACCACGGTCATCGAGGTCGGCATCGACGTTCCCAACGCGACGGTCATGCTCGTGGAGAACGCCGAGCGCTTCGGCATCTCCCAGCTGCACCAGCTGCGCGGGCGGATCGGGCGCGGTGAGCACCGCGCAAGCTGCCTGCTGATGGGGCCGCCCGGATCGGCGCGCTTGCGGGCGCTGGCTGAGCACTCGGACGGCTTTCGCCTGGCGGAGATCGATCTGGAGTTGCGCAGCGAGGGCGAGCTGATCGGCACGCGCCAGTCGGGCTTCAACCAGTTCGAGCTCGCTCAGCTGCCCCAGGACGCGCGCCTGCTGGAGCGCGCGCGGGAATGGGCCGAGGCGATCGTCGAGCTCGATCCCGAGCTGCTGGCGCCCGAGCACGTGCTCCTCGGCGAAGCGCTGGCACGCGCGTTTGGGGCCGAGGCGCTCGAGCCGATCCCAGCCTGAGTGCCACACGGCGAAGCCCGGCGGCGCGAGTGGGTGGTCTGAGGCTCGTTACGGTGGGCGTGTGCGGGTGATCGCCGGAGAGCTGGGAGGCAGGCGCTTGCAGGCGCCGAGCGGGCGCACCACACGTCCCACCTCTGATCGTGTGCGCGAGGCGCTGTTCGCGATGCTCGGGGAGCTCACCGGCGCGCGCGTGCTCGACCTGTTCGCGGGCAGTGGAGGGCTTGGCATCGAGGCGCTCTCGCGCGGAGCCGCCGAAGCGGTATTCGTGGAGCGCGACGGGCTCGCGCTGCGCACGCTGCGAGCCAACCTCGACTCGCTCGGGCTGACGGCGCCGCGCGCGCGTGTGCGGCGCTCGGAGGCGCTCTCGGCCCTGCGGAGCGCACGTCGGCTCCAAGAGACATACGATCTGATCTTCATCGATCCCCCTTACGCTCAGGCGCGGGACTGGGGGCTGGAGCTGTCGGCGGCCCTGCCGCCACTGCTCGGCCCAGCGGCGCGTGTGGTCGTCGAGAGCGATCGGCGCGCACCGCTGGAGCTCGAGCTGGAGCTCGAGCGAGAGCGGCGCTACGGCGACACCACGATCAGAATCCACCGCCAATGACCCCATCCGAGAAGTCGATAGCCGTATGCCCGGGCTCCTATGACCCGATCACCAACGGCCATCTCGACGTCATCCGCCGCGCCGCACACCTCTACGACGAAGTCGTCGTCGGCGTCGTCAACCGCTCTGTACGCAAGAACAAGGCGCTGTTCGACATCGACGAGCGCATGGGTTTCATCGAGCGGGCGATTGGCGACCTGGACCGCGTCCGCGCCGAGCCCTTCTCGACGCTCGTGGTGCAGTTCGCCAAGCACGTCGGGGCGAAGGCGATCGTCAAGGGTCTGCGCGCGATCTCCGACTTCGAGTACGAGCTGGAGATGAATCAGCTCAACCGCCGCCAGGACCCCGAGATAGAGTCCGTATACCTGATGGCCAGCCCGCAGTACAGTTTTCTATCCTCCAGTGGCGTAAAGGAGCTGGCGACGTTCGGCGGAAAGATCGACGATCTTGTGCCCGACGAGGTCGCCCGGCGCTTGCAGGAAGAGCTGACGCGCTGACGAAATGGGACGTGACACGTGATCTCGAACAACATTGCCGGCCTCCCCAGGCCACAGACCGCGCAGCGCTAGGCCTCTCATGGACGTCCTCGTACTCATAGACAAGCTCGACGACTTGGTGCACAACGCCAAGCCGGTTCCCCTGACCGATCAGGTCCGGGTGGACAAGGAGGAGATCTACGACATCCTCGATCAGATGCGAGCGACGATCCCCGAGGAGATCAAGCAGGCGCGCTGGATCGTCAAGGAGCGCCAGGAGATGCTCGCCGAGGCCAAGAAGGAGGCCGAGCGCATCATCAAGGACGCCCGCGAGCGTCAGGAGCGCCTCGTCGGCGAGGAGGAGGTCACCAAGCAGGCCGAGCGCGCCGCCGAGGACATCGTTGAGGACGCCCGTGCCCGCGAGCGCGAGATCCGCCTCGGAGCCGAGGACTACGCGGATGAGATCCTCAATACGCTCGAGGTCAACCTTTCGAAGTTCATCGCCGCCGTCCAGCGAGGCCGCGAGCGGCTGCAGGGCAAGGACGAACCGGCCGAAGTTGGCTGATCGCGGCGCGCCTTGACGGCGCTCGCGGTGGGGTAGGGTCAGGCCGGTGAACGCACAAGAGGCGATCCACAAGCTTCAGGTCGCGCGGACGCTGCTGGGCACGGGGATGGTGGCGCCCGAGCGCCCGGACCGGGCGCTCCGCTCGCTCGCGGCGCTGCGGCGCTGGGGGCCGACGTCGGCCGCCGCCTACATCGGCGGCGCGATCCGCTTTCCCGAGCGGGCGGCGATCGTCGACGACCGCGGCACCGTCACCTTCCAGGAGCTCAACCTCCGCACCAATGCGCTGGCACAGCAGCTGCACGAGGCCGGCATCCGCGAGCAGGACGACGTGGCGATCATGTGCCGCAATCACCGTGGCTTCGTGGAGGCGACCGTCGCCTGCTCGAAGCTGGGCGCGGGCGCGCTCTATCTCAACACGATGTTCGCCGGACCCCAGATCGCGGACGTGCTTCGGCGTGAAGCGCCGGCGGCGGTGATCTACGACCACGAGTTCGCAGGCCTCGTCGCAGAAGGGAGCGGCGAGCGCAAGCGCTTTGTCGCCTGGACCGATCCAGGCGAGCGCCCGAATGACCCGACGCTCGAGCAGCTGATCGCCGCTGGATCGCAATCCGAACTCAGCGCGCCCGCTGAGAAGGGCCGCGTCGTGATCCTGACCTCCGGCACCACCGGTACGCCCAAGGGCGCGGCTCGCAAGCAGCCGGACACGCTCGAGCCGGCGGCGGCGCTGTTCTCGAAGATCCCGCTGCGCGCGCGAGGGACGACGGTGATCGCGGCGCCGCTGTTCCACTCCTGGGGGTTCGCGCACTTCACGCTCGGCCTGGCGCTGTCCTCGACGCTCGTGCTGAGACGCCGCTTCGATCCGGAGGAGACGCTGCGCGCCGTATCCCAGCACCGCGCCAGCGCGCTGGCCGTCGTGCCGGTGATGCTGCAGCGGATACTCGACCTCGGCGGCCCGACGCTCGCCCGCTACGACACGAGCTGCCTGCGGGTGATTGCCGCGAGCGGCTCGGCGCTGCCGGGAGAGCTCGCGACGCGGACGATGGAAGCCTTCGGGGAGGTTCTCTACAACCTCTACGGATCGACCGAGGTGGCGTGGGCGACGATCGCCACGCCTCAGGACCTGCGTGCGGCGCCGGGCACCGCCGGGCGTCCGCCGATGGGCACGATCGTCAAGCTGCTCGACGCCGACGGGCGCCTGGCGTCCAAAGGCACGCCCGGGCGCATCTTCGTGGCCAACGAGATGATGTTCGACGGCTACACCGGCGGTGGCGGCAAGGAGGTCGTCGAGGGGCTGATGAGCACCGGCGACGTCGGCCATTTCGACTCGCAGGGCCGGCTGTTCGTCGACGGTCGTGACGACGAGATGATCGTCAGCGGCGGCGAGAACGTGTTTCCGCGCGAGATCGAGGACCTGCTCGCCGACCACGCCGCGATCGAGGAGGCGGCGGTCGTGGGCGTGCCCGACGATGAGTTCGGCCAGCGCCTGAAGGCGTTCGTGGTGCTGCGCGACGGGGCCGATCTGAGCGAGCAGGCGGTCAAGGACTACGTAAAGGCCAATCTCGCCAGCTTCAAGGCCCCACGCGAGGTGGTGTTCCTAGGCGAGCTCCCGCGCAACGCGACCGGCAAGGTGCTCAAGCGAGAGCTGCGCCCGGTTGCATAGGCGCACGGCTCGGGCCAGAAGGAATCACCCGACCCGGGCCAACCTACCCAACCCAACCCAACCAAGCCCCACCGTCCGGACCCGAGCGCTTCGGTCGCGCGCGTCGTAGGCGCCGGCCGGTCGATGGGGCCGCGCTCACGCGGGCGCGCGCGCGAGCAGCGCTAGCCTGGAGACATGCCCGCGAAAGCCCATGATTTCGACCTCGGAGCACTGCGTCTCAGCTCCGGCGAGGGACGCAGGGTGAGCCTGTCCGTCCCGATCGAGCCCTTGCAGCTCGCCGGCGAGAGCTACAGCGCGGAGCCGCCCGAGCCCGCGCAGGACGGCGTGCCGGTCGCGCTCGAGGTCTCGCGCATGATGGGTGGCGGCTATGCGCTGCGGCTGCGCTTCGGCGCCCGCCTCAGCGGTGCGTGCATGCGCTGCCTGCAACCGGCGCTCCCGGAGGTGGCGGTGGATGCGCGCGAGGTCGACAGGCCCGGCGAAGGAGAGGAGTTGGAAAGCCCCTACGTCAGCGACGAGACGCTCGACGTGGCGGGGTGGGCGCGCGACGCGTTCGCGCTGGCGATGCCGGCCAAGGTCCTCTGCCGCGAGGACTGCGCCGGGCTCTGCCCGGTGTGCGCAGCCGATCTCAACGAGGCCGGGCCCGAGCACGGTCACGAGAGCGCTCCCGATCCGCGCTGGGCGAAGCTGCGAGAGCTGAGGCTCGATTAGGGGGCAGCAGCACGGCGGGCTGGTAGCCTTCTGCACCCGATGGCGGTCCCCAAGAAAAAGCAGTCGCACAGTCGTACGGCCAAGCGGCGCGCTCAGCACAAGATCGGCACGCCGGCGGTCAACGCCTGCCCGCAGTGCCACAGCCCGCGCAGGCCACACAGGGTATGTCCCGTGTGCGGCTTCTACGCCGGCCGCGAGGTCGTGGCGCCAGTCGCGCACAGCCACGACCACGAGCACGAGCACGACGAGTAGCGCGGCGGTGGCCTCGCAGCCGCTGTCCGCCCGATCGCCCGCTCCATCGCAGGACCCCGCCGCTCCGGTGATCGCGGTCGACTGCAACGGCGCCGACCTCGGCGCCGGCGAGGTGGCAGCGGGGGCGGTGATCGCTGCGTCACGCGGGGCCCGTGTGATCCTGTTCGGACCTGCCGCGGAGCTCGGCGAGCCGCCCGCCGGCGTGGAGATCGTCGACGCGCCGCTGTCGATTGCCAAGAGCTCTGATCCGGTGAGCGCAGTGCGCGCCAACCCGGACGCCTCGATCGTGCAGGCGGCGCGTGCTGTCGCCGCCGGGCGCGCTCAGGCGCTCGTGTGTGCGGGAGGCACAGGTGCGGCACTCGCCGCCGGGCTGTTCAACATCAAGCGCACCCGCGGGATCTACCGTCCTGCACTGGCGATCCCGCTGCCGGTACCCGGCGCCCCGGCGACGCTGCTTGACGTCGGCGCCAACGCGGTGGTGCGGCGAGAGCATCTCGTGCAGTTCGCGTTCATGGGCGCGGCCCTCGCGAGCACGGTTCTCGGAGTGGCGCACCCGCGCGTTGCCTTGCTCTCAAATGGTGAGGAGGCCGGCCGCGGCAGCCCGCTCGTGCTCGAGGCGCATGCGGAGCTTGCACGGCGCGTCGGCGAGGGGGCGGATGCGTTCGAGTTCGTCGGCAACGTCGAGGGCAGCGACGTCACCGGGGGCGTGGCCGACGTGATCGTGACCGATGGCTTCACCGGCAACATCGCGCTGAAGTTGATGGAGGGCGTCTCGCAGACGATTCTCGGCGCGGTGCGCGAGGCGGCGATGTCCTCGACGCGCGCCAAGATCGGCGGCGCGCTGCTGCGCGGAGCGCTCGGAGGGTTTCGCGCGCAAATCGATCCGGAGCTCCAAGGCGGCGCTTACCTGCTCGGCCTGCGGCGCTTGGGGGTCGTCCCTCACGGCCGCTTCTCGCGGATCGGCTTCGCCGAGGCGATCATGCGCGCGGAGCGCGGCGCGCGTGAGGACATCGTCGGGCGCACCGAGCGCGCGCTGGCCGCGGCGGGGGCTCTCAGAGAGGCTCCCATGTCCGCACAGGGCGCTAGCCTGCGCGGCACCGAATGACGCCCCCGAACCCGCCCACGACGAAGCGGCGTGTGCATGCGCACGGAGCGCTCGGCAACGCTCCGTCACGCGGCCGGCAATGAGCGCGCGGCCCAGAGAGCAGGTGTTCGCCCTGATCCAGTCGCACCTGGCCGACGAACTCGATGTCGCCGCCGATGCGATTGGAGAGGGCACGCGCTTCCGCGAGGACCTGGAGGCGGACTCGCTCGACCTCTACACGCTCGTGCAGGAGCTCGAGGACACCTACGGCGTGAGCATGTCCGACGAGCAAGCCGCCCGGATCCTGACCGTCGGGCAGGCGGTGGACTTCGTACTTGCGCACGACGGGACTCCCGATGAGCGGCGATGAACCTGCTGGGCGAGCTGCTCGAGGAGCTGCCGCAGGATCTGGCGCGTCAGGTCTTCACGCACGCCTCTTGGAGCGAGCGCCGCGGCGACTCCTACGCGCGTCTGGCGTTTCTCGGCGACAGCGTGCTCGCGCTCGCGGTGACGACGCATCTGTATCCGCGCCTGGAGGCGGAGCGCTTCGGCGCGGGCCGGCTCACGAAGATCCGCGCGCAGGCCGTCTCGGGAGTCTCCTGCCGGGCGGTGGCCGTACGCCTGGGGCTGCCGGCGCGGCTGCGCGCTGCGGCGCCGGCGGGCGTGCAGGACAGCGCCGCGGCGCTGGTCGAGACCGAGCGCGTGCTCGCGTCGGTGATCGAGGCGGTGATCGGTGCCTGCTACCTGCATGCCGGCTACGAGCGCACGGCACAGGCCGTCGTGGAGGCGTTCACGCCGGAGATCGAGGAGGCGCTCGAGCACCCGGTCGACTTCAAGTCGGCGCTGCAGGAGCTGCTCGCGCGGCGCGGCGAGGAGGTGGCCTACGAGGTCACCGCCGAGGAGGGTCCGCCGCACGAGCGCACCTACACGGTCGCGGCGCGGGTGGCCGAGCGCGTGCTCGGCGCCGGCAGCGGTCGCAGCAAGAAGCACGCCGAGCAGGAGGCCGCCCGCGAGGCGGTCGACGGGCTGGAGGCGTAGGTCGGCAATGCGCCTGAAGTCACTCACCCTCCAGGGCTTTAAGTCCTTTCCCGACCGCACGCGCCTCGACTTCGGCCCTGGTGTGAGCGTCGTCGTCGGGCCGAACGGCTCGGGCAAGTCCAACGTCACCGACGCGGTGCTGTGGGCGATGGGCGAGCAGTCGCCGCTGGCCGTGCGCGGCCAGTCGATGCAGGACGTGATCTTCGGCGGCGGCCACGGCGTGCAGGCGCGCAGCGCGGCGGAGGTGGAGATCGTGCTCGACAACTCCGACGGGACCGTCGATCTGCCTCTGAGCGAGATCTCGATCCTCAGGCGCCTGGAGCGCAACGGCGAGGCGGGCTACCGCCTCAACGGCGCCCGCTGCCGCCTGACGGACGTGATCGAGGTGCTGTCCGACACGGGTCTTGGCAAGGAGACGCACTCGGTCATCTCCCAGGGGCGCGTCGAGGCGATCGTGACGTCCAAGGCGCGCGACCGCCGCATGCTGATCGAGGAGGCGGCTGGGCTCGGCAAGCACCGCAAGCGCCGCCGCCGCGCGCAGCTGAAGCTCGAGCGCACGCAGGAGAACCTCGACCGTGCGCTTGACGTGGAGCGCGAGGCGCGCACCCGCCTGCGCCCGCTCAAGCGTCAAGCCGAAGCGGCCGAGCTGCACGAGCGCCTGGAGCACCAGATCCTGCAGGCGCGCTGGGAGCTCGCCAAGGACGCCGCAGCGACCTCTCGCGCGGAGCTTGCCGGCGCCGAGACGCGCGTCAGCGAGGCGCGCGCAGCGCGCACGGAGATCGAGGCGCGCCTGCAGCAGACGATCGACCGCCGCGGCGAGGCCGAGCGCGCGCTGTCGGAGCGCAGCGAGCGCCACGACGCCCTCTCGCGGAGGATCTTCGAAGGGCGCTCGGCGCACGAGCGCCTCGGCCTGCGTGGCGAGCAGGCCGCCGCGGTCGCGCAGACGCTCACCGCCCGCATCGAGCAGGTCGAGCGTGAGTTGGCCGAGCTTCGCGCCGGCGAGGCGCAGGGCGCACCGGGGCAGGACGCGCCTGCCGAGGGCGAGCGGATGGCCACGCTGCAGGCCGAGCTCGCCGCGATCGAGCATGAGCGCGAGCAGCAGCTCGGCAGCGAGGTCTCAGAGCTCGAACGGGAGCTCTCAGAGCAGCGTTCGCACGCCGAGCAGGTCGCCGCCGCGGGCTCGCTCGCCCGGGTCGCACGCGAGCGCGCCGATGCAGAGGCGGCCGGGCTGCGCGACCGTCTGGCGCAGGCAGAGCGAAGCGTCGAGGACGCACGCCGCGAGGCGGCCCGCATCGGCTCAGAGCTGGCGGCGGCGAATCAGTTCCTGCGCGGGCATGCAGCCGTGCGAGACGCCGGGCTGGAGCAGGCGCCGGCGGCGCTCAGCGAGCATCTGCGGGTGCAGGACGGCTTCGAGCTGGCGCTCGCCGCCGCACTCGGCGGGCGTTTGGACGCAGCCCTCGTGCAAGACGTCCCGGGCGCCGAGTCGCTGCTCGATCGCGCCGGGCCGGACGGCGGCACGGCGCTCCTGGCCGGCTCCTCGAACGCCTCCGTGCCGACGCCGGCACCGCCGGCCGGTCCCCCGGCGCCGGGCGCGCAGCGCCTGCTCGATCTGATCAGCGGTCCCGGGGAGATCGTCGAGCTCGCCGGGCGCCTGCTGCACGACGCATGGGTCGTCGAGCGCTTGGAGGATCTGCCACGCGGCTTTGATGGGATCGCCGTGACCCGTGCCGGGCGTGTCTGGTTCGCCGCTTGGGGGGAGGTGCGCCAGCTCAGCGAGGGAGGCACCGAGCGCGTGCTTGCGCGGCGCAACGAACGCGACCGCCTGATCGCCTCCGCCGAGCGGACGGCGCAGCAGGAGCAGTCGGCGCGAGCGGTCTGCGACTCGACGCTCGCCGAGGTGCGTGCGGGCGAGGAGATCCGCACGGGCGCCGAGGCGGCGCTGCGCGAGCTCGAGCGTCGCCAGACGGAGGCCGGCGAGGCCGTTCGTCGCAGCGAGTGGCTGATCGACCAGCGCCGGGCGGCGCCCGCGGAGGGACCGCTGGCGGTGCGCAAGGCAGAGCTCGAAGGCGAGCTCGCATCTGAGCGAGCGCGCCTGGAGCGCGCCGACCGCGAGCGCCTGCAGCGCGGCGCGCGAATCGGGCGCTTGCAAAGTCGCTTGGCCGCCGACGGCGAGCTCGCGCCTCGCGCGCAGCGGTTGGTGGCGGTGCTGAGCGATGCCGCCGCGGCGATCCAAGCGCGCTTCTCCGAGCTCGAGCGCGAGCTCGCGGCCGATCGGCAGGCGGGTGAGGAGATGGCCGGCGAGCTGCGCGAGTGCGCTGCCCAGGAGGCCGAGATCCAGAGCGCTTTGCGGGCGGCAGGGGAGACGGTGATTGGCGCAGAGGTGGCGGCGCAGCGCCTGCGCGACCAGGCCGGCGAGGCGAAGATCGAGCTCGAGACGGTCTGCGAGCGGCTCGGGCTGTCGGCGCCCGAGACCGGCGAGCAGTCGGTCGACGAGGAGCCGGTGGCAGAGCGACTCGACGAGGAGGCGACCGCGGCCCTGCGCTCGCGCATCGGGCGGCTCGGGCGCCGGCGCGAACAGCTCGGCCCCGTCAATCCGCTCGCACAGGAGGAGTACGCAGAGGCGGTTGCTCACGTCGAGGAGATGGAGGGCCGGCGTGCCGATCTGGAGACGGCGCTGCGAGAGCTGCGCTCGGTCATCCGCGAGACCGACCGCCAGATCCAGGAGACCTTCGAGCAGACCTTCCAAGCGGCCGCCCGTAACTTCGAGGAGCTCGTCGGCGACGTCTTCCCGGGCGGCTCCGGGCGCCTGCGGCTGATCAGCGAAGAGCAGCCTGCGCGCGGCGTTCTCGGCGGTCAGGCACTCGGCGTGAAGCGCGCGGCGCCGGGAGTGCAGGCGGTAGGCGGGGCAAGCGCGGAGGAAGTCGCCGAGGGTGACCCCGAGAGCGCCGAAGCGGCGGCAGAGCAGGAGGCTGAGCTCGAGGAGCGCCGCGAGGAGGATCTGCTCGGCGTCGAGATCGAGATCACCCCGGCGGGCAAGTCGAGCAAGCGCCTGTCGCTGCTCTCGGGCGGCGAGAAGTCGATGACGGCGCTCGCGTTCCTGTTCGCCGTGTTCCTGGCTCGCCCCTGTCCCTTCTACATCCTCGACGAGGTCGAGGCGGCGTTGGACGACCTCAACCTCGACCGCTTCCTGGCGCTGCTGCGCCGCTACGCGGACCGCGCCCAGTTCATCGTCATCACCCACCAGAAGCGGACGATGGAGGCCGCCGACTGGCTATTCGGCGTCTCGATGGGCGGCGATGGAGTCTCGAAGGTTCTCTCTCGCCGCCTGCCCGCCGAGCAGGCGCAGGCGCCAGAGGTGGCCGAAGTCGCCTGATATCTTCGGGCGCCCCGTGGCGCACGACTGGAGCGATCTGTTCATCGTCGCCGAGCACGGCGGCTCGGACAGCCCAAACGAAGGCGCCGGCGACGAGTCCGCCGTTGCGAGCGGCGAGGACACGCAGAAGTCCAGGGGCGGACTGTTCAAACGACTGCGCGCGAGCATGGCCAAGACGCGCCAGGCGCTCGGGTCGGAGATCCAGGCGACGCTGTTCGGTCCGCTCGACGAGCACACCTGGGAACGCCTGGAGGAGGCTTTGATCATGGCGGACGTCGGCGCGAGCACTACGGCGGCGGTCGTGGAGACGCTCGAGGCGGAAGCCGTCGCGGGGCAGATCGAGGGCGGCGAGGCGCTCAGCGAGCGGCTGATCGCGCTGCTGGCACAGACGACGCGCGTCGGTGACGGGCGCATCGACATCCGCAGTCACCCGACCGTGATAATGGCGGTGGGGGTCAACGGCACCGGCAAGACGACGACGATCGGCAAGCTCGCCTGGCACCTGCGCCACGAGCTCGGCCGCAGCGTCCTGCTCGGCGCGGCGGATACGTTCAGGGCGGCGGCAAGCGAGCAGCTCGAAGGCTGGGCGCAGCGTGCGGAATGCGAGATCGTCACAGGCGCGCCTGGCTCGGACCCTGGAGCGGTGGCTTTCGAGGCGATCGCTCAGGCGCGCGCGAAAGACGTCGACGTGGTGATCATCGACACGGCTGGGCGCCTGCACACCCAGGACGACCTTATGGGCGAGCTGGCGAAGATTCGCCGCGTGATCGCCCGCCAGCTGGAGGGAGCGCCGCACGAGACGCTACTGACCCTCGATGCGACGACCGGGCAGAACGGGCTGCGCCAAGCCAAGCTGTTTGCCGAGGCCGCGCAGGTGAGCGGCGTCGTGCTGACCAAGCTCGACGGCACCGCGCGAGGCGGGATCGCGCTGGCAATCGCACGGGAGCTCGAGATGCCCGTGAAGCTGATCGGCGTGGGCGAGTCGGTCGAGGACCTGCGGCCGTTCGACCCAGAGGAGTTCGCCCGCGCGCTGATCGCCCAGTAGCGTCGCGCGCCGCGGTCGCGCGCCGCGGATGCGCGCCGCGAGAAGTTGCGGAGGGATAACCTGGGGTCATGGACGTTTGGGTCATCTGGTTGATCGCCGCTTGCGTTCTCGGCGTGGGCGAGATGCACCAGGGCGGCTTCTATCTGGCACCGTTCGCCGTCGGCGCCGGGCTGGCGGCGGTCGTCAGCCTGCTCGGCGTCGGCGCGCTGCTCTCGGGCATCGTCTTCCTCGCCGCTTCGGCGATCGTGTTCGGCACGCTGCGCCCGGTCGCCCAGCGACACCGGCGGCTGCCCCCGTCGATCCGCACCGGCGCCGCGGCGCTCGTCGGACGCCCGGCGATCGTGCTCGAGCGGATCGCCAACGGCGAGGGTGTCGGCTGCGTGAAGATCGACGGCGGTGAGGTGTGGACCGCGCGCAGCTACGACGAACACGAGGTAATCAACGCGGGCGAGCGCGTCGAGGTCGTCGAGATAAGGGGCGCCACGGCGCTCGTGATGCACTGAGACGATCGAGTGCGCTTCGAGAGGCGGGGTCCTGGGCGCTCGTGCGCTGGCCGATCGGCGATCCGATCGATGATCGGCACGCCACGCTCGCTGCGTCCTTGCCTCGCTCGACGCTCGACCGCCTCAGCAGCTGTCCGCATGGAGATAGGCTCTCCGTGGAAGTTCACTTGAAAGGAACGAGTCCATGGTCGCTCTGATCGTCATCGTCGTCGTCGTCGTGTTCGCGCTGGTCGTCGCCGCGCGCACAATCCGCGTCATCCCGCAGGCGCGCGCGGGGGTCGTCGAGCGACTCGGGCGCTACAGCCGCACGCTCGAGCCCGGGCTGACGATCGTGACGCCGTTCATCGACCGCGTGAAGCCGCTCGTGGACTTGCGCGAGCAGGTCGTCAACTTCAGCCCGCAGTCGGTCATCACCGAAGACAACGTCGTCGTCGGCATCGAGACGGTCCTGTACTTCACGATCACCGACCCGCGCTCGGCGACCTATGAAATCGCCAACCCGCTGCAGGCGATCGAGCAGCTGACGGTGACGACGCTACGCAACGTGATCGGCGGTCTCACGCTCGAGGCGACGCTGACGGCGCGGGAGAACGTCAACACCGAGCTGCGCGTCGTGCTCGATGAGGCCACCGGCAAGTGGGGAATCAGGATCAACCGCGTCGAGATCAAGTCGGTCGACCCGCCGCCCGACATTCGCAGCGCGATGGAGAAGCAGATGCGCGCCGAGCGCGACCGGCGCGCGGCGATCCTCACGGCCGAAGGTGAGAAGCAGTCGCAGATCCTCACCGCGGAGGGCGCCAAGCAGGCCGCCGTGCTGACCGCCGAAGGCGCGCAGCAGGCCGCGGTCCTCGACGCCGAGGGCGAGCGCCAGGCGGCGATCTTGCGCGCCGAGGGTGAAGCCAAGGCGATCGACACGGTCTTCTCGGCGATCCACGCGGGCAAGCCCGACCGTGAGCTGCTCAGCTACGAATACCTGCAGATGCTGCCGCAGCTGGCCGAAGGCGACGCCAACAAGGTGTTCGTCGTGCCCTCGGAGTTCGCGCAGGCGTTCGGCGGTATCGGCGAGGCGCTCACGCGCGGGGCCGAGAGCGCCAAGGCCGTGCCACCACCGCCCCCTATGCCCAAGCGCGAGACCTAGCGGCCCACCCAGCGGCGGCGCACCCGGCCGGCGGCCGGGTGCTGCCAGAATCAGCGCTCGATGTTCGACTCCCTCGCCGAGAAGCTGCAGGCCACGCTCACCGACGTCCGCAACCGCGGCACGCTGACCGAGCAGGACATCGACGCGGCGATGCGCGAGATCCGCCTCGCGCTGCTCGAGGCGGACGTCAACTTCAAGGTCGTGCGGCAGTTCACCTCGCAGCTGAAGGAGCGCTGCATGGGTGCAGACGTGGTCGGCGGCCTGAACCCCGGCCAGCAGGTCGTGAAGATCGTCGGCGAAGAGCTGACCGGCCTGATGGGCGGCGCCTCGGCCGGATTGACCTTCTCGCCGAAACCGCCGACCGTGATCCTGATGGCGGGGCTGCAGGGCTCGGGCAAGACCACGGCCACCGCCAAGCTTGCCAGGTACCTGCGCGAGGAGCACTCCTCGGCGGTCGCGGTCGCCGCTTGTGACGTCTACCGCCCGGCGGCCGTCGAGCAACTGGTCAAGGTCGCCGCGCAGGCCGGCGCCGAGGCCTACGAGCAGGGCACCGATCGCGATCCAGTCGATATCGCAGCGTGGGCGCTGGAGCGTGCACGCGAGGAGGGCAAGGACGTGCTGATCGTCGACACCAGTGGCCGGCTGCACGTCGATCGCGAGCTGATGGACGAGCTCGTGCGCATCCGCGCCGCGGTCAAACCCCACAGCGTCCTGCTCGTTGTCGACGCGATGACCGGCCAGGACGCGGTCAACGTGGCCGGGCAGTTCGCCGGGGCGGTCAAGTTCGACGGCGTCGTGATGAGCAAGCTCGACGGCGACGCGCGCGGCGGCGCGGCGTTGTCGATCAAGGCTGTCACCGGCAAGCCGATCCTGTTCGCCTCCACGGGCGAGAAGCTCGAGCAGTTCGAGCGCTTCCACCCGGATCGCATGGCCCAGCGCATCCTCGGGATGGGCGACGTGATGAGCCTGATCGAGCAGGCCGAGCGCCAGTTCGACCAGGACGACGCGGTGGAGCTGGAGCGCAAGCTCCGCCGCAACGAGTTCGATCTCGACGACTTCCTCTCCCAGTTGCGCAGCATCCGCAAAATGGGCCCGATCACGAACCTGCTCGGCATGATCCCGGGCCTCGCCGGCGCGCAATTGCAGAACATGAAGGTCGACGAGCGCGAGCTCGATCGCATCCAGGCGATCATCCTCTCGATGACGCCGGAGGAGCGCCACCGCCCGGAGTTGATCAAAGGATCGCGCAGGTTGCGCATCGCGCGCGGCTCGGGCACGAGCGTGCAGCACGTCAGCCGCCTAATCAAGCAGTTCGGCCAGACGCGCAAGATGATGCGCCAGGTCGGTCGCGGCAAGATGCCGGATATCGGCGCGCTGATGCGCGGCTCGCGCTGAGTGCCGCGCCGCCCGCTCGCACCGTCCCGGCCTCCGCCTCGCCCCGTCCCGGCCTTGCCCGCCCGCACCGTCTAAGCTCTCTGCCCAAGCTTTCAGGCATCCAGCGAGAGGAAAACGTGGCAGTCAGGCTAAGGCTCACCCGAGTGGGTGGCAAGAAGGATCCGATGTGGCGCGTCGTCGTCGCCGATCAGCGCTCTCCGCGAGACGGTCGCGTGATCGAGACGATCGGCCACTACAACGCGCAGACCAACCCCTCGACGATCGTGCTCGACGAGGAGCGCGCCCGCAGCTGGCTCGCGCGCGGAGCGCAGCCGACCGACACCGTGCGCAAGCTGCTGCGCATTCAGGGCATCGAGGCGCGCGCCAACTAGCGCTGCGAGCCGTGAAGCCGCCCGCGGGCTCGAGATGAACGATTCAGGAGCATCCGCCGGAGAGCGGCCCACCGAGGTGCCGAGGCGCCTACTCGAGTATCTCGCCGAAGGCCTCGTCGACGAGCCTGATGAGGTATCCGTCGAGCAGTTCGAGGGTGACGGCGGCACGATCGTGCTGGAGCTGGGCGTCGGCTCCGAGGACTACGGCAAGGTGATCGGCCGCGGCGGGCGCACTGCGCACGCGCTGCGCACGGTCGTCAAAGCCGCGGCGACCGGCGAGGGCTGCCACGTGCTCGTCGACATCGTCGATTGACCTGCGGCGCCGGCCGGGTGGGGCGCGAGCGATCGTGAGTGAGCGGGCGAGCGAGCTTCCGGCCGGCCGCGTCGGGCGAGCACACGGCCTCGACGGCAGCTTCTACGTCACCGGTCCGGTGCCGAGGCTGCTCTCGCTGGGTGCCCAGCTGATCCTCGCCGAGCGTACCACCGAGATCGTGCGCCGCTCGGGCACCGACGCGCACCCGATCGTGCGGTTGGCGGGGGTCGGCGACCGCGGGGGCGCCGAGGCGCTGCGCGGCATGCCGCTGACGGTGGCGCAGGCGCAGGTGCCGGCGCTCGGCGAGGGCGAGTGGTGGGCGCATGAACTGGAGGGGTGCGAGGTGCTCGACGGCTCGCGCCTGCTTGGAACCGTCGTGCGCATGATCGAGCTGCCCTCCTGCGAGGCGCTAGAGGTGCGTCGCGAGGGCGGCGAGCTGTTGCTGGTGCCCATGGTCAGAGACGCCATCCGCAAAGTCGACGTCGCCCGCGGGCGCGTCGAGGTGGACAGCGACTTCCTCGATCCAGTCCTCGAGCCGCCCCCCCCCGGTGGGAGCGATCGTGCAGATTGACGTCTTCACGCTGTTCCCGGAGTGGTTCGATTGGTTCGGCTCCCAGCGTCACATCAAGAACGTGCTCGCCGTCGGATCGGAGCTGAGTTGCACGAACTTCCGCGACACGACGATCCTCAGCGGCGGTCAGGTCGACGACATGCCGTTCGGGGGCGGGGCCGGCATGGTCCTGCGCGTGGACGTGGTCGAACGCGCATTGCACGAGCGCTATGGCGTCGATCCGGTCGAGCTCGCGGCGAGTCGGCGCGTGATCGCGCTGGCGCCGGGCGGGCGGCTGCTGGACGACAGCCTCGTCGACGAGCTCGCCCGCGAGCCTGCGCTGACGCTGCTGTGCGGTCGCTACGAGGGCTTTGACGAGCGCATCGTCGAGCACTTCTGCACCGACGTCGTCTCGGTCGGGCGCTACGTGCTCTCCGGCGGCGAGCTCGCCGCGATGGTGCTCTGCGACACGGTCATGCGCAAGCTGCCAGGAGCGCTCGGGGACGAGCGCTCGGCCGTCGAGGAGTCCTTCAGCGAGGCGCTGGGAGGCGACCCGGAGTACCCCCACTACACGCGCCCCGCAGAGCATCGCGGCTGGCGCGTGCCTGAGATCCTGCTCTCCGGTCACCACGCGAACATCGAGCGCTGGCGTCGCGAGCGCAGCCGCGAGCGCGGGGAGCAAGCGAGCGCCGCGCAGCCACCGGCGAAACACTCAGGCCAGTGAGGCGGGGCGCGGCGGTCGTCCGCTACCATTCCTAGCCGCGCCAGCCGGAAGCCGCCCGAGGAACTGTCCCGGTCATCACGGCGCCACCTCTTCACCACTTATGAGCAGCGTCATCGAAACCATCGAGCGCGCACAACTGCGCCGCGTCCCCAACTTCGCCCCGGGTGACCGCGTCAAGGTCCACTTCCAGGTGATCGAGGGCACCCGCCGGCGCGTGCAGGTGTTCGAGGGCGTCGTCATCAAGCGCCAGGGCCACGGGATGCGAGAGACGTTCACCGTGCGCAAGCAGTCATTCGGTGTGGGCGTGGAGCGCATGTTCCCCGTTCACTCGCCGAAGATCGAGCGCATCGAGATGGCCGCCCGAGGCGACGTGCGCCGCGCCAAGCTCTACTACCTGCGCGACCGCGTCGGCAAGCGCGCGAGGGTTCGCGAGCGCCGCTATATCGGGCCTGAGGAGACGGTCGAGCCTGGGCTGCTGCACGAGGCGAGCGGCGCGACCGACGCGGACGGGCTGACCGCCGATGAGACCTTGCTCGAGGCCGAAACGCCGCAGGAGACGGGCGCCGCCGCCGAGAGCTCCGAGCAGGCGAGTAGCCAGGCGCCGCAGGAGGCCAGCGACGACATCGATCCCGCAGATCTCGCTCAGGACGCGGCTGACGCCGGGCCGCAGGCGCCGGACGCGGGCGAGGCGGCCGGGTCGCCTGACGGCGGTGGAGAGCAGGGGGACGTCGGCGGCGACGAGCCGGCGTGAAACGACGCGAAAAGCGGTCGAAATCGACCGTCAGCTCGATCGTCGAGCTGGTCGTGATCGTGGCAGTGGCGCTGGGCTTGGCACTCGCGATCCAGGCCTGGGTGGTAAAGCCCTACCGAATTCCGAGCGGCTCGATGGAGCCCACGCTGGCGATCGGCCAGCGCGTGCTCGTCGATCGCATCGGCATGCACTTCGGCAAACCCCACGTAGGCGAGATCGCCGTGTTCCACCCGCCCAACGGTGCCGAGCAGCAACTCTGTGGGGGCGAAAAGGTCAAGGCAAGGGGCGCCGCCTGTGGGGAAGCCGAAAACGCAGAGGACTCCGGCACCAACTTCATCAAGCGAATCGCTGCCGGCCCGGGCGATGTGATCACGATTGTCGAAGGTCACCTCATTCGCAACGGAAAGCGCGAGGCCGACGGGTACACGCGGCCGTGCGGTGTCTCGACCGAAGGCTTCAACCCGTCCCTCGCCAAAGGCCCGGAGTGCAACTTCCCCACGCCCGTCAAGATTCCCGCCGGGCACTGGTTCATGATGGGGGACAACCGTGGCGAATCCGACGACAGCCGCTTTTGGGGATCAGTCCCCACCGGATGGATCATCGGGGGAGCATTCGCCACCTACTGGCCTCCCGACCGCATCGGCATCCTCTAGCTCCGGCGCAGCATCGGAGGCAGGACAGGCTGCCGCGGTGATCGGCGGTCCGGGGACCTCGAAGCGATCCGGCACCTCCGCGCGCGCCCGTCGCCGTGCGCGCCGAAAGGGCAGCGGCAGGCGGCTGTTCGCCTTCGATCGCCGCCTCGGTGTCCCACTGATCGCCGGCGCGGACGAGGCTGGACGCGGCTGTCTGGCCGGACCGCTCGTGGCCGCCGGTGTCCTGTTCGACTACGACGCGCTGACAACACGCGAGCTTCGCTCCCTGAGCGCGCTCAACGACTCCAAGCAGCACACGCCGGAGGCTCGCGAGGAGCTGTTCCCGCTGGTGCTGCGCAGCGCCGCGCGCGTCGTCGTCGTCTCCCGCTGCGTGCGCGGAATCGACGCTCGCGGGCTGCACAAGACCAACCTCGCGGCGCTGCGCGATGCCGCCCGGGCGGTGACGCGCGACGTCCACGGAGAGGTGCTGTGCCTGCTCGATGGTTTCTCCGTGCCCGAGTTCGAGCGCCCGCAGCGCGCGATCGTCGACGGCGACGCGACCAGCGCCGCGATCGCCGCCGCGTCGATCATCGCCAAGGTCACGCGCGACCGCTACATGCACCACGCCGACAGCGAGCACCCCGGGTGGAGCTTCGCCGAGCACGTCGGCTACTCGACCCCCGTGCATCGCGAGGCGATCCTGCGCCAGGGCGTCTCACCGCTGCACCGCATGTCCTTCCAGTCGCTCGCCTACCAGCAGCTCGCGCTGTAGGGACACGCCCGCCGCGCGGGCAGCCGCCGGAGCGCCTCACCACGCGCCCTGGACGTGCTCGAGCCGACGCACCACGCCGCGCGTGTCGATCGCCACGCCGATCGCGTCGAAGCGGATCGTCCTCGCCGTGTGGCGCCGGGGCCTACTCTGAGCCAGCCACGCCGCCGCAAGCCCTCGCAGGCGCGCGCGCTGAGCTGCCCCGAGTCCGCTCAAAGGATCCTGATCGGGGCGCGGAGGAGCCTCTCGCGCACTCACCCGGCGCGTCTTGACCTCGGCGAACACGAGCGCCGAGCCGTCGCGTGCGATCAGGTCGATCTCGCCGTGGCGCGTGCGGACGTTGCGGGCGATCAGCTGATAGCCGAGCTCTCGCAGGTGGCGCGCGGCGAGATCCTCGCCGGCACTGCCGAGCGAGCGCCTGCCGTCGCGCCCGCGCCCGCGCCCGCGCGAGGCGTTCTCGTGCGCGGCACCCACGCCCACGTGCTCAGGAGCGCCGCGCGCGGATCTCGATTGGGCCCTCCCAGCGTGCATGCGCCGATGCTACGGAGCGGCTGAGACGCAGCGCTCAGGCCGGGCGCGCGTGCCTGCGCAGCGGCTGAACGCGCCCGTACGCGCGCGGCGCCCGCTCCTGGCGTAGCCTGCGCAGCTGTGCACGACTCGACAGCAGATACGGACGCTGCGAGCGACGCCGGGGTTCGGTCCTCGCCTACCGGCGCCGCCGATGGAGCTCCGCCTGCGCTCGCCGATGGCGCTCCCCCGCCGGCGAGCCGGGCCGGCGCCCTCGACGGCGTCACCAGCTTCATGGGCATGCGCTGGGAGGACTCGCAGACGGTGTGGCTGACGATCCGCCCGGAGCTGATCAACCGCGGCGGCCTGCTCTCCGGGGTGGCGACCTATGCGCTGGTGGACTACTGCATGGGCTCGACGATGTGGGCGCAGACGAGCGAGCAGGAGAGCATCGCGACGATCAGCATCTCGGTGAACTACATCCAAACGGCGACAGAGGGGGAGATCGTCTGCCGCACCGAGCTGGATCGCCGCAATCGCACGACCGGGATATTGAAATCGCTCGTCGCGACCGAGGACGGGCGCGTGCTCGTGACGGCGATCGGAAGCTACGCGATCTTCGCGAGGAAGCATTGACGCGATGCGGACTCCCACGGCGCTCTCGATCGCCGGCTCGGACTCTGGAGGCGGCGCCGGGGTCCAGGCGGACCTGAAGGCGTTCGCGCGCTGCGGCGTGCACGGCGCCACCGCGATCACCGCGCTGACCGCTCAGAACACAATTGGCGTAATCGAGATCCAGCCGGTTGCGCCGGAGATGATCCTGGCTCAGATCCGCGCGGTGTTCGCCGACATCCGTGTCGACGCCGTCAAGGTGGGGATGCTCGGCACGGTCGAGTCCGCGCACGCAGTCGCACGCGGCCTGGACGAGCGCGCATCCGGCACGCCGGTCGTGGTCGACCCGGTGATGGTCGCCGAGTCCGGCGCGCGGCTGCTCGACCCCGCCGCGCCGCGCGCGCTGATCGAGGAGATCCTCCCGCGCACGAGCCTGCTCACGCCGAATCTGCCGGAGGCTCGTGTCTTGGCGGGCCAAGCCTCCCGCGGGGGCACGCCCTCGTCCCCGCAGGCGGAGGCCGAGGAGGCGCTCGCGCTCGCGCATGCGCTGCTCGAGCTCGGGCCGCGCGCGGTCGTGATCACGGGCGGGCACCGCGCGCGCGCGATCGACCTGTTCCTCGACAGCGAGGACCCGGGGCATGCTGTGGAGATCGAGGGCGATCGCCACCCCGATGGCGCCGCGCACGGCTCGGGCTGCACGCACTCATCGGTGCTCGCCGCGCAGCTTGCGCTCGGCGTGCCGCTGTTGGCGGCGGCACGCACGGCTCGCGCGATCGCAGGCGAGGCGGTCGCGAGGGGCCTTCGCGACGTGGGCGCGGGCGCCGGGCCCGTGGACGTGATCGGCCTCACACGCGCGCGTGAGGCCGCGTCCTGAAACGCCGCCCGCCGCGCCCGTGGCGCCCGCCGGGTGACCCGGCCACCTGTAGTTCGCCGTTTGCCATAATCCGCTGACGATGAAGTTCCTCCGTCTGAAGCCCGGTCATGGTGAGATCGTCCTCGCCGAGGGCGATGTCGAGAGCCCGGAGCAGGAGCAGGAGCTGATCGAAGCGTTCCGCCGTGAGCTTGACGCGGGCATGTGGGCGGCGGTGCCGAGCGAGCGCAGCGACGGCGTGCGCCAAGCTGAGCTGGTCAAGAGCTTCAGCGACGTGCCCCGCGACGCCCAGCGCGTGATCTTCTTCCCGCGCGCCGCCGGCGGAGCTCCGCGGGCGGATCGCTGAGGCGCAGATGCTGCTCGCGCTGGGCACTGCAGCGCTCGTGCTCGTGGTGCTGCTGTGGGAGATCGTCCGCGAGCGCGCGATCCGGGCGCTGGCTCGGGGGCGCGAGGCGCTGCGGGCTCGAGGGCGCGGGGCGCCGGAGATCGGCTATGACCCCGGCCGCGAGCGCCGCGCCGAGCAGCGCGCACGCGAGCTGCTGCGCTCGTGCATCGACAAGCGTGACTGGGCGATGTATCGCGACCTCGGCTTTTTGCGCGTGTGGGGCGGCCTCGGCGAGCGCGCGCACGCGGCGGGCGCCTCCTACGCCTATCTGATCTACCCGCACCGGCCGATCGTCGCCTACGTTCCGCAGACGGGCGCGCTGCTGAGCGAGTACTGCGTCGCCTTCCCTGACCTCACGCGTCCCTATGGCAGTGCGCGGCTGCCGGACTCCGATGACGTCTTGGCCAAGTGGATGGGGCTGAAGGCCGACGAGCGGCGGTTGATCGAGGAGGCGAACATGCACCTGCCCGGTCGTCAGATCGAC
Organism: Solirubrobacterales bacterium; assembly: GCA_038240205.1. Lineage (GTDB taxonomy): Bacteria > Actinomycetota > Thermoleophilia > Solirubrobacterales > Solirubrobacteraceae > Palsa-744. The sequence continues at coordinate 1,962 of JBBSDZ010000005.1, read as the reverse complement.
CCGGAGCGGGTTCGCCGCGATCTGCTGCGCCTCTCGCGTTGGGAGCGCGAGGCCGGTGAGGCGGGCGAGGGCGCAACAGGTATCGTGCGCGCCGCGTGAGCAGCACGACCGCCTTCGACGTCAGGCATCGCAGCCGGGCCCTCACCGAGGGCCCGGAGCGCGCTGCCGCACGCGCGTACCTGCACGGGATCGGCTACTCGGCCGAGGATCTGGCCAAGCCGATCGTCGGCGTCGCCCACTCGTGGATAGAGACGATGCCGTGCAACTTCAACAACCGCGTGCTCGCGGCGAAGGTCAAGGAGGGCATCCGCGCGGCCGGTGGCACGCCGATGGAGCTGAACACGATCGCGATCTCCGACGGGATCACGATGGGCACGGCGGGGATGCGCGCGTCGCTGGTCTCGCGCGAGATCATTGCCGACTCGATCGAGCTGGTCGCAAGCGCACATGCCTTCGACGCGCTGGTGACGATCAGCGGCTGCGACAAGACGATCCCGGGGACGGTGATGGCGCTCTCGCGCCTGAACATCCCCGGCCTGATGCTCTATGGCGGCTCGATCAAGCCGGGCTGGTTCAAAGGCGCTGAGGTGACGATCCAGCAGGTCTTCGAGGCGGTCGGCCAGTTCGCCTCAGGCAAGATCAGCGAGGAGGAGCTGCACGAACTGGAGGAGGCCGCTTCGCCGGGGGCCGGCGCCTGCGGTGGCCAGTTCACGGCCAACACGATGGCGATGGCCTTCGAGGCGCTCGGCATCTCCCCGTCGGGCTCCGCGATGGTGCCGGCGGAGGACGGCTCCAAGCTCGCCGTCGCCAAGAGCTGCGGCGAACTGGTGATGGATGTGCTGGCGCGCGGACAGCGCCCGAGCGACGTGATCACCAAGGCGTCGCTGCAGAACGCGATCGCGGCGGTGGCGACGAGCGGCGGCTCGACCAACGCGGTGCTGCACCTGCTGGCGGTCGCCCGCGAAATCGGCGTCCCGCTCGAGCTCGACGAGTTCGAGGCGATCTCCGAGCGCACGCCGCTGCTTTGCGACCTGCAGCCCGGCGGTAAATACGTGGCGACGGAGCTTTACGAAGCCGGAGGAGTGCCGCTCGTGCTCGCGCGCCTGCAGCAGGCCGGTCTGCTCAACGCGGACGCCCCGACGGTCACGGGCAGGACGATCGGCGAGCATGCCGACGAGGCGCAGGAGACCGATGGACAGAAGGTCGTGAGGCCGCTCGACGATCCGATCAAACCGACGGGTGGCTTTGCGATCCTGCGCGGGAACGTCGCGCCGGACGGCTGCGTGGTCAAGCTCTCCGGGCACGAGCGGCGCAAACACATGGGCCCGGCGCGCGTCTTCGACGGCGAGGAGAAGGCGATGGCGGCCGTGCTCGCGCATGACATAGAGGCGGGAGACGTCGTCGTGATCCGCGGCGAGGGTCCGGCGGGCGGCCCGGGCATGCGCGAGATGCTCGCCGTCACGGCCGCGATCGTCGGCGAGGGGCTGGGGGAGGAGGTGGCGCTGATCACCGATGGGCGCTTCTCGGGCGCCACGCACGGCTTCATGGTCGCCCACGTCGCCCCGGAGGCCGTCAGGAGCGGTCCGATCAGCGCAATCGCAGACGGCGACGAGCTGACGATCGACGCCGACACGCGCCGGCTCGACGTCGATCTCTCTGACGAGGAGATCGCAAAGCGTGTCAGCGCCTACGTGCAGCCGCCGCGCGCCGATAGCCACGTCGACGTGGCGATCCAGAAGTACGCGAAGCTCGTCGGCAGCGCCGCCGAAGGCGCCGTCGCGCTGTAGCGAATATCCGCCCCACCGGCCGGCGCAGAATCCTACTAGATGATTGATTCCACGGCCAAGCCCGTGAAATCGGGGGGTTTATCGGCAGCAGGGTCGAAGTCGGCGGTACTCAAACACACCGTCGACCAAGGGGGCCTCGATGGACGCCGACCTCGACCTGCTGCTCACTGCCGTT
>JBBSDZ010000004.1:0-62173 GCA_038240205.1 Solirubrobacterales bacterium | reverse complement strand
CGCGAAGTTCGACGAGGCGACGGGGGAGTGGGTGATCAACGGCCAGAAGGCGTGGGCGACGAACGGCGGCATCGCGGACGTGCACGTCGTGATCGCGACCGTCGACCCCGAGCTCGGCTCCAAAGGCCACGCCGCGTTCGTCGTGCCGATGAGCGAGGCGAAGGGGATCTCTCAAGGCTCGAAGGTCGCAAAGCACGGACTGCGCGCCTCGCACACGGCCGACGTGTTCCTCGATGACTGCAGGGTGCCGGCGGGCTACGTGCTGGGCGGCAAGGAGAAGCTCGACGAGCGCATCGCGCGGGTGCGCGAGGGCAAGAAGAACAAGTCGCAGGCCGCGATGCAGACGTTCGAGGCCTCGCGCCCGACCGTCGGCGCGCAGGCGCTCGGCATCGCGCGCGCCGCCTATGAGTACGCGCTGGACTACGCCAAGGAGCGCGAGCAGTTCGGGCGCAAGATCATCGAGAATCAGGCGATCGCGTTCACGCTCGCGCGCATGAAGCTCGAGATCGACGCGGCGCGCCTGCTCGTCTGGCGCGCATCCTGGATGGGGCGCAATCAGGTCCCGTTCGAGAATGCCGAGGGCTCGATGTCCAAGCTCAAGTCCGGCGAGGTGGCCGTGTGGGTGACCGAGCGCGCGATGCAGATCCTCGGCGGCAACGGCTACACGCGCGAGTTCCCCGTCGAGCGCTGGCACCGCGACGCGAAGATCTACGACATCTTCGAGGGCACCGCCGAGATCCAGCAGCTCGTGATCTCGCGTGCGATCTCGGGGATGCACATCAAGTAGCCGCGCGACCACGGCGCCGCTGCTAGATCTGCTCGACCTCGGGGGCGTCCGTCCGCAGCAGCACCGGTTCGTCCGGCTGAGGCAGCGGCGCGTCGTCGGCGTCTACCCCGAGTCGCTGCCACGGCCGCTTGATCGCGGCCCAGCTGGCCGCCAGCACGACGAGCGCCCCGCACAGGATCCAGCCGAGCGCGGTCGTGCCCACTCCGACGTACTTCAGGCCGGAGGCGGTTATCACGAAGGTGATCACCGGCCTGATGTAACGGTCGGGCGCGCTCGATGAGAGCATTGAGCCGGCGAACACGGCCGGCACGCTGCCGAGGATCAGCGACGTGGTCACGCCGAACTCGACGTGCCCGAAGGCGAGCGCGCCGAGCGCTGCGGCGAGCGTCAGCGGCACCGCCTGCGTCAGGTCCGTCCCGACGAGCTGCTTGACCCCGATCATCGGGTACAGGAACAGCAGCATGATGATCATCAGCGAGCCCGAGCCGACGGATGTCATGCCGACGACGATCCCGCCGATCATCCCGATCCCGATCGAGCGCAGTGGCTTCGGCTCGACGTCGTGCACCTTGCCGGTGCGCTCCTGGCCGGAGCGGCGGTCGAGCACGTAGCGGATCACCATCGCGCTCGCGCCTACGAGCAGGGCGATGCCCAGCGCCAGCTCGATGTTCTTCTGTGCGGTTTTCGCATGGCCAAGCAGGTGCAGCAGATAGGCGCCGACGAAGGCCATCGGCACCGAGCCGATCACCATCCAGCCGACCAGGCGCAGGTTGACGGTGCGCTGGCGCAGGTGCACGATCGCGCCGATCGGGCGCATCATCACCGCGGCGACGAGGTCGCTGGAGATCGCGGACGACGGCTGTACCCCGAACAGCAGGATCAGCATCGGCGTCATCAGCGCGCCCCCGCCCGCACCGGTCATGCCGACGAGGAAGCCGATGACGGCGCTCCCCAGAACAATGTATGGATCGACGTGCACGGCAGCCACTCCCTCCCCCGGGACATCGTGTCCCGCCTCCCTCCGAAACGGCTCCGTATCCTAGCGCCGCCGGGCGGGGATCGGGCGCGGCCAGTCGCGGCTCGCGCGGCCGGGGGAGGCCGCCGGCCGGCGGCGGCGTGCGCGGCTACCAGGCTTGCGGGGCGCGACAGTGCGGACAGGCGACCGTCGTTGAGACGGGCGCTGTGAACTGCAGGCCGCATCCGCAGACGTAAGAGGCCCGGTCGATCGGGCCGCCGGCGCTGCGCACGCGCTCGACCGCCGGGTCGCTTGTCGCGGGGGTGCTGACGCGAGCGTTTCTGGCGTGGCCGCGGCGCCGTTGGCGCTCGGCGCGCGAGCGGCGTCGCTCGCGCAGGGTGTGGGGGAAGCTCGATCTCATCGCTCTATTTGAAAAAACCCTGCTCACACTCGATGGTTTCGCTCTGCACGGGGTATTTCCTGGACTCAACTGGCCGGATTGGACGATCGTTGCGGCGTAGGCGCGGTGGCACGGCCCAAATGGCCGTTTGCGATACTGCTGAGCGATGAATCCGGCGCGAAAGCGAACCGTGCGGCTGGTCGTGGCGTTGACCGCGGCGGTCGTGCTGGCCAGCGCGCTCGTCTACACGAGCTTCAGCGCCGCCAGCCCGGCGCTCAGCCCGACCCAGCTCGCCCGCCAGGCGCAGGCCGGGCGCAGCTACCAGCTGACCGGCACGGTCGTCAAGGGATCGGTGCATCGCCAGGGCGACGTGCTCGCTTTCAGCGTCGTTGACCGCGCGGGCTCGACGCAGGTTCCGGTCTCATACACCGGCACCGTTCCCGACCCGTTCCGCGAGGGGCGCGAGGTGATCGTGACGGTCCAGCGCAAGGACGGGCGCTACGTCGGCGAACGCGATTCGCTGATCACCAAGTGCCCGTCCAAGTACAAGAGCGCTCCAGCGGGCGAGAAGCAGAACTACTGAGTGGCTGAGCTGGGGCGCATCAGCCTGCTGCTGGCGCTGCTCGTCTGCGCCTACGGCATCTTCGCCTCGATCTACGGGGTGCGCAGCGGACGCGTGGAGCTCTCGGAGTCCGGGCGTCGCGCGGTCTACGCGCTGGCGATCGTCCTCACGGTCGCCTTCGCCGTGCTCGAGCTCGCCTTCCTGCGCAACGACTTCGCCTTCAACACGGTTGCTGATACCTCGAGCAGGACGACCCCGACCTTCTACCGGGCCGCCGCCGTGTGGTCCTCTCAGGAAGGTTCGCTGCTGCTGTGGGCGTGGCTGCTGTCGCTGTGGTCGAGCCTCGCGCTGTTCCTCGTGCGCAAGCGGATGCGCGACGTCTCGGCCTACGCCACGGCGATCCTACTCGGCTTCGGCGCCTTCTTCATCGTGCTGATGGTCTTCTACGCGAACCCGTTCGCGACGACCCACCCGGCGCCCGCCGAAGGCGTCGGCCTGGACCCGCTGCTGCGCTTCCCGACGATGATGATCCACCCGCCGATGCTGTACTCCGGCTACACGCTGTGCACGATCCCGTTCGCGTTCGCGATGGGCGCGCTGCTGGCGCGGCGGGTCGACGCCGACTGGATCCGAGCGACCCGGCGCTTCGCGTTCGCGGCGTGGCTGCTGCTGGGCGTGGGCATCCTGCTCGGGGCCCGCTGGTCCTACGCCGAGCTCGGATGGGGCGGCTACTGGGGCTGGGACGCTGTGGAGAATGCCTCGCTGATGCCGTGGCTGACCGGCACCGCCTTCCTGCACTCGCTGATGGTCCAGGAGAAACGCGGCATGTTGAAGGTGTGGAACGTCTCGCTCGTGCTCGCGACGGGCACGCTCGCGATCATGGGTACGTTCCTGGTTCGCAGCGGCGTGCTCAACTCGATCCACGCGTTCGGCGGCGCGACGCTCGGGGTGCCTTTCGTGCTGCTCATCGGCGTCCTCATCGCCGGCTCGATCTACCTGGTCGTCTCGCGCCGGGAGATGCTGCGCACCGAGCATCGCCTCGACTCCATGCTCTCGCGCGAATCGATCTTCCTGGCAAACAACGTCGTGCTCGTGGCGCTCTGCTTCGTGATCTTCTGGGGCACGTACTTCCCGCTCATCTCCGAGGCGCTGACCGGCCACGAAGCGTCGGTCGGACCGCCGTGGTTCGATCGCTACACAGTGCCGCTGGCGCTGATGCTCGTGCTGCTCAGCGGGATCGGCCCGGTGATCGCGTGGCGTCGCGCGACGCTCTCCAACGCGCGGCGCAACTTCCTCGCTCCGCTGCTGAGCGCGCTGGTCGTCCTCTGCGTGCTGCTCGCAGCAGGCATCGCGCAAAAGCCGTTCGCGATCGCCATGTTCTGCTGTGCGGCGTTCGTGCTCGGCAGCATCGGACAGGAGTTCTTCCGCGGCGTGCGCGCGCGCCGGGCGATGGCCGGCGAGGCGGCCCCGGTCGCGCTGCTCGCGCTCGTGCGCCGCAACCGCAGGCGCTATGGCGGCTACATCGTGCATCTCGGCATCGCCGTGCTGTTCGTCGGCGTCGCCGCCTCCTCATCCTTCCAGCACGCCGCCGAGCAGGGGCTGGCGCCGGGCAAGTCGGCGCGCGTCGGTGCGTACACGATCCGCTACGTGCGACCGACGGCCACGGTCACGCCCAGGAACGACACCGCGCACACCGGCTCGACGCTCAACCTCGGCGCCGTGCTTGACGTCAGCAAGGGCGGGCGCCACGTCGCCACGCTGCGCCCGAGCGAGGGCTTCTACGACTCCGGCGAACCGAGCCAGGGGACGGTGGGGCACCTGATCGGCGGGCAGGCGGTCAGCCACATCAGCATGAGCGCCGGCATCACCCGCGACGTATGGACCGCGATCGCGCCCGACATCTCCACGCCTGCGCTGCAGCGAATCGTCACCGCCGGCAACAGGACGCTGCCGGCCGACGAGTCGCTGGTGGCGATCGCCTACCTTGCGCGCGCCTACCTGAAGAATCCGCCGCCCGCGCAGTTCCATTTCATCGTCTCGCCGCTTGTGATGTGGATCTGGATCGGCGGCCTGATCGCCTTTGGCGGCGGACTGATCGCGATATGGCCCGCGCCGAGCGCCGTTCGCAGGCGCGTGAGGATGCGCTCGCGTGCCCGCGCCTCGCACGGCCTGGCACGCGCCTGATCGCTCGCATGAAGCGATCGGCTGCGCAAGTCGCGACCGCGAGGCGCTGAGTGGGGGCGCTCGTGCTGCTGCTCGCGTTGCTGCTGCTCGCCGTCGTGCTCGCGGTCATCACCGCGCCGCTGCGCGCGAGCCGGCGCGAGCCAGAGGACACTCCCGAGCGCGCCGAGCTGGAGACCGCGCGCGAGGCGAAGTACCGCGAGATCCGCGACACCGAGCTGGACTTTCGCACCGGCAAGCTCTCGGCGGAGGACTTCGCGGCGACCGATGGTTCCTTGCGCGCTGAGGCGCTGGAGATCCTCGACCGGCTGCAGGCGCTCGAGGCGGAGGCTAGGCCCAGGGACGCTTGAGCAGCACGATCGCGTTCACCAGGAACAGGAGCGCGAAGAAGATCGTCCAGCGATTGAGGTTGCGCTCGACCATCGAGCCGCCCCCCAGCGGGCCGGTGCCGCTGCCGACGCCGAATGCGCCGGAGAGGCCGGAGTCCTTGCCCGAGTGCATCAGCACCAGGAACACGACGACCACCGAGATCGCCACCTGGGTTATCGACAGGATCGTTTCCACGCGCCTGAGATTATCGACTCGAGCGCTCCGCGGCTACCCCTGAAGGCGCGACCGCGTCTCTGCGTGCGAGCGCGTGCACCGCCGCTACGGGCACGGCAGCCTCGCGGAGGCGCTCCCGGACGAGCTGTCGGCGTAGGTGAAGCTCGCTGCGAACCCGAAGCCTCCGGGCGGGCAGCGCCGCGGCAGCAGGACGGCGCCTGACGAGCCGCCCGCCGCCCGCCCGATCGTCAGAGACAGCGAGCTGAACGACGCCTCCGGCTCGCCCAGGAGCGTGGGTATCGGCGGCACCGAGACGACGAGCTTGGAGCCGTACGGCGCCGTGTCCGGCTCGAGCACGGCCGTGCTCAGGTTGTTCTGATAGAGCGGCGTGTCGCCGTGGCCGAGGATCTCGAAGCTCGGATGGCCACCGCGGTCGGGGCCGCGGAACACGCGCACCGCGACCTGCTCGAACAGCGTCTGGGAGCCGGCGTGGACCTTCGTCAGCGCGTTGCCGCGCCCGAGCAGCGAAGCCGAGGAGCAGCCCGCCGCACCACGGTTGCGCAGGCGCGAGGGCTCACAGACGCCGACGCCGGCGAGGTCGATCCGCAGTCCGGCAGGAAGCCGCAGGACGATGCCGCGCAGCGGCGCCGGCACGCCGTCCGGGCCGCCCGAGAAGCGCAGCGAGATCGTCGCTGCGATGCGGGTACCGAGCCGGTAGGGGGCGAACGACGGCTGGATCGCCGCGCTCGTGCTCGCGGCCGGCGCCGCGGCCGGCACAGCTCCGAGACACGTCGCCGTGGCAGCGAGCACGGCGAGGAGGGGGCGGCGCACTAGCTCGGGCAGCGGATCTTGCTCTTGCTGAGCACCTTCGTGCCGTCCTGGAAGCTGAATTCCGTCGCGACCGGCCAGCCGCCGCGGGGGCAGCTCTTGGGCGTAACGATGCCCTTGACGTGCACGAGCTTGCGCTTGCCGTGCACCTTCTTGAAGTACGCGACGTTCCGCGCGCCGAGCGTCAGGAACGAGCTCTTTGCCGACGCGTCGGAGGCTTCGGGGAGCACTTTGATGATCGGCACGTTGAGGCTGAAGCCGAGGCCGTAGGGCTTGGGCGAGTTGATCACGGGCGCCGTGAACACGAGCTGGATCGAGACCGGCGTGGCGCCGTTGAGGTAGATCAGCATGACCGTGTGGCCGGGGCGGTTGTCCGCGAGGAAGAAGTCGAGCGTGAACTTCTCGTTGATGATTTCGTGCGCAAGTTCGTAGACGCCTTCGCCGCCGCCGAAGCCAGCCTTGGAGTTCTTCGGGCACGCCTGGGGGCCTTCGTTCAGCAGGATCGCTTCCGTGCAGGTGGCGGTGCCCTGCAGGTCGAGCGTGACCCCGGCGGGCCCGTAGACGTTGACATGGGTGATCGGAGAGGGCACTGGTAGATCGGTCGAGCCGATCGTCGCCGAGCCGAACACGTTCGTCGGCACGCCGAGCTTGTCCGGCGAGAAGGTGGCGGCCGTGATCTGCACGGTCTGTTCCGCCTGCGCAGCAGCAGCTATGAGGAGGAATGCGCAGCAGAGCACCGCTGCGATCGAGATCGTCACCTTGCGCTTCATCGCTCTCCTCTGGTCCCGTTTCATCGCCGGCGCGCTGCCGGCCCTGTTCGAACCCTAACCGTCCAAGGGCGAGGATAGAGCGGTTCGCGGCGCGCGAGAAGCGATGTTTGCGACCGCGCGGGATGCAGGATCCGTGTCAGGCTCATCGAATTGGCTCTGGTGGCCGATCGATACGGGTGGTTTCCCCTGCTCTGCCCTCGGGTACCATTACCGCCTGGCCGTTTGCGGGTGACGGAAACGCATGAGCGTGGTTTGTGGACGCGATTACGAATCCTTTACTCCTTGGTGCTTGCCTGCCGATATGAATTCCGGTGGGCGTATCCCGCGGATGTGGGGTACCTGCGCCGGCCGCGAAGATGGCACGACTACGAGACGACCAAGATCCGCGCATGATGCGCACCCCTAGCCCGCGACGGCGGGTTTGGCGCGTGCTCGTCTCCGTCGTGGCCGGCAGCGGCTTGACGGCGGCCGGCCTGGGGCCGCTCGCCGGTGGTGCGCTCGCGGAAGAAAGCACGGCGACGACCGAAGGCTCGACCGGCACCACGACAACCACGACGAGCGAAGAAACGACGACCGGCACGACGCCGACCAAGCCGGCCCCGCCCACGACCACCTCGACACCGGTGCCGAGCACGCCGGCGCCGTCGCCGACGACGACGAGCACCCCGAGCACGCCGACGAAGACCAGCGAAGAAGCCGAAGTCGACGCGCCGGCGCCGCCGACAGCGACCAACCCCTCGGTAGTGCTCCAGCGCCGCCAGAAAACGACGGCGTCGAAAAAGGCCGAATCGCAGACCAGCGCGACGCTGCCGAGCGCCACGCAGGGCGCCGCCAACAACGTCGCGGTCGCTCCTCAGATCGTGGCCGCGCAAGCGGGAGCGCTCGCCGCCGAGCTCGCCGGCTCTGCAGCCTCGACGCAGGCGCTCGCCTTCTACCGCATCCCGCTGTTCCTGCTGCCGATCTACCAGGCCGCGGCGGTGCAGTACGGCGTGCCGTGGCAGATCCTCGCGGCGATCAACGAAATCGAGACCAACTACGGCACCGACCAGTCGGTCTCCACGGCCGGCGCCGTCGGCTGGATGCAGTTCATGCCGGCGACGTGGATCCAGTACGGGGTCGATGCGCTCAACTCCGGTTACGCCGACCCGTACAACCCGGTCGACGCGATCTTCGCGGCGGCTCGCTACCTGCGCGCCGCCGGCGCGGCGAGCGATCTGCACGGCGCGATCCTCGCTTACAACCACTCCGAGGAATACGTCAGCTCGGTGCTGTTGCGCGCCAAGCTGATCTCCAGCTATCCAAAGGGCGTGATCGCGGCGCTCACCGGGCTCAGCGACGGCCGTCTGCCTGTCTCTGGCAAGCGCGTCGCGTGGGGCTCGATTTCCACAGTTCCCGCCGCGAGCGCGACCGGCGCGGTCGCCCCCGTGGCCAGCCAGGGCGCCAAGTCCACGGCTACGCCCGGCTCCGCGGCCGCGCCAGCGCCGAGCGCTGCCGCTGCCGCTGCCGCTGCGGGCAAGCACGCAAAGGCCGCGCCGCCGGTCCAGCTCGTCGATCTGATGAGCGCGCCGAACGCCGCCGCCGTAGCCGTGCAGGACGGCCGCATCGTCAAGCTCGGCAAGTCGAGCAAGCTCGGCAAGTACGTGATCCTGCGCGACGTCTATGGCGACGTGTTCACTTACGCCGGCCTCGGCAGCATCGCCACGCACTACCACAAGGCTAAGGCGCCGCATTCGGTCGCCGCGCCGGCCAGCACGACTCCGGCGGCAAAGAGCAAGGGCGCCGCGCCGAAGCCGAAGCTCCCAGCCACCGCCGGGCGCCAGCTACCGGTGACGCTGAAGGTCAAGGCGCCGAAGGCGGCGAAGAAGCCCGCCACGACGAGCGTGTCGGTCGCGTCCGCCGCAGGCGAACCGGATGCGCCTGCGACCGGCAAGGTCCGCCTCTTCGCCCACCCGGGCAACCCGGACGCGCTCACGGCCGCCGCGAGCAGCCGCAAGGCTCACGCCCGCACGGTCGCGGCCGGCCACCTGCTGCCACTGCGGGTGGGCGCGATCGTCTCGAAGGGCACCACGCTCGGTATCGTGCGCACGCCGGCAAACGCCCACGCTGGGCACCTGCGCTTCGCGGTTCGACCTGGCGGCGATGCCAACACGATCGACCCGCGCGCGATCCTGCAGAACTGGGCGCAACTCGACGCCGCCTTGCACCCGCAGGGCGCGAGCGTCAACTCGGACCTCCTCGGAGCGACCGCGGGCGGGGTGTTCCTGCTCTCCCAGGCCGAACTGCAGCGCACGGTCCTCTCCGACCCCGGCATCAGCATCTACGAGTGCGGGCGCCAGGACATCGCCGCCGGCGCGATCGACAAGCGTGTCCTCGCCGTGCTCGCGTTCCTCTCGCGCAGCGGGCTGAAGCCGACGGTCAGCGCGCTCGAGTGCGGTCACAGCGAGCTGACCACCTCCGGCAACGTCTCCGAGCACTACACGGGCGACGCCGTGGACATCTCAGCGATCAACGGGACGCCGATCGTCGACCACCAGGGCGCGGGCACGATCACCGACATCACGATCAGGACGCTGCTGACGCTGCAAGGGGAATTCGTCCCGCACCAGATCATCAGCCTGATGTCCTACCCGGGCGCGGCCAACACGCTCGCGATGCCCGACCACTGGAACCACATCCACGTCGGCTTCCGCCCGACCGCCGGCGAGGTTCCGCTCACCCCCGGCGCGGCCGCCACAGCGGCGCACTCGGCCGGCGCGGGCAAGACGGCCCCGGCGCCCGTCGTTGTCACCGAACAGCTCGACACGACGCAGTGGAACCAGCTGATCACGCACATCGCCGCGCTACCGGCGCCGAAGGTGTCGGTCAAGAAGAGCTCCGCCGCGATCAAGGACGCCAAGCAGCCCTAGCGGCCGTCGGGCCGGCCGGGCGGGTCCGCTCAGTCGCAGTCAGTCGCAGTCGGCGGTAATCGGCCGGGGGTGCGTCTGCGATGATCCGCCCGATGAGCGCCCTCGGCGGCATCGACCTCGGCGGGACGAAGATCCAGACGGTGATCGTCGACGGCGAGCATCAGGTGCTCGGCTCGGCGCGGCGCCCGACGCCGACGAGCGGCGGCCCGGCTGACGTGGCGGCGGAGATGGCCGCATCGCTGCGCGAGGCGGCCGCGCAGGCTGGAGTCGAGCCCGCGAGCCTCGGCGGGGTCGGAGTCGGGTCCCCGGGCACGATCGAGGATGGAACGGTCACCAGCGCGCGCAACCTCCCCGACTGGGAAGAGAGCTTCCCGCTGGCGGCGAAGCTCGAACAGGCGCTGGGCTGCCGGGTGGGTCTCGGCAACGATGTCCAGGTCGCCACGGACGCCGAGTTCGCGCTCGGCGCCGGCAAGCCATTTCGATCCCTGCTCGGGGTGTTCTGGGGCACGGGCGTCGGCGGTGGGCTGGTGCTCGACGGCAAGCCGTGGGTCGGGCGCGGCGCGGCTGGGGAGATCGGCCACGTGGTCGTCGAGATCGACGGAGCGAAGTGCACATGCGGGCGGCGCGGCTGCATGGAGGCCTACGCAGGGCGCTCGGCGATGGAAGCCCACGTCACCAAGCAGGTCGAGAAGGGCAGGTCGACCGACCTCTTCGAGCTGATGAAGGAGCGCAAGCGAACGCGCCTGACGAGCGGGATATGGGCACGCGCGCTCGAGCGCGAGGACGAGCTCGCGGTCCACATGATCGAGCGCGCGCTGCGCGCGCTCGGCGCTGGCGTCGCCTCGGCGGTGAACGTGCTCGACGTCGAATGCGTGATCGTCGGTGGCGGCCTCGGCGTGCGCCTCGGCGAGCCGTTCGCCAAGCGCATCGCCGCCGCGATGCAGCCGCATCTGTTCGCGGACTTCCACCCGCCCGAGGTGCACGTCGCGGCGCTCGGCGATCTCGGCGGAGCGATCGGCGCGTCGTTGCTTCTCGAGAGCGATCGCGCAGCGGCGCCGCCCTCCTGAGGCCGCGCGCGGGAAGACGAGTCGGCGGCTCGGGGCGGCGCCCGCCGTCCGCGTGCGCGTGCGCGCCTACAGCCCGGTGACGGTGATCACGACGAGCCCGATCGAGAGCGTGGAGGTGACGGCGACGGTCACGCCGGCAGCGCCGTCGAGCAGACCACGGCTGCGGTGCTCGCCCATCAGCGACCGTGATCGTGCCAGGCGCCAGACGAAGAAGAGGTTGATCGGCAGCAGCAGTCCGTTGACCACCTGCACGCCCACTAGCAGCGAGATCACGGGCAGCCCGGGGATCATCGCGACGAACGCGCTGATCATGATCATTGCGGTGATGATGTTCACGAACACGGGCGCCTCCTCGCGCCGGCGCCCGACGCCCTTCTCGTAGCCGAGCGACTCGGAGACCACGTAGGCGGTTGCGATCGGGAGGATCGCCGCGGCGAGCAGGCTCGCGCCGATCAGCCCGATGCCGAACAGCGCCTCGGCGTACTGCCCGGCGAAGGGGTTCAGCGCGCGCGCCGCGTCGGCGGCGGAGGAGATGTTGTGGATGCCGTGCGTGAACAGCGTCGCGCCGGTGGCGATGATGATGAAGCCGGCGATCAGGTTGGCGAACACGGCGCCCGCGACCGCCTCGCGCTGCTCGCGCTTGAGCTCGTCCTCGCGCACCCCGCGCTCGACCACGGCGGACTGTAGGTAGAGCTGCATGTAGGGAGTGATCGTGGTGCCGGCGGTCGCGATCAGCAGCAGCAGGAACGCCGAGTTGGCGTGGATGTGCGGGACGACGAGCGCTTTGCCCACGGCCGACCAGTGCGGGTGCGCGAGGATCGCGGCGATCGGGTAGGCGAAGAACGGGATCGTCAGCCAGATGAACACGCGCTCGGCCGAGCGGTAGGAGCCGCGCACGATGATCAGCCAGATGCCCACCGCGGCGATCGGAACCGAGACCTGCACCGGCACGCCCGTCAGCCCGACGGCGGCGCCGATGCCGACGAAATCCGAGATGCAGATCCCGAGGTTGGCGATCAGCACCGCGCTCGTGGCGAACACCGACCAGCGGATGCCGTACTCCTCGCGCACCAGCTCGGCCAGTCCCTTACCGGTGACCACGCCCATGCGCGCGGCGAGCATCTGCACGATCGCCAGCGAGACGGTGATCAGCAGGATCGTCCACAGGAGGTCGTAGCCGTACTTGGCGCCAACCGAGGAGTAGGTGGCGATACCGCCGGCGTCGTTGCCCGCGTTGGCCGCGATCAGGCCCGGGCCGAGCAGGCCGAGGAAGCCGAACAGGCGGACGCGCCGAGAGCTAAGGCGAGCAGGCAGACGCGGTCGGCCACGGGTGGCCGACCGGATACGACGCATGACGGGCGGTACTCGGACCGCCATCGAACTGTCCGCCGGGGACGCTCACGCTGGGCAGTGTATTCAGTCCTCGCCGAGGAGCCCGAAGCGCCGACGCCAGCCGCGCGGGAGCATCGCGCCGAGCACGTCGTCGACGGTCACCACGCCCAGCATTTGGTTGTGCTCGTCGACCACGGCGATCGAGGTGAGGTTGTAGTCGGCCATCTGCCGCGCAACCTCCTCGAAGGACGCGTCGGGGGAGAGACAGGGGGTCTCGTGCTTGAACACCGACTCCAGGCGCCGGCCGGGGTCTGCCCGCAGCAGCGCCGCCACGGGAACGCTGCCCTCGAGCTCGCCCTCCTCGGAGCTGACGAACACCGACGTCAGCAGCTCCGCGGCGATCGAGCTGCGGCGCACCGCCACGAGCGCGTCCGCCGCCGACGTCGAGCCGCGCAGCAGGATGAAGTCGGGGCTCATCAGCCCGCCAGCCTCGGCCGGGTCGTAGCCGAGCAGCGCCCGCACCTTCACGCGATTGCTGACCGGGAGCAGCGTGAGCACCGGCTCGCGGCGGTCCTCGTCGAGCTCGCCGACGATGTCAGCCGCGTCGTCGGGCGCCATCCGCGAGAGGATCGCCGCGACCTGCGAGTCCGGGCGGTCCTCCAGGAACTCGCGCTGATGGTGATCGTCGAGCTCCTCGAACACGTCGGCCTCGAGCTCGCGGTCGTCCTCACCGACGGCCTGGATGATCTCCTCGCCCTCGCGCCGCGAGGCAGCCTCTACGAGGTCGGCGATCTGCGCCGGATGGAGCTTTGCGAGCTTCGGGTGGGGGACGCGCAGCCGCACGGTCGGCACGTGACCGACGAACGGCTCGACGCCGGCCCAGTCGAGGAACTGGCCCGTGGCGATGTGCGCGCCGAGGCCCTTCGGCAGTAGCCGCCGCAGCCCGCCGCGCGGTCCCGTGTCGACGCCGACCACGCGCCAGGAGCCCGCCACCAGCGCCAGCTCGATCTCGTTGGCGCGGACCAGCCGCGCGCCCTCGACGTTGATCAGCTGACGGTCGAGCAGGTCGCGCTTGAGCAGCACCTCCTCCGGGCGGCGCTCGAAGTGGCGCAGGTCGAGCTTCGCCTTGCGCAGCACGACCCCGTTTGCGCCGATCTCCGAGACGCGGTCGGCGCCGAGGTAGGAGGTGCGCCCGGCGACGTTGACGAGGAAGCCAGTGATCGGCGGGTAGCCGGTGCCGCCGAGACGGACGATCAGGTCCTCGACCTTGCCCAGGCGCTCGCCGTCGGCATCCTGCAGCGGGCTGCCGACGGCGGTCGAAAGGTGCAGGATCGGCGGCGCCGCGGTTGCCGGCGCATTCACAGGGCTCATCGTAGGCGCCTCATCCTACGCCCGGGCGCGCTCGGCTCAATGTGGGACTTCGGAGAGCAGGCGCTGAAGCGCCGCGGAGAAGGTATCTGCGTCCAGCGCCCCCGGCTGGAATCGCGCGGGCGCCGTGCCGCTGCGGTAGAGCAGGAACGACGGCGTGCTCCGCACGCGGTAGCGCATGGCCAGCAGCTGATCTCCGTGCAGCTGTGCGAACACGACCGGCGAGCCGCGTTCGGCGAGAGCACGCTGGACGTTGGCGCGGGGAATCGCGCCGGCGAGTGCGCGCAGGTAGGTGTCCGTGGCGTAGTCGCTGTTCTCGAGGCCCTGGTTGCGGTACATCAGCACCAGGAACTGGAACATCGAGCCCTGCGCCCCGAGTGCGGCCGCCATACGCGCCGCACGCAGCGAGTCCGGCCCGAGGAAGTCGAGCGCCCTGAACACGAGCAGCAGCTTGCCGGTGCGGACGTAGCGCCTGACGATCGCCGGCAGCGTGCCCTCGGAGAACTGTGCGCAGGCGGGGCACTGCAGGTCGCCGAACTCGACCAGCGTGAGCGGCGCACGCGGGTTGCCGAGCTCGTTGCCGCGCTGCGGGATACCGGCCAGGAGTGCGCGCGTCTGCGCCGCGCCCGGCACCGGCTTGCCCGGCCTCAGGTCGGCGGTGCTGCCGCCGCCGAGGACTCCGATCAGCACGGCCGCGATCCCGGCGGCCGTGACCAGCAGCGCGGCGAGCTGATGGATGCGCGCCCGCGCCGGCCGATCCGGCCGGGTGGCGCTCGGCGACGTGCGGGCGGCGGGCACGCCCCACTTCTATCGCACCCGCCCGCGCTTGCTCGCCGTCACGTCCCGCTGCGGTCGCTTCTCTCCGCGCCCGTCTCACGCGCGCGAGGGAGAATCTATGTTGGGCGGAGATGCTCCCGTTCTGGATATCGATCGCGCTGCTGTCGCTGGCTCAGGGCACGATCGTAGGGCTGGGAGGCGCGCTACCGTCCTCGCCGCTGGCGCGGCTGCGTTCGCGCCGCTGGGCCGTGATCCCGCCGCTGTCGGTGGTCGGCTTCGTCGTGGTTGCCGGCGCAGCCGAAGCGCCCAGCGCTCAGGTTCTGACGTACCTGGCGCTCGTCGCCGTGCCGGTGCTGGCTGCGCTCGCGCTCGGATGGCTCACGCCTGGCGCTCGCCCGTCACGCGCGCTGCTCGTCGCGGTGCTGTTCGCGCTCGCCTGGGCCGATCGCGGCGGCCTGGCCGGACAGGCCGCGGCGCTGGCGCTGTCGGCGCTCAGCTGCGTCGCGCTCGGCGTGCTGCTGGCGACGGTGACGCCGCCGCGCTGGCTTGGCGCGGGCATCGTCGCGATGGCTGTTGCCGACGCAGGGCTCGTGATCGCGCAGCTGCTGCAGAGCCCGAACCACGCGCTCAACGCCGCGCACCCTGCGGCCGGGCTGCCGAGATTGCAGAGCGCGGCCCTCGGCTCGGCGGTGATGGGCTACGGGGACCTGTTCGTGGCGGGCGCTCTCGGCGGGCTGCTCGCGCTCGCCGCCGGCAGGCGCGCTCAGCTGCGGGGGGCGGTCCTGTGCGCCGTCCTGGCCGGCGCCTTTGACCTGCTGTTCTTCCTCGTCGACGAGCTCCCGGCCACGGTGCCGGTCGCGCTCACGCTGATCGCCGTGACGCTCGCGCGCCGGCGGAGATGCGCGCCGATGGCGCGAGCTCCAGAGCCTGGAGCGTCTGCGGTGCCGGGTCCCGGTCCAGCTCCTCGCCGGGCGGCTCGCGCGCGTCGGGGTCCAGCTGCGCCATGACAGTGCGCGCGGCTGTCTCGATCGGCGCGGGCGCGCCGACCTGGCGATCGGATGCGGCGCCCGCCTGCTCGATCCTGCGGACCTGCGGGATCACACGGTGGTCGAAGGAGCCGACCGCCTCGTTGTAGGCGCCGATCGCCGAGTCCAGCTGGCGCCCGATCTTGGCCAGCGGCTCGGCGAAGCGCCCGAGGCGGCGATGAAGCTCGCGCGCGGAATCGGCGATGTCGCGCGCGGACTCGGCGATCCGCTCTTCGCGCCAGCCGTGGTGCGCGGCCCAGAGCAGGCCGATGAGCGTCGTCGGGGTTGCGATCAGGATCTGCTGCTGGACGCCGTATTCGATCAGCGCGGGGTCCGCCGCGAGCGCCGCCTGGTAGATGCCGTCGGAGGGAACGAACATGACCACGAACTCCGGGCTCGCGTCGAGCTGGCCGTGGTAGCCCTTGGCCGCAAGCTTGGCGATGTGCTCGCGTGTCTGCCTGGCGTGGCGCGCGATGTGCAGCTCGCGCTGCTCCTCGCTGCCGGCCTCCAGCGCCGAGAGGTAGGCGTCGAGCGGAACCTTCGAGTCGACGACGATCACCTTGTCCCCGGGCAGGCGGACGAGCATGTCCGGCCGCAGCGCGCCGTCGTCGGTGCGAATCGTGCTCTGCTCGAGAAAGTCGCAGTGCGCGACCATGCCGGCCATCTCGACGACGTTGCGCAGCTGGATCTCGCCCCACGAGCCGCGGGTGGCCGGGCGCTTGAGCGCAGTAACGAGGTTGCCGGTCTCCTGGCGCAGCGTGCCGACGCCGTCGCCCAGGGTCCTGACCATCTGCGCGAGCTCGCCGTGGGCCTGGCGGCGCTCGCGCTCCAGCCGGGAGATCTCGCTCTCCATCCTGCCGAGCTTCTCCTGCACCGGCTCGACCAGGCCCTTGAACTCGGCGGCGCGGCGCGCCATCTCGCCGCTGGAGCGCTCCTCGTCGACGCGTCGCTGGTCGGCCAGGCGCTGTGCGAGCGAGTCTCCGGTCTGGGCCAGCACGTCGACCGAGATCGCCTTCAGCTCATCGCGCATGCGCCGGCGGTCGGGCCGCACGAGCACGATCGCGCAGGCGGCGACGGCCACGGCGGCGACAGCGACGATCAGGAGCAGAGCGTTCATGGACCAACTACCGTGACATCCGCCCCGGACGCCCCCGGACACCAGTCTGCGGGAGCGGGCACGCGCTCGTCGCGACCGTCGGCCCGGCGGGTGCTCGGAGTGCGCCCACGCGCCGCTGGGCTGGGTGTCCCGGACATCGCGATGGCTCGCCCGACCCGTGTCTACCGTAAGAAACCCGGCTTGACACATCGAGACGCCGTGGTTATGCTCGGGCTTACGCCGCTGGGTGTAGGCATGCCCTTGCGGCTCTAGAGAGGGACAATTCCATTTATGGGGACCGCGCTGAGCAGAGGGTTGCGTGTGGCGGGCCTCATGCGTACAGGAGGATGTGAGATATGCAAGCCATGAACGGCTCTGCACGACCGATCCGCTCACGCGGACGACTTATCGGGTGCTGTATGGCACTCGTCCTGGCAGTATCCGCGCTCGGGTTCGCCTCGAGCGCGAGCGCCGCACCGCTGCCGCCCGACCAGACCTACTTGGCCCTGGGCGACTCGCTGGCGTTCGGTTACTCCCAGCAGCTCTTCAACGAAAACGAAAAAACGGGAGAGCAGCCGACCGCGTTCGAAGGCGGTTACCCAAATATCTACTTCAAATATCTGAAAAACAAAGAAAACCCGTATCAGCTCGTCAACGACGGCTGCCCTGGCGAGACGACGGACTCGTTCATCGGCAATGGTCCGGTGGCGGCAGGATTGGCTGCGT
The DNA here is from genome assembly GCA_038240205.1 of Solirubrobacterales bacterium. GTDB lineage: Bacteria > Actinomycetota > Thermoleophilia > Solirubrobacterales > Solirubrobacteraceae > Palsa-744. The sequence continues at coordinate 44,850 of JBBSDZ010000004.1, read as the reverse complement.
CTCCGTTCAAAGCGACCGGTGAAGCACCTTGTGCGTATCACAACACCGAACGCACCGGCGGATACCACTTCCCGCTACACCACGAATACTCTGGCTGCACGGTGGCAACGGCCTGCCCGCAGTCTCAGCTGGAAAACGCACTGCAGGTGATCGCCGAAGAAGAAGGCAAAGGCACGCCGGTCACGAAACTGACGCTGAACATCGGCGCCAACGACGAGCTTCGCACCGTCAAACAATGCGAAGTTGAAGTCGGCACCGAATTCGCCAAAACCGGCGAAAGCAAATACAACCCAGAATCGCCCGAAGGATCCGGCAAACACCCCGGAACGCCGAAGCAAGGCGTTGAAAACTGCCTCAAGGCTCACGTCAAAGAACTCATCGAACACATCGTCAAAAACACCTCTGCGATCGTCTACGCGCTTCGCAATGGGTCGGAATTCGGCGGCGTGAACTACACTGGAGCGATCAACTTCCAGGGTGGCTACGACCCGTTCGGCAACGTCTTTGCCAACGGTGAACCGCAGATCAAAAACGGTAAACCGCAGGAAGAACTACTTCCGGGATCGGTTCCGCTCGCGGGCCTGATCAACTCAGAAGTCAAGAAAGCGGTTGAAACGTACGGCGCAGCTTGCTACGCCGACCCGCTGCCGACGTTCAACCCGATCTCGGTCAAACCCGGGACCGCGAAAACGCTCGCACTTGAAGAGTACCGGCTGCAGCAGTACACGAATATGGCCAACACGACCAAATTCGAAGGTAAAGCGAACGGGCCGGACATCCACCCGACCCCGCTTGGCTACAAAGTGCTCGCCTCGAACATCAAGAAAGCGTGTGGGGTATAGACAGCACCCTCAAGCGCTGAGGTAAGCGAAGAAGTGAACGAGCGGGGCGCCTGGCCTATTCGGCCAGGCGCCCCGTTTGCTTGAGCTCGTCGGCGGCGCGTCCCAGCACCGCCAGCATCGCCGGAGCCGCCGGCACCAGGCGCGCTCCCTCGGGCGTCGCGGCGATCACCTGGCGCACCGGCGGCGCGGGGGCGAGGGAGCGGACGACGATGTCCTCGCGCACGACCGACAGCGCCAGCTGCGGGATCAGCGCGACGCCGACCCCGGCCGCAACCAGGCCCTGCACGGTCTGGTAGTCATCGCTCTCGAACGACACGGCCGGCTCGAAGCCGGCGGCGTGGCAGCAGCGCACGACGTGGCGCGCGCACGGGCTCGAGCTCGACGTCTGGATCCACGACTCGCGCTGCAGCTCCTGCAGGCGCAGGCGGCTCTTGCCGGCGAGCCGGTGCTCGCGCGGCAACGCCAGGTACATCGGATCCCCAAGCAGCGGCGCGCGCGTCATGTCGGCCAACAGCGGCGTGTCCTCGTCGAACTCGAACAGCAGCGCGAGGTCGAGCTCGCCGGCGCGCAGGCGCGGCACGATCTCCTCGGGCTCGCCCTCGGCGAGCGTCAGCTCGACGTCGGGATAGGTGGCGCGGAAGTTGGCGATCGCGACGGGCATCAGCGTCGAGCCGGCCGTCGGGAAAGAGGCCATGCGCAGCCGCCCGCCGCGCAGCCCGGCGATCGCCGAGAGCGCCGCCTCGGCCGTCTCCAGGCGTGCCAGGATCCCCTCGGCGTGCCCGACGAGCGCCTGTCCGGCAGCGGTCAGGCTGACGCCACGTGGATGGCGCTCGAGCAGGGTCATTCCGGTTTCCGCCTCGAGCGCGGCGATCTGCTGGGAGACGGCCGACTGCGTGTAGTCGAGCGCCGCGGCGGCGCTCGAGAGCGAGCCGCGGTATGCGACCTCCTTGAGGACCTTCAAACGGGCGACGTTAAGCATTAGCATTGCTGATAGCAGATATCACAAAGATCATTGGTACTGATGGCAGCAGGATGCCACTATGAGACAGAAGCAGAGCCAAACCAACTTGAGCCGCGCCACCGACGGCGGGCTATGGAACAAGGAGAGCAACATGTCCACCAAGATCATCGTTTCCTACGACGGGACTGCAAACGAGGACGACGCGATCGCCCTTGGCCGCGCGTTCGCCCGCGCCGGCGCCGAGGTCTCACTCGCCTACGTGCGCCACGCGCAGCTGGCCGACAGCAGCAGCGAGACGCTCGAGCAGGGCGCCGCCGAGGAGCTCTTGCAGCGCGGCGCTGCGCTGTTCGGCGACGCGAACATCGCTCGCCACGTCGTCACCGACCGCTCGACGCCCGCAGGTCTGAGCGCGCTGGCCGAGCGCGAGGGCGCAAGCGCCATCGTGTTCTGCTCGGACTCGCACACCGCCCGCGGCCACGTCGCCGTCGGCAACTCCGCCCAGCAGCTGCTGGAGGGTGGCCCGGTCGCCGTCGCGATCGCGCCGGTCGGCCTTGGCGACAACCCCGAGGTGAACGTGCAGCGGATCGTCGCCGTCGGCGACGCCGAAGGGGGCGCGCGCAGCAGCGCGGAGTCACTCGCGGCGGCGCTCGGAGCGAGCGTCGCTCCGGTCGCCAACGAGGAGGCCGATCTGCTGATCGTCGACTCGCGCCCGGAGGCCGAGGAGGGTCGCGTAGCGGTCAGCGCATCGGCGTCGCATCTGGTCGAGATCGCCCGCTGCTCGGTGCTCGTGCTCCCGCGCGGCGTGGCACTGCAGTTCGGCAGGAGCACCGCGGCGGTTGGCGCTTAGCGCCTCGCAGGCACTCCGTACCTGGCCTCACCGGGCGGGCGACGGTTCAGCGCACGCGCTGGACGTCGCCCGCCCTTCGTTTGCGCACGTAGCCGAGGAGTGCCTCGGCGAAGTCGAGCGCGCCGCCGACGAAATGGCCGGCCGGGCCCGTCCACAGCCACGTCTCCAGGCGCCTGTGCGCAGAGCTGCTGGGGCGGGTTCTCACGAGACGGCACGGTATCGTGGCCCTCGTGCCCGCTGCGTTGCAAGCGACCGTTACCGAGCTGCCGGAGTCGCGCGTGCGCGTGCAGGTGCAGGTTCCGCCGGCCGAGGTCGAAGGACGCGTCGAGCGCAAGGCCGTCGAGCTCGGGCGCGAGCTGAAGCTGCCGGGCTTTCGCCGCGGCAAGGTGCCCGCGGCGCTCGTGATCCAGCGCGTGGGGCGCGAGGCGGTGCTCGACCAGGCAGTGCGCGACTCGCTCGCCGCCTGGTACGCGCAGGCGATCGACACGGCCGGGATCGTGCCGGTGGGCGATCCGAAGCTGGATCTCGCCGATCTCCCGCCGCAGGGCCAGCCGCTGGAGTTCTCGATCGAGATCGGCGTGCTGCCGGCGGCTGAGCTGGGCAGTTATGAGGCGCTCGAGGTGCCGCGCCGCGAGCCGGCGGTCGAGCAGCAACAGATCGACACCGAGGTCGACGCCATGCGCGAGCGCCTGGCGCGCCTGGAGACCGCCGAGCGCGCGGCCGCGCAGGCCGACTTCGTCGTGATCGACTACCTCGGCTCTCTCGTGCTCGACGGCGACGGCGAGGAGCGGCGTCTGGAGCCATTCGAGGGCGGCGAGGGGCGCGACCAGCTGGTCGAGCTCGGTGGTGGCAACCTGATTCCGGGATTCGAGGAGGCGCTGCTGGGCGCGAGCGCCGGCGAGCGCCGCGACGTGGAGCTGACGTTCCCGGTCGACTACTCGGCCGAACAGCTGGCCGGGCGCGAGGCGAGCTTCGAGGTGACCATCAAGGAGGTCAAGCTCAAGCAGCTCCCGGAGGTCGACGACGATCTCGCGATCGACGCCGGCTTCGACAGCGTGCAGGAGCTGCGTGACGACATCGGCGCGCGCCTGCGCGAGGCCGACGAGGCGCGCATCGAGACGGAGTTCCGCGAGGCGGCCCTGGATGCGGCGGTCGCGCGCGCGAGCGTCCCTGTGACGCCGGAGCTGGTGCAGGCGCGGGCACGCGAGATGTGGGAGCGCATGCTTCATTCGCTCTCGCACCGCGGCATCTCGCGCGAGGCCTACCTGCAAATCTCTGGGCGCGAGGAGCCGGAGATCCTCTCCGAGATGGAGTCCGACGCGGACCTGGCGCTGCGCCGCGAGGCCGTCCTCAGCGCGGTGGTGGTGGCCGAGCAGATCACGCCCTCCGAGGAGGACCTGCTGGCGGCCGTCGTTCCGATCGCCGAGCGCGAGGAGCTCGAGCCGGAGAAGCTGCTCGAGGACCTGCGCACGAGCGGGCGCCTGGAGGAGCTGCGCGAGGATCTCGCCGCGCGCATGGCTGTCGAGCTGATCGCCGAGCGCGCGACGCCGATCTCGCAGGCCAAGGCGCAGGCGCGTGAGGCGCTGTGGACCCCAGAGCAGGGCGGCGAGCCGCAGAAGGCGATCGCGGGAGTGTCCGCGGCGGCTCCCGGCAAGCTGTGGACACCGACCGATCGAGGATCGGCCAGCTAGCCTCTAGAGGAATCTGGCCGGCGAAGCGAAACCAAAGCGAGGACTATGAGCCCACTTGTTCCAATGGTCGTCGAGCAGACCTCGCGAGGTGAGCGAGCGTTCGACATCTACAGCCGCCTGCTCAACGAGCGGATCATCTTCCTCGGCACGCCCGTGGACGACCAGATCGCCAACCTGATCGTCGCGCAGCTGCTGCATCTGGAGTCGGAGGACCCCGACAAGGATGTCTCGATCTACATCAACTCTCCCGGCGGCTCGGTCTACGCCGGTCTGGCGATCTACGACACGATGCAATTCATCAAGCCCGATGTGCAGACGATCTGCGTGGGCATCGCGATGTCGATGGGAGCGCTGCTGCTGGCGGGCGGTGCCGCGGGCAAGCGCATGGCGCTGCCGAACGCGAAGATCCTGATCCATCAGGTCTCCTCGAGCTTCGAAGGCCAGGCGACCGACATCGAGATCCACGCCAGAGAGATCATCGACGTGCGCAGACGACTCGACGAGATCATCGCCAAGCACACGCACAAGGAGCTCGAGGACGTCAAAAAAGACACCGATCGCGACTACTTTATGAGCTCCGAGGAGGCCAAGGAGTACGGAATCATTGACCGAGTGATTTCCGAGCACTAGGGCGAACCGAGACGAATGGCACGACCGACAGATTCCAACGAGCAGCTCCTGTGCAGCTTCTGCGGGAAGTCCCAGCGGCAGGTCAAGAAGCTGATCGCAGGGCCGGGCGTGTACATCTGCGACGAGTGCATCGACCTGTGCAACGAGATCATCGACGAGGAGCTCTCGGCGCCGCCGGCGTTCGACCTGGAGAACCTGCCCAAGCCGCGCGAGATCTACGACGTGCTCGACGAGTACGTCGTCGGGCAGGACCCGTCCAAGCGCACCCTGTCGGTGGCGGTCTACAACCACTACAAGCGCGTGCAGATGATGATGTCCGGCGAGACGGACATTGAGCTGCAGAAGTCCAACATCCTGCTGCTCGGTCCGACCGGCTGCGGCAAGACCCTGCTGGCGCAGACGCTCGCGCGCATCCTGAACGTTCCGTTCGCGATCGCCGATGCGACGGCGCTGACGGAGGCCGGCTACGTCGGCGAGGATGTCGAGAACATCCTGCTGAAGCTGATCCAGGCGGCCGACTACGACGTCAAGAAGGCCGAGACGGGGATCATCTACATCGACGAGGTCGACAAGATCGCGCGCAAGGCCGACAACCCGTCGATCACGCGCGACGTCTCCGGCGAGGGCGTGCAGCAGGCGCTGTTGAAGATCCTCGAGGGCACACAGGCCTCGGTGCCGCCGCAGGGCGGGCGCAAGCATCCCCACCAGGAGTTCCTGACGATCGACACGACCAACGTGCTGTTCATCTGCGGCGGCGCGTTCGCCAACCTCGACAAGGTGATCGAGCGGCGCATCGGGCACAAAGGCGTCGGCTTCGCGGCGGCGATCGAGGCCAAGGCCGAGCGCGACAAGGGCGAGGTGTTCGAGCACTGCCTTCCGGAGGACCTGATCGAGTACGGGTTGATCCCGGAGTTCATCGGCCGTCTGCCGGTCGTCTCGGCCGTGCACCAGCTCACGCGCGAGGATCTCGTCTCGATCCTCGTCGAGCCGCGCAACGCGCTCGTCAAGCAGTTCCAGCGCTTTTTCTCCTTCGACGGCATCGAGCTGGTGTTCTCCGAGGACTCGCTCACGGCCGTCGCCGAAAAGGGCCTAGCGCGCGAGACGGGCGCCCGTGGCCTGCGCTCGATCATCGAGGAGATCCTGCTCGAGGTCCAGTTCGAGCTGCCCTCGCGCCGTGACGTCAAGAAGTGCGTGGTCACGAAGGAGACGGTCGAGAAGGGGCTAACGCCGACGCTCGTGACCGAAGCGGCTCCAGAAGAGGCTCAGGACACGCTGCGCGAGGAGTCCGCTTGAGCCGGGCGCCGACGCGTGCCGGCCGGCGCCGCGGACAGAGGCTCAAACGCCCGCGCTGAGCGCCCGCGCGATCGCGATCGCCGCTCGCACCGTCCCTCGCCCGTGACCGCTACTATCGGCTTGTGTCAAAGCGCCAGGAATCGAAGTCGCTCGTGAAACGCACTGCAGGCGCCGTCCCATGGGCGGTGGTGCTGCGCGCGGTGATGATCGTCGGCAAGCACTGGAACGCGCTGTCGGGTAAGGATCGCGAGCGGTTGGCCGAACTGCTGGCGCAGTCGCGCGGACGCGTGAGCAACCTCAGCGTCAAGCAACGTCTGGAGCTGCGCAAGCTCGCCCGCAAGCTCGATCTCAAGGGCATGGGCAGCGAACTGCTGCCACTCGTGCGCGGCAAGCGCGGCCGCAAGCGTCGCTAGGGCGCCTGCGCGAGCGATGCCGAGCGCAGGACGGGACTGACCGCCGGATGGCCGACGAGGATCTCGACACGCTCTCCACGCACGAGCTGCACGATCGTGCGATCCACCGTGCCGAGCGCCATCTCGACGTCAAGTTCTTCTGGTCGCTGCTCGAGCTGATCCCGGCCGCGCAGACGGTCAGCGGCGACGAGGGCGAGGCCGACTACGACATCCAGTTCTCGAAAGGCTTGATCTCCGATGCGCTTCACTCCGGCGACGGACAGCTCGGCGAGGCGCTGCGCCCGGTGTTCATCGACTACCTGCGCAAGCACCCCGACGCCTAGGGCGCGCCGGCGCGCGCGGTCGAGCGGGCGATGACACCTTTCGAGCGCGGAGATCGATCGACTGCGGGCGCGCTGTCGCCGCGCGCCACGCGCCCACCGGCGTGGAACGAGCAGCAGGCCGAAGCGCACCTGCGCTCGCTCGAGCTGTTCGGGATGCGCTTCGGCCTCGACCGGATGCGCCGGATGATGACCGCGCTGGGCTCCCCGCAGCGGAGCTTCGACGCCATCCACGTGCTCGGCACGAACGGCAAGAGCTCGACGACGAGGATGATCGCGGCGATCCTGCAGCGCCACGGCCTGCGCACCGCGGCGTACACCTCACCGCATCTGATCTCCTATCGCGAGCGCCTGCAGATCGGCGAGCGCGACCTCGACGGCGACTCGTTCGCACGGGCGATCGCCCAGGCGGCGTGGGCGGCCGAGCGCGTCAACCGCACGCTGACGGGCGATGATCACGTCACGCAGTTCGAACTGCTGAGCGCGGCGGCGCTGTGGGCGATGGCCGAGCAGGGCGTGCAGGTTGCGGTCGTCGAGGCGGGCCTTGGCGGGCGCTATGACGCCACGGCGGTGGTCGAGCCATCGGTGACGGTGCTGACGAACGTCGGGCTGGAGCACACGCGATGGTTGGGACCGACAGTGCACGACATCGCGGAGGAGAAGCTGGCGGTGGTGCGGGCGAGCACGACGCTGGCGCTCGGCGCGCAGCTGGCGCCGGAGGCGATGGCGGTCGGCGAGCGCGTCGCGCGCGAGCGCGGAGCGCGGATCGCGATCGCCCCGGCGCAGGCGCCGGGCGTGGAGCTGGGCGCGAGGGGCGAGTTCCAGCGCCGCAACTTCGCGCTGGCGCGCCTGGCGGCCGAGGCGTATCTCCGACACACGGGCGCTGAGCTGGACGAGCGTGCGGTGCGCCGGGCGGCACTCGAGACGGAGGTGCGCGGGCGCCTGCAGGTCGTCTCCGAAGATCCGCTGACGGTGCTCGACGGGGCGCACAACCCGCATGCAGCGAGAGCGCTCGCGCGGTCGCTACAGGGGCTCGCTGGCGGGCCGGAGCGGCCGCTGGCGCTCGTGCTGGGGGTGCTGGAGGACAAGGACGCGGCAGGCATGCTCGAGCCGCTGCTTGCGATCAGCGAGCGCGCGTGGTTCACGGCGCCGCCGAGCGGCCGCGCGCTCTCGCCGGCAGCGCTGCAGTCGCTGGCCCGCCAGATGGGCTTCGAGCGCGTCGCGTGCGAGGCGCAGCCGCTGCGAGCGCTCGTGCAGGCGCAGGCGTGGGCGCGAGAGCGGGGCGGAGCGGTGCTTGCGACGGGCTCGGTCTATCTCGTCGGCGAGCTCCTCGGCGAGCTGGGCGCCGCGGGCGCCGCGGAGGAGTCGGGCGGCTCCCGGCGAAGGTCGGCCCTGTGAACGACGACGGGCCTTCGGTACTGACGATGATCGGCGCCGTAGCGCTGATCGTGGCCCTGGTGATCCTGGTGTTCTTCGCGGCCGGCTACGGATTCGGCCGTCTGTTTCTCTAGACTCGGTCGGCCGATGCTCACCCTCGCATACTTCGGAATCGAAAGCAGCGGCCTGAACTTGGTCGTCGATCTGGTGATCCTGTTCATCGCGGTCCTGTACCTGTCGCTGATCTACTGGACTTACGCCGATGCGCGCCGCAGGATCCTCGATCCAATGCTCGTCGGCTGCGCCACGGCGGCCTCGCTGTTCCCATTCGTGGGCACGATCGTCTACATGATCCTGCGCCCGCCGGAGTACCTGGAGGATGTGCGCGAGCGCGAGCTGGAGGTGCAGGCGGCGGAAGCGCGCCTGCACGAGCTCGACCACTCGCTGTGCCCGCACTGCGACTACCGCGTCGAGCGCGACTTCGTCCGCTGCCCGAGCTGCCTGCGCAAGCTCAAGGAGCGCTGCGTCAGCTGCGCGCGCCCGCTCGATGAGTCGTGGACGATCTGCCCTTACTGTGAGACGGAGGTCGCGCAGGCGCCTGCGCGCCGCACGCGCCGCCGCCGCACGGTTGCGGCGATCGAGGCCGAGCAGGCCGAGCTCGCAGGCGCTGCTGCCGCCGGCGAGGAGACGCCGCCACCACGCTCGCGAGGGCGCAAACGCACGGAGAACGGCGCGAGCGCGGCAAGCGACGATCCGCAGGACGTGGGCGCCGAGCAGGACGCTCGCGCCACGCCCGTGGCGGCCTCGGAGTCCGCGGCCGCCCGCTCGCGCAGCCGTCGCGCGCGCCCGAGCACCTAGCCAGCCAACCGCACAAAGGAGCTCATGGACCGAACGCTGATCCTCGTAAAGCCGGACGCCTTCGCACGCGGACTGACGGGCGAGATCGTCGCCCGCTTCGAGCGCAAGGGATTGAAGATCGTCGCGCTGCGAAGCATGACGGTCAGCCGCGAGCTGGCCGAGCGCCACTACGCCGAGCACGCCGAGCGACCGTTCTTCGGCGAGCTGGTGGACTTCATCACCTCTGGTCCGATCGTGGCGATGGTGCTCGAGGGCGTGGACGCGGTCAAGGCTGCGCGGCAGCTGATCGGCGCGACCAATCCGCTGGAGGCGGCAACCGGCTCGATCCGCGGCGACTTCGCGGTCGAGATGGGCGAGAACATGGTGCACGGCTCGGACTCACCGGAGTCTGCGACGCGCGAGTCCGAGCTGTTCTTCGGGGAGCTGTAGCCGCGGCGGGCGAGACGTTGCCGCTCGTCCTTGCCTCGCGCTCGCCGCAGCGGCGAGCGCTGCTGGAGCGCCTCGGGATCCCGTTCACGGTCAGGGTCTCCGACGCGCAGGAGCTCGAGCAGGGCGAGGACCCGGCGCAGGTGGCCGTCGAGAACGCGCTGTGCAAGGCGCGCGCGGCGCGCCTGCCGGGCGCGCGCGAGGCGATCCTCGGCTGCGACACGATCGTCGTCCTCGACGGGGTCATCTACGGCAAGCCGCCGGACGCGCGGGTGGCGCGTGAGACACTGCGCGCGCTCGGCGGGCGCACGCACGAGGTCATCAGCGGCGTGGCGCTGCTGCTGGACGAGGAGCAGCGCACGGCGGTGGCGCGCACGCGGGTCAGCTTCCGCGCGCTCGATGAGGAACTGCTCGACTGGTACGTCGGCACGGAGGAGTGGCGCGGGCGCTCCGGCGGCTATGCGATCCAGGGCGCGGGCGCGCGGCTGGCGCTGGCGCTGGAGGGCGAGGAGGAGAACGTCGTCGGTCTGCCGCTGCGGACTCTGCGCGAGCTCTGCCCAGAGTTGTGGAGCGATTGATGGGGGCGCCAGAGGCGCCGATCTCGGGTCGCGCGATGGCTCGCGCACGCGCTGCGGGAAAGCCCTCGTTTTCCCCTGCAAATCCGCCTGCGGCCCTATCGGGCAAATAGAAACGTTCGCTACACTGCCCCACCGGGCACGCCCGACCGATCGCAGATCGGCAAGCAGCAGCCGACGGCATCGCGACGGACCGGCGCGGCATCGATTTCGAGCGCACCCCTCTCTCCATAAATGGGAATCTTCAGCTATCTGACAGGGTTCGGCGGCCGCGACATGGCCGTCGACCTGGGCACCGCGAACACGCTCGTATACGTGCGCGGGCGCGGGATCGTCCTCTCAGAGCCGAGCGTCGTCGCGATCGACTCGCGCACCGGCGAAGTGCACGCGGTCGGCATCGAGGCCAAGCGCATGCTCGGGCGCACGCCGGGCACGATCCAGGCGATCCGGCCGTTGAAGGACGGCGTGATCGCGGACTTCGACGTGACCGAGGAGATGCTCCGGCACTTCATCCAGAAGGTCCACCAGAATCGCTGGGCGCACCCCCGCGTGGTCGTGTGCGTGCCCTCGGGTGTGACCGGCGTGGAGAAGCGCGCCGTCGAGGAGGCGTGCCTGTCGGCGGGCGCGCGCACGGCCTACCTGATCGAGGAGCCGATGGCGGCGGCGATCGGCGCCGGGCTGCCGGTCGGCGAGCCGACCGGCTCGATGGTCGTGGACATCGGCGGCGGCACCTCCGAGGTCGCGGTGATCTCGCTCGGCGGCATCGTCGTCTCGCAGTCGATCCGTGTCGGCGGCGACGAGATGGACGAGGCGATCATCAACTACGCGAAGCGCGAGTACAAGCTGCTGATCGGCCAGCAGACGGCCGAGGAGCTGAAGCTCGAGATCGGCTCGGCGTGCCCGATGGCCGAGGAGCTGCAGGCGGAGATCCGCGGTCGCGACATGGTGGGCGGCCTGCCCAAGACGGTCGTGCTGACGAGCGAGGAGATCCGCCAGGCGCTGGAAGAACCGCTCAACCAGATCCTCGACGCGGTCAAGGAGACGCTCGACCGCACGCCGCCGGAGCTCGCCTCGGACATCATGGATCGCGGCATCATGCTCGCGGGCGGTGGCGCGCTGCTGCAGGGCCTGGATGAGCGCCTGCGCGAAGAGACGCAGATGCCCGCCCACCTGGCGGAGTCGCCACTGACGTGCGTGGCGGTCGGCTCCGGCCGATCGCTGGAGGAGTTCGAGGCGATCCATCGCTCGAACCGCAGCAAGCGCAACCGGCAACGCCGCCGGTGAGCGCCGTGCCTGAAACGGGCACGGGCACCCGGGGGTACTCTTTCCCGTGAACGCTTCGGAAGGTCGCTATTCGTGTATGACAAGACGGTCCGGCGTCGACGTGCGGTGCTTGCACTGCTCGTCGTGCTGTCCCTGATACTCCTGACCGCCTACTTCGGCGAGGCCCCGGGCGGCGGCCTGCATTCCGTTCAGCGCGGCTTCCTGACGGTCGTCTCGCCGATCCAGAACGGCGCCAACAAGGCGCTAAAGCCGGTCCGCGACCTGATCGGCTGGTTCGGCGACACGCTGCACGCCAAAGGCCAGCGCGACGAACTGCGCAAGCAGGTGGATCGCCTGCGCGCCCAGGCGATCGCTAGCACCTCCGAAAAACACTCCTACCGCGAACTGCTGAGCCTGTTCCGTCTCGACAACCAGCTGAGCGTCAAGGACTACCACCCGGTCACGGCGACGGTCGTGGCGAAGTCGCCGAACGTCTGGTACTCGACCGTCACGATCGACCGCGGCGAAGGCTCGGGCGTACACGTCAACGACCCGGTGATCAACGCTGAAGGCCTGATCGGCAAGGTCGCTCAGGTCGCCTCCGACGGCGCGCAGGTGACGCTCATCACCGACAGCTCGGTCGGCGTCTCGGCGCGGATCGGATCCTCCAGCGCGACGGGCATCGTGCAGCCGAAGGTGGGCGACCCGAACGACCTGCTGCTCCAGTACTTGCCGGCCAACACGCAGGCCAATCGCGGCGAATACGTCGTAACCTCAGGCACGGTCTCAGGGCCTGACGACTCGCTCTACCCGCCCGACATCCCGATCGGGCAGGTCACGTCGGTCAACGAAGAAAGCGCGTATCGCTCGGTCAACGTGCACCCGCTCGCCGATCTACACAACCTCGACGTTGTGCAGGTGCTGACGGCGGCGCGCGGGACGCTGCCGTCGAATCTCAGCCGCCTCGCGGCGAACCTGCCCGCGGGGCAGCACGCGAGCGCGAGCGGCGAACAGCTTGCGGCGACGGGAGCCGGCGGATGATGCCGGGTGCGACGCCGGCGCTGCTCGGTCGCATCGCGGCGCTGGCCGTCGTCGTCGTTTTCTTCCAGATCGGCGTCGTCTCGGAGGTCCCGATGTTCGGCGTCAGCGCCGACCTGTCGGTGCTGCTGGTCGCGTTCGTCGGGCTGCTGTGCGGCTCGACGGTTGGCGCCGTGACGGGCTTCGCAGTGGGGCTGCTCGTCGACCTGGCGCTCGTGCAGACTCTCGGCGTGACGTCGCTCACGTTGACAGTCGTCGGCTACTGGTCCGGGCGCCTGCGCGAGGCGCGCGACCCGCAGGCGGGGTTGACGCCACTGCTCGTCGGCGCGGCGGCCTCGGCGGCGGCGACGGTCGGCTACTCGATCGTCGAGTTCCTGCTCGGCGTCGACGCGCCTGTCAGCCTCGAGCTGCTGCGCCAGATCGTGCTCGGCGTGGTCGTCAACACGATCGTCGCGCTGCCCGTGTGGGCGATCGTGCGGCGCAGCCTGATCGGCGGACTGCCAGACGATCCGCGCCGGCGGCGCCGGCGCGCCTACACGACGGGCGGTCTCAGTCCGCTGTCCAGATCATGAGTGCGATCGAGCCCGCCGGGGCGCGCGACCCGCGGATCCCGGTCTCGCCTCAGCTCGCGCTGCGCGTGGCGATCCTGGGCGGGCTGGCAATGGCGATGTTCGCGATCATCTTCTTCCGCCTGTGGTTCCTGCAGGTCCTCTCCGGCGAACAGTACGTCCAGCAGGCGAACGCCAACCGCGCGCGCGATTTGCCGGTCGCGGCGCCGCGCGGTGAAATCCTCGATCGCGAAGGCCAGCCACTGGTCGCCAGCCGCACGACCAACGCAGTGCAGATCGTGCCCTCGGCGCTGCCGCCGGCAGGCGCGCCGCGCCTGCACCTCTACCGCAAGCTGGGCTCGCTGCTGGGGATGAGCGGTCCGCACATCCAGGCGCTGGTGGTCAAGGGCCGCACGGCGGTGCCGTACGCGCCGGTGACGATCAAGACGGATGCCGGCCGGGGCGCGCTGACGGTGCTCGCCGAGCGCCAGAGCGAATACCCGGGGGTCACCCAGCAGCCGGTTTCAATCCGTGCCTATCCGTATGGCGCGATGGCCGCGCAAGTGCTCGGCTACGTCGGGCAGGTCTCCGAACCGGAGCTGAAGCTGCGCGCGTTCGACGGCGTCAAACAGGGCACTGTCGTCGGCCAGGAAGGCCTCGAGTACTACTACGACCGCTACCTGCGCGGCCGCCAGGGAATCCAGCGCGTCGAGGTCAACGCGAGCGGCTACCCGGTGCCGAGCAAGCTCGCGACGACGCAGCCAAAGGCCGGTTACAGCCTCAAGGTCACGCTCGACCTACCGCTCCAGCGCGAGGGTGAAAAAGCACTGACGCAGGGGATCGAACAGGCCCGCGCGGGCGGCAAGCCGGCGGACGCCGGCTCGTTCGTCGCGCTCGACCCGCGCAACGGCCAGGTGCTCGCGATCGGCTCCTCGCCGACGTTCGACCCGAACAAGTTCGCCAAACCGCTGACCAAGAGCGAATACGCGGCGCTCGAGGGCAAAGCGACGAGCGCCTCCGGCGAAGCGTCGCCCGCGCCGCTGACAGACCGCGCGGTCAACGGCACCTATCCGACCGGCTCGACGTTCAAGCCGATCACTGCGATGGGGACGCTCGAAGCCGGCGTGATCACCCCCTCCGAAGGGCTCGGAGCGGGCCAATGCATCTCGGTCTCCACCGAGCAGTTCTGCAACGCCGGCAAGGCCAACTACGGCGCCGTCGGCCTTGTGGAAGCGCTGAAGGTCTCCTCCGACACCTACTTCTTCGAAGCAGGCGAGCGCGCGAACAGCCACGGGACGGTGATCCAGGACGAGGCGCGCAAGCTCGGCGTCGGCGAGCAGACGGGCATCGACCTGCCGAGCGAGATCACCGGGCTCGTGCCGACGGCGGCGTGGCGGGCGAAGGTCGCCGCGGAGGAGCTCAAATGCGAGCGGCGCAAGCACGTCAGCAGCTGCGGCATCTCCGACGGGCGCCCGTGGAGCGTCGGCGACAACATGCACCTGGCGGTCGGCCAGGGCGACCTGCTGACCTCGCCCCTGCAGATGGCGGTCGCCTACTCGACGCTCGCCAACGCGTTCACCAACGGCGGCAACGGCTGGGTCGTGCGCCCGCACCTCGGCATGGAGATCGACGCCGCCCAGGGGCGGCTGGTCCAGTCGCTCGCCTTCCCGGCGACGCGGCACGTGCACCTCAACGACGCCGACCTGAAGCTCGTGATGGAGGGCATCCACGAGGCCGCCAGCCAGCCGGGGGGAACGTCGGCCACGGTGTGGAGCGGCTGGGACCAGGCACAGCATCCTGTCTACGGCAAGACGGGCACCGCGCAGCACACCGGCAAGGAAGATCAGTCTTGGTACATGTGCTACGTCGGCGACCCGAAGCGCCCGATCGTGATCGCGGTCACCGTCGAGCAGGGCGGGTTCGGCGCTGAAACGGCGGCGCCGATCGCGCGCCTGCTCGCCTCGCAGTGGTTCGGCAAGCCGAAGAAGTTCGTCGCCGGTAGCTCGAGGACGTTCTGAGCCCGCTCAGCCCGATCGCCGTTCCCGAGCAGGGCGCTGCCGCTGCCGAGCGCACGCACGTCGGCCCGCGCTCGCTGCGACTGCCGTTCGACCCGCTGCTGACGTTCGCCGTGCTCGGCCTGGCGATCTGCTCGATCGTCACGCTCGGCGCGGCCACGCGGGATCTCGTGCCCGGCCAGCCGCACTACTACGTCGATCGCCAGATCACCTACCTCGTGATCGGCTCGCTGATGATGCTCGCGCTCTCGCGCCTCGACTACGCGCGGCTGCGCCCGCTGAAAAACGCCATCTACGGGGTGCTGATCTTCACGATCCTGGCGGTGCTCGCGCTCGGGCACACCGCTCGCGGCTCGCAGCGCGCGATCAACCTGCCGTTCTTCTCCTTCCAGGCCTCCGAGCTCGGCAAGGTGCTGCTGGTGCTCGCGCTCTCGGCGTTCGTCGTCGACCGCGCCAGGCGCCTGCGCGAGCGCGAGACGACCTCGCTGGTGATGCTCGCGGCGCTCGTGCCGGCAATCCTCGTGATCGCGCAGCCGGACCTCGGCTCGGGCCTGGTCTACGTCGTGATCGCGTTCACGCTGCTGTTCGTCGCCGGCACCTCGTGGAAGCACCTCACCGGCCTCGTGGCGCTCGGCGCGATCTCGCTGACGTTCGTGCTCGTTGCGGCGCCGGCGGTCGGCGTGCACCTGCTCAAGCCCTACCAGGTGCAGCGCCTGACGGCTTTCCTTCACCCCTCGACCAACCCGCAGAAGGAAGGCTACCAACAGCAGGAGTCCAAGATCGCGATCGGCTCTGGGGAGAAGACCGGCCGCGGGCCGAACTCCACCCAGACCAAGCTTAACTACGTTCCGGAGGACCACACGGACTTCGTCTTCGCCGCGGTCGGCGAGCAGTACGGGTTCCTCGGCGCGGGGCTCGTGCTGCTGCTCTACGGCCTGTTGATCTGGCGCGCACTGCGCATCCTCGTGATGTCCAAGGACCTGTTCGGCTCGCTCGTCGCAGCCGGTATAGCGGCTATGCTCATGTTTCAGGTCTTCGTCAACGTGGGAATGACAATTGGGATCATGCCCATTACCGGCGTCACGCTGCCGCTCATGAGCTATGGCGGCTCGTCGGTGATCACCACCCTGTTGGCGGTGGGCCTGCTGCAATCGATTTACATCCAGGCACGCGCCTCGCAAGCTCTGAAGGGCCGCGTCCTGCGTCACTAGACACCAATGAACGCCCCGCACCTCCCGCCAGACCGCAAGCCCTCCGGGCCCGCAGCACAGGGTCTCGGATCGGGGGCGCGGCGCGAGCCGGCCGACCGGCCGAGCTCAGCGCTGCACCGGGTCTCGTGCCTCGTCCTGGAGAGCGCGCCTGCCGCGGCCATCTCGGCCGTGCGCCCGCCGCCCTTCGCGGTCGGTGGCACCTGCAGCGTGGATGCGCGGCCGGCCAAAACCGAAAGACTGGTTCACATTGAAAAAGCAAGTACTCGTCAGCGTCGATCGCGCGGAGACGCGCGTGGCGCTTCTGGAGGCGAGCGGAACCCCCGCCGCCTCACGCTCCTCCGCGGCTGCGCGCAAATCAGCCAGCGCCCGCAAGAAGGGCGACGACACTAGCCTCCGCGACGGCTATCGCATCGCCGAGCTGTACATCGAGCGCCGCGGCGGACGCTCGATCGTCGGCAACATCTACAAGGGCAAGGTCGACAACGTCCTGCCCGGGCTCGAGGCGGCGTTCGTCGACATCGGCCTGGAGAAGAACGGCTTCCTGCACGTCGACGAGATCGTGCTGCCGGGCGTCGAGACGCCCAAGCGTGGCCGCGGCAGCGGCAGCGGGCGCAAGATCTCAGACCTGCTCAAACCGGGCCAGGAGATCGTCGTACAGGTCGTCAAGGACCCGCTGAAGACGAAGGGCGCGCGGCTGTCGATGGAGCTGACGATCGCCGGGCGCTACATGGTCTACGCGCCCACCGGCGAGGGCATCGGCGTCTCGCGGCGCCTGGAGGACAAGGAGCGCGAACGCCTGCGTCGGCAGACCTCCAAGCTCGCGGTGGAAGGGGGAGGGGTGATCGTGCGCACCGCGGCGCACGGTGCCAAGCGCGAGGACTTCGAGCGCGAGCTGAAGTATCTGCACAAGCTGCACGAGGTACTCGTCAAACGCGTCGAGGAGACGGTCGCCCCGGATCTGGTCTTCCAGGAGGCCGACCTGTCGGTGCGCGTCGTGCGCGACATCTTCTCCGCCCACTTCGAGCGCGCGATCGTCGATGACGAGCAGCAGTACCGCCGGCTGATCTCGTTCTTCACGCGCACCGCCCCCGAGCTGGTCGAGCGCGTCGAGCTGTGGGAGCAGGAGGAACCGCTGTACGAGGCCTATGGCGTCGATAAGGCGATCGACGGATTGCTCTCGCGCCGCGTCGACCTGCCGAGCGGCGGCTACCTGATCATCGACTACGCCGAGGCGCTGACGGTGATCGACGTCAACTCGGGCTCGTTCATCGGGCGCGGCAAGGGCGCGGGCCTGGAGGACACGATCACGAAGACCAACCTGGAGGCGGCCGAGGAGGTCGTCAACCAGCTGCGCCTGCGCGACATCGGCGGGATCATCGTGATCGACTTCATCGACATGGCCCGCGCGCGCAATCGCGACGCCGTCATGAAGGTCTTGCGCAAGACGCTCGACGAGGACCGCACGAAGACCTTCACCGCCGAGATCTCGAAGCTCGGGCTGGTCGAGATGACACGCCAGAACGTAACCGAGGGCGTGCGCGAGATCATGAGCCGTCCGTGCCCGACGTGCGACGGCGAGGGCGTGATCCGCTCCGAGGAGACGTTCGCGATCGAGTTCGAGCGGCGCCTGCGCGACATCGCCGCCGAAAACGTTGATGTCGAGGCGTTCCTCGTGCAGATCAACCCGCGTGTGACGGCCGAGTTCACCGGGCACAGCTCGCGCGTGCTGCACGCGCTCGAGGCGCAGACCGGCAAGTCCTTCCTGTTCGAGGGCTCCGAAGGCCTCACGCTCGATCACTTCGCGATCACCTTCCAGGGCACTCGCGAGGAGGTCGAGGAGCGCGCGCTGCCGTTCCGCCAGGGCGATGAGGTACTGGTGGAGATCGTCGAGCCGCACATGTACGACGTCGACGATGCGGTCGCGAAAATCGACGGCTACATCATCTCGATCGCGGGCGCCGCGGCGTACGTGGGCAGCAAGCGCATGGTGCGCATCGACGAGGTCGGGCGCACGGCTGCGACGGCGCTGCTGCTGGACGAGTCCGGGGAGGTCGTCAAGGCGCCGACGCGGCCCGCGCCGGCGCGCAACGGCGGCCGCGGCGGGCGCCGCTCGCCGGCGTCCTCGGGTGAGGACGGCCGCACGGCCGAGCGCGCGAAGACACGCTCGCGCGGGCGCCGAGCGCCCGCGGACGGCGAGGACGCCGATGTACGCAGGGAAGCCGGGCTGCACGAGTCTGCGACCGCGATCGACGCCGAGCCCGAGCAGGAGGCGGTGCCCAGGGACGCAAACGCCGAGAAGGGCCCGGTGGACGAGGGCGCTGAGGATGGCCTACAATCGAAGCCTCGGCGTCGTGGCCGCAGAGGCGGGCGGCGCCGTTCGGCTGCCAAGGCGCCCGCGACACCGGAGTAGAGGCTTCTCCGCCGCTGTCAGGCTCCAGAAGCGCTGCAACCACAGAGAGATAGAGACTGAGAACATGTATGCGATCGTGAAGACGGGCGGCAAGCAGTACCGCGTCGAGCGTGGCCAGCGGCTGCTCGTGGAGCGCTTGGCCGCCGAGGCGGGGTCGGACGTCGCGCTGGAGCCGATCCTCTACCGCTCTGATGAGACCGTGTTCGACAAGAGCGGCCTGCAGGGCGTGAAGGTGACGGCCAAGGTCGTGGCACACGTGCGCGGCGAGAAGCTGCGCGTGTTCAAGTTCAAGCCCAAGCGCGGCTACAAGCGGCGCACCGGCCACCGCCAGGACCTGACGCAGATCGAGGTCACCGAGATCACGCACGGCAAAGCCAAAGCCGCGGCGAAACCAGCCGCCGAGAAAGTGCCTGCCGAGAAAGCACCCGCTGCGAAAGCTCCTGCTGCGAAAGCATCCGCCGAGAAACCTGCCGCGAGTGCCAAACCCGCCGCGAAAGTGAAAGCGAAAGCGGCCGAGGGCGCGAAAGCGGACAAAGCTCAGAGCACGAAAGCGAAGGAGAAGACCGATGGCGCATAAGAAGGGGCTCGGCTCCAGCCGCAACGGGCGCGACTCGAACGCTCAGCGCCTCGGCGTAAAGACCTTTGCCGGACAGGTCGTCACGGGCGGCGAGATCATCGTTCGCCAGCGTGGGACCCGCTTCAAGCCGGGCGCCGGAGTGGGCATCGGCAAGGACGACACGCTCTACGCGCGCGCCGCCGGTACGGTCGAGTTCAAGACCGGACGTCGCGGTCGCACGGTCAGCATCCTGCCCGGCTCCGGGTCCTAGGCTCTCGATTGTGAGCCCGCGACGGGCAGCCGCCCTGCTCGCCGCCGGCCGCGCCGTGCTCGGCGTCGCGGTGCTCGTGGCGCCCGAGGCCGTGACCTCGCGCTGGCTGGGCAAGCACGCCAAGCACCCGGCGGTCCGCTACCTGGCACGTTCGCTCGGCGCGCGCGACCTCGCGCTCGGCGCGCTGTCGCTGAGCACGCTTTCGGACCCACGCGTCGGGCCGCAGGTGCTGGCTGCGGCCGCGGTGGCCGACTCGGCTGACGCGCTCGCGACGATTGCCGCACGCTCGGAGCTGCCGCGCGCGGGCGCGGCTGGAACCGTCGCGATCGCCGGAGGCGCCGCTCTCGCGGGCTTCTACCTCTCCGCGGTCCTCGCTCGCGCCTGAGCTGCCCCCGCCGGCCGTCTCGCCGGCTCCTCAACCAGCTTGGGCGACCGGGCGGATCAGGATCTCGTTGACGTCCACGTGCGGGGGTTGCGAGATCGCGTAGATGACCGCGCGGGCGATGTCGTCGCCCTGCAGCGCGTCGGTCGGGCGGTTCTCGAAGAACGGCGTGTCGACCATGCCCGGCTCGATCAGCGTCACGCGGATGCCGGTGCCGTCGAGATCCTGGCGCGCGGCCTCGCCCATCGCGGTGACGGCGTGCTTGGTGCACGAGTACATCGAGCCGGGCAGCACGCGGCGCCCGGCAACGCTCGAGGTCAGCAGCAGGTGCCCGCGCGACTGCTTCAATGCGGGGATCGTGGCGCGCAGCGTGAGCGCCGCGCCGTAGACGTTCGTCAGCACCATCTCGCGCCAGTGCTCGGGCGTGTCCTCGAGGAAGCCGCGCGGGCCGCCGAAGCCGGCGTTGGCGAACACGGCGTCGATCTGCCCAAAGGCCTCGAGCGCCGCGGCGGCAAGCCGCTGCTGGGCCTCCCAGTCGGTGACGTCGCAGGCGACGGCCAGGGCGCGCTCATCGCCGCCAACCTCCTGCGCCAGCGCCTGCAGGCGCTCCTGCGAGCGCGCGGCGAGAACGAGCCGCCAGCCCGCGGCTGCGGCGTGGCGCGCCGTCGCGGCGCCGATGCCGGAGGACGCGCCGGTGATCAAGAGGACGCCGTCGGAGGTGCTGGGGGTGTCGTTGCTCATGCTCGGTGCGCTCCCTGTGGTCGGATGGTCTCCAGCTCATCTACCCACATCCGCGCGCTGCGTGCGTGTCGCTGCTGTCACGATGGCTGTCGATGCTGCACGATCGAGCAAGAATCCACGTCGAGGCCGGCGCCGGTGGCGACGGCGCGATGAGCTTCCGGCGCGAAGCGCACGTGCCTCGTGGCGGGCCGGACGGGGGCGACGGCGGCCGCGGCGGCGCGGTCGTGCTCGTCTGCGAGGACTCGCTGCGCGACCTCCAGGGCTTTCGCCGCAAAACACACCACCGCGCCGGTCGCGGCGGTCACGGCGAGGGCAACCAGCGCCACGGCGCCGACGGCGAGACCCTCACGATCGGCGTCCCGCCCGGGACGCAGGTGCTGGCGCCGGAGGGCGACGGCGAGGATCTGGCGGGCCGCCGCTGGGAGCTGCTCGCCGACGGCCAGCGCGCGACGGTCGCGCGCGGCGGCTCGGGCGGGAAGGGCAACAAGCGCTTTGCCACGCCCACGCGGCAGGCCCCGCGCTTTGCCGAGCGCGGGCTCTCAGGCGAGGAAGGTTGGCTGGAGCTGCAGCTGAAGCTGCTGGCGGATGTCGGGCTGGTGGGCCTGCCGAACGCCGGCAAGTCATCGCTGCTCTCGCGCCTGACGCGCGCGGCGCCGAAGGTCGCCGGCTATCCGTTCACGACGCTCTCGCCGGTGCTCGGCGTGCTCGAGTCCGACGATCGCCAGCTCGTGATCGCCGACATCCCAGGGCTGATCGAGGGTGCGAGCGAGGGCGCTGGGCTCGGCCACGACTTCCTCGCGCACGTCGAGCGCACGCGGCTGCTCGTGCACGTGCTCGACGTCGCGCCCGAGCTGACCGCCGACGCAGGCGCGGACGCCGTGGCCAACCACGCGACGATCGAGCGCGAGCTGGCAGCGCACGACCCGCGCCTGGCCCAGCTCCCGCGCGTGCTGGCGCTGTCCAAGGGCGATCTAGTGGAGGAGTCGCGCAAGCGCGCGGCCGTGGCCGACTGGCAGCAACGGCTCGGCGACGCCGTCCCGGTGATCGCCACCTCGAGTGCCACCGGCGCCGGCCTGCGCGAGCTCTCGAGCATCCTCTTGGAGCGCGTCCCGGCGCTCGCCGCGGCGTCGGGCGAGAAGGGGGCGGACGGCTCGCCGGGCTCGCTGGGCGCGCCCGCGCGCGGCGACGCGCGCGGCGACGCGGACGAGGAGCTGGCCGAGCACATGGTGTTCCGCCCGGCCGCCTCCAGCGGCTTCACGGTCGAGCGGCTCGGTCCGGGCTCCTACGCGGTGCGCGGGCGAGGGATCGAGCGCCTGCTCGCGCGCTATGACGCGGACAACGACGACGCGATGGCCTACGTCGAGGGCAGGCTGCGCAGGATCGGAGTGCTCAAGGCGCTGGAGGCCGAGGGCTTCCAGCCGGGGGACGATCTGGAGATCGCCGGCGTGACGTTCGAGCTGGACCCGGGCGCGCCGGCCTAGCGACCCGCTGCAGCGAGCCAAATAAGCTCAAGGGATGAGACGCGTGGTCGTCAAGCTCGGCTCGAGCGTCGTCGCCAACAGCGACGGCGAGCCGCGCGCGGAGGTGCTCGCGCACGTGTGCGACGTGCTGGCGGGCTTGCACCGCGACGGAGACGAGGTGATCGTCGTCACCAGTGGCGCGATCGCGCGGGGGATGCGCGTGATGGACCTGCCCCAGCGCCCGAGCTCGATCCGCCAGCTCCAGGCGGCCAGCGCGGTCGGGCAGGGCAAGCTCTATCGCATCTACGACGAGCTGCTGCGCGAGCGCGGCGTGACGAGCGCGCAACTGCTGCTGACGTTCTTCGACATGAGCGCGCGCACGCACTACCTCAACGCGCGACAGACGCTCGAGACGCTGCTGGAGTGGCGCGTGCTGCCGGTCATCAACGAGAACGACACGACGGCCACGGATGAGATCTCCTTCGGCGACAACGACTTCCTGGCGGCGCAGGTGGCCGTGCTCGTAGGCGCCGAGGAACTGGTGCTGCTGACCGACATCGACGGCCTGTTCACCGCCGACCCGCGCCTGCATCCAGACGCGCACATCGTCAGCGAGGTCAGCGACTTCGCTGCACTCGGAGAGCTCGAGATCTCGCACACGACCTCGCCGCTTGGTTCCGGCGGGATGCGCTCGAAGGTGGTCGCGGCGGACATGGCCACCGCGGCGGGCATCTCGACGGTGATCTGCAGCGGGCTGCGCCCGGAGGCACTGCCGGCGGCGCTGGCGGGCAAGCGCGAGGGCACGCGCTTTCCCGCGCGCGAGGCGCGTTACAGCTCGTTCAAGCTGTGGCTGAAGTACGCAAAGCCCTCGCGCGGGACGCTGCTGATCGATGCCGGTGCAGCGGGCGCGGTGCGCGAGGGCAGCGCCAGCCTGCTGCCGGTCGGCGTGGTCCAGGCGCTCGGCGACTTCGACGCCGGCGACGCTGTGGAGATCGCCGAGGACCGGGCGGATGAGGACGAGCGCCGGACGCTGCTCGGCAAGGGCATCTGCAACTACTCCGCCGAGGAGCTGCGCCAGGTGCTCGGGATGAAGTCAGCGGCCGTGCGCGAGGTGCTGCCGCGCGCGAGCGAGGAGGCGGTCCACCGCGACTACCTCGTGCTGGATTGAGCGCTTGATGGCGTGGTCGCCGGGCCCTGGCGGCGGGCCCGTCGTACCCTTTAGGACGATGGCCACAGTAGTCACCCCGGTCGCGGAGGTCTGCGAAGCCGCCAAGCGCGCGGCGCGCTCGCTCGCGGCTGTGGACACGGCCATCAAGGACGCGGCGCTCGAGCGGATCGCCGCGTCGCTCGAGGGTCGCCGGGAGGAGATCCTCGCCGCCAACGAGCGCGACATGCAGGCGGGGCGCGAAGCGGAGATCGGCGAGGCGCTACTCGACCGCCTGCGCCTGGACGAGCGCCGCGTCGCTGCGATCGCGGATGCGGTCCGCCAGATCGCCGCACTGCCCGACCCGGTCGGCGAGGTGATCGACGGGCGCCGGCTCCCCAACGGCCTCGACGTGCGCAAGGTGCGCGTGCCGCTCGGCGTCGTCGCGGTCATCTACGAGGCGCGGCCGAACGTGACGATCGACGCCGCCGCGCTGTGTCTGAAGTCGGGCAACGCGATCGTGCTGCGCGGCTCCTCCTCGGCGGAGCACTCAAACGCAGCGCTTGCACAAGTAGCGCTCGAGGCGGCGGTGGAGGCCGGGCTCCAGGACGGGTGCGTGGGTCTGGTTGCGGGCGGCGGGCGCGAGGAGCTGGCCGAGCTGGCAACCCAGCGCGACAGCGTCGACCTGATCATCCCGCGCGGCGGCGAGGGGCTCAAGCAGGCGCTGCAGGCGGTCGCAACCGTGCCGGTGATCTACGCGGCCTCGGGAAACTGTCACGTCTTCGTGGACTCCTCCGCCGACCTCGAGCGCGCTGAGGCGATCGTGCTCAACGCGAAGGTGCAGCGCCCAGGCGTGTGCAACGCGGCGGAGACGCTGCTCGTCCATCGCGACGTCGCGATGGAGTTCCTTCCGCGGGTGGCGGCCTCGCTGGCGGCGGCGGGGGTGTGCCTGCGGGCCGACGAGCGCGCGCTCGCCATCTTGCGCGAGAGCACCGAGCCGGGCGCCGGCGCCGATGAAGCGGTCGTCGAGCCCGCCGGAGAGCAGGACTGGGGGCAGGAGTACCTCTCGCTCACGCTTGCCGTCGCGGTCGTCGACTCGGTGGCGGAGGCGATCGAGCACATCGGGCGCTTCGGCAGCGGGCACTCGGAGGCGATCCTGACGCGCGACACTGGCGCTGCGCGCTCCTTCCAGCTCGGCGTGGACGCGGCTTGCGTGTACGTGAACGCCTCCACGCGCTTCACCGACGGCGGCGAGTTCGGGATGGGCGCGGAGATCGGGAACTCGACGCAGAAGCTGCACGTGCGTGGGCCGATCGGCCTGCGCGAGCTGTGCACGTTCAAGTACCTGGTGGAGGGCGACGGACACGTCCGCGCGTGAGAGCCGCGCGCAGGAGCCGGCGCTCGCCTCGCTCGGCATCCTCGGCGGCACTTTCAACCCGCCGCACCTCGGCCATCTGGCGATCGCGCGGAGCGCGATGTGCGAGCTGGCGCTCCAGCGCGTGGTGCTGATGCCGGCGCGCAAGCCGCCGCACAAGCAGGTCGCGGCGGACCCGGGGCGCGAGCGGCGGCTGGCCATGTGCCGCCTGCTCGTCGATGACCTCGACGGTGTCTCGACGTGCTCGATCGAGCTGGAGCGCGAGGGCGCGTCCTATACCGTGGATACCTTGCACGCCATCGCTGCCAGTCACCCCGCTGCCGAGCTGACGCTGATCGTGGGCGCGGACATCGCGCGCACGCTGCCGTCGTGGCGCGAGCCGGAGAAGCTGGTCGGGCTCGCCCGCGTCGCGGTCGCGCAGCGATCGGGCACCGGCAGCGAGCAGGTCCGCCAGGCGCTCGCTGCGCTCGGCGCTCCCGCGCGCGTGGCCTTCCTCGACGCGCCGGTGCTCGACGTCTCCTCATCGCTCGCGCGCGAGCGCGCCGCGGCGGGTGAGCCGCTCGATGACGTCGTCGGCGCAGACGTGGCCGCCTACATCGTCGAGCAGCGGCTCTATGGCGCCGCTGGGGAGGCGAGCTGATGGAAGGGGAGCAGCTACTCGCGGAGATCGTGCGGCTGGCCGCGGACAAGAAGGCGATCGACACGGTCGAGCTGGATCTGCGCGGGGTGCTCGGCTACACCGATTACTTCTTGATCTGCTCGGGAAACACGGGGCGGCAGACGAAGGCGATCCACGACGGGATCCTCGAGGGGCTGAAGCGCGAGCACACGACGATCCCGCGGCGCGTGGAGGGCGCGAGCCGCGCGGACTGGATCCTGATGGACTATCTCGACGTCGTCGTGCACATCTTCACGCCGGAGGCGCGGGACTTCTACCGCCTCGAGCAGCTGTGGGGAGAGGCCCCCTCGCGCGTCGCCGAGGGCGCGTAGGCACGGCCGGGAACGCTTGCCGGCAAGAGGCCGCCTGGCGCGCGTCACCGGCGATGTCGGAGACGTCTCTCGCCGCTCGGCACGCTCGCGGCAGCCGGGCTCGCGCAAGGGTTGATCTCCGTCGCCGCGTGCGGATAGGGTGGCGCAGACAGCGCCCGCGGGCGGCGCGGGGGCAATAGAGGAGGAGAGCTCATGCATCGAACGATGGCTGCTCGCAGCCGGTCCGCCCTTACGCTGGGGAGCGCAGGGCTCATGCTCATCGCGCTCGTGTGGAGCCTGACGGCGCTGACCGCGTCGGCTCGCGCGGACGGCCCTGGGACAGGCGCTCCGTGGACGGCGAGCCTCGGCGACTCATACATCTCCGGCGAGGCCGGGCGCTGGGCGGGCAACACCAACGAAAGCCCGTCGAAGATCGACGCGCTCGGAACGACCGCGTACGACGACAACGCGAGCGCCACCGCCGAACTGATCCCCGGCTGCCACCGCTCGAAATCGGCTGAGGTGTTCATCGGCAGCGGCGTCAGCGGCGAGAACCTCGCGTGCTCGGGCGCCAAGACGTCGAGCTTCACCAGCGGCAGCGAATTCAAGCCGGGACTCGACTTCTACAACTCGGGCGGCCACGAAGGCCAGGCGCTGATGCTCCAGCACTTCGCGGCCACGCACAACGTCAAGCTGGTGGCCGTCTCGATCGGCGGCAACAACTTCAACTTCGCGAGCATCGTGCAGTCGTGCATCGAGGACTTCCTGCTCTCGCCGTCGTGGTGGCCGAACTACTGCAACGACGACAGCTCGGTCACGAGCAACTTCACCTCGGGCAACGTCGCGACGGTGAAGGCGGCCGTCAAGGGCGCGATCCTGAACGTCGCTCAGGCGATGACGAACGCGGGCTACTCGAGCTCGCAGTACTCGATCGTCGTGCAGGACTATCCGTCGCCGATTCCCAACGGCTCGGGCTTCCGCTACTCGCAGAGCGGCTATACCAGGCAGTCGACGGGCGGCTGCGGGTTCTGGAACAACGACGCCAACTACGCCAACTCGACGATGCTGCCGACGATCAACAGCACGGTCCTCGGCGCAGCGACCTCCAGTGGCCTGACGAACGTCAAGACGCTCGACGTCGGCTCGGCGTTCAACGGGCGCAGGCTGTGCGAGACCGGTGTCGGCCTGCTCGAGGAGAAGGGTCTGCCGAGTTGGAAATCGAGCGGCGCGACGGACAAGACGGAGTGGATCAACCAGGTCCGCACGGTCTCGGCGCTGTTCGGCGAATACAAGATCCAGGAAGACATCCACCCGAACTACTGGGGTGAGCTGGCGCTGCGCAACTGCCTGACGCAGTCATACAACGCGGGCGCGCCCAAGAGCGGCGCGTGCACGATCTCGGCGGCCGGGCTGAATGCGGCCGGCGAGCCGAACATGTTGCTGCACTAGCGCGGGCGCTGGGCAGACCTAGCGACGTGAGCGCCGGCCACTGGGCCGGCGCTCCTTCGCGGTCTCGCCCGTGACTCGCGGCGGGCGCGGCGAGCTGCTTAGCGGCATCGGCATCATCCTCGGCGGCGCGCGAGGCGAGGCGAGCCCGAGGTCCAGGCGGCGTGCGCGGCGGGTGCGAAGATGGGCGCGTGAGCGCAACGCACCCAAGCGGGCCCCGGCGCGTGACGGCGACGATGCGCGAAGACGAGCGCGTGACGCCGCTGGAGCTGTTCTTCGACCTGGTGTTCGTGCTGGCGCTGACGCAGTGCACGACTTTGATCGCGCACACGCCGACCGCGGAAGGCCTGCTCAAGGGGCTGCTCGTGCTGGGGATGCTGTGGTGGTCTTGGGTCGGCTACGCGTGGCTGACGAGCGTCGTCGATCCCGAGGAGGGGGCCGTGCGCCTGGCGATCTTCGTGGCGATGGCGGCATTCCTCGTCGCCGCGCTGTGCGTGCCGGGGTCGTTCGGCTCGGAGGCGCTGGCGTTTGCGTGCGCGTATGCGGTCGTGCGCACCGCCCACATCGTGCTGTTCATGCTCGCCAGCCGCGAGGATCCGGCATTGCGCCAATCGGTGCTCGGGCTCGCCGTGAGCACCGCTGTGGGCGCGGGACTGCTGTTTGCCGCTGCGGCGACGTCCGGCGGCTTCCAGCTCGGGCTGTGGGGCCTTGCGCTGTTGCTGGACGCGGGCGGGCCATTCGTGTTCGGGCAGGATGGCTGGAAAGTCGTGCCCGGCCATTTCGCCGAGCGACACGGCGCAATCGTGATCATCGCGCTGGGCGAGTCGATCGTCGCGATCGGAGTCGGCGCAAACGAGGCGATCGACGCGGGTGTCGTCGTTGCGGCCGTGCTCGGCGTGCTCGTCGCTGCGGCGCTGTGGTGGGTGTACTTCGACGTCACGGCGATCGTCGCTGCGCGCCGTCTGGCCAAAGCGCCAGAGGGTCGGGAGCGCAACGGCATCGCGCGGGACTCCTACTCCTACCTGCACTTCCCGATGGTCGCGGGCATCGCGCTGATCGCGGTCGGGCTCAAGCGCACAATCGGGCATGTCGACGAGCCGCTGAAGCTCGTCACGTCGGCCTCGCTGCTCGGTGGCACGGCGCTCTACCTGCTCGCGCACGTGGCCTTTCGCCTGCGCAACATGCACACGCTGAGCGGGCGGCGGCTGGTGTGCGCGATCGTGCTGCTGGCGCTCGTGCCGGCGGGGACAAGCCTGCCTGCGCTGGCGACGCTCGGGATCCTCACGGCGCTGCTGATCGCGCTGATCGCCTACGAGGCGCTGCGCTACGCGGACTCGCGCGACCGCATACGCCACCAGCTCGCGCGCGAACCGATCGCAGACTAGCGGCCGGGCCGCTGCGAGCTTCTCGGCTGCGTGAGGTGTTCCAGGAGCAGAAGAAAGTGACGCCGCCCCCAGCAGGCCCGCGCGCTACCCGATGGATCGCTGGAACCGACGATGTCGCACCAAGCCCATCAAGGAGCGTTCCATGTCGCGCAGAGCATCCTCATTCCTCGGCCTGCTCGGGGTCCTCGCCTGTAGTGCCATCGCTTGGCTGCCTGCGGGCGCCTCGGCCACTCCCACGGTCACGTTCAAAGCGCGGGCTGTCCCAATTCCGGGCTTCCGCCACACCGGCAACATCCTCGGCGCGGGCGCCGCGCTGCAGGTGCAGTACACGATCGCGGGCACTGAATACGGAGGCTTTCCGCCGCCGCTGATCGGCGTCAACTTCTACACGCCAGCCGGCACGAAGATCCACACGCGCGGGTTCGTGGCGTGCTCGCCGGCCGGGCTCGCAAACGTCGGGCCGCGCGCCTGTCCGAAGAAGTCGCGCGTGACGATCGCGGGCAGTGCGCTCGGCATCGTCAGCCTCGGGCAGGAACGCGTGCAGGAGCGGGCCACGATCAAGGCCTTCTTCGCGCCGGGCGGTGCGCTCCAGTTCTGGACCTCCGGCAGCTCGCCGGTGTCGCTCGAATTCATCGCGCCGAGCCACGTCACGAGCGCGCCGCGGCCTTACGGGCAAAAGTTCGTGACGACAGTGCCGCTGATCGAAACGGTCCCTGGCGCCCCGGACGCCTCGACGCTGTCGATCAACGTGACGATCGGCGCGGCGTTCAGAAAGGGCCACAAGGTGACCTACTACGGCACAGTGCCCAAGCGCTGCCCCAAGGGCGGCTTCCCGCTGAAGTCCGAGCTCGTGTTCGCCGGCTTCGGGGACGTGCCTTCGCAGACCGTTCCGGTCACCTACAAGGCGCCCTGCCCGCGCCGGCACCGCTAGTCCGGCGGCCACGGCCCCGCTCGCGCCTCTCCTCGCGCGGGCGGGCCCCCGGGCGCCCGCGGGTCCAGGGCTGCGGCCGGCGTGTCGAAGTGCGTGCGGCCGCGCGTGTGCGCCAGGCGCTGGGCCGACGAGCCCCCGCCGCTCAGGCGCCCGAGCGCTCGGCGGGGTAGGCGAGGGCGGTGCCCTCGATGTGCAACGAGACCTGCTCGCCAACCTGCGGCAGCCGGTGGCCCGCGCCGCGCGCTGAAACCTGCGGCGCCGTGGGATCTTCGAGCGCGATCCGCACGGTCGCATCGTGGCCGAAGAACTCGGTCGCAAGCACGCGCCCGCGCGGGCCCGCGCCGCCCGGCTCACCGTAGAGGATCTGCTCGGGACGAAGCATCACCATGCCTGGCGCACCTGCGCCGCCGGGCACGTCGTGCACGGGCCCACCGCGGATCGCAAGCCGCCCGAGCGCGGTGTCCGCGTGTTCTGCGTGCAGGCGAGCAGCGAGCAGCACGGCCTCGCCGAGGAAGCCGGCGAGCTCGGCGTCGACCGGGTCGCGGTAGAGCGCTTGTGGCGAAGCTGACTGCACGATCGCGCCGTCGCGCATGACGGCGACGACGTCGGCGAGCGAAAGCGCCTCCTGCTGGTCGTGCGTGACGAGCAACCCGGTGGCGCCACTGTTGAGCAACACCGCGCGCACCTCTGCGCGTACCTGCGCGCGCAGGCTCGCGTCGAGCGCGTCGAACGGCTCGTCGAGCAGCACCAGGCGCGGCTCCGGCGCGAGCGCCCGCGCGAGCGCGACGCGCTGCTGCTGGCCGCCGGAGAGCTCGTGCGGGTAGCGCTTGGCCAGGCCGGTGAGGCCGACCAGCTCGAGCAGCTCCTCGACGCGGCGTGGATGCCCGGCCGCTCGCTCGGCCCCGAGGCGGGCGGGCCTTCGGCCGGCCTGGCGCTCGGAGCGGGGCAGGCCGAAGGCGACGTTGGCGGCGACGTCGAGATGCGGGAACAGCGCGCCCTCCTGCGCGACGAAGCCGACGCCGCGGCGCTCGGGAGCGAGGTGGGTGTGCTCGTCGCAGACGACCCGCTCGCCGACGCGGATCGTGCCGGCGTCGACGCGCTCGAAGCCGGCGATCGCGCGCAGCAGCGTGGTCTTGCCGCAGCCCGAGGGGCCGAGCACGGCGGTGAGGCTGCCACTCGGTACATCGAGGTCGAGCGAGCGCAGCACCGGTGGCCCTGCGGTGAAGGACTTGCTAAGGCCTTCGACCGACAGGGCGCTCGCCGCGCGTCCTGCGCGTGGTGACGCAGGCGCGGTGACGCTCATCCGGTCTCGCGCACCCGTGCCACGGGTCCGAGGCGTCGCGTGAGCAGGTAGGTGGGGGGCGCCGACACTGCGACCATCAACCCAGCGTAGGGAGCGGCGGCGCCGAAGGAGCGGGTGGTGGCGTCGGCCCAGAACTGCGTCGCCAGGGTCTGCGTGCCGATCGGCGCGAGCAGCAGCGTCGCGGTCAGCTCCGTGACGGTGGCGAGGAACACGAGCGCTGCCGCCGCGCCGAGCCCGGGGAGGATACGTGGGAGCGTGACGCGCACGAGCGCCTGCAGCGGTCCGCAGCCGAGCGAGCGGGCGAGCTCCTCGTGAAGGGGAGGAGCCTGCGCGAGCGCGGCGCGAGCGGCGACGAGCGCGAGCGGCAGCGACAGGATCGCGTAGGCGATCACGAGCAGCAGGCTCGTGCCGTAGAGCGCCGGTACGTAGTGCACGGAGGCGACGATCAGCGACAGCGCGACGACGATGCCAGGCAGGGCGTAGGGGAGGTAGGCGGCGCGTTCGAGAACGCTCGCGCCGCGGCTCGGGCGGCGCACGGTGAGGATCGAGACGGGCAGCGCGAGCAGCGTCGTCAGAATCGCCGCCCCGAGCCCGAGCTTCAGCGACGCGCCGGCTGCCGAGAGCAGGCTGACGACAGGGAATGAGGTGGAGCCGCCGTGCAGCACCCAGTAGAGGAGCGTTAGCAGCGGCAGGCCGAGGGCGAGTCCCACGAGCGCCGTCAGGCCGGCCGTGACCGGCCATCTGCCGTGCCCCAGTCGCGCGCGGTCGGGTGGACGGGGTGCGCCGGTGTCGACGCGCGCATAGCGCGCTCTCCCGCGAAGGCTGCTCTCGCCGACGAGCAGCACGAGACAGAGCAGCACGAGCACGCTCGCGAGCATCGACGCGGCGGGACCGTCGAAGCTCAGGCGGTACTCCTCGTAGATCGCGGTCGTGAACGTCTGGAAACGCAGCATCGAGAAGGCGCCGAACTCTGAGAGCAGGTGCACGGCGACGAGCAGGCCGCCGCCGAGCAGCGCCAGGCGGCACTGCGGCAGCGTCACGCGCATGAACGTGCGCCACGGGCTCATGCCGAGCGAGCGGGCGCTCTCCTCCAGGGCCGGGTCCATCCCGCGCAGAACGGCGGCGACGGGCAGGTACACGAGCGGGTAGTAGGCGAGCGTGACGATCAGCGTGGCGCCGCCGAAGCCCTGCACGGCCGGCGTGATCGAGACCCAGCTGTAGCTGGTCACGAAGGCGGGCACGGTGATCGGTAGCGCGGCGAGCACCGCCCACAGTCGCCTCCCGGGCAGGTCGGTGCGCTCGACGCACCACGCGACGGCCACGCCGAGCATGGCGCAGGCGGTGGTCGCCGCGAGCACGAGCAGGACTGTGTGCACCAGCAGCGAGCCGACGAACGGCCGGAACACGAGCGCCCGCGCCTGCGAGAACCCGATCGAGAGCGCCTGCTCGATCAGGAAGCCGAGCGGCAGCAGCACGAGTAGCGCGACGGCGGTCGCGATGCCGAGCAGCGCGAACGGCGGTGCGGCGGCGCCTGTGCGCCGGCGCCGCGGCAGGGCCGGCCGGCGGGCGCCGCGGGGCTGGGCTCCTCCGGCTGCCTCCATGCGCTTAGAGCAGGCCGGCCTGTTGCATCAGCCGGAGCGGGGCGCTGCCGTCGCCGAGGTCGGCCGGGCCGACTTCGGGCGCCTGCAGCGAGGCGAACGGCTTCAGCCCGGCGGGTGGCGCGGCGCCCGGGTTGAGCGGGTACTCCCAATCGCCGCTGTGCGTGATCGCGCGCTGGCCTTCGGGGCTGGTGAGGAACGCGAGGAACCGCTGGGCGAGTGCGGAGCTCTTGCTCGAGGAGATCGCGCCGGCGCCGGAGACGTTGACGAGGGCACCCGGATCGTGGTGGCCGAAGTAGTGCAGCCTGGAGCGCACGTTCTTGCTGCCCACCTCCGCCGCCTGCTCATACCAGTAGTAGTGATTGATCACCCCGGCCGCGACTTGACCGGCTTCGACGGCCGCGACGATGCCCTCGTTGTCGTCGTAGCGCTTGGCATTGTTGCCGAAGCCTTCGAGCCAGCTCTCAGCGGAGTTGCGGCCGTCGAGCTTGGCGATCGTGCTCACGATCGGCACGAAGTCCGGCTCGGACGGAGAGATCGCCAGCTTGCCTTTCCACGCGGGCTTTGCGAGGTCGAGGATCGACGCGGGCAGTTCGCTCTCGGAGATCAGCTTCGGGTCGTAGATGAGCACGGTCTCGCGTGCGGCGACGCCGACCCAATGCCCGCTGGCGGAGTCATAGCGGGCAGGCACCTGCGCGAGCGTCGAGCCATTGACCCTCGCGAGCAGGCCCTTCTCGCTCAGCAGTTCCAGCGGCGGCGTGTTCTCGGTCAGGAGCACGTCGGCGGGCGTGGCTGAGCCCTCCTGGATCACCTGGTTGGCGAGTCCCTCGTCCTCGCCGAAGCGCACGCGGACCTTCGCTCCGGTCTTCTTTTCAAACGCCTTTGCGAGCGCGTTGGTCATCTGCTCGTGCTGGGCGCTGTAGAGCGTGAGCGTGTCGCTGGAGCCCGAGGAGAGGCCGCCGCACCCGGCAATCGCGACGCCGAGCGTACCGATCAGGCTGGCCGACATCAGCAGACCTCGCGCTGCGCTGTGAAAGCCGGCTCTTGGCAGGACGTCGAAGATGAGCGTTAGGCTACCCTAATCAGGGATGCCTAATCGCGCCGCGGGGCCTTTCGGTGCGCCTTCAGCGCGCCTGCGGTAGCCCGGCGGCGCCGGGTTTGACGGCTGGCGCGGAGGGGGGCGGCACGACCGGCCCGATGTCGCCGTCGGGCGCCTCGTCGAGATCGACGATGACGGGGGCGTGATCACTCGGCCCGCTGCCCTTGCGCGCCTTGCGGTCGACCCAAGCTGCGCGCACCCGCTCGGCCACACCGGCGGCCCCGAGGATGACGTCGATGCGCATGCCGAGGTCGCGGTGGAACATGCCGGCGCGGTAGTCCCAGTAGGTGAACACGCGCTCGGAGGGCCAGCGGTCGCGCACGATGTCGCGCAGGCCGAGCTCCAGGAGTTCCGCCAACGCCGCCCGCTCGGGCGCTGTCACGTGTGTTTGACCGACATACGCCTCCGGGTCGAACACGTCGATGTCGGCAGGCGCGATGTTCACGTCGCCGCACACGATGACGTCCTTCGGACCGGCGGCTACCAGATCGAGCAGGGCCGCCAGCCATGCGAGCTTGTAGCGGTAGTGCTCTGAGTCGGGCGTGCGCCCGTTGGGAACGTAGACGCAGTGCACACGGATGCCTGCGCATGTCGCCGCGACGGCGCGGGCCTCCGCGTGAGGAAAGCCGGGGGCGCCCGGTACCCCGGCGACGATGTCGTCGAGCCCGGCGCGCGAGAGGATCGCGACCCCGTTCCACTGCACCTCGCCGTGGCGCGCGATCGCATAGCCGCGGTCGGTCAGCTCCTTGCCGAGCAGCTCGTCGAAGGCCTCGTCGGCGAGCTTCGTCTCCTGCAGGCAGACGATGTCCGGCTGGCGCTCGTCGAGCCACGCGAGCAGGCGCGGAAGGCGCTGCTTGGCCGAGTTGACGTTCCAGGTCGCCAGGCGCACCGGCATACCGTACTGCGAGTGCGACCGGCGGTTTAGAACGCGCGTACACGGGTATCAACCGCGCAGTCAGTCGGCGTCGGCCAAGCGCCAGGGCGACCGACGAGGAAACGGGAGCGGGCTATGCGCGTGGGCGCGGGATGGGGAGAGAAAAATGCGGTGTGCTGAGCGAGTGGGCGGGGATCGTGCGGGCATCAGCGGGGCGCAGGGGAGCGGCAGCTTGCCGGCACTTGCGCTTGGAAGCCGGGCGCCGATCGCCGTCGTCGCTGCGCTGTTGGCGTTCGCTGTCTGGCTGGTGGCGGCCGCGAGCGCCTCCGCGCTCACGGCACAGGGAAGCGTCGAACAGGTGGACGTGACCGGCCTGCCCGCGAACACTGAAGTGTCCCTCCTGAAAAAGAACGCGACGGTGGCCACGCAGAGCGCGAACTCGCTCGGCGCGGCGCTGTTCCGCAACGTGAAACCTGGAACTGCGTACCGGGTCAGCGTCGCCTCCACGGGTGAAACGTCGGAACCGATCACCGTCCACAACGACAATCCGGCGCCGTGGGATCCGAGCATCTACAACCAGTCGATCCCAGACAACGGTTACTCGTACCTGACGACGCGTGACGGCACTCAGCTGTCGATCACCGTCCACCCGCCGACGAGTCCGGCGGGAGAGCCGGGCGTGCCTTCGAGCTTTCACTTCCCGACATTCCCGCAGCCGGGCGTGCCAACGCCGAGCTACACGGAGCCGTACCCGACGATCATCGAGTATTCGGGGTACGGGTATGCGAACCCGGCGGGGCCGGAAAACGGCATCGCCGTCCTTGCGAACCTGATGGGCTTCGCGGTCGTCGACGTCAACATGCGCGGCACCGGCTGCTCGGGCGGCGCGTATGACTTCTTCGAAAAGCTGCAGAACCTCGATGGCTACGACGTGATCGAGACGATCGCCAACCAGCCTTGGGTGCTCGGCCACAAAGTGGGCATGCTCGGCATCTCCTACGGCGGGATCAGTCAGCTGTTCACGGCGCAGCTGCGACCACCGGACCTCGCAGCGATCGCGCCGCTGTCAGTGATCGACGCGACCGCGACGACGCTCTACCCGGGCGGCATCCGCAACGACGGCTTTGCCGTGGCGTGGGCCGCGGAGCGCCAGCAGAACGCCGAACCGGCAGGGCCTGGAAAAGGTCAGGCCTGGGCGTATCAGCGGGTGCAAGAAGGAGATCAGACGTGCGCGGGCAATCAGCCGCTGCACGGCGAGGCCGCGGATCTGATGTCGAAGATCGAAGCGAACTCGACGTACAACCCATCGGTCGCCGACTCGCTCGACCCGGTCACGTTCGTCAAGAAGATCGACGTGCCGACGTTCTTGGCGTGCCAGTGGGAGGACGAGCAGACGGGGGGACACTGCGCCGATCTGGCTCAGCACTTCACCGGCACGAGTCGCAAGTGGTTCACGTTCACGAACGGAGCTCACATCGACTCGCTCGATCCATATACGTACAACCGGCTGTATGACTTCTTGGAGCTTTACGTAGCCAAACAGGCGCCGATCGTCAATCAAGCGGTCGTGCATGCTGCCGCGCCGGTGATCTACAAGGAAGCGATGGGGCTCCCTGAAAACGACCCCATCACGCTCCCGACGGACCCGATCCAGCAGCAGCCGACCTACGAATCGGCGCTGTCGGCATTCGAAGCGCTCCCTTCTATTCGGGTGCTGTTCGACAGCGGTGCAGGGGCCTCGCCGACCGGGAGCACAGTGGCCGGCAACCCCTACCCCGGGTTCGAAAAGTCGTTCTCGAAGTTCCCGATCCCGGGCACGAAGGCACAATCGTGGTACTTCGGCCCGAGCGGCGCGCTTGGTCAGCAGCAGCCGGCTACTGAAGGAATCGATTCCTATGTCTCAGACGCGAACGGAACTCCGCTGACGGACTATTCGGGCAACACCGGAGGGGGCGGTCTCTGGAGCACTGCATCGCAGTGGGAATACAACTGGGCGCAGCCGCCGGCCGGCACAGCCCTAGCCTACGCATCGGCGCCGCTCGCGAGCGACACCACCGCTGTCGGCGCCGGCGCCGTTCACCTCTGGGTCAAGTCCTCGACTCCAGACGTCGATCTGCAGGCGACGATCAGCGAGGTGCGCCCGGACGGCAACGAGACGTTCGTCCAGAACGGCTGGATCAGGGCGAGCGAGCGCAAGCTCGCGAGCATCTCGAAAAACATCCTCAGGCAGCGCCCGACGGTGCTCCAGCCGATCTCGACGATGCTCGCATCCGACGTGGAACCGATGCCCGCGGATCAGTTCGTGCCGGTGACGATCCCGCTGTACTTCCAAGGGCATGCCTACCGCGCGGGCTCGCGCATCAGGGTGACGATCTCGGCGCCGAACGGGACGCAGCCCATCTGGTCGTTCTCGCACACGCAGCCAGCGGGCACCACTGCGACGGAGTCGATCGCGTTCTCGCCGAGCATGCCGTCGAGCCTGACGCTCCCGATCGTGTCAGGAGTGAGCGTGCCCACGGGATTGCCGGCGTGTCCGAGCCTGCGCAACGAGCCCTGCCGCTCCTACCAGGCGTTCGCGAACAACGGTTCCTGAACGCTGCCCGTGCTGCCCGGCTACCCAGCCGGGCAGACGTGGCCAGGCGAAAACCCTCGCGCACGGGCAGGGACTCCTCGAGTGGGGATCTTCGGGGCGCTATCGAACCCCGAGATCAAAGAGCAGCTAACGCGCCTGACCAGGAAGCTCGACCAGATCGAGGCGGGGGCAGCGGCTCCCCGGCCCACCACTCCCGTGCGCAACGTTCGCGTGGGCGCGGTCCCCGAGGCCATTATGCGGGTGCTGTCAGCGTCTGTCGAGCCTATGCGGATGCGGGACATCCATACGGAGGTCGAGGTGCTCATCGGGCAGCCGGTATCCCGCTCGTCGGTCAAGAACTGGCTGGCGAGTCACGTTCGCGGTGAGCATGCTGCACTGGTGCGCCTCGCGCGCGGGAGGTATAGCGTGGCTGGGTAGTGGTTCAATCCCGCCGCGCTCCATCATCTTGACGATAGTAGAACCCCGGTTTCCCCAAAGGAAGCCGGGGTTTCGGCGTACGACGACCGGGCGGGTCGCATCCAGCGGCTTGTCGACGCCGTGACGCAACTGCGGGATTGAGGCTTCTCGACTAGACAGGCTGGGCACAGCTTCGGAGCCCGTATACGTTGCCGGAGGCGCTGATGTAGCCCGCTGCCGGCGACGCCCGACTTAGAGCCCTATCTACGCTCCGGCACCGTTGCCGGGGAGCCACGTCGCGCTCTGGCTCCCGATCACCCGGGAACCGGGGTGCGCAAGCCGGATTGCGACGACTATCTGGAGTAGAGATGGTGCGGCAGCCGCATGCGTTACGGTTCGGGTCACAGTGCCAGACTCGCCACGCGTTGCCGCCATCGACCTATTCTGCGGTGCCGGAGGGCTCTCATATGGGATGCAGCGATCGGGAGTCACGGTGGTCGCAGGTGTCGATCTTGACCCCGATTGCGAGTATCCGTTCGAGCGAATGTCGAAGCTCCGTTCATGCTGATGGACGTGCGCGACGTAACCGCGGACCATCTGCACAGACTCTGGCGTAGAGCTCCAGTCCGGATGCTTGCCGGGTGTGCCCCCTGTCAGCCATTCTCGATGTACCGACGTGGGCAAGACACAAGCGCCGAGGAGAAATGGTCGCTTGTGGGGGAGTTTGGGCGCTTCGTCAACGAGACGCAGCCGGATCTCGTCACGATGGAGAACGTCTCGCGGTTGCAGAGCGCGCTGGTCTTTCGCGAGTTCGTCACACTCTCACGGAGTCCGGGTACCACGTCGACTTCCGGACTTGCGACGGTGCTGATTTCGGCTTGGCGCAGAGGCGACGACGCCTCGTGCTTATGGCGTCCCGTCTCGGCCCCATCAGTGTGGCGGCCGGAGGTCCGAAACGAAAGCGACCCCAACCGTTCGGGACGTGATCGGACGACTTCCTCCGCTCGCACTTCTAGTTAGCTGAGATCGTGAAACCAGCCCCTACAGATAGATGAACGAGGCGCTCAAGCGGTACCTCATTCGAGCGTTCTTTATCTTTGCGCTTTGTTTTATGGCGATTGTCGTCGTAGTCGCCGTCGTTGTGGACGATCTGGCGTACATCCCGGCCGGCGTAGTATTTCTTGCAATCGTCGGTTGCATTACCGCGGTGAGAGCACGTAGAAGTGATGGCGGTAGCTCCCAACGTTAACCTTCGATAATCGGACTGACACACATTTCCCCCCATCGTGCATTGGATGGGCGGCGGGACTCACACGAGGCGGACCGAATCTAGGGGTCGGGCCAGTCAGCGCAGCAGTTGGGATCTCTGAGCCATCCCGGGGTGTGCGCCTGCGGGTCCAGGAGACTCCTGGCGAGAGGCGTCCTAGCGTCGGTCTGTCGGTCTAGACTTCTGGCCATGCGTCGCATCCGCTCCGCCCCCTCAGCGTCCCCAAACGCGGAGCTCAACGTCCACGCTGGGCTCCAGATGCGCGAGTACGCGACCATCGCCGACCGCATTGCGGCCGACAAACCGTCATCGGTGCTCGATTGGGGGTGTGGACACGGACAGATGAGTAGCTTGCTTCGCTCGCGCGGGCTCGCGACCACGTCCTATGACTTCCGACCTGACGGGGACGGAGAGCTGCACACCCTGGAGAAATACCCGGAAATCCAGGCCCACTGGGGGGCTGACCAGGTCAGGCTGCCCTACGATACAGGCGCATTTGATGCGGTTCTCTCGTGCGGCGTACTCGAGCACGTGGAGTACCCGGCGGCCAGTCTTGATGAGTTGAGGCGGGTGCTCAAACTCGGCGGCACTCTGTACGTTTATAAGCTGCCTAGCCGCGCTTCTTGGACCGAGTGGGTGGCGCGACGCCTGGGCGGGCGAATCTTCTACCACGGTATGGCAACCCATGATCGTCTCTATCATCTGCAGGAGGCTCGGGCACTCGTCGAGCGGTCCGCTTTTCGGGTCGCTGAGGCCCGGTATACGAACGTGCTGCCATTCTTACTGCCCCTGCGCTTCAGCGAGCGCGCCATCGAGCGGCTCTGGGCCCTAAATCGCTGGCTGAGCCGTCTACCTGGCCTGCGCCGCCTCGCCAACAACGTGGAGCTGGTGGCTCGGGCGACGTAGGAGCACGCCGTCGCTTCGGAGAAGCCAGCGAAGCCCGTGCGCCTTGCGAATTTTCCAGCCATCAATCAGCCGCGGGGTCGACAGTCCGCGTCCATCAGCGCCTGTTCGCACCCGACGACCACGAAAACCCCAGCCCCGAGGAAACGTCGCCGGGAAATCGAGCAGGCCGTCCTCGTCAACCATCTAGCAGACGACATCGCCTGTGCTGAAGGGAGCTCGGGCGGGCGTGTCGTGCCCAACGAGTACGTACAGTCCCAAGCCCACCGAATACTGGGTGGGAAAATACAGCAGGTCGTCTTCATTCACCATCTTCCACTGCGCGACCGCAGCCGTCTCCATCTGCGGCGTTTTGATCGAGACCGAGAGCGTAACCGCTTCTCCTGGATCGGTGTCTGGAATCGGCTCGTGGCGCTCTGAGCCGAGCGTCCATGGGCCAAGCGTC
Source organism: Solirubrobacterales bacterium (assembly GCA_038240205.1). Classification (GTDB taxonomy): domain Bacteria; phylum Actinomycetota; class Thermoleophilia; order Solirubrobacterales; family Solirubrobacteraceae; genus Palsa-744. The sequence goes on along the minus strand of JBBSDZ010000004.1, from coordinate 4,994 downwards.
GGTCCGATCCGCCGCAAGCGTCGTCCGCGCCACGGGACGCTTCCACTGTTGCGGATCGTCCAGCTCTTGATATAGGTCGCTCCGCAGGCGACGGACGAACCATCCGGTGGGGTCTCAGCCGCGCGGGGTGCCGAGGAGGCTGTCGTGCGGCAGGTATGCGAAATCAAGGCGCGGGCTGGGAGGGCTGTAGAACGGGAAAGCTCCCGTCCCCAAGCGGAGACGGGAGCTTTGGCCCTTGGTTCGATTAGTGAAGTTATGGTGGAGCTAGTCGGGCTCGAACCGACGACCTCCGCCATGCCATGGCGGCGCTCTCCCAGCTGAGCTATAGCCCCTCGATGCTCACGAAAGTCTAGCTGCCGCCTGGCGCACCGGCGCGCCACCCCTCACCCCGGCGGAATGAACTCAGGCACGTCGAGGTCGTCCCCGGGATCATCCTCGTCGCGAGCTTGCCGCACGCGCGCTTGGACGTCACCGCCGCCTGGCCCGGCCTGATCGAGGCGCGCGGTCATGCCGCCGTGCGCGAGTCGCACGTCGCGCAGCAGCCGCTCGGCGTTGTTGCGCAGCGACACGGACAGCTCGCGTAGGTTGCGCGAGAGCTCGGTGCCTTCCCGTAGGACCTCGCGCGCGACGACGTGCGACTCGCCGACGATCTCGCGCGCGTCCTCGCGCGCCTTGGCGCGAACCCCGTGCGCCTGCTCGGCGGCGTCGGCTCGCAGCTTCTCGAGATCCTCGCCGCCGCAGGCAATCGCCCGCTCGGCGTGTGCGCGCGCGTCGGCGAGCACGGCATCGGCCTGCTGGCGCGCCTCTGCGAGGAGCCGCGCGGCCTCTGCGCCGGCGCTCGCGAGCTCCTCGTGCGCCTGCGCACGCGCCTCGCCGAGCGCCTGCTCGGACTGCCGGCTGGCTCCGGAGCGCAGGTGCTCGCCCTCCTCGCGCGCGCCGTTGCGTTCGAGCTCTGCGTCACGGCGGGCGGCCTCGCGCTCCTGCTCGGCCTCGCGGTGGGCGTCGGCGCGCAGCTGCTCAGCCTCATTGAGCGCCTCGGCGCGGACGCGCTCGGCCTCGGCGTGGATGCTGCCGACGGCGGCGACGGCATCGTTGCGCGCGCTCTCGCCCTGCGCGCGCGCGTGCGCGAGCAGCTCGCTCGCCTCCTCCTCGGCGGCGCGCACGCGATTGGCGGCGGCGCGGTCGGCCTCTGCGATGCGCTCACGCGCGCGGTCCTCGGCCTGCTGGCGCAGCTCGGCGGCGGTGCGTTCGGCGGCTTCGACGATCTCGGCGACGCGCGCGGGCGCTGCGCCAAGCGCTTGACGCTCCTGCGCGTGAGCGTCGGACGCAGGCGTTTTTGGCTCCATGAGCCCATGTTAGACCCAGTGCGCGCTCACCGTGAAGCACCCGCGAGCGCAGATGCGTTGGCAGAAAACGTTGTAAATACGTCCTTGCGGACGTGCTCGTGTCGCGCAATGATCGTGCGATGGTGGCCGGCAACTCTCCGAGGCAGGTGGCGATCGTCGTGTTCGACGGCGTCCAGGCCCTCGACGTCACCGGGCCGCTGGAGGTGTTCGCAGGAGCCCAGGCGCTGATCGCCGGCGAGCGCCGAGGCGCGCGCGGCTATGAGATCGCCACGTTCAGCGGCGACGGCGCCGCGATCGAGACCTCGTCAGGGCTCAAGATCGTGCCGAACGGCAGCCTCGACGACGCGCCGCTCCAGCTGGACACGCTGATCGTCCCGGGCGGCGGCGGCTCGCGCGCAGCGTCCGCGGACGAGGCGCTGCTGCAGTGGCTCCAGGCCACTTCGGCTCACACCCGCCGCACGGCTTCGGTGTGCACGGGCGCGTTCGTCCTCGCCGCGGCAGGGCTGCTGCGCGGTCGCCGCGCGACGACGCACTGGGCGGCTGCAACCGAGCTCGCGCGCCAGTACCCGGACGTGCTCGTCGAGGCAGACTCGATCTTCCTGCGCGACGGTGACGTGTGGACCTCGGCTGGAGTCACGGCGGGCATGGACCTGGCGTTGGCGCTGGTCGAGGAGGACCACGACCGCGCGACGGCGCTCGCAATCGCGCGCCAGCTGGTGCTGTTCTTGCGCCGCCCTGGCAACCAGTCGCAGTTCAGCGCGACGCTCGCCGCGCAGCAGCCGCGCCGTGAGCCGCTGCGCGAGGTGCAGCGACAGGTCGTTGAGGACGTCGCCGGCGAGCACACAGTCGAGGCGATGGCCGAGCGCGCACACATGAGCGCGCGCCACTTCGCGCGGGCGTTCGCGGCCGAGACGGGGATCACGCCGGCGCGCTACGTGGAGCGGGTGCGCCTGGAGGCCGCCCGCGGCAAGCTGGAGGACGGCTCCGAGCCGATCGCCGAGGTTGCGGCTGCATGCGGCTTCGGCACGGCTGAGACGATGCGGCGCGTGTTCCTGCGGGCGCTCGAGGTCGGCCCGGCGGAGTACCGCAGGCGCTTTCACGCAAGTGCGCGAGCGCGCTCCCAGATCGGCATCGACCGCCCGGCTCGCGCGCGGCGCCGGCGACCGGGTGCGCAGGCTCGCGACGGCGCAATCGCAGCTTCCAACGACAAGGAGAGGGAACATGAACACGGCGATCCTGCTGTATGACGGCTTCACGGCGCTCGACGCGATCGGCCCGTATGAGGTGCTCAGCCGCCTGCCGGGCGGACTCGTGACGTTCGTAGCTGCCGAGGCGGGCCCGGTGCGAACGGACAACGGCATGCTCACGATCGTGGCCGAGCGCTCGTTCGCGGAGCTGCGCTCGCCGGAGATCGTGCTCGTGCCGGGCGGCCCGGGCGAGGTGGCGACCCGCGCGGGCGGTCCTGCGCTCGCCTGGCTGCGCGCGGCGCACGAGACGAGCACGTGGACGACGTCGGTGTGCACCGGCTCGCTGATCCTCGCGGCGGCGGGCCTGCTCGACGGCAAGCGCGCGACCGGGCACTGGCTGGCGATGGAGAAGCTCGCCGAGCTCGGCGCAGAGGCTGTCTCCGAGCGCGTCGTGTTCGACGGCAAGATCGTCACCGGTGCGGGCGTGTCGGCGGGCATCGACATGGCGCTCGCGCTGGCCGGCGAGATCGCCGGGGAACAGGTTGCTCAGGCGATCCAGCTGGGCATCGAGTACGACCCGCAGCCGCCGTTCGACGCCGGCGCGCCACACAAGGCGCCGGCGGAGGTCGTCGCGCTGCTGCGCAGCCGCAGTCGCTTCGCCGCCGGCGAGGACGCGCTCGCCCCCACCGGCTGAGCGCACGCGAGCTCGATGGCGCCCGACGGAGCGGGCGTCCACGGGCGGCCGGCGTGGAGCTGCCCGCTAACCTGCGCTCTCCGATGGACGAGCGCACAGAGCACATCTATGACCCGCAGCAGATCGAGTCACGCTGGCAGGAGGTGTGGGCGCGCGAGCACACGTGGGAGGTGAGCAACGCGCACGATGCGGGGGGCTCCTCCAGCAACTCCTACGTGCTCGAGATGCTGCCGTATCCAAGCGGCGAGCCGCACATCGGGCACCTCAAGACGTACTCGGTGGGCGACGCGATCGCGCACTTCCATCGCCGCCTCGGGCGCCGGGTGATGCACCCGATGGGCTATGACGCGTTCGGCCTGCCGGCGGAGAACCACGCGATCAAAACGGGCGTGCACCCGCGCGTCTCGACGGCCGAGTCGATCGCCTCCTTCCAGCGCCAGTTCCGCTCGTGGGGGATCTCGATCGACTGGTCGCGCGAGCTGGCCACGCACGAACCGGATTACTACCGCTGGACGCAGTGGATCTTCCTCGAGCTGTTCCGCTCTGGCCTGGCCTACCGCAAGGAGGCTGCCGTCAAGTGGTGCCCGCACGACCAGACGGTGCTCGCGAACGAGCAGGTCGACGCGGAGGGGCGTTGCGAGCGCTGCGGCAACCTCGTCGAAGTGCGTCAGCTTACGCAGTGGTTCCTGCGTATCACCGACTACGCCGAGCGCCTGCTCAACGATCTCGACGGGATCGACTGGCCGCAGAACGTCAAGACGATGCAGCGCAACTGGATCGGGCGCTCGGAGGGCGCCGAGGTGACGTTCCGCTGCGAGCAGCTGCAGATCGACTACCCGGTGTTCACGACGCGCCCGGACACGCTGTTCGGCGCGACGTTCTTCGTGATGGCGCCGGAGCACCCTGACGTGATGCGCCTGGCACAGGGAACCGAGCACGAGCAGGCAGTACGCGCTTACGTCAACACCTCGCTCAACGAGACCAACGAGGAGCGCGGCAACGCGGACAAGCCGAAGACCGGCGTCGCGCTTGGGCGCACGGTGACGAACCCGGTCAACGGCGAGCAGATCCCGATGTTCGTGGCCGACTACGTGCTGATGGAGTACGGCACGGGCGCGATCATGGCGGTGCCCGGCCACGACGAGCGCGACTACGCGTTCGCGCGCGCTTTCGAGCTCCCGATCCGCCGCGTGATCGAGCCGGCCCCGGACGCTGACGCTGCCGGGGCGAATCGCGGTGCCGATGCCACCCGGCCCGCTGGGGCGAGCGCCGACGACGGCGCGCAGGTGGACGCGGACGGCCTGCCGTACACGGGCGACGGCGTGCTGGTCAACTCGCGCGCGGACTTCGACGGGCTGGGGAACCGCGAGGCGCTCGGCGCGATCGTCGCGTGGCTGGACGCGGAAGGCAAGGGCCACGCGTCGATCAACTACCGCCTGCGCGACTGGCTGGTCTCGCGCCAGCGCTACTGGGGCACGCCGATCCCGATTCTCCACTGCGAGGACTGCGGCATGGTGCCGGTGCCGTACGACCAGCTGCCGGTGCAGCTTCCGGACATCGAGGACTACACGCCGAAGGGACGCTCGCCGCTGGCGGCGGCGGAGGAGTGGGTCAACACGACCTGCCCGACATGCGGCGGAGAGGCGCGCCGCGAGACGGACACGATGGACACGTTCGTGGACTCGTCGTGGTACTTCCTGCGCTACTGCGACCCGCACAACGACGTGGCGGCGTGGGACGAGCAGGCGCTGCGAGAGTGGATGCCGG
>JBBSDZ010000003.1:0-79311 GCA_038240205.1 Solirubrobacterales bacterium | reverse complement strand
CGCAGTTCACGCTCGACGCGGACACGCGCTTTGCGGACCTCGCGCTCGAGGCGGTTGCGAGCCGTGGCGCCGCGACGCTCGAAGCGACGGAGCTGGGCCTGAGCCTTGGTCGTCGTCGAGTACGTCGAGATCGTCTCTTCGACGCCCGAGAAGACCTTGTCGCGGGCCGTCAGTGCGACGCCAACCGGGATCAGCAGCGCGCGCTCGGCGTAGTCGCCGAACACTCCGGCCGTCTCGCGCGTGGCCGTCTCGGCCTGGCTGAGAGCGGATTCGGTCTGGTGGATAGCGCGCGTGCGTGCGCCCTTGGCCTGAGCCGATTTGATCTGCGTGGCGCTGCGGGTCGAGGAGCGGCGCGTGCTCGTCGCTTTGCGCGCCGTCGCAGTTTTGCGCGCGCTCGTCGCTTTGCGAGCCGGTTTTTTGGCTTTCGCCGTTGCCGCGCCCGTTTTGGGGCTGCGGGGGGAAGCTGTGCTTGCAGTTGCCATCTGGAGGAATCTCCTCTTCTTTCTCGTCTTTTACGAGAAGCGCGGGTTTGGTTTCCGATGCGATACCCGTTTCGTCGGGATCGAACACCTGTTTGTAACCCGCTCCTGAAAGTTTGTTACAACGCGATCCTACCACCTGCCGTAGACCCCGTGTTACCCGGGAGTTACCCAAAATGCGCTTGTGACAGGCGGAACGTGCGTTCGTGTGACTAATCGCACACAAGCGATGCCGCGAACGAACGGCCGTTCGGGGTGCGAGCCGCCGCGCGGGCGGCGGACGTTCGCCGTGTGCCACTGGCCTCTCGCCGCGCGGAGTGACCGCCGCACGACCCCAGGGCGTGCGGCCGCGTTATGCGGTGAGCGCGCCCGGGGCGTCGCCGGAGGCCTGCGTGCGCGCCAGCCAGCGCTCCGGGTGCTCTAGCTCGTCGGTGCTCGGAAGCTGCTCCGGTCCGCTCCACACGCGCGCGAGGGCCTGCGGCCCGCCCTCCTTGACGACGGCGTCGCAGAAGCGCCGCCCGACCTCGTACTGGCGCAGCTTCATCTCCAGACCGAGCAGGCGCTCGAGCACGCGCCACTGCAGCCCGCGCGACTCGCGCCGGCGGTTCATCGCCGCGCGCAGCGCCGGCAGCGACGGGAGCACCTCGGCGCCGACCGCATCCATCGTGTGCTCGGCGTGACCCTCGACGAGCGACATCACCGCCTGCATCCGCTCGACCAGCTGCCAGCGGTCCTCGCCGAGCGTCAGGCGCAGCACCTCGCCGCGGCGGGCGCGCTCGACGATCTCGCGCAGATCGGCCGGGTCGGGCAGCTTCGGCAGCGTCCAGCGCCCGGCCGACTTGCCGGCGCCGTTGCCCGTGCCGTCCTCGTCGGTGTCCGAGCCGCGGCCGGTCAGCGACACCTGCAGCCCGTCGATCAGCTCCTTGAGCATGCCGCCGAGGTGCGCGCGCAGCCACGGCGCGCCCGTGAACTGGACGGCGTGCGTGATCTCGTGGATCGTCACCCACAGCACCAGCTCGTCGCGGTCGACCGAGAGGTTGCGCGCCGCCAGCGACAGGTTCGGCGCGAGCAGCAGCAGCCGCGGGGTGACGGTGTCATCGAGCAGCGCCAGGTCGTACTGCCCGAGCACCCGCTGGGCGAGCACGCCGGTCAGCCCGCCCACCTGGGCGCCGAGCAGGAAGCCGGAGGCCGAGCGCAGCGGTCCGGCGAGCGGGCCCGTGCCCTCGCCGAGGCGCTCGCTGAGGCCGCCGAGCAGCGGGCGCATCGTCTTCAGGTTGGCCGCGATCCAAGTGGCGCGGTCGACGGCCTCCAGCGGCGGCAGCTCGCCGTTCAGCTCCAGGCCGCTGTAGGCGCTCACGCGCCGGGCGAAGTCATACGCGCGAGGCTCGATCGCCGACGCTTTGATACCACCGCTCGGAGGCGAGCCGGCTATCCGCTCGCCGATCCGCTGAGCCGTGCGCCAATCGATCGAGTCCATTGCAAGAGCGTAGCCCGGCGGCTCGCCTCTTCAGGGGCGCGCTCGTATCCTTGGATGGTGCCCGCCTCCCGCACCGCCGCCGAGCCAGCCGTGAAGAACGTGGCCGGCGAGCGCGCGGCGGCGCCGTTCCTGCAGCGCGCCGAGGTGCGCGACGTGCTCGCCTGGGTGCGGCTGCTCGTCGACCCGCAGGACGCCGCCGCGGTCGTGCGCGCGCTCGCTCGCCCACCGATCGAGCTGCGCCAGGCGCACCTCGCGCGCGTGATCCAGCTCGCGCGGCGGCGCAAGCTCGACCTCGTCGCCGGCCTCGGCTCCGCGACCGAGTCCCCGCAGGTCCCTCCCGAGGCCCGCGAACGCATCGAGCGCTTCACGACGCTTCACCGCAGCGCCGCGGTCGGATTGGACACGCTCGCTCCGGATACGTTCATTGCCGAGCTGATCGAGCTGCTCGGCACGCGCGGGCGCGTGCTGCTGAGCAGCCGCGACGCGGCCGAGCAGGACACGAGCCTGCAGGGCCTGCGCGACCTCGCGGCCGAGTTCGTGCGCAGCGAGCCGCACTCGACGCCGCGCGATCTCGCGCGCCACCTCGCGGCGGTCGTGCCGGACGTTCATGCTGCTACCGCGCCGCAGTGGGAGGAGTCCGATGAGGAGCTCGGCGAGGTCGCCGCGGAGGACCCGCTAGAGAGCGCCTTTCGCTCGATGCGCGAGGAGTTGCTCGAGAGCGTCGCGCGCATCGGCGGGCGCCTGGGCGAGCTGCGCCTGGACACGGAACTGGAAATCTCCCACGGCGTGGTGCGCTACCTCGAGCTGCTCAAGCTCGCAGCGCTGCTGCAACGTCCGCCCGGACAGGAGCTGACGGACGCGCTCGCCGATGTCAACACGCGCCTGCTCGCCGCGACCACGCCCGTGCAGCGCGAGATCCTGCAGACCTCGATGCTCGACGACGCGCTGCTCGGCGGGGTGCAGGAGGCCGCCAAGACCGCGCAGCCCGAAGAGCACTCGTTGACGCCGTTCCTGCCGCGCAAGGGCGTCGGCCTGGCGCTGTCGGCCGGGGATATCGAGACCTATCGCAGCTGCCCGCTGCGCTACAAGTTCGCGCGCGTCCTGCGCATACCGACCGAACAGACGCTGCACCAGCGCTTCGGCATCGCCGTGCATCAGGTGCTCGAGCGCTTCCACAGCGACGGCGGCGAGACGCTGCAGACGCTGCTCGAACTGCTCGACAGCAGCTGGCGCAAAGCGGGCTTCCGCGACAGCGACTACGAGCGCGGGCTGTATGAGAAGGCCTGCACGGCGCTCACCCTCTACCACGCGCGGCTGCAGGGCCAGGAGTCACAGCCGGTGTGGTTCGAGCGCTCGTTCTCCTTCCGCCTCGGCCCGCACCACCTGCGCGGGCGCGTCGACCGCGTCGACCGCCTCGCGCCGCCGCTGGGCGTGGGTGAGGCCGCGCCGGGGGGCGTCGATGGCGCCGTCGTGCAGCACGAGCTGATCGACTACAAGACCTCACGCCCGAAGAGCGCCGAGCAGCTCGCCGACGACGTGCAGCTGTCGCTGTATGCGCTCGCCGCGCGCGAGGACTGGGGCCTTGAGTCCTCGCAGCAGGCCTACTACTACGTGCTCGACGACCTCAAGGTGCCGGTGCCGCGCAGCGAGCAGCACGCCGCGTCGGTGACAGCCCTCGTGATGGAGGTCGGCGAGGGCATCCTCGGCCAGCAGTTCGAGCCGACACCCTCGCACGCGGCGTGCTCGATCTGCGACTACCGCATCGTCTGCCCGGCCGCCGAGCGCTGACGTCACCGCAGCCGCAGCTGCAGCCGAACGCGCCGAGCAGCCGTGCGCCCGCGCCGAGCCCGGCTACTTGCTCTCGTGCCCGCGCTGGCGCAGGAAACGCTGGAATTCGCGCGCGAGCATGTCGCCGGAGGGGACCGGCTCGTCGGTGCTCTCCTCATCACTCTCGGCGGCCTGCTCGAGGCGTTCGACGAACGCCTGGATGTCGGGGTCGCTCTGCACGGCGAGGCCCACCTGGCGTTCGTAGTCGGCGGCGGCCGACTCGAGCTCGGAGACGTCGACGGAGACGCCGATCAGCCCTTCCACGCGGCGCAGCAGAGCGAGCGCCGCCTTCGGGTTGGCGGCGGCGGCGACGTAGTGAGGGACGCCCGCCCACAGGCTCGCCGATGGCAGCCCGGCCTGTGCGCACGCGTGATGCAGGACGCCGACGATCCCGGTTGGCCCCTCATACGTCGAGCCCTGCATCCCGAGGCGCTCTGTCAGCAGCGGGTCGGAGGCGAGGCCGGAGATCGATACCGGGCGCGTGTGCGGCACGTCGCCGAGCAGCGCCCCGAGCGAGACGACGACCTGCACGCCGAGCGCTTCGGCGAGGTCGACGATGTGCGCGCAGAAGGCACGCCAGCGCAGCGACGGCTCGATGCCCTGGACGAGCACCAGGTCGCGCGGCGCACGCGGCGCGGAGGCTTCGAAGACCTCGACCGTCGGCCACACGATCTCGCGCTCGTTGTCGTCGTTGAACTGCACGTTCGGGCGGTTGGCCTGGAAGTCGTAGAACTCCTCGGAGTCGATACGCGCGAAGCGCCGGGCCTCGAGCGAGGAGGCGAGGAAGGACACTGCGCTGGAGGCGGCGTCGCCGGCGTCGTTCCAGCCCTGGAAGGCGCACACCATCGCCGGGGCCCGGAGTCCGTCGGGACGGCGATCCCAGATCAGCGGCTGCATCCGAACCACCGTACATCATGGATCGATGGCCTCAGCCCAGAGCCCACCGCTCGAAAGCGCCCAGAGCATCGCCACGTTGCGCGACCGCGAGCAGGTCGACGGCGTGTTCGCGTGCACGCGCAAGGAGCGCCAGATCTCACGCGGCGGCACGCCGTATCTGACGGTCGAGCTCGGCGACAGCACCGGCACGATCCTCGGTCGCGCCTTCCGCGACGCGGACGTGCTCGCCGGCCGTTTCGAGCGCGGCGAGCTGGTGCGCGTCAAGGGCCGCACGGAGCGCTTCCGCGAGGAGCTGCAGATCGCAGTCGAGACGATCGCGCGCGCCGAGGGCGCGGACGCCGACCCGGCCGAATTCCTGCCGACTGCATACCGCGACCTGGATGAGCTGGAAGGCTTCCTCGAGCACCTCGCGCGCGAGGTCTACGACCCACCGATGAAGCTGCTGCTGGCGAACCTGCTCGGCGACCGCGAGCTGCGCGCGCAGCTACGTCGCGCGCCGTGCTCGATCCCATCTCAGCGCGGCGGCGCGGGCGGTGGCCACCACGCTTACCTCGGCGGCCTGCTCGAGCACACGGTCGCGGTCGCGACGATGGCGCTCGAGCTGTGCATCCTGCACCCGCGCCTGGATCGTGACCTGCTGCTGAGCGCGGCGATCGTGCACGACATCGGCAAGACGCGTGAGTTCACCTACGGCGCGGAGATCGCGCGCAGCTCGGAGGGGCGGCTGCTCGGCCACGTCGAGCTGGGCATGCGCGTGATCGCCCAGCACGCGCCGGCGACGCTCGCGGGGGATCGCCGCCTGGCGCTGGAGCACTGCGTGCTGCTCCACCACGGCTCCGACGGGGCTGGCGGCGCGCGGCTGGCCTCGCCGGAGGCGCTCGCGCTGTATCGCCTGAACACGCTTGACGCTTCGCTGAAGGGCGCGTTCGAGCACGGGCTGGCCTCGCCGACTCACTGACGCGCCAAAAGGGGTCAAGCGGCCCACCCTTGCTGCCGATAGTGCAGGTATGAGCGACATCGCCGCGCCGACGGCGGAGTCGGCCGCGGTCGACACGGTAGAGGAGACCACGGCCCCGCCCGTGGGCAACGGCCTGTACCCGCCGCACCGCACGGGCCGCTCGACACGCATGATCGGAGAAGTGGTCGTGGACCTCGGCTTCGCCGATCGCGAGACGGTCGACGAGGCCGTCGAAGTCGCGCGCGCACAGGGGCGCCCCACCGGGCTGGTGCTTGTCGAGCAGGGTGTCCTGCGCCACGACCAGCTCGCCCGCGTCGTGGCTGAGCGCTTCGGCCTGGAATACGTCGACCTGGCGATCTACGACCTCGACATGGGCGCCGCGAGCCTGCTCAACCACGAGGCGAGCAAGCGCTACCAGGCGGTGCCGATCGGCTTCACCGACGACGGCACGCTGCTGCTGGCGATGGCCGACCCGACGAACGTGCTGACGATCGACGACGTCGCGATGATGACCGGCCGCCGTGTTCGCCCCGTCGCGGCGTCGGTGGAAGACCTGAACCTGCTGCTGACTCGCCTGACGCACATGGACGAGTCGATCGAAGACATCGTCGACGAGGACGTCGAAGCCGAAGAAGAGGACCTGAAGGTCGACGAGGCCGACAGCGACGCGCCGATCATCAAGCTCGTCCACTCGATCGTCGCCCAAGCCGTGCAGCAGGGCGCCTCCGACATCCACGTCAACCCGGAAGAAGGCGACACGCGCGTGCTGTTCCGCGTCGACGGCGTGCTCGCGCCGGCCGCCACGGTCAAGCGCAAAATGGCGATGGGCGTCGTCTCGCGCATCAAGATCATGGCCGACCTGGACATCTCCGAGAAGCGCCTCCCGCAGGACGGGCGCTTCGCGCTGACCGTCGACGGGCGCCGGGTGGACATCCGCGTCGTCACATTGCCGCTGGTGCACGGTGAGGGCGTGGTCATGCGCATCCTCGACAAAGGCGCCGTGGTGCAGGGTCTGGAGTCACTGGGCATGCCGGAGCGGGCGCTCGAGGAGTTCACGAGCGCGATCAAAAAGCCGAACGGCGCGGTGCTCGTCACCGGCCCGACCGGCTCGGGAAAGTCGACGACCCTGTACGCCGCCTTGAGCGAGCTCAACGACGGCGAGCGCAGCATCCTCACGATCGAGGACCCGGTTGAGCAGCGCATCGCGGGGATCAAGCAGATGCAGATCGCGACGAAGGCGGGGGTCACGTTCGACGTCGGGCTGCGCTCGATGCTGCGCGCGGACCCGGACGTGATCATGGTCGGAGAGATCCGCGACCGCGAGACCGCGCACATCGCCGTCGAGGCGGCACTGACAGGCCACCTCGTGCTTTCGACGCTGCACACGCGCGACGCGCCGAGCGCGCTCGGGCGCCTGATTGACATGGGCATCGAGCCGTTCCTCGTCTCCTCAGCCGTGGACTGCATCGTCGCCCAGCGCTTGGTGCGCATGCTCTGCAAGCACTGCAAGAAGCCTCTGAAGGTGTCCGAGTCGGTGCTCGCCGAGCACGGCCTCACCGGCACAGAGCCGTTCGACGCGGTCGGCTGCTCGCGCTGCGGTGGCTCCGGCTACCGCGGACGCGTGGGTGTGTATGAGGTGATGACCGTCAGCGAACACATCCGCGCCCTGATCCTCGAGCGGGCGTCGGTCGACGTGATGGTCACGGTGGCCGTGCGCGAAGGCATGCGCCGTCTGCGCGACGACGGCCTCGACAAGGTGCGCGAAGGCCTCACCTCGATCGCCGAGGTCGAACGCATGACCAGCAGCCTGCTCTAGGCCACCCGACCCGCGCGCCCCCGCAGTCAGCGCGCGAGCAGCAGCGAGATGCGCAGCGGCCCGGCCGGGAACGCCTCGCCGGTGAACGAGTATGCCTCGTAGCTGCGCCCGCGGTAGCTGACCTTGCCGCGGTCGGGCACGCTCGCGGGGCCGGGATCGAGCGTGCCCTGGACCTGCTCGGAGCCGGTGCGCATCAGCACCTCGGCGCCGGTGAACAGCCGCGCCAGGCGCAGGTAGCCGGCGTCGTCCTGGATCGCCATCGAGAAGCGCCCGACGATGTGCCCGCCGCTGCGCAGCGTGCCGTGCACGGGGGCGAGTACGTACGGGCCGCCGAGGTCGTACAGCAGTCGCTGCGCGCGATTGGCGCCCGGCACGTTCACGCGCACGCGCACGACGTGGATGTGCGCGGCGAAGAAGCTGACGATGGCGGCGCGTGTGGCGGGGATGTCGCGTGCGGCGACCGCGCGCTGGAAGGCCGTGTCGGCTTCGATGTGGCGCAGCGTGTCGAGCACGTAGGAGCTGTGCGCCTCCTCCTGGTAGATCCGTTCGCCGACGTGGTCGAGCGTTTCGACCCGAGCCTGCGCCGTGGAGACGGGGCACTTGACGGCAGCGCTCGGCACGAGCATGGCGATGCGCAAGGAGCCCGACGGATAGGCGCGCGCAGGCAGCGAGAACACCTGGTAGCTGCGCCCCGCCGCACGCAGCCGCCCGTGGCTCGGGACCTTTGCGGCATCGATGCCGCCGAGCGTCCCGGCCAGCACGTGCGCGCCTGCTTCGCCGCTCGCACTGGCACTCCCGCTCGCACTCGCGGCGGCGCTGGCGCCCGGGCCGGTCACGCCGCCCTCGATCAGCAGGATGTGCGCCCCAGTGACCTGCCTCGCGACCTGGAGGTAGCTGTGCGCGGACTGCACGGACAGGACGAAGCTCGCATCGGTGCCGGGGATCGTGCCGCGCACGGGCGCGATCGCGGCGCCTGAGCCGGCGGTCGCGAAGACGTGCCCGCCGCGCAGGATCTGCACGCCTGCGATCTGGTTGACGAGCAGGGCGCGCAGCGCTGTGCGCGCTGCCCCGGCGTCATCCGCTGCGATCGCTCCGGCGAGCGCCTTGGAGCGCTGAACGCGGTGCGCGGACTGTACGGCGTTGAGCCCGACTGACGCCTCGCGGTAGATGCGCAGCCCGACCTCGCCGAGCGTCCCGGCGACAGCGTCCGAGCAGCTGCCGCTCCCGGCGACTGCGACGCCGGCCGTGCCCGATCCGCCCGTGTCGGCGCCGCCCGCGCCGCCTGCGCTTGACGTGCCCGTGGAGCTGCTCGAGGAGCCGCACGCACCGAGCGCGACTGCGAGCGCGAGTGCGGGAAGGAGAGCCGGGCGAGTGATCGGCGCTCGCGTACGCCGAGATCCTGCGGAGCTGCTGCTTGCCGCCGAGCGCCTCACCCGGGGAAGCCTAGAGGCGGCGCCACGCGGCTCAGTCGGCTCCCGCGGCGCCCGGAGACCCACGAAGTACGCAATTGCTGCGTATACGACGCTGGATCGCGGCGCCGGCGCGGGATACGATTGGCCGATGCGGCTCACCGGGGGGAAGCGACTCGCCGTAGTGGCGAGCGCCTTGATGGCTTTGGCGTTCGCGCCGACAGCGGCGTGCGCGGCCACGTTCGGCGCTGATCTCAACCAGCCGGCGAACAACACGTCGACCTGCGGCGAAGGCTTCGCCCCGTTCAAACTCCACTACGCGAGCTGCACGTGGAACTCGGGTGGGCCGGGTCCGACGTTCTACGCGCCCGCTCCCGGCACCGTCACCGCGGTGCGCGTCAAGGTTGGCGCGGTCACCGGACCGATGCAGGTGATCGTGGTGCGCTCGCTCTACCAGAACAAAGCCGGCGATCCCGGGCACCCATACTTCGCGTGCTGCTTCGTCGAGCGCTACGGGCCGGTGTTTACGCCCCAGAGCAATGCGATCACGACAGTTGCGGTGAGCCTGCCGATGATCGAGGAAGCGACGCCGCCGCCGGACGACACCACGACGAACGCGGCCGGCGACCAGCTCGCCCTCTCGGTGCTGAGCGACAACGTCCCGGTCCCGGCGTTCGTCGACCACGCGAGCGGCATCGCCGCCTTCTACCCGGCGCCGACGGAAGCGACGAACCCGGCGCCGACGCCGAACCCGATCCTGCCGACGACGCTGTTCGGCGGCCAGGTGCTGATGAACGCCGATCTGGACACGGGCGCAGGCGCCGCACCGGCCGGCGGCCCATCGGCTCCGCCGCCGGCGACCGGCGTTCCTCTGCCGGCGATCTCGCGGCTCCCGGCGGTGACGCTCCCGAAGCTGACGATCCCGGTGCGCGGCAACGCGGCGACGGTGCCGATCCAGTGCCTCGTAGTCGACTGCGCCGGGCTGCTCAACCTCCAGAGCGCCCAGCTCGCGGGAGCGGCGCAGGCGGCGGCAAAGAAGAAGGCGAAGAAGCCGAAGGTGCTCAGCTACGGAACGGCCAGCTTCTCGATCAAGGCGGGCACGACAGGCAAGGTCAAGGTCAAGCTGAACGCCGCCGGCCGCCGGTTGGTCAAAGCCCACAAGAAATCGAAGGTGTGGGCAAACGTGCGCTTCAGCTCGGGCGGCGGCCGGCCGACGAGCACCCACCTCACGCTCAAGCGCTGAGCAGCCGCCGGCGATCGGCTCAGCAGGTCGTCCAGAGCGTCCTCGCCGCGGGCGCCCGCCGCCTAGTGTGGGCCCGGTGAGACGCCTTGCACTCTCGACCGATCGACCGCTCTGGCCGCTCGCCGCGTGCGTCGCCGCGGCGACGATGCTCGCCGCGGCCGCGGCCATGCTGCTCGCGGCAGGCGCGCTTTCCGGCACGAGCGCGCTGGCGTCGCCAAAGACCCCCGGGAAGCCGTTGGGACCGCACGAGTACGGGTGTCCGCTGTTCCCGGCGGACAACCCGCTCAACGAGGACATCTCCAAAGCGCCTGTCAACCCGAGCTCGGACAGCTACATCGCCTCGATCGGCGCGAGCGTACACCTGCACGCTGACTTCGGCAGCAACCCGAGCTACGGCATTCCTTACGAGGTCGTCGGCTCGAGCCAGCCGAAGGTCCCGATCGATTTCACCGAATACGGCGAAGAATCCGACCCAGGGCCATATCCGATCCCGCCGGGCGCGCGCGTCGAGGGGGCTGGAGAAGAAGGCGACCGGCACGTGCTCGTGCTGCAGAAGAAGACGTGCAAGGTCTACGAGCTCTACGGTGCGCAGCGCAGCGGCTCAGGCTGGAAGGCGGGCTCGGGAGCGGTCTTCAACCTGCGCAGCAACGCGCTGCGCCCGGAAGGCTGGACCTCGGCCGATGCCGCCGGCCTGCCGATCTTGCCGCTGCTGGCGCGCTATCCGGAGGTGCATGCGGGGAAGATCGAACACGCACTGCGCGTGACGGTCTCACGCTCGCAGCGCGGCTACATCCACCCGGCCGTCCACTTCGCCTCCAGCGACTCCGACCCGAACCTGCCGCCAATGGGGCTGCGCCTGCGGCTGAAGGCCGGCTTCAGCCTCGCCGGCTATCACGGTCAGGCGCTCGTGATCCTGCAGGCGCTCAAGCGCTACGGGCTGATCGTCGCCGACAACGGCTCGTCTTGGTACATCAGCGGCGCCACCGATCCTCGCTGGCCCGACGAAGACCTCAACCAGCTCAAGGCCGTGCCAGGCTCGGCGTTCGAGGCGGTCAGCAGCGGCCCGATCCTGCGCGGGCGCAGCGGCATCCGCTAGCGCCGAGTCGCTTTGGACCTCCGAGTCGCTTTGGATCCTGGTGCTGGACCGGCGACCGGGCGCCAGGACTGCTGGTGCTCAGCCGGCGCGGGGGCTAAGACTGCTGGTGCTCGACCGGCGCGGGGGCCGGAGGAGGCGGCGGGGCGACGGGCTGCGCCGGTGCTGCGCCGGCCGGCGTCTGCACGGGCTGCTGCTGAGGCTGCTGCGCGGGCGGGAGCGCACTCGGCTCGGAGTGCGACTCGCCGGTCACCGACTGCTTGAACTCGCGCATGCCGCTCCCGAGTGAGCGCCCGATCTCCGGGAGGCGCTTGGCGCCGAAGATCAACAGCAGGATCACTACGAGGAACGCGATGTGCAGGGGATTGTCCAAACCCATGTGCGCTTGTGAGTCTAGACGATCCGCTAGGCGGTGCCGCGCAGGGCCCTGCGGACGAACTGCATCGCGACAAGCATCATCAGTACCGCGAACAATTCGCGCAACACGCGGCCGGAGAGCGCGTTGGCGAGCGCCACGCCGCCGGCCGCCCCGGCGAGCGAGAGTAGGCCGAGCAGCGCGGCGTCCCGTCGCTGGACGTTGCCGTAGCGGTCCTGCTTGTAGGTACCGACGATCGCCACCGGGATGATCGCCAGCAGCGACGTCGCCTCGGCCTGATGCTGCCCGAGGCCGAGGAAGATCACGAGGCCAGGCACGAACAGCACGCCGCCGCCGACTCCGAGCAGCCCGGCGAGGATGCCGCCGGCCACGCCGATCGCGATCGCGCCGATCACCGCAGCACCAGCTCCACGGCGCTCGCCACGAGCACGGCCGCGAACAGCAGCGAGATCGTGCGGTTGCCGACGCGCTGCGCGACGGCCGTTCCGATCAGCACGCCGCCCACGGCGGGGACGCCGACGAGCAGTGCGTCGAGCACATGCACGTTGCCGTAGAGCCCCTGCGTGGCGGCGGCGAAGGCCGCAATGGCGATGATCGCGGCGAGCGAGGTCGCCGTGGCCATGCGCTCCTCGTAGCCCAGCCAGAGCACGAGCAGCGGCACGATCACGCTGCCTCCGCCGACGCCGAACAGACCGCTGAACAGACCGGCGGCGGTGCCGATCGCCATCAGTTTGAGCGAGCGGCTCAAAGACCCCTCTGGAGCGCTTTCAGCAACCACGCTTGCGAGGGCCCTCCTCAGCCACCATGCGCGCCATACTAGAGCCGTGTCCCTCGCTGCCACGCTCGTGGAGGCGCTCGAGCCGATTCGCTCCGACCCCGATCGTGGCGCCGTTCTGCTCGACATCGACGGCACGCTGGCACCGATCGTGCGCCACGCCGCGGACGCGCACGTACCCGAGGCGACGCGCTCGCTGCTGATCGAGATCGGCAGGCGCTATGGCGTCGTCGGCTGTGTCAGCGGCCGCCGCGCGGCGACCGCTCGCCAGATCGTCGCGATCGGCACGCTGGCATACGTCGGCAACCACGGCGGCGAGCTGCTGCGACCGCGCTCGACGCGCCCGGAGGTCGACCCGGAGCTCGAGGCCTGGACGGCGCGCACGCGTGCGTTCGCCGCGCGCGCCCTGACCGACGACTACGTGAGGCTGCGCGTACGCGGCGAGGACAAGGACGCGATCGCCGCCTTCCACTGGCGCGGGGCGCCCGACGAGGACGCGGCGGCGGCGGCCGTGGGGGAGATCGCAGAGCTGGCGCAGTCGGAGGGCTTCGTCGTGCACTGGGGGCGCAAGGTGCTGGAGGTGCGCCCGCCGGTCACGCTGGACAAGGGCCTGGGCATCACCAGGCTGCTGCGCGACGCCTCGGTCTCGGCGGCGCTGTACGTGGGCGATGACACCACCGATCTCGATGCCTTCCGCGGCCTGCGCGAGCTCGTGCAGGAGGGCCAGCTCGAGTCGGCCCTCTGCGTGGCGGTCGCCTCCGACGAAGCTCCCCCTGAGCTGGCGCGCGAGGCCGACCTGACCGTGGACGGCACGGGCGGCGTACGCGAGCTGCTCGAGGCGCTGCTGTAGTAGGCGAGTGCGCTTCGTCGATTTCCTCAGAAGCACGGTGCTGCTGAGCGCCGGAGCCGCGACGGCGCTGGCGCTCGTGACGGTGCTCGCGCTCGGCACGAAGTCAGAAGAAGAGCTGCTTGCGTTCGGCATCGGCTGGTGGGTGCTCGCCGCGGTCATCGGGCTGCGCCTCGGCCGCCGGGCCGAGACCAATCCGCCGATCGCGCGCCTGCTCGCGGACGCGAAAGCGAGCACAGTTCTGCCGGAGGCCCACCCCGGCGGAGTCCTGATCAACCGCCTGTGGCCGCTGCTCGTGTTCACGCTGCTCGCAGGCGGGCTCGCCTTCCTCGCTCCGCAGATTCCGGGCATCGCAGCGGGCTTCGCGATCATCTGGGCGCTCGCGTGGCGACGCCAGGACGCTGCGGTGGCGGCGATCGAGGAGCGCGACGGGGCCTTCTTCTACGTGCAGCGCACCTCTCCGGTGCGCCCGATCGCGCTGGAGCGCACGCCGGGGTTCAAGGCGCTGCACCCCGAACGGACAAACGGCGCCGTCACCTAGATGAGCCGGGCGCACGCCGCCGATGTGCTGCTCGTCTCACTCGGTGCCACCGAGGGCCTGCGCCGCGCCGACGACGAGCTGCAGGACTCGTTGCGGCGCGCCGGGGCGCGGGTGGCGATCGCGCGCCCGTTTCCACCTGAGCAGGTGCGAACGCTGATGCTCACCGACCTCGTGTGGGCCCGTGCCGCGCGCCGGGCGGCTGCGCAGGTGAGCGAGCAGCAGCGCGGCGCGCCGGCGCAGGCCGTGATCTACTCGACGAGCACGGCCGCGCTGTTCTGGAAGCGTCCGGGGGCGATCCGCTTCGACGCTCCCGCCGCCGGCAATCGCCCCGGGCGCCACGGCCTCTGGCAGCGCCCGCTCGAGCGGCGGCGGCTGCGCCAAGCGCCGTTGCTGCTGCCGTGGAGTGAGGGTGGCCTGCGCGAGGCGTTCCCGTCCGCCGCCGCCGCCGAGCGCTCGTTGGTGCTGCCCGTGCCCGTCGAGCCCTCCGGCGAGCCGAGCGAGGTTCGCGACATCGCGGCGGTGACGTATGCGGCGAACCCGGCCAAGAAGGGCCTGGACCGCGTGCTCGCCGCCTGGCGGCGGCTGATGGCCGATGGCGGGGACGTCGGCGGGGGTGAGGCCGGCGAGAGCGCCGCGCGGCGTTGCGAGCTGGTGATCGCCGGCGTATCGGCCCATGAGCTACAGCGCGCCGGGCTGATCTCACGCGGGGAGCCCGGCGTGCGCGTCGCCGGGGCGCTCGTCCCGGCGGAGTTCCGCGCGCTGCTGCGGCGCACGCGCGTGTTCGTGTGCGCGCCACGCCGCGAGGACTACGGGCTCTCGCAGCTGGAGGCGCTCGCCGACGGCTGCCAGCTCGTCACGAGCGCGGCTCCCGGCCCGTATGCGGCGCTGCCGATCGCTCGCTCGCTCGACTCGCGCCTGGTCGGCGAGGACCTCACTGCCGCGCTGCGCGCCGCCCTCGCCGAGCCGCTCCCCGGCTACGCCGAGCGAGCGCGCGCTGCGCTCGAGCCGTTCACACGCGCTTCGGTCGACCGGCTGGTGGCCGAGCAACTACTTCCGCGGCTGCTTGCCTAGCTTGCCCAGCTCCGCCCACGGCCGCGTGTTGGCGACGTCGGCGGCGGTCAGCCATGCACGCCGCGCGGTCGCGATGCCCCAGCGCATGTTCTGAAGCGTGCGCGTGCGGTGGGCGTCGGAGTCGATCAGCAGGGTCACGCCGGCGCGCACGGCCGCGCGCGCGTGGACGTCTGAGAGGTCGCGACGGTCAGGGTTGGCGTTGATCTCGAGCATCGTGCCCGTGCGCGCGGCCGCCTCGAACACGGCCTCGAGGTCGATCGCGTATGGGGCGCGGCGCTCGATCAGGCGCCCTGTGGGGTGGCCGATCGCCCGTACGAGAGGATGCTCGATCGCGGTGACGATCCGCTCGGTCATCGCCTGCTCGCCCATCCCGAACGAGGTGTGCGCGCTCGCGATCACCCAGTCGAGCCGGCCCAGCAGCTCGTCCTCATAGTCGAGCGAGCCGTCGGGCAGGATGTTCACCTCGCTGCCCGCGAGCAGCTCGATGCCGTCGATGCTCGCGTTCGCCTCGTGCACGAGCTCGATCTGGCGGGCGAGCTGCTGGGGTGAGACGTCGTTGCCGAAGCCGTGCGTGGCGGAGTGGTCGGTGATCGCCAGGTACTCGTAGCCGAGCGCGAGCGCCGCCGCAGCCATCTCGCCGATCGTGTTGTGCCCGTCGGAGGCGATCGTGTGGCTGTGCAAATCGCCGCGGATGTCGCCCAGCTCGATCAGATGTGGCAGCCCGGCGCCGCCGTCCAGACGCGCCGCCTCGAGCTCGCCGCGGTTCTCGCGCAGCTCCGGCTCGATGTAGGCGAGCCCGAGCAGCTCGTACAGCTCGGCCTCGTCAGTGCACGTGCGCGTGCGCCCGATCGCGTCGTCGAGCAGCCCGTACTCGGACACGTGCAGGCCGCGGCGCACGGCCGCTTCGCGCAGCGCCGCGTTGTGGCGCCCGGAGCCGGTGAAGTGCTGGAGCAGGTTGCCCAGCTGCGAGGGCTTGGCGATGCGCAGGTCGACGCCGATGCCGGAGTGAGTGCGCGCCCGCGCGCCGGACTTGCCGGCCGAGCCGACGGCCTCGATCTCGTCGAGCTTCACGAGGCTCTTGGCGAGCGTGGTCGGGCGGTTGGTCACGGCGATCAGATCGATGTCCTTGACGCTGTCCGCCAGGCGCCGAGCCGAGCCGGCGAGGAGCACGCGCGTCTCATCGCCGCCCCGTTCGGCCAGCGCCGTCGCGAGGCCTTCGCCCGTCTCGATCGCCTTGGGCAGCAGCACGCGTGCCGGAGGGCGCTCGCCGGCGCCTTCCTCCAGCGCCGTGAGCACGCGTTCCTCCAGTTTCGGCCCGAGCCCGCGGACGGTGCGAATGCGCTGCGCGAGCGCCGCCTCGCGGAGCTTCTGCAGCGAGTCGACGCCGAGCTCGGAGTGAAGCAGCCGGGCGCGCTTGGCGCCGAGGCCGGGCAGGCGCGTGATCGCGACCAATCCGGCGGGAAACTTGGCGCGCAGCTTCTCGGTCGCGGGGATAGTGCCGGTGTCGAGCAGCGCGAGGATCTTCTCTTCGAGCGTCGGGCCGATCCCGGACAGCTCCTTGGCGCGGCCTTCGCGCGCGAGCGCAGCGACCGACACCGACGCCTCGCGGATCTTCTTGGCCGCCGTGCGATAGGCGAGCACGCGGTGGACGATCGCCCCGTCGAGCTCGTAGAGGTCGCCCAGCTCCTCGAATGCGTCGGCGATCGCTGCGTTCGATAGCTCGGGTGCGGGCACGCCGTCAGCGTAGGCACATGCCGGCGCGGTTGGCGTCTGCTTCGCGTGACGCCCTCGCCACGCTCTAGGATCGCCAACTCATGTCCGGCGAACCGTGGCTGATACTGCCGACCTACAACGAGGCCGAGAACGTCGAGGCGATCGTGCGCGCGGTCGGCGGAGTGCTTCAAGGCGCCGCGCCAGAAGGCTTCCACGTGCTCGTCGTCGACGACGGCTCGCCCGACGGAACCGGCGAGATCGCCGACCGGCTCGCGGCCGAGAACGCGTGGTTCGAGGTGCTGCATCGCTCGGAGAAGAACGGGATCGGTCCGGCCTACCTCGCGGGCTTTCGCTACGCGCTCGACCGTGGCGCTGCGTACGTGATGGAGATGGACTCCGACTTCTCCCACGATCCGGCCGATCTCGCACGGCTGCTCTCGGCCGCCGACCGCGATTCGCCCGACGGCGCCGACCTCGCGCTCGGCTCGCGCTACGTGCCGGGCGGGGGCGTCACCGATTGGGGGCGGTTGCGGCGCTTCATCAGCGAGGGCGGCTCGACCTACGCGCGCTGGGTGCTCGGCCTGAAGGTCCGCGACCTCACGGGCGGCTTCAAGTGCTTTCGCCGAGAGGTGCTCGAAGCGATCCACTTCGACGGCGTGCGCTCACAGGGATACGCCTTCCAGGTCGAGCTCACCTACCGCGCCGTGCGCGCGGGGTTCCGCGTCGTCGAGGTGCCGATCACCTTCCGCGACCGCCAGCAAGGCACGAGCAAGATGTCCTGGCGCATCGCAGCCGAGGCGATGTGGCTGGTCCCCCGCCTGCGCTTCCGCTAGCGCTCACCGGCGGATCTCCTTCAGCCGCGCCCTCGCTCGGCCGATGAACGCCTGATGGATGCCTCTGCCTATGCGTTCACGCATGGCGTGCGTCACACGCGCGAGACCCTGCGCACGTGGCGTGGCGCCCCGCACCGGGTACTCGGAGGCTGGCTTGCAGGCTCGGCACTGGCCGCCGCCAGCCTGCTCGTGGCGGTCCTCATCGTCGCCACGCTCGAGAACGGATACGAGCAGATCATCCGCCTACAGCCGCCGTTCGCGGTCGGAGACCTCGGCGATGTGGGAGCGGTGCTGCGGCGCAACATGCTCGTGCTCGCGCTGCACGCGATGGCTTGCGTCGCCGGGTTCATCGCCGGCAGCTCGTTGCCGATGCAGGCTGAGCACCGCACCGGCGCCTCGCGCTGGGTTCACGAACACGGCGGGCGCCTGGCGATCGGCTTCGTCGCGCTCGCGACGACGTTCTCGCTCAGCGCCCAGGCCTATCTGCTCGGGCACACGCTCGGCGGCGTCGCCAACTTCCTGCGCGTCTCGCCCGCGCTGCTGCTGCTCGCCGTGCTCCCGCACGCGATCCCGGAGCTGATCGCGCTGTTTCTGCCGCTTGCCGCGTGGATCATCGCCAGCCGACGAGGGGAGTGGGAGCAGCTGCTCGCCGCCACGTTCGTGACCGTCGCGATCGCCGTGCCCGTGCTCGTGATCGCCGCCTTCATCGAGGTCTACATCTCGCCGCACCTGTTCACGACGCTGACCAACATCCATCCCCCGATCATGCGGATGTCGGAAGGATGGATGGTCACGGTCAACTGAGCGCGGGCGTGCAGGGCGTTCACATATTGGATCGTGGGCCGCTCATCGGAACACCAGCGCTGATAGCGTTGCCGTTGGATGAGGGGGAGAGTCGCCTTTGTCCTGAGCGTGTCCGTAGCGGCGCTCGCGCTGAGCTGCACACCTGCGGTCGCCGGATGTGCCAATCCCGACCTGCCGGAAACCTGCGTAACTGAAGAAGGTCTGCCGGTCTCGGCGCTCCGGGCCGTCGTCTCGGCCCATCACGGAAGCTCTTACAAGCGGCCTGGTTACTCGGCGGTCAAGCTCGTCAGCACGCCGGAAGCTGCGTACGAGACGTTCACGGAAGCCAGGACCGGCGTGCATCTGCAATGGCTCACGGCGGAACGCGAAAGCAACGTGGTCACGGTGCCGTGGAGTTGTCGTCATCCGCGACAGGCTTTCCACGACACGCTCACCGCCCGCGGGAACGTCGGAGCGACGGTCACGACCGAGGTCACCTTCCACGCTCCGCTGAGCGCGCAGTGGTGTGCGGCGGCGAGAGGGCGCGAAGAAGCTCAGCGCGCGGCGGCCAAGCGCCGGCACGAAGCCGAACGGCGTGAAACCGAACGGCGCGAAACCACAGAACGCGAAGCCAGGCAGCGCTCGGAACACGAAACCGCCTCCACGTGCACCAACGGCACCTATGTCAACTCCGCAGGAAACACGGTCTGCAAACCGGAGGAAAGCTCCACGGGTCCTCCGGCGGGCGCGACGGCCGAATGCGAAGACGGCACGTACAGCTTCAGCGAATCCCACAGCGGCACCTGCTCCAGCCACGGCGGCGTCGTTCGCTGGCTGTAGGCGTCCGGCCAACGGCGAGAAGCGCTTAGCGGTGCAGACGCTGGGCCAAGCAGTTAGTCAAGAGCAAGCTTGAGTTGACCCGACGCCAGCTCGAACGGATCGTTTCTTGCCTGAGGGGCGCGTTCCGCGTGAATGCGCTGCCGCTCGGCCAAGAGGATCGGCTCGGCAACGTAGTAGCGCCCGCGTGTCCGACCGACAGCTCTCAAGAGCTTCGCATCCACCAAGGCTCGGAGATCCCGGCTGGTGGTCAGGCCAGAGATTGTCTCGCCAGCCGTAATTTCCATGATCATCTTGTACGTGCTGTGGGTGAGCCGCAGGCCGTACGCGACCTCAGCGAGGGCGCCAGTGCTGCGCTCGGGAAGACTGTGCTGCCGCACGATGGTCCCGCAAGCCTCGTACAGTTGCTCCGTCTCTCGGACGCGCCGGAGCTGTGTCCGAGCCTGAAAATAGTGCGCCCTCAAGCAGTACCGGAGCCATGGGCGAGCGTCGTTTCCAGGATGCCACTTGCCACGTCCAACCTCGCCTAGCACCTCGTAGTACTGCTCGGTGTTGCGTCCGAGATACTCCTCGATACTCGAAAAGACGGGCGCCCTGATCTCCTCGCGGGCCAAGACGAGCGTCTGTAGGGCGCGCCCCATCCGCCCGTTCCCGTCTCGAAACGGATGGACCATCACTAGATTGAGATGCGCCATCGCAGCGCGAGCAAGTACAGGCGCATCGCTGTCTTCAAGCTCCGCAATCATGCCGGCGATGAGATCGGGCACCTCCTCGTAGGGAGGGCCTTCGTATGTCTGCTCGCCCGTGGACTCCCGAACCACGTAGATCTCCCCCGGCCTCCAGCGACCGGGGTCCTTGTCGAGCAGATGCTTGAGCATCATGAAATGCAGCGATTTGAGCAGCCCCGCGTCCACCTCGGCCGCTGAGTCCTGCGCGACTTGCAGGACGTATGTCATGGCGTCGCGGTACCCGGACAATGCCAGTCGGGTTTCCTCGTCTGCCGTCAGCGTTGGCTCGTCGTCAACCGCAGCGACGACGTCGTCCAAGCTGGCGTCAAATCCCTCGATGCTGTTGGAGCCTTGGACGGCGCGCGCGAAGGACATACGGCGCAGAGTGCCGTACCAACGGCGGGGCTCGACGTCCACGTAGTGCCGCAGCCGATCCCGAAGCTCGGCGATCATTCCGAGCACCTCTATCTCGACGGGCTGCAAATTCGGGGTCTGGAGGACATTGCTCACGATAGAAACATTCTATCATTCTGTCGTGGCGATGCAAGAATATATCTATCAATCATCGTTCCGTAGCTTGCTGGCACTCCGCGTAGCCTGTCCCAAGCATCGAGTCGGATGAATGAGCACTGTTCCCCACGGACCCCCTCCTTTACTTTGTATAGTGGTAGGAAAGCAATCCACAAGGGAGACCCCATGGCAGGCACGTTGAACGAAGTCACCGACACCAATTTCCAGGCCGAGGTTCTCGAGTCCGACGGACCGGTGCTCGTCGACTTCTGGGCGCCCTGGTGCGGCCCGTGCCGCGTCGTCGCCCCCGTGCTCGAGGAGATCGCTTCCGAGCGGCCCGACCTGCGCATCGTCAAGCTCAACATCGACGAGAACCAGCAGACCGCCGCCAACTTCCAGGTCCTCTCGATCCCCACGATGATCCTCTTCAAGGGCGGTCAGCCGGTCAAGACCGTCATCGGCGCCTACCCCAAGAAGAAGCTGGAGCAGGAGCTGGAGCCGGCCCTGGCCTAGCCGGCTCGGCGCAGGCTGATGCTCAGCGCCAGCCCGTCGATCTGAATCTCCTCTGAGTAGTCCCGGTCGGAGGCGGCGGCCTCGTCGTCGCCTCCGGCCCGGAAGCTGACCGCGAGCGTCTCGCCGGTCACGTAGTCGCGGTGGGCCTCGGCCGCTCCCAGTAGCGCCGGCTCGCCGGCGAGGGTCAGCTCGATGCGGTCCTCGACCGCGAGGCCAGCCGCCTTGCGTGCGCTCTGCACGGCGTGCACGATCTCGCGCGCCCAGCCCTCGGCGCGCAGCGCGTCGTCGATCGTCAGGTCGAGCGCCACTGCGTGCGCGCCCTCGCGCTCGACGCTGTAGCCCTCCGGCGCGCGCATCGTCAGGATCACCTCGTCTGCCGTCAGCGTGTGCTCGCGGCCGTCCACAGTGATGCCGATGCCCGTCCTGCCGCCCGCGACGACGCCTGCCTCCCGGTCCGTCCCGCCTGCGCTGTTCGCCTCATCCGAGCCGGAGCCCGTATCGCGCACTGCTGCCGCCACGTGCGCCGGGTCGAGCGCCGCGATCGCCTCCGCCGCCAGCGGCATCGCCTTGCCGAAGATCGGCCCGAGCTTGCGGTAGTTCGCCTTGACCTCGTAGTTGCTCAGCTCCTCCGCAGCCGCCACGAAGCGCACGCGCTTGACGTTCAGCTCCTCGCGCACGACGTCCGAGAGCGCTTCGATCGCCTCGCGCTCGCGGCCCGCCGCGACGACCACCGCCTCGCCGAGCGGCTGGCGCACCTTGATCTTCGACTTCCCGCGCGCGCCCAGTCCCAGCCGCACCGTCTCGCGCGCCAGCGACATCGCCTGCTCCAGCTCAGGCTCGCGCGCCGGCAGCCCGTCCTGCGCTCCCGAGCCGTCCGGGAAGTCGCAAAGGTGCACGCTCGCCAGCGTGCCGTCGAGGTTGTCGTAGATCTCATCCGCCATGAATGGGCAGAACGGCGCCAGCAGCTTCGCGACCGTCAGCAGGCACGTGCGCAATGTCTGGAACGCCGCCGGGTCGCCGTCCCAGAAGCGCCGGCGCGAGCGGCGCACGTACCAGTTCGACAGATCCTCGACCAGCTCCGAGATCGCGCGCCCGGCTGACGTCGCGTCGTATGCCTCGAGGCGCTCGGCCACAAAAGCAGCCGTGCCCGCCGTGCGCGACAGCGCCCAGCGGTCGAGCTCGTCGCTCGGCGCGCCCGCGCTCGCCTCCGCGCCGCTCAGCTCATCCGCGCTCACACGCGCGTACAGGGAGTAGAAGAAGTACGTGCTCCACAGCTGCTTGAGGAACAGCCGCACCCCCTCGCCGATCGTCTCCGCCGAGAAGCGGTAGCCGTCCCACGGCTGCTTGGAGGTGAAGAAGTACCAGCGCAACGCGTCCGCACCGAACGTGTCGAGCACCTGCCACGGCTCCACCGCGTTGCCCTTCGACTTCGACATCTTCTGCCCGTCCTCGTCGAGGATCAGCCCCAGGCAGACGACGTTTCGATACGGCGGCGGCTCTGACAGCAGCGTCGCCACGGCCAGCAGCGAGTAGAACCAGCCGCGCGTCTGATCCTGCGCCTCGCAGATGAAGTCCGCCGGGTAGCGCTCCCCGAGGAGCTCTGAATCCTCGAACGGGAAGTGGTGCTGCGCGAACGGCATCGCCCCCGAGTCGAACCACACGTCGATCACCTCCGGTACGCGCTTCATCGGGCGGCCGCAGGCAGGCTCGCCGTCGGCGTCCTCGTGCGGGCACGCGAGCTCCAGCTCGTCCACGAACGGGCGGTGGTGGTCTGCGAGCTCCTGACCCGTGCGCTCCGACAGCTCCTCGAAGGAGCCGATCACGTGCACGTGCCCCGCCTCGCAGCGCCACACCGGCAGCGGCGTGCCCCAATAACGCTCACGCGAGAGCGCCCAGTCGACGTTGTTGCCCAGCCAGTCGCCGAAGCGCCCGTGCTTGACGTGCGGCGGGTGCCACGAGACCGTCTCGTTCGCATCGAGCAGCTCTTGGCGGAGCTTCGTCGTCGCGATGTACCACGACGGTTTCGCGTAGTACAGCAACGGCGTGCCGCAACGCCAGCAGTGGGGGTAGGAGTGCTCGTAATCCTGCACGCGCAGCAGCAGCCCACGCGCGTCGAGGTCCGCGATCAGCTCCTTCGTCAGTCCGGCGTCCTTGACGAAGCGCCCCGCGTAGCGCTCGCCGTCGCGGCTGAGCACGCGCTCGTCGTACGTGCCGTCCGGCTTGACCGGGTTGTAGAGCGTGCGCGGCTCGTCGCCCCTGAAGATCCCTGCCGCAGCCGCGACGCGGTAATCGTCCTCGCCGAACGCCGGCGCCAGGTGCACGATGCCCGTGCCGTCCTGCGTCGTGACGAACTCGTCCGCCAGAATCGCCAGCGCCCCCGGCTCGCGGTCGCTCGCCGCGAAGATCGGCCCCTCATAGCTGCCGTAGCGCTCCACCAGCTCCACGCCCGAGAAGCGCTCGACGATCTCCGCGCCCTCACCGAGCACCGGACCGACACGATCCGACACGAGCACGAAGTGATCATCCTCGACTTTCACCCTCGCGTAGGTCGCAGTCGGGGAGACCGCCACCGCGACGTTTCCCGGCAGCGTCCATGGCGTCGTCGTCCACACGAGCAGCTGATCGGAGCCCTCGCTCGCGCGCAACTTCAGGTAGACGCTCGCATCGACCACGTCGCGGTAGCCGAGCGCTACCTCGTGCGATGACAGCGTCGTCTCACAGCGCGGGCAGTAAGGCCCGACCTTGTGCCCCTCGTACAGCAGCCCGCGACGGTCGATCTGCGACAGCGCCCACCACACCGACTCGATATACGGCTCGTCGAGCGTGCGATATGCGTCGTCGAGATCCAGCCAGAAGCCGATCCGCTCCGTCAGCCGGTTCCACTCCTGCAGGTACGTGAACACCGACTCGCGACAGCGCTCGTTGAACGCGCCGATCCCGTACTCCTCGATCTCCGCCTTCGACTTGATCCCGAGCTCCTTTTCCACCGCGATCTCCACCGGCAGCCCGTGGCAGTCCCAGCCGCCCTTGCGCTCCACCAGGTGGCCGCGCATCGTCTGAAAGCGCGGGTAGATGTCCTTGAACACACGCGAGAGCACGTGATGCGCGCCCGGCGGCCCGTTCGCAGTCGGCGGGCCCTCGTAGAAGACCCAGCGCGGCGCGCCCTCGCGCGCCCGCAGCGACTCCGAGAACACGTCGCGCTCGCGCCAGCGCGCCAGCACCTCCTGCTCGAGCGCCGGCAGCTCTTGGCGCGCGTCGACCTCGTGGCGAGGGATCAACGGATGTCTGGGAGCAGCGCTCACGGGCGGCCCATTGTAGGTGCGCGTTCGCGCCCGATCCGCCCGGCGTCTCCATCCGCCGGCGTCTCGCTGATCGTGGGCTCGCGCAGGTGCGCGTCCGCCTGCCGCGGCGCGGCGCAGGCGCTCAGCGAACGTGCGGGGGCTTTGTGAAGAGCGCGTTCAGGCGCCCGCTGCGCCGGTCGCGCGCTCCGCCGAGTGGTGGCAACCCGAGCGCCTGCTCGATGCTGCCAAGTACGCCGTAGCTGTCGATCGGCGTCGAGGAGCGCGCGCCGCGGCGAACGTCCGGCCCGGCCACGATCGTCGCGACGTGGCCGCCGTGCGCGACCCCGCAGCAGCTCGCCGCGCCGCCGCTGCCCTCGTCCCACGTCAGCACCAGGAAGCCGTGCGGTCCCAGCTCGCGCAGCAGCGACGGCAGCGTGCGCGCGAGGAACCTGTCCGCCGTGGAGATCGGGCAGTCGTGGCCGTCGTCGCACAGGTTCGGCGAGATCCACGCGTACGTCGGCAGCGTGCCCGCGCGCAGATCCGCGCTCAGCGCGCCGAAGCCCACCATCCCGCGGCAGCGCGACGGCGAGCCGGCGATGCCCGGGTAGTACGCGAACGGGTTGTGCTTCTTCGCGTAGCCGCCCGAGCTCGCGCCCGTGAAGCACGGCGACGGGAGATCCTCCAGGTACGCCTTCCACGAGAGACGAGCGGCGTCGAGCTGGTCGGCGATGTTCGCGCCCGCGACCGTGCAGTCCGTGCAGTCGGAGTCGATGCCGTGCGTCGAGCCGCTCGTCAGCGCGACGTAGTTCGGCAGCGACGGGTGCCTGATCGCGTAGCTGCGCGTCATCAGCCCGTAGCGCTTGACCAGCGAGCCGATGTATGGCGCCGCCGCGTTGCCGATCACTTCGCCGTACTCGTCGTTCTCCATCAGCACGACGATCACGTGCGAGGCGCGCGAGGCCGGCAGACCGCTCGACGCCGGCAGCGCCTTGCCCGGGCTCGCCTGCCCGCAGCCCGCGCACAGCGTGAGCCCGCAGAGCAGCACGCCTGCCGCGAGCCGGCGTGCCCGGCGCCTGCGCAGGTGGCCGGGCCGCCGGCGCTGAGGTGCTGCGATCGTCATCTCGCCGCCGATCCTACGATGGAGGCAGTGCGGCTGCGCCTCTACCACCACCCCGACGGGACGCGCGTCGCCTACCGCGAGCTCGGCACCGGGCGCCCGCTCGCGCTGCTGCACTCCGCGCTGCTCTCGCACAAGGAGTGGGAACCGGCCGTCGAGGCGCTCGCCGACCGCTTCCGCGTCGTGCTCCCCGACCTGCCGCTGCACGGCGACTCCGAGGACCACCCCCGCCACCCGTACACGCTCGACTGGTTCGCCGAGGTGCTCGGCGGCTTCTCCCACGAGGTGCTCGGCCCGCGTCCGCTGATCGCCGGGCACGACGCCGGCGCCGAGGTGCTGCTGCATGCCGTTCGCACCGGCAGCGTGCGCCCCGCGCGCATGGTGCTCATGAGCAACCGCATGCACGCGAGCGCCGAGCGCCGGTGGCTGCGCTCGACCTGGCTGACGAGCACGCGCGCGGCCGCCGTGCCAGGCCTCGATCGCCTGCTCTCACATGGCGCGCGCGCCGTGTTCACGCCCGCGCGCGGGATGCGGCTGTCCGCGCGCGCCAACCCCGCCGCCGCCGACCTCATCCGCCACGCCTTCGCCGACGTCCCCGGCAACTCCAACCTCGCGCGCTCGTGGGCCAAGGCCGCGCGCGCGTGGCCGCGCGGCGCGCAGACGCACCTGCTCGACCTCTACCCCCGCTTGGACATGCCCGTGCTGCTGCTGTGGGCCGACCGTGACCCCATGCACCCGCTCGCGATCGCCGAAGAGGCGCTCGCGCTGCTCCCCGATGGGCAGCTGCGTGTACTGCAGAGCACCGGCTTCCTGCTCGCATACGATGATCCGGTGGGGCTCGCGCGCGAGCTCTCGGCCTTCTGCGGATAGGGTCTGCGGCTGCTCAGCCAGTCGATGCACACAAAGGAGAACGAATGCCGGAGAAGCAGTTGTGGGGCGCAGAGACGACCAAGGCCGTCGAGAACTTTCCGATCTCCGGTGAGACCGTGCCTGTCTCCGTCGTGCGCTGGCTCGCGCGCCTGAAGGGCGCTGCTGCGGCCGTTAACGGCGAGCTCGGCCTGCTCTCCAAACGCAGCGCCAACAGCATCGAGAAAGCCGCCGCCGAGATCGCCGCCGGCAAGCACGACGCGCAGTTCCCGATCGACGTCTTCCAGAC
The DNA here is from genome assembly GCA_038240205.1 of Solirubrobacterales bacterium. Taxonomy (GTDB): domain Bacteria; phylum Actinomycetota; class Thermoleophilia; order Solirubrobacterales; family Solirubrobacteraceae; genus Palsa-744. The sequence goes on along the minus strand of JBBSDZ010000003.1, from coordinate 53,031 downwards.
CGGCTCCGGCACCTCCACGAACACCAACGCCAACGAGGTGATCGCCAAGCTCGCCGGCGAGGGCACGCACGCCAACGACCACGTCAACATGGGCCAGTCCTCCAACGACGTGTTCCCCTCGGCCGTGCACCTCGCTGCGCTCGACGTCGCCCAGAACGAGCTTCTGCCCGCGCTCAAGCAGCTCGAGCGCTCGTTCGCGCGCAAGGCCAAGAGCTTCGAGAACGTCGTCAAGTCCGGGCGCACGCACCTGATGGACGCCGTCCCGGTCACGCTCGGGCAGGAGTTCGGCGGCTACGCCGCGCAGATCGCGCTCGGTCAGGAGCGCGTGCAATCGGCGCTCGTGCACGTCGGGCAGATCCCGCTCGGCGGCACCGCCACCGGCACCGGCCTCAACACGCACGCCAGGTTCGCCGAGAAGGTCCGCGCGCGATTGAAGAAGGAGTCCGGCCTGAAGCAGATCGCCGGGCCGCTCGACCCGTTCGAGGCGCAGGCCAACCGCGACGCGCTCGTCGAGCTCTCCGGCGCGCTCAAGGTGATCGCCGTGTCGCTGACCAAGATCGCCGGCGACCTCGCGCTGATGGGCTCCGGCCCGCGCGCAGGCATCGGCGAGATCTTTCTGCCCGAGCTGCAGAAGGGCTCCTCGATCATGCCCGGCAAGGTCAACCCGGTGATCCCCGAGGTCGTGCTGCAGGTCTCCGCACAGGTGATCGGCAACGACACCGCCATCACCGTCGGCGGCCTGCAGGGCCAGTTCGAGCTCAACGTGCGCATCCCGCTGATCGCGCGCAACCTGCTGCAGTCGCTCAACCTGCTCACCGCCACCTCGCGCGCGCTCGCCGAGAAGTGCGTCGACGGGATCAAAGCCAACAAGGCCGGCGCCGCTGCCTCCGCCGGCGCGACGCTCGCCGTCGCCACCGCGCTCAACAGCGCCATCGGCTACGACAAGGGCACTGAGATCGTCAAAGAGGCGACCGCCTCCGGGCGCCCGCTGCGCGAGGTCGCGCTCGAGCTCGGCGTCGACGCCAAGCTCTACGACCAGACCATCGACCTGCGCAAGATCGCGCGCGGGAACAAAGGCTGAGCGCCGATGCGCGCGCGCCGCAGCGGACCGCGCGCGCGCGCGCTGCTCGCCGCCCTCGCGCTCGCCGCCGGCCTCGCGCCGGGCGCCGCCTCCTCGCTCGCCGCAAGCACACCCGCAGCCACGCCGGCCGCAACCACACCGGCCGCGACCGCTCCAGCCACGGCGCCGCCGCCGGCCGGCGGCGCGCCGGCCGCTCCCACCGCATGCGGCGCGGCCGGGGCGGAGGTGCTGGCGAAGACCGCCGGCGAGGTCGCCGAGCGGATCTACGCCTCGGAGGTGTCCAGCTCGGAGACCTCCAGCGACAAACACCAGATCGAAAGCGACGGGCCGTTGCTCAGCGCTGTCGAACGCGACGATCGCGCGGCGCTGAAGATGGCCGTGCACACCCTCGTCTACTCGCACACCCACATCGTGCGCCTACGCGTGAGCGTCGGCTCGACGCTGCTGTTCGACGAAGGCGGCCCGTACATCCTCGCGCCGGTGGCCGGCACGCTGCGCGCGCACGGCAAGACGATCGGGCACTTCGTCTTCTCCGTCCAGGACGACCTCGGCTACGTCAAGCTCGAGACGCGCTTCATCGGCGCTCCGCTGATTCTGCGCACCGAATCGGGGCAGGTCCCGGTCCCGGGACAGCTCAGCCCCGGGCCGCCGAGCATCCCTGACCACGGCCCGGTGACGTACGCCCGTCGCAGCTACGAGGCGTACTCGTTCAACGCTGGCGCCTACCCCAGCGGACGCCTACGCATCTCGCTGCTGCTGCCGGTGTCGGCGTCGCTCGCCACGAAGACTTGCAAAGCGATCAAGACGGCCGAGCTCGGGCTGATCACGCAGCGGATCTCACGCCGCTTCACGCTCTCCGCCTCTGCGTTCGCGCCGTTCATCAAACTCACGCACACGCTCACGCACGCGCTCGTCTACGTGCGCCAGGGTTCGCGCACGGTAGCCGGCAACCCGGCCCCCGGGCCGTCCAAGCTGCCCAGCAGCGGGACGCTGCGCTTCCACGGGATCGACTACGAGGTCTCCTCGTTCTCAGCGCCCGCATCCGGTGGGTCGGTGCGGGTGTACGTGCTCGTCGGGGCCTAGCTAGCCCCCCTAGCTCGCGGGCAGCGCGCCTCTAGCTCGCCGGCAGCGCGGCAAAAGCCCGCGCGACGACGGCGGCAGCGGGCTTGGCCTGGCTGTCGTAGGTGAACAGCCCCTTCTGGTTGATGCCTTCGATCAGCCGCAGCGAGGGCAGCTTGAAGTGGATCGAGCCGCCTTGGAAGGCGGGTACGAGCGGGTAGTCGCGCAGGTCCCACACGATCATGCCGCTGAGCTTCTGCTCGGCGCCGTAGACGGAGATGTGGCGCGCGAGCAGGCTCGACTGGAAGTCATAGCTGCCGGGCGAGCCGGCCGGGTTGAGCGTGTTCGATTCGGCGCCGAACTCGCTGATGATCAGCACCCTGCCGGCGAACGTGCGCTCCATCGCGCGCAGCCGCGCGTGCATCGTCGAGCGCTGGCGGGCGTCTGAGTACTGCGGGAAGTCGTACCAGCCGGTGTAGTCGGTCTCGGCGATGGCGTCGACGCCGCGGTAGAGCGTGCCGGCGCGCTGCGGGGGGTGATCGCCCCACACGTCGACAGCGACCATGCGCGTGGGGTCGTGTTCGTGCAGCCAGTGTGTGAGCGTCTGCACGTACTGCACCTCGGCTGCGTCGTGGCCGTTGCGCGCGACCTCATCTACGAGGTTCCAGGCGATGATCGAGGGGTGCAGTTGCGCGGCGATCGCGGCGGTGCGCGCTTGCCCGACGGCTTCGCGCAGCAGCCGCGGCGAGCTCGAGTACCAGTTGCTCGCGCCTTCGACCGGCCCGACGCCCTGCCACACGAGGATGCCGGCGGCGTCGAGGCGTTCGAGCATGGATGCTTCGAGCGGGTGCTGCGAGCGCACGGTGTTGGCGCCGATCCTCTGGAGCTCGCCGACGAGCGCGTCCTGATCGGCTGGAGTGAGCGCGTCGCCGTGGCCCTTGGCGTCGGTCTGGAAAGACGCGCCGTGCAGCGTCAGGAGGCGGCCGTTGAGCATCATTCGGCCTTCGTGCCAGGTGAGCTGGCGCAACCCGACGCGCGCGGAGTAGCCGCTCTCCTGCCCGACAGCGAGGTCGAGCTCATAGAGGCTCGGGTGCCCGGGCGCCCACAGCGCCGGCTTGGCGACGACGACCGTGGCGCTCAGCTCGGCGCTCTGGCCTTGCGCGAGCGTCTGCGCTGCGAACTGGACGGGAATGCTCTGGCCCCCGCCGACGAGCGATCCTTTCGGCGCGATCAGGCGCTCGGGACCGTTGTTGCGCACGCGCACGCCGATGCGCACGGTCGCCTGTTCAGCCTGCCCCTCCTGCCCCGAGCTCGGCTGCAGCGTCGTCTGGATGGTCGGTTCGAGCAGCTCGCTGGGGCCGATTGCGCGCACGCTGACCTGTCCGTCGAGCCCACCCCAGTTGAACCACGTGCGGTGGAAGCCCTGTTTGCTCTGGGCGCCGGGGTCGCGCCAGTCGGTGCGCACGACGAGCGTGTGCGCTCCGGCGGTCAGCGTGGCGCGGCCTTCGAACGGGAGGTAGGAGCCGCGATGGGAGACGATCGCCTTGCCGTCGACGTAGACGCTGGCCTTGTAGTTGGCGGAGCTGAAGGCGAGCGCGTAGACGCCGGCTGTGGGCGCCTGCAGGCTCGTGCGATACCAGGCGACGGAGCCTTCGTAGTTGCGCCGGCCGGCGTGGCCTTTGATGTCGTTGGGATCGACGACGTTGGGCACGGTGACGCTGCGCCCGGAGAAGCCACCGCTCTCCCAGTTGCGCGCGAGCCCGCGATCGGCGGGATCGAGCGCAAGCGTCCAGCGCGTGAGCGCGGTGCGCCCGGAGGGGCCTTCGCCGTTGAGCAGCGTGCCTTGCGGCGCCTGCGCTGAGGCTGCGGCGGTGGCGAGCGCGACGCAGACCAGTGCGGCGGCGAGCGCCGCCTTCTTGGGCGAGCGGGGCATTGCTATGCCTTCAACAATGAAGGATCGCGTTCGGAGCGGCGCCCCTTGCCGGCTCCGGTGCGCGTGATCTGTGCACCGCCGGCGAGCCCCTCTCCGTTCGCGTCATCGGTGCCGTCGGGCGTGCCGGCGGCGAGCATCCGCGCGAGCAGCAGCTGCGCGCCGGCCTTGGAGAGCGGCTCGTTGAGGTTGCCGCACTTGGGCGACTGCACGCACGAGGGGCAGCCGCCGGTGCACGGGCACTCGGAGATGAGCGCGTGCGCGTCCTGACAGAGCTCTTGAAAGCGCGCGAAGGCGGTGCGCGCGATGCCGATGCCGCCGGGGTGCCCGTCGTAGAGGAAGATCGTCGGCGTGCCGGTCTGCGGGTGGTAGTTGGTGGAGAGGCCGCCGATGTCCCAGCGATCGCACATGGCGATCAGCGGCAGCACGGCGATCTGAGCGTGCTCGGTTGCGTGCAGCGCGCCGAGCAGCGCCTCGAGCGGGATCTCCTGTTCGAGTGCGCGCGAGTCGAGCTCGAACCACAGCGCCTGAGTGGCGAAGCTGGTGGGCGGCAGATCGAGCGGGAACAGCCCGCGGAAGGTGTGGTCTGAGGCGCCCTTGCGCTGGTAGGCGAGCACGGTGTCGGTGACGCTGACCTCGCCGAAGGAGAGCGTCACGCCGAGCGCCTCTCGCCGGTCGAGCAGGCGCACGATGTCGGTGTCTGTCTGTCGCTTGGGCTGGGTGTACCAGTCGCCGTCGAACGGCGAGACGAGCGCCCGCCGGCGGTCGAGGTCGAGCTCGCGCACCTCGTAGGTGCGCCCGAGATGCAGGTAGATGGCGCCCTCGTGCACGGTCGAATGGGCGCGCGCGGCCTCGGTCGAGCCGAGCATCTCCCCGGAGGAGACGTCGACGATCGCGTACTGATCAGGCGAGGCGGAGCGCAACGACACCTCGGCGGCCGGATAGGAGCCGTGGCGCCGCGGTACGTACGTGCCCGCTGTCGAGCCCTCTCGGTCGTCGTCATTTCTATTGATTGGATCGGCGTGCGTATTGCGGTCCCGCGGCCTGCGGCGAAGCTCGCCGGAGCTGAGCAGCACCTCGGCATGGGCCTCCCAGCGCGGGCCGAGGAACTCGGCGTCCTCGTGTGAGAGCGGACCCTCGTGCGCGGAGCAGAGCAGGTGCTGGCGGAAGATGAGCGGGCTCTCGTGGTCGAGGATGGCGGCCTCGACGGGGCGATCGAGGAACTCGTCGGGGTGGCGGCAAAAGAACTGGTCGAGCGCGTCCTCGCCGGCGACGTACACGGCCAGGCCGCGGCCGCGCCGCTCGATCGTGGAGCGCCCGGCGCGGCCCCACATCTGCCGCAGCGAGGCGACGGTGCCGGGGAAGGTGACGACAATGGCGGCGTCGAGCGCGCCGATGTCGATGCCGAGCTCGAGCGCGTCAGTGGTGATGACGGCGCGCAGCTCGCCGCGCGTGAGGCGGCCCTCGAGCTCGCGCCGCTGCTGGGAGGTGTAGCCGGCGCGGTAGGGGACGACGAGCTCGGCGAGCTCGGGATGGGTCTTCTGCAGGTCGTCTTTGACGAGGCGGCTGAGCAGCTCGACGGCCTTGCGCGACTTGATGAAGCAGATCGTGCGCGCGCCCTCGCGCACGAGCCGCGCGAGCAGCTCGGCGGCCTCGCCGAGGGCGGAGCGCCGCGCGCCGCTGTCCTGGTCGGTGAGCGGCGGGTTCCACATGGCGATGCGCCGCGACGGAGCGGGGGAGCCGTCGTCGTCGATCAGGCTGACGTCGCCCAGGCCGGTGAGGCGCTCGGCGAGCTCGACGGGGTTGGCGATCGTGGCTGAGGTGAGCAGGAAGCGCGGTTCGGTGCCGTAGGCGGCGGCGATGCGACGCAGGCGGCGCAGCACGTTGGCGACGTGCGAGCCGAACACGCCGCGGTACACGTGCGCCTCGTCGATGACGACGACGGCGAGGTTGGCGAACAGGTCGGCCCAGGCGCCGTGATTGGGCAGGATGCCGACGTGCAGCATGTCGGGGTTGGTGAGCACGACGTTGGCGCTGCGGCGGATCTCGGCGCGCGCCTCGCGCGGGGTGTCGCCGTCGTAGATGGCCGGGCGCACGCGCTTGGTCAAGCCGAACGTGGACAGCGCACGCGCCTGGTCCTGGGCGAGCGCCTTGGTTGGGTACAGGTACAGGGCGCGGGCGCGCGCCTGCTCGCAGAGGATGTGCAGCGTGGGCAGGTTGAAGCACATCGACTTGCCTGAGGCGGTGCCGGTGGTGACGATCGTCGGGCCGTCGGCGGCGGCGTAGATGGCCTGCGCCTGGTGGGAGTAGAGCTGGGAGACGCCCATGCGCTGCAGCGCGGCGAGCACTTCGGGGTGAAGCTCTCCCGGCGCGTCGACGAGCTTTGCCTGCCCGGGGCCTTCGCGCGCCTCGCGCACGAGCCGCCCGTCGGCCAGTCCGGCGTCGAGCATCGCGCTCCAGGGCTCGATCAGGCGCTCTTTGGCCATGGGTTGCGATAGTAGAGGCGATGCCCCCTGCCGCCGCGAGCGCGCCACCCCTTCCGAGCAACGAGCGCGCGAAAGTGCGCAGCTTCCATCACTCCGCATACACGGCCGAGCGGATCGCGAGCGATCGCGCGCGTGACGGTGTGTCGGTGTCCGTGTGCCTACCGGCGCGCGAATGCGCGCAGACGGTCGGGGAGATCGTCGGCGAGCTGGCGCGGTTGCGAGAAGCAGGCGCGATCGACGAGATCGTCGTCGTCGACGCAGCCTCACCGGACGGGACGGCGGCCGTAGCCGAGCGCGCGGGCGCCGAGGTGTGGCAGCAGCAGGAGCTCCTCCCCGGCTACGGGCCGGTGCTGGGCAAGGGCGATGCGATGTGGCGCGCGCTGTCGCGCCTGGAGAGTGATCTGGTCTGCTTCGTGGACGCCGACAGCGAGCACTTCGGAGCGCACTTCGCGACCGGGCTGCTCGGGCCGCTCGTGTGTGAGCCGGACGTGTCGTTCGTGAAGGCCTTCTACAGGCGGCCGATGGCCGGGGCGCCGGCAGGCGAGCCGGACGGCGGCGGGCGCGTGAACCGGCTGACGGCGCGCCCGGCGCTGGCGCTGTTCTACCCGCAGCTCGCGCACATCCGCCAGCCGCTTGCGGGCGAGGTCGCGGCGCGCCGGGAGCTGCTCGCGCGGCTGCCGTTCGTGACGGGTTACGGAGTGGAGGTGGCGATGCTGATCGACGCTTGGCGCGAGGCTGGGACGGAGGCGCTGGTGCAGGTGGACTTGGAGGAGCACCACAATCGCCACCAGGCGCTGTCGGCGCTCGAGCCGATGGCGTTGACGGTGCTCGCGACGATCGCCCGGAGGATGGAGCAGGAGGGCCGCTTGGATCCGGCCGGAGCAGCCGAGCACGCCCCGCTCGAGCGCCCGCCGCTCGCGAGCCTGGCGGACACGCGCCCAAGCGAGGCGATGTCGGCGAGCACGCGAGCGCAGGCTCCCGTCCCGGGCGGGAGCGCCGCGTGAGCGAGGCGGCGACGGTGCGCTGCATGTACGTCGATCTGGACGGCACGCTGCTCGGCCGCGGCGCGTCGCTGCTGCACGACGGCGAGGGGGCGGTGACGCTGGACGGCGTGCGCGCGATCCAAGCCTGCCTGCGTGCGGACGTGGAGGTGGTGCTGATGTCGGGCCGGCGCCGCGCGCAGGTCTACGAGGACGCGCGGCTGCTGGGACAGGCTTCGTTCATCTACGAGGCGGGCTCGTGCGTGGTGCTGGACGGCGAGGAGCACTGGCTGACGGGGGATTTGCAGCCGGGCGAGCTGACGATCGCCGAGCAGATCGAGCGCTCGGGCGCGCCTGCGCTGCTGCTCGATCACTACGCCGGTCGCCTGGAGTACCACGAGCCGTGGCACGTCCAGCGCGAGGTCTCGCACCTGTTCCGCGGGCTGGTCGACGCGTTCGAGGTCGATGAGCTGCTCGCCGCACGCGGCCACGGCGACCTGCGGCTGGTGGACAACGGTGTGGTCAACCGCCGCTCGCCGGCGCTGGCTGAGCTCTCGCACGTGCGTGGCTACCATCTGCTGCCGGCGAGCGCCTCGAAGGCGACGGCGGTTGCGTTCCACAGCCGCGCACGCGACTACGCACCCGAGCAGACCTTCGCCGTGGGCGACTCGCGTGAGGATCTGACGTGCGCCGAGCACGTGCAGACGTTCTGGCTGGTTGCAAACGCCGTCGCGCGCGATCCTTCGATTCGCGAGGCGGTCGCGAGCTACGACAACGTCCGCATCGCAGAAGCCGGTCACGGCGCGGGCGTCTACGAGGCGGTCGTGCAGACGCTCGTCACTCGATGATCCCGGCGCGCTTCTCCTCCTCGTACAGACGCTCGACGACGAACTCCTTCAGCAGCGTCTGATAGCCAGTGTTGTGCAGCGCGGCGAGCGCCCTCAGGCGCTCGAGCGTGAACTGATCGAAGCGGATGGCGATCGGCGTGGTGCGGCCGGGGCGGATCGCGTCCTGCATCGTCAGCGCCTTCTCGCGTCTCGCCTGCTGCGCGAGGAACTCATCCGGCTCGAGCGACAGGCCCTTGGTTGGATCGAACTCGTCATTGGCGGTGGGCATGCGTATGCGCCTCTCAGGTCCTCGAGGGTGAGCGGTTGGCGATGTCCCGATTTGGGCGGGCGATAGCCATGGTATTTGCATGCCGCGGGACGGGAGTGGAGGCAGAACGGAAGCGGGCGGGCGGGAGCGCGACTGCGACTGCGAGCGCGCGCGTGCGACTTCGACTGCGGGTGCGGGTGCGGGTGCGGGTGCGGGTGCGAGCGGGTGGTGCGGTCTCGACTTCTGCCGAGCGAGCGCCATCGTATATACCGAGTAGATACCTTTGCTATCGCGCGCCTGAAAGGAGACACACAACCCTCCGCCCTGCTTCCAGCAAAGCGCGCCGCTCAGCCGGTCATGCGCCGCCACATGCGGCGCCAGAAGCCCGGCTGTGGTCGCCGGCGCCAGCGCGCCGGGGGAGGGACGGTGGCGCGCACGAGCGCGACCCAATCGTCGAGCGGCAGCTCGCCGGAGATCAGGCGCCCGAGCGCTCCGGTGACGGGTGCGCCGACGCCCGCGCGCTCGAGTGCGAGGGCGAGCAGCGGCACGGACTCGAGCGCCTCGACGGCCTGTCCGACGCGCGCGGGGATCTCTGCGGCGGGCACTCCGGCGGCGAGCAGCTCTCCGGCGCGGCGGTTGCGGCTCTCGCGAGCGAGGGCCGTGGCGACGAGGTCGCCGGCGCCGGCGAGGCCGATCATCGACTCGGGCCGCCCGCCGAGGCCCTCGGCGAAGCGCCAGACCTCGGCGAAGATGTGCCCGGCGGCGGCGCCGGCGGCGTTCAGCCCCTGCGCCTCGGTCGCTCCGGCGGCGAGCGCGGCAGCGTTCTTGGCCGCGCCTGCCAGCTCGACCCCGACGGGATCGTTGGACTGCTCACAGACGACGCCGGCACGCGTGAACATCTGCGCCAGCGAGCCGGCCAGCTCCTCGTCGCTGGAGGCGGCGACGAGCGCGGCACCGGCGTGCACCATCTCCTGCGCATGCGCGGGACCGCCGACGCAGGCGATGCGCTCGGCGCCGAAGGTCGCACTGAGGACGGTCGTGGGCGGCAGTCCTTCGGGTGGCACGAGGCCCTTGGCGAGCGAGACGACGGCGGCCTTCCGGCCGAGGCCGTGGGTGCCGAGCTGCGCGATGACCTCACCGAGGCCGCGTGAGGGCACGGCGAGGAACACGTAGTCGGCGCGCTCGACGCCCGCGGAGGAGGGCTCGATCCGAAGCTGCGCGGGCAGCTCGACGCCTGGGAGATAGACGACGTTCTGGCGCGCCTCCTCGAGCGCGGCGGCCTGCTCGGGTGTGCGTGTCTGCAAAGTCATGCGCAGGCCACCGCGGGCAAGCAGCACGGCGAGCGCGGTGCCGAATGAACCAGCCCCGATCACGGTCGCGCGCCGCGCGCCGGGAGCGTGCAGGGCGCGCGCGCGAGGCGTGCGGGCGGCCGGGCTCGGAGTAGGCTCGGGCTCGGACATCCTGATGAGCGAGCCTAGCGATCATCACGAGCGCGCTGCGCGATGGAGCAACTGGTCCGGCGATGAGTCGTGCCGGCCGGTGGCGTTCGAGCGGCCCGGCTCGATCGAGGATCTCTCGGCGGCGATCGTGCGTGCGGGCAGCGTCGGCTCGCGTGTCCGCGCCGTCGGCGCCGGGCACTCGTTCAGCGACATCGCCTGCAGCGACGGCACGCTGCTGGCGCTGGATCGCATGGCGGGTGTGCTCGACGTGGACTCCTCCAGCGGCCTCGTGAGGGTCCAGGCGGGTATCACGATTCGCGGGCTCTGTCGTCGCCTACACGAGCACGGGCTGGCGATGGAGAACCTCGGCGACATCGACGTGCAGAGCATCGCCGGCGCGATCTCCACGGCCACGCACGGCACGGGCGCTCGCCTGCGCATCATCTCCTCGCAGGTGGTCGAGCTGACGCTCGTGCTGGCCGATGGCTCGACGCTCGTGTGCTCGCAGGAGCGCGACCCGGAGACATTCCGGGCGGCACGCGTGGGCCTCGGCGCGCTCGGAGTGATCGCCGAGCTGACGCTCAGCTGCGTGCCGGCGTTCACGCTGCGCGGGCTCGATGCACCGGCTCCGCTGGACGAGACACTGGAGCGCTTCGAGGAGCTGGCGCTCGGCAACGACCACTTCGAGCTCTTCGTGTTCCCGCACGCGGATGTTGCGCTCACGCGCACGAACAACCGCACGCAGGAGCCGCCGCGCCCGCGCAGCAGGCTCTCGGCGTATCTCAACGACGTCCTGTTGACGAACCACGCCTTCGGGCTCGCATGCCGCGCCGGACGGCGCCTGCCTGCGCGGATCCCGCAGATCAACCGCTTCGTCACGCGCCTGGCCGGGAGCACGGAGCGCGTGGACCGCTCGGCTGAGATCTTCGCCAGCCCTCGCCTGGTGCGCTTCACGGAGATGGAGTACGCGCTGCCGCGCGAGCGCACGCCGGAGGCGGTGCGGCGCGTGATGGAGATGGTCGAGCAGCGTGGCTTGGCGGTGCCGTTCCCGATCGAGGTGCGCACGGTCGCTCCGGACGACGCGTTCCTCAGCACGGCGGCCGGGCGCGAGAGCGGGTTCGTGGCGGTGCACATGTTCGAGGGCATGGAGTGGGAGCCGTATTTCCGCGCTGTCGAGGCGATCATGGGCGAGCTCGAGGGCCGCCCGCACTGGGCCAAGCGCCATTTCCAGACGGCAGCGCAGCTGCGTTCGCGCTACCCGGACTGGGAGCGCTTCCAGGCCGTCCGCGCGCGACTGGATCCGCACGGGCGCTTTGCCAACGACTGGACCGAGCGTGTCCTCGGCTCGATCGGCGGCTGAGCAGCGATGGCCGTGCAGACGCGCCCAATGCGCGAGGATCGTGCGATGCCCGGAGACGACTATGCGCGCCTGGAGTGCGCCACCGAAGCTCTGCAGGCGCCGTTTGCGCTGATCGACCTCGACGCGCTGCGCGCGAACGCGGAGGATCTCGAGCGCCGCGCGGGGGGCAAGCCGATCCGCCTGGCGAGCAAGTCGCTGCGCTGCAGGCCGCTGCAGGAACGCGTGCTCGCACGCGCGGGCTTTCGTGGGACGCTCGCGTACACGCTGGGAGAGGCGTTGTGGCTGGCGTCGTGCGGCGCTGATGACATCGTCGTCGCCTACCCGACTGCCGACGTGCACGCCCTCGGCACGCTGGCCGACAGCTCGCAGGACGCGGCGCAGCGGATCGCGGTGATGGTGGACAGCCCCGAGCAGCTCGATGCGATCGAGCGGGCAGCAGCCGGTGCCGCCGGCGCCGGCGGTGCGCCGGTGCGAGTCTGCGTCGACATCGATGCCGGCTGGTGGGCGCTCGGCGGGCGCGTGCGCGTCGGCGTCAAGCGCTCGCCGGCGCACACTCCGCAGGACGCGGTGGCGCTCGCTCGCGCGATCCTGGCTCGACCTGGTCTGCGGCTCGTCGGGGTGATGATGTACGAGGCGCAGATCGCCGGACTCGGCGACAGCCCGCCCGGGCGCCCGGCACGTGCCGCGGTGCTGAGGGCGATCCAGGCGCTCTCGGCCGGCGAGCTGGCGCAGCGGCGCGCGGCCGTCGTGCAAGCCGTCGGGCACGTTCTCGCCGAAGCCGGGGCGCCGCCGCTCGAGCTGGTCAACGGCGGCGGCACGGGCAGCCTCGAGCGCACCGCGCGCGAGGCTGCAGTAACGGAGGTCACGGCCGGCTCCGGCCTGTACGGCCCGACGCTGTTCGACGCGTACCGGGCCTTCACGCCCAAACCGGCGGCGCTGTTCGCGCTGGCACTCGTACGCCGCCCCGGACCGGGAGTCGTGACGGCGCTCGGCGGCGGCTATCTCGCCTCGGGGCCGGCGGACGCTGCGCGGCTGCCGCGCCCACACCTGCCCCGCGGACTGCGCCTGGACCGCCTGGAGGGCGCCGGCGAGGTGCAGACCCCGCTGATCGGGCCGGCGGCGGACGCGATGGCGCTCGGCGACCGCGTGTACATGCGCCACGCCAAGGCGGGCGAGCTTTGTGAGCGCTTCACCAGCCTGCACGTGCTCGAAGGCGAGCGGATCGTGGACGAGCTGCCGACATATCGCGGCGAGGGGCGCTGCTTCCTGTGAGCGGCGGCGAGCCGGGGAGCGCCACGCCGGAGCCTGCCGCCCCGATCGCCGCGACGGGGGTGCCGGACGCGATCGAGCCGCTGCTGCGCGAGGTCGTTGAGACGCTCGCGCCGATCGACCGCACGCCGTGCTCGCCGGGTGAGCGCGAGGCGGCTGAGTGGCTCGCGGCGCGGCTTGCCGGCATCGACGGCGTCGAGGTGGCGCTCGAGGACGAGCCGTCCTGGGGGACGTTCCCCCCGACGGCGACGGCGCTTGGGGTGCTCGGGCTCGCCGGAGCGGCGAGCGCCCTTCGCGGACGGCGGGTGGCCGGTGCACTGCTGGCCGTGGCGACGTTCGCGGGGATCGTCGATGAGGCCCAGAACGGCCCGCGCGTCGTGCGGCGGCTGCTGCGCCGGCGCAAGCGCACGGTCAACGTGGTCGCGCGTGCCGGGGAGCGCCAGGCGCGCGACACCCTCGTCGTGCTCGCCCATCACGACGCGCCGCAGAGCGGGAGGCTGTTCGACCAGACGCTGCAGCGGCGGCTGCACGAAACGGCACCGCAGGTGCTTGAACGTTTCAAGACGCCGTTGCCACAGTGGTGGGCTGGGCTCGCCGGTCCGCTCTGTACGCTCGCTGGGGCGCTGGCGGGGCGGCGCGGTCCGGCGCGGGCTGGGCTCGCGCTCGGCCTGCTCGGCACGGCGGCCGTCGCGGACATCTGGCGCAACGCGACGGTGCAGGGCGCGAACGACAACCTCTCGGGCGTCGCTGCGCTGCTCGTGCTGGCGGAGCTGCTGCGCGAGCGCCCGCTCCCCGGCGTGCGCGTGCTGCTCGTCTCGTGCGGCGCCGAGGAGACGCTGCAGGACGGCATCCGCGCGTTCGTTACCACCCATCGCGCCGAGCTCGAGCCGGGACGCACGGCGTTCGTGAACCTCGACACGGTCGGCTCGCCACATCTGGTGATGCTCGAGGCCGAGGGTCCGGTCTGGATGGAGAGCTACTGCGGACCGTGGATGCGCGACCTGATGGAGCAGCAGGCCGAGCGCCAGGGCATCGTGCTGCATCGCGGCTATCGCGCGCGGGCGTCCACCGACAGCGTGATCCCGAGCCGCGCGGGCTACCCGATCGCAACGCTGGTCTCGATGACCGACTGGCGCAGCCCGGCGAACTACCACCTGCCGAGCGACATCCCGGCAAACCTCGACTACGCAAGCGTCGCCGAGGCGACGCGGCTCGTCTACGCGGTGGCGCAGGAGCTGCCCGGGGCGCTCGCGCGAGCTGTGCGATCGTGAGCCCCGATGCCCGAGGGCGACACCATCCACCACGCGGCGCGCCGCGTCCGCGCGGTGCTCCAGGACCGGGTACCTGAGCAGGTCCTCACGCCGCATCCGCGCCACCGCTTCGACGACTGGCCGCAGCGGTTGCAGGGGCGCGCGGTGCGCTCGGTGGACGCCCACGGCAAGCACCTGTTCCTGCGCTTCGAGGGCGAGCTGACGCTGCACTCGCACCTGCGCATGACCGGGTCCTGGGGTGTGCACCGCGAGGGCACGCGCTGGAAGCGCGCAGCGCGGCGGGCGTGGCTTGTGCTGCGCACGGAGGGCTGGAGCATCGTCGAGTTCGACGGACCGGTGCTCGAGCTGATGCGCGAGTCGCGGACGCGCTTCGATCGCCGCTTGGCCGCGCTCGCGCAGGACGTGATCGGCGAGAGCTTCGACCCGCAGAGCTTCTTGCGCAGGCTGCGCGCCGATGACCCGGCGCGCCCGATCGGCGATGCGCTGCTCGATCAGCAGATCATCGCCGGCATCGGCAACGTGTGGAAGTCGGAGTCGTGCTTTGCCACGGGTCTGGACCCGTGGCGCCCGGCCGGGCGCGTCAGCGACGAGGAGGCGGTCGCCGTCGTCGGGTTCGCGCGCGAGCACATGCGCATCTCGGCCGACAAGGACGGCTTCAGCACCCGCCCGCAGGCCGTGTACAGGCGCGCCGGCAGGCCGTGTGTGCGCTGCGGCGTGCCGATCCGATCGCGGGGGCAGTGGGAGAACAACCGCAGCACCTTCTGGTGCCCCGGCTGCCAGCGCTGAGGGTCTGCCCGGCACCCGCGTATCGTCGCGTCTCAGAGCTCAGATCAAGCGAGCGAGCTCGAGCCCGGCCGCCTGCAGTGTCCGTGCCGAGCGCGCCTGGAGGATCGCTTGCAGGTCGAGGATGCGTGCGTCGAAGGAGTCCAGGCGGTTCTCGGCGGTGACGGCGAACGCGGGCACGCCGGCCTGACGCGCGCGCGTGGCGATCTCGAACGCTGCACTGCCCGCGAGCGTCTCCTCGCGCAGGCTCGAATGCGCGAGCACGATTGCCCGCGACGCGCGCATGCGCGCGTCGAAGCCGAGCCGGTCCAGGAGCGCGCGCACGTCCGCCCGGCCATCGGCTGCGAATGCGAGCGGGAACGGCTCGCTCTCCCAGCCGCCCGCGGCAAGGCCGCGGGCGATAAGGGCGCCGACGCGCTCGGCGCCGAGGCGCTCGCCAAACGGTCCGGCAACCACGAGCAGCGTCCGCGGGATCATCATCGGGCATCCTTCCAGCAATGGCATCGAAGAAGTCCGAGCCGGTGATGATCGACGTGTGCGGCCAGGAGGTGCGCGTGAGCAACCCGGCCAAGCCGTTCTTCCCCGAGCGTGGGCTCACGAAGCTCGACCTCGTCAACTACTACGTCGACTGCGAGCAGGCGGTGGTGCGGCACGTGCACGATCGCCCGACGGTGATGAAGCGCTGGGTGGACGGGGTGCAGGGCAAGCCGTTCTTCCAGAAGCGCGTCCCCGACGGCGCTCCGGAGTGGCTGCAGACGGCGACGGTCACCTTCCCGAGCGGCCGCCACGCGCGCGAGCTCGTGCCCAACGATGCGGCGCATCTGGTGTGGGGGGTGAATCTGGGTGTGATCGATTGGAACCCGTGGCCGGTTCGACGCTCGGACCTCGATCATCCGGACGAGCTGCGCGTCGATCTGGACCCGCAGCCGGAGGTGCCGTTCTCGGAGGTGCGCGAGGTGGCGCTGTGCGTGCGTGAGGTGCTCGACGCGCACGGGCTGCGCGGCTTCCCGAAGACCTCCGGCTCACGCGGCATCCATGTGTACGTGCGGCTGGCGCCGGACCACGACTTCCTCCAAGTGCGCACCGCCGCGCTCGCGCTCGCGCGCGAGGTCGAGCGGCGGATGCCCGGACGGGCGACGAGTCGCTGGTGGAAGGAGGAACGCGAGGGCGTGTTCATCGATTACAACCAGAACGCGCGCGATCGCACGGTCGCCTCGGCGTACTCGGTGCGCGCGGTGCCCGACGCGCGCGTGTCCTGTCCACTGGAGTGGGATGAGGTCGCGGACGTCGAGCCTGCCGAGTTGCGCCTGGACACGGTGCCGGCGCGGCTGCGCGAGCGCGGCGACCCGTCGGCGGAGATCGACGAGCACCCGGGTACGCTCGCCTCGCTGCTGGAGCTCGCCGCGCGCGACGAGCGCGAAGGACTCGGCGATGCGCCGTGGCCGCCGCACTTCGCCAAGCAGAAGGGCGAGCCGCCGCGAGTGCAGCCGAGCCGTGCGCGTGCCGGCAAGAAGGATTCGTCCTGACGCTTCCCGTGCAGCCGCCGCTGAAGCCGCAGCTCGCGCTCTCGCGCAAGGAGCTGCCGACGGGCGAGGAGTACGTCTACGAGGTCAAGCTCGACGGCTTTCGCTGCCTGGCGTTCGTGGACGGCGAGGAGGTCTTCCTGCAGTCGCGCAACGGCAAGCCGCTCGGGCGCTACTTCCCGGAGCTCGGGCTTCCCGCCGGGCGCTACGTCCTGGACGGGGAGATCGTCGTGCGCGGAGCCGACGGCCGCGAGGACTTCGATGCGCTCGGACAGCGCATCCACCCGGCCGCGTCGCGCATCGAGCGCCTGGCCGCCGAGACGCCCGCGATCTTCGTGGCGTTCGACCTGATCGCGCGCGACGATCGCTCGCTGCTCGAGCTGACGTTCGCCGAGCGCCGCGCGGCGCTGGAGAAGCTGCTCGGAGAGAAGCGCTTTGCGGAAGCGCCGGTCGAGCTGATGGAAACCGTCGAGACCGCCGAGGAGGCGCAGCCATGGCTGGAGCACGCCGAGGGAGCGATCGCCAAGGACCGCACAGCGACGTATCGGCCAGGCGAGCGCAAGGGCATGGCGAAGGTCAAGCGGGTGCGCACGATCGACGCGGTCGTCGTCGGCTGGCGCCCAGGCAAGGAGCCGCAGACGGTGGGCGCGCTGATCCTCGGCCTGTACGGCGACGGCGAGGGGCGCGCAAACCACGACGGCGGCGGCGACGCCGAGGACGACTTGCGCGTCGTCGGTCACTGCTCCGGCCTCTCGGCCGCTGAGAAGCGGCGGCTGGTGGGCTTCCTGGCCGACTACGAGTCCGGCGAGCGCGGCTCGGCCGACCCGAGCCGCTGGAGCTCCGGTAAGGATCTGGAGTGGATCGGGCTGCGCCCGGAGCTGGTCGTCGAGATCGACTTCGACCACGTCTCGGCCGGTCGCATCCGCCACGGCGCAAAGCTGCGGCGCTGGCGCGAGGACAAGGATCCACGCAGCTGCACGTTCGACCAGCTCGCGTCCTGAGCGGGGCGCCGCGCGCCCACCCGGGGCGGTGTGCCGTCGGTCACCTGCCGCCGGGGGTGGTCTAGGATCAGTCGCATGAGCAGCGACACCGCA
This sequence comes from Solirubrobacterales bacterium, assembly GCA_038240205.1. Lineage (GTDB taxonomy): Bacteria > Actinomycetota > Thermoleophilia > Solirubrobacterales > Solirubrobacteraceae > Palsa-744. The sequence continues at coordinate 35,661 of JBBSDZ010000003.1, read as the reverse complement.
ACGGTCGCCGAGGAGGAGTACCTGCAGATCCTGTTTTGGCTGCAGGAGGCGGGCCTGCCGATGACCGGCGCGAACGTCGCGCGCGCGATGCAGCTCTCGCCGCCGACAGTGCACGAGATGGTCGGCCGCCTGGAACGCGACGACTACATCACGCGCGACAAGGATCGCACGATCGCGTTCACCTCCTCAGGTGCCGAGCACGCCGAGGGCATCGTGCGCCGCCACCGCTTGATCGAGCGTTTCCTCACGGACGTGCTCGGCGTGCCGTGGGACGAGGTGCACGAGGAGGCCGAGCGGTTGGAGCACGCGATGTCGCCGGTGCTCGAGGAGCGCATGCTCGCCGCGATCGGCAACGCCAAGACGTGCCCGCACGGACACCCGATCGTCGCCGGCGCGCGGCTCTCGGGGGTCCCGCTAGCGGATGTCGAGATCGGCGCCTCCGTGCGCATCCTGCGCTTCGAGAACGAGGCCGAGGACCTGCTGCACTACCTCAAGGGATCGGGCCTCGAGCCGGGGCTCGAGGGGCGCCTGACAGAGCGCGACGAGGAGCATGTCGTCGTCGAGGGTCCTGACGGCGTTTGCTGCGAGGTCACGCCGAGCGTCGCCGAGACGGTCTCGGTGATCGCAGACCCCTCACCTCCCGAGCGCACGGCGTTGCCGGACCAGTTGGTCCTCGGCCAACGCTACGGCCGCTAGAGCGAGCGGTAGGCGGCGGCGAGGCGCGTTACGCCCTCGTCGATCTGCTCGGGCGTGACGCCGGAGTAGGCCAGGCGCAGGGTGTTCTCGCCGCCCTCCAGGAGGAAGTCGGTGCCCTTGACGAACGACACGCCCAGCTCGGCGGCCGCCTGGAAGAGGCCCGCCACATCGGTGCCGTGGGGGAGCGTCACCCACATGAAGTAGCCGCCCTCAGGCTCGACGAACTCGGCTTCCGGAAGCTCGCGGCGCAGCGCCTCGGCGAGCGTGCGCGCGCGCTTGGCGAGGTTCGTGCGCACGTTCTCGATCGAGCGCTCGATCGCGCCAGAGGCGCAGAACTCGTAGACGATCGACTGCGCCACCATGCTCGGGGAGATGTACGTGTTCGTGGCGATGCGTGCGATCGCCTCGATCACCTCGGGCGGTCCCACGAGATAGCCGACCCGCACGCCCGGGCACACGGTCTTGGAGAACGAGGAGGCGTAGATCACGCGCTCGGGGTCCATCGAGACCATCGTCGGCAGCGACTCGCCGCTGAAGCGCAGCGCCACGTAGGGGTCGTCCTCGAACACGATGAAGTCGTGGCGGGCGGCGAGCTCGAGCAGAGCCTCGCGCTTGGCCAGCGACAGTGTGTAGCCTGCTGGGTTCTGGAAGTTGGGGATGATGTGCGCGAGCGTCGGCCGCGCCTTGCCGGAGCTCAGCAGGCGCGACATCGCCTCCGTGTCGACGCCGTCCGGGCGCAGCTCGACCGCGTGCAGGTTTGCGCCGCGCTCGCGCAGCGACAGCAGCGTGCGGTCGTAGGACGGACGCTCGACGATCACGTCGTCGCCCGGGCGCACGAGATGCTCAAACAGGAATGCGTCGGCCTGCATCGAGCCATTGGTGACGAGCACGCGCTCGGGCTCCACGCCGTGGCGGTCGGCGATCCAGGCGCGTAGCCGTGGGTAGCCGATCGAGGTGCCATAAGCCGTTGTTCCGCCGGGGTCGCTCTCGAACGCGCGCACGGCCGCGTCGCGCAAGCCGTTGACGTCGACGATGTCGAGCGACGGCGCACCTCGCGCAAAGGAGATCGTGGGCCCGGCTGGAGTCGGCACGGCCGCGTAGGTTATGCGCCCGAGCAGCTCGTCGTAGTCGTGGGTCAGCTCGCGCGCCGTTCGCTCGAGCCGGTCGCGGAAGCGCAACAGCTCTGCGGCGCTCGGCGCCTGCTCTGCGGCCGGCGGCGGCCTGCGCCCCACAGGCGCTTGCCCGAGCGCGCCGCCGGCTACGCTCGCGGAGGATGCGGCGCCTTCCCCGGGTGGCGCGAAGCTCGCGCCGGCTTCACCTGTGTACCCGCCGGAGCCCTGCGCCGGCTCCGCTGCAGCCGCGGCGCTGTCACCGTGAGACGCGCGTGCGTATGTCTCCGACGCGGCGGCGCTCGCGCCGCGGCCGGACGGCGCCTCGCCGCTGCCGACAGCCTCATCGACCAGGCGCCCGCCGCCGTGCTCGTGCCCGGCAGCGTCCGCATTGGCCCCCGCCTGTACGCGCCCACCGTCGGGCGCGAGCGCGCGCTCGCCCGGTGCATCGAGGCCGACTTGCTCGCCGCGACCGACGTCCTGGCTGATCCCGCTGAGGATGCGCTCGAGGTCGCGCAGCTTGCGCTCCAGCTCACCCAGCGTGTTCGCGATCTCCTTATCCACGAGCGCGAAGCGTAGCGGTCACGCGCTGCCCGGGCCAGAGGCGCGAGCGGATCTGCGCGACGGTTGCCCGCGCGGCAGAACCTCAGGCGCCGACGGACGCGCTGCCGAGCACCTCGACGGCGATCGCGGCTGCCTCGGTGGGCGTGCGCCCGACGCGGACGCCCTTTGCTTCGAGCGCCTGTGCCTTGGCGGCAGCCGTGCCTGCGGAGCCTGAGACGATCGCTCCGGCGTGGCCCATCTGCTTGCCCGCCGGAGCGGTGAAGCCGGCGATGTAGGCGACTACCGGCTTGCTCATGTTCTCGGCGATGTACTCGGCCGCCTCCTCCTCCGCCGAGCCGCCGATCTCGCCGGAGAGCACGACCAGCTCAGTCTCCTCGTCGGCCTCGAACAGCTCCAGCACGTCGACGAACGAAGAGCCCGGCACAGGGTCTCCGCCGATGCCGACGATCGAGCTGCAGCCGAAGCCGGCGCGCGCGATCTCGTTGCCGATCTGGTAGGTCAGCGTGCCCGAGCGCGAGACGACGCCGACGTTGCCCGCCTCGAAGAAGGACGCCGGGATGATTCCCACGTTGGCCTTGCCGGGGGAGAGGATGCCGGGACAGTTGGGGCCGATCAGGCGCGTGCCCGGGTAGTCGCGCTTGAGCAGGTTGTATGCGCGCAGCTCGTCGTGCGCCGGGATGCCCTCGGTGATCGCGATCACCAGCTCGACGCCGGCCGCGGCGGCCTCGAGGATCGCGTCGGCGGCGAAGCGCGGCGGCACGAAGATCATCGCCGTGTTCGGCTGCACCTCGGCCATCGCGTCCGCCCAGCTGTCGAACACAGGAATGCCCTCGACGTCCTGGCCGCCCTTGCCCGGCGTGACGCCGCCGACCACGTTCGTTCCGTAGTTGCGGTTGTTGAGCGTGTGGAAGGTTCCCTCGCGCCCGGTGATGCCGGCCACGCACAGGCGCGTGCCCTCGTCGATGAGAACGGCCATCAGGCAGCCGCCTCGACGCTCTGACCGGCGGCGAGCGCGACGACCAGCTCGGCTGCCTCGTTCATCGTCTTGGCTGCGTGCACGTTCGTCAGCGCGGCCTCGCTGAGCAGCCGGCGTCCCTCGACGTCGTTGGTCCCGTCCAGGCGCACGACGAACGGCACCGACGGTTTGATCTCCCCGAAGGCGGCGATCAGACCGGCTGCGACCTCGTCACACCGCGTGATCCCGGCGAAGATGTTGACCAGCACCGCCTTGACGGCGTCGTTGGCCAGAATCAGATCGACCGCCTGCTTGATCGTCTCGGCGTTCGAGCCGCCCCCTGCGTCGAGGAAGTTCGCGGGCGAGCCGCCGGCTTGCGAGACGACGTCGAGCGTCGACATGACCAGTCCGGCGCCGTTGCCGAGTATGCCGATGTCGCCGTCGAGCTTGACGAACTGGAGCCCCTCCTCCTTCGCCCGGCGTTCGAGCGGGTCTTCGTTCTCCTTGTCGGAGAGCGACTGGTTCTCGGGGTGGCGGTAGAGGGCGTTGCCGTCTAGCGAGACCTTCGAGTCGAGCGCCTTGACTTCGCGCTCCGGGGTGACTATCAGCGGGTTGATCTCGGCGAGTGAGGCGTCCTCCTGAAGCCACACCTCGTACAGGGCGACGAGCGCGTCAGCGACGCCGTCGACCACGTCCGCGTCGGCGCCGCCGTCACGCGCGATCTGCACGCCCTCTTCGTGGGAGAGGCCGTTCAGCGCGTCGACGTGGTGGCGGATCAGCTTCTCGGGCGTCCGCTCGGCGACCTCTTCGATGTCGACGCCACCCTCGACGCTGAACATCACCAGCGGCTGCTTGGCCGAGCGGTCGAGCAGCACCGAGGCGTAGTACTCCGAGGCGATGTCCGATGCGTGCTCGATCCAGACCGTGCGAACAGTGTGTCCCTTGATGTCCATCCCGAGGATGTTGCCGGCGTGCTCGCGAACCTCGCTCTCGTTCGCCGCGAGCTTCACGCCGCCGGCCTTGCCGCGCCCGCCGACCAGCACCTGCGCCTTGACCACGACCGGGTAGCCGACCTCGTCGGCCGCGACGATCGCGTCCTCCACTGAGGTGACTGCCAAGCCCGATGAGACCTTCAATCCGTGACGGGCGAACAGCTGCTTGCCTTGGTACTCCAACAGATCCATTGCGGCGCGGGACTCTAACGCAAACAGGGCAGGCCGCGCTCATGTGCCTCCGCAGGGCATAATGCCCGCCCGATGCCAATTCCCAAAAACGTAACCTTCGTCACATTTGATGCATACGGCACCCTGATCGACTGGGAGACCGGCATCTACGAGGCGTTCGCCAAAGAGGCCGCGCGCGACGACTTCGAGATCGACCGCAGCGTGCTGATCCCGCTGTTTCACGAGATCTCGCGCGAAATCGAGGGTGGCTCATACGAGCTCTACGCCGAGGTGCTCAGGCGCACCGCGATCGAGATCGCCAAGCGCCTGGAATGGAAGCTCGAGCCCTCGCGCTCGGGATTCCTGCCCGACTCCGTCCAGGGCTGGAAGCCGTTCCGGGAGACCAACCCGCAGCTGGTCAAGCTCGCCAAGAAATACAAACTCGGCCTGCTCTCGAACATCGACGACAAGCTGCTCGGGCAGACGCGCCGTCACATCCCGACCGACTTCGACCTCGTCGTCACGGCGCAGCAGGTGCGCTCCTACAAGCCCGAACCGGCCCACTTCACCGAGTGCGCGCGCCGCGTCGGCGGCAAGCGCGGCTGGGTACACGTCGCCGCGAGCCACTATCACGACGTCGCGCCGTGCGTCAAAGCGCGCGTGCCCGTGATCTGGGTCAATCGCAACAAGGAGACGCTCGACTCCTCGCAGAAGAAGCCGACCGCAGAAGTTCCCAACCTGCGCGAGGCCGCCAAGCTGCTCGGCATCTCCTAGCCGGCCCGCCGCGTGAGGGCCGTCTCGCTCCACCGCGACGTGATCGTAGTGACGAGCCAGCTGCTGCAGGTCAACTGCACGATCGTCCGCGGATCCGACGTGGACGGGCGCCCGGAGGGCGAGCCCGAGGGTGGGGCCGAGCCGCCCGCGGGCGCCGGCAAGCCGAGCGCAGTGCCAGGCGCAGACCGGGCGGCTACCGCCAACGGCGAGCAGGCGCCGCCGATCGAGGTGGTCGAGGTCAGGCCCGAAAGCGCTGGTCTCGCCGGCGAGACGTTCGTGATCGACTCGCCCGTGCTGCCGGAAGAGCTCGAGCTGCTCGCCTCGCTGGTCGAGCAGGCCGCCTTTCCCGAGCCGCGCGGGCTGCTCGCGACCCACGCCGACTGGGATCACCTGCTCGCGCCGCTCGCCTTCCCCGAGGCGACGCTCGGCTGCGCCGAGAGCAGCGCCGCCCGGTTGCGCGCCGAACCGGGAGCCGCGCAGCGAGCGCTGCGTGACTTCGACGAAGAGCTCTACCTCGAGCGCCGCCGGCCGCTTGCGCTCGGCTCCGTCCAGGCACTCGCCGTGCCCGGGCGCTGCGACATTGGCCGGCACGAGCTGGAGCTGCATCTCACCGACGGCCACACCGCCGACGGGATGGCCGTCTGGATTCCGTGGGCGCGCGTGCTCGTCGCCGGCGACTACCTGTCGGCGATCGAGCTGCCGGCGCTGGACGCCGGCGACCGCGTCGGCTCCTACCTGGCCACGCTCGAGCGGTTGCGCCCGCTCGTCGCACTCGCCGAGCACGTCGTACCCGGCCACGGCCCGGTGCTCGACAGCGAGCGTGCGATGGCCGTGCTCGAGGAGGATCTCGCCTATCTGGCCGCGCTCAAGCAGCACGGGGCCGAGGCAGAGCTGCCGCAAGGGCGGCAAACAAGGGCTCAGAAGGCGCTGCACGCCGAGAACGTCGCTGCGCTATAGCGGCGAGAGCGTAGGTCGAGGGACGGGTCGTCGGCGCGCGCCGGGGTCGAGCTCAGCGAGCGGTGTCGTTGCGCCGCACGTACCAGTTGACGGTCATCTCAGCCACGAGCGTGTCGTCGGCGTCCGTCAGCTCGACGCGAATCGGAAAGCGGATGCGGCCGTCGGCCGCGAGCGTCGCCAGCAGCCCATCGCGGTCCTCGCCGAAGCGCGCTGTCGCTGTGATCTCGCCCTTGGCGAGCTCGAGATAGGAGATCTCCGCGGACTCGGCCAGCGGCGTGACCTCGCCCATGATCTCCACGAATGCGCCCACGAAAGCGGCGCCCGAGGCGGCCTCGCCGGCCGTGAACAGCGCGCCCGCGTGTTGAGAGCCGACGTGGTTGTGCAGGTTGGCCTCGTCCGGCAGCTTGACCACGCCGCGATCGGCGGCGACTGTCGTCGTCTCCAGCCCGACGTGCACGTTGAACGGGATCGCCTGGTTCATGCCGGCCGCGACGGCCTCGTAGTCGATCGCCATCTCAGCCGGCCCCGTCCCCGTCACCGTCGCCTGCGCTGTCGCTGACGATCGTGGCGATCGGAGCGCCCGCTTGGATCGGGGCGCCCTCGGAGATCGGCAGCTCGGCGATCGTCCCGGACTTGTGAGCGGTGATCTCGTTCTCCATCTTCATCGCCTCGATGATGCACAGGAGCTGGCCCTCCTGCACCTTGTCTCCCTGCTTGACGAGCACCTTCCACATGTTGCCCTGAAGCGGCGCCGGCAGCACGTCGGCGCCGCCCCCACCGCCCGAGGACTTGCGCTGGGAGCGCTTGGGGGCCTTCGCGCCCGCGGGCCCGGCGCCGTTGCTCGCGGCGACTGCACCGCCGCCCACGAAGGGCGGTCCGACGACGCGCACGTCGAAGCGCTTGCCCGATACCTCGACGGCGTAGGTCTGCTCGACCTTCTCCGCGCTCTCCTCGGCGTCATCGGAGGGCGGAGCCGGCGCCTCGAAGGCGAGCGTCTTCAGCCACTTCTTGTCCTCGAGCAGATCGCGACACGTCTCGCCCTTGGCCCACTGCTCGGTCGCGAGTAGCGCCTGATGGAAGGGGATCAGCGTCTTCAGGCCTTCGATCTCGTATTCACCGAGCGCGCGGAGCATCCGCTGCGTCGCCTGCGCTCGATCGGCGTCCCACACGATCAGCTTGGCCACCATCGGGTCGTACATCGGTGAGACTTCGCCGCCTTCCTCGACGCCCGAGTCGACGCGCACGCCCGGGCCGCTCGGCTCGCGGTAGACGCCGATCTTGCCCGGGGCGGGGGCGAAGTTCTTCGACGCGTCCTCGGCGTTGATGCGGCACTCGATCGCGTGGCCGCGCAGCTTTATGTCCTCCTGGGCATAGGCCAGCGGCTCGCCGGCCGCCGCACGGATGCCCTCCTTGACGATGTCGACGCCCGTCGTCATCTCCGTCACGCAGTGCTCGACCTGCACGCGCGTGTTCATCTCCAGGAAGAAGTACTCCGGCTCCTTGCCCTCGGCGGCCGAGAACAGGCCCTCGATCGTGCCCGCGCCAACGTAGTCGACGGCCTTGGCGGCGTTCACGCCGATCTGCCCGATGCGCGCGCGCATCTCCTCGTCGACGACCCACTCCGGGGCCGGCGACTCCTCGATCACCTTCTGATGGCGGCGCTGGATCGAGCAGTCGCGCTCGCCGAGGTGGATGACGTTGCCGTGGCGGTCGGCCAGCACCTGCACCTCGACGTGGCGCGGGTCGTGCAGGTAGCGCTCGAGGTAAACCGTGCCGTCGGAGAAGAACTTCTCGCCTTCGCGGCTGGAGCCCTCGAAGGCGCCCTCGAGCTCATCATGGCCGAGCGCGACGCGGAAGCCCTTGCCGCCGCCACCGCCCGCTGCCTTGACGGCGACTGGGAAGCCGATCTCGTCCTTGGCGATCTTCATCGCGTCGGCGACCGTCTCGACCGGCTCGGTCGTACCTGGGACGATCGGAACGCCGGCGGCCTGCATCAGCGCTCGTGCGCGCGTCTTCGAGCCCATCGCCTCGATCGCGCTCGCCGGCGGCCCGATGAACACGACGCCGGCGTCCTCGCATGCCTGCGCGAACGGTGCGTTCTCGGCGAGGAAGCCGTAGCCCGGGTGGATCGCCTCGGCGCCCGCGCGCTTGGCCACGTCGAGGATCTTCTCGACGCTCAGGTAGTTCTCCGCCGCCGGGCCGTTGCCGAGGTTGTAGGCCTCGGCCGCGCGCCTTACGTGCGGAGCGTCGCGGTCGAGCTCTGAGTAGACGGCGACGCTGGCCACGCCGAGCTCCTCGAGCGCACGCACGATTCGTACCGCGATCTCGCCGCGGTTGGCGACCAGTACCTTGCCGAACATCGGCGCCCAGCATAGATGCTCGCTAGCCGATGAGGGAGGCCGGACGGGGCGCGACCGCGTCCTCGCCTGAGGACTGTGCCGGGTGCTCAGGAGGCAGCGGCGAGCACTCCGCGCGGGCGCGAGCGCGCGGAAAGCGCGCGGCGATCTTCGACACGATCTCACTCCAGCGATCGCGATCGCGCTCGTTGAGCCCGCCGGCTATCAGCAGCGCAGTGGCATATGCGAGCGTCCCGGCGCTGACGCCGAGCAGCAGCCCCCCCGGCGAGGGCAGCGAGCTCTGCAGCGCTCGCGCCGCGGCAAATCCGCACGCATAGGCGACGGGCAGGGCCAAGCGCTGGCGCAGGGGCCACGTGTGGCGCAGGCCGCCTGCGAGGAACGGACGCAGTGCCAGCGACTTCCACATGACGTCGAGCAGGAAGCCCGCGAGCAGGCCGATGGCCGGGCCGGCGACTCCCACGGCAGGAGTCAGCAGGACCGTTAGCAGGACCGTCACGAGCAGGCGGCCAAGCGCCATCACGCTCGTGAGCCCCGGCCGGTCGACCGACCAGAGCGCCTGCGTCTGGGCCGAGGTGATAGCCGCCGCCGCCGGATAGCCGATCAGCAGGACGAACGCAGGCGCCGCGCGCGCGAAGCCCGGTCCGAACAAGCTCAGCACGGCCGTCGCGGCACCACCGCAGACCGCCGCGATCAGCAGCATCCCGGCGAGGGCGTAGCGGACCGTGTCGAGCAGCGCGCGGTCGAAGCCCGCGCCGTCGCCTCGGGCGCGGCGGCCGACGAGCGTTGGATAGAGCACCTCGACGATGCGGAAGTTGATCTGCTGCAGGCGATCGGGGATCGTCTGGGCGCGGCTGTACGCACCGACTAGCGCCACCGGTGCGACCGTCCCGATCGCCCAGATGCCGACCTGCTGGCTGACGCCCTGAGCGATTCCGCCCGGAGTTATCTTGAGCCCGAACCGAAGCAGGTCGGGCAACGCCTGCATACCTTCGCGATAGCCAGCCCGGTCGATGCGCGCCCGCACGAACGCGCGTGCCGCGAGCGCACGGTGAACGAGCGCCGTGAGCGATGCGCCGCTCGTCGCGACCACCAGGCCCCACACCGACGGCCAGTAGATCCCTACGGCTGTTGCGATTACCAGGAAGCTGAGCGTTTCGTGCAGCCGCACCCAGAACAGCTGGCGTCCGGCGACGAACGCGGAGAAGATCGAGTCGATGTTCCAACCGGTGTTGGTGACGACCACGTAGCCGGCGAGTCCAGCCAGCATCGGCGCCACGAGCCCGGGTTGGTGTAGCGGCCCGCGGAAGACGAGCAGTGAGATCGTCCCGACGAGCAAAGACATGACCGCTGTCAGGACAGTCGAGAAGGTGAAGACGGCTGCGAACAGGTGCGTGATGCGAGGGTCGCGTGGCGCCAGGCTCGTGATCTCCTTGATCAGCGCCGCTTGCTCCTTGGCCGTCGAAAGGACCCACAGCGCGGCCACCGGCGCGGCGACGAGCGCGAACTGGCCGATCACGCGCACGCCGTAGATTCGCGCCGTGGCGACTGTCGAGACGACGCCGAACACCGCCACTGCGAGGAAGCTGAGAATCCCGAAAGCGAAGCCGGAGCGGTAGCTGCCATGCGAGGGCGCCGAGGAGCTCGAGTTGTTCGCTGGCGAGGGTCTGAGCATGGCGCTGCTGCCCGACCAACGTCTCGGCACTGGCCGAGCTTGCGCGGCCGTCCCCGTCCTGGGCGCAAGTCGGCGCGCCCGCGCGCCGTTGCTCTGTGACCCATGGCGATCCAGCCCATCTTCCTGTTCTCGGTCTCTCGTAGTGGCTCGACGCTGACACAGCGGGTGATCGCGGCGCACGACGGCGTCGCCACCGTCTCCGAGCCGTGGCTGTTGCTTCCTTATGCCTACGCGTTGCGGAGCGAGGGCATCAATGCCGAGTACTTCCATCCGTTGATGGTCTCGGCGATCGGGGATTTCTGCCGGCAGCTGCCCGACGGTGTCGAGGACTACCGCCACGAGATCCGCGAGCTTGCACTCAGGCTGTACGAGAAGGCGGCCGACGGTTCTTCCGGCCATGGCGAAGCGCGCTACTTCCTCGACAAGTCTCCCTCGTACTACCTCGTCGCCGAGGAGATCATGCGGCTCTTCCCGGAGGGCAAGTTCGTCTTCCTGTGGCGCAATCCGCTGAGCATCATGGCCTCGATCATCGAGACGTTCAACGACAGTCGCTGGTACCCGTCGATGTTCCGCGGCGATCTCTTCATCGGGCTTCCGCGTCTTCTCGCCGCCTACGATCCCGCGCGCGCTCACTCGGTCCGCTTCGAGGATCTGGTGGAAGGAGAGGAGTCGCCCTGGCGAGGCTTGATGAACTACCTCGGCATCCCCTTCGAGGCCGACTCGCTTCAGCGCTTCTCCGAAGTCTCATTGGAGGGACGCATGGGCGACCCCACCGGAACCCGGCGCTACTCCACGCTCAGCGCCGAGCCAGCGCTGAAGTGGAAGAGCCGCCTCGGCAACCCGATGCGCAAGGCGTGGTGCCGCAAGTACCTGAGCTTCCTCGGCGAGGACCGCCTTGCCGTCATGGGCTATGACCTCGCGCAGATCTTGGCCGAGCTCGATGCTCAGCCGACGACGCTCAAGTCGCTCGCGCCGGACATCGGCCGGCTAGCGCTCGATGTCGCCAAGGAGCCCGTACGGGTGCGCCTCCGCGGGCAAGGGATCGGCGGCCCGAACCTGATGCGCGAGTTGCTGAGCGCCTGAGCCGGGCGCCGAGAGCCGAGAGCCGGGAGACGGAAGAAAGCCGGCGGCCGCGGAGTTGTTGGGAGGATGCACGCGCGCTACGTCGCTTACGGTCTGCAGCTGCACTCGTCCTTCGCGCTGCCGGGGATGACGCCGGCTCTGGCGAGGGAGCTTCCGGTGCTCGCGCTGCACCGCGCGGGCACCGCGGACGTCCAAGCGCGCTGGAGCGGAGCAGGAGCCCAGCCGGTGTGGCAGGGATGGCTCGGTGACGGCTGTCGCATGCGGATCGAACGTGGAATCGACGGCGACGTCCTGTTCTCCTACGGGGAGCAGGCGAGCTTCCGTCTCGACGCGACACACGAGCTGCTCGAATGCGCCCCCGTGCGGCCGGGCATCGGCTGGCAGAGGGCGCTGATCTCGAAGGTGCTCTGCAACGTCAGCGTCATGCGCGGCTATGAGGGCCTGCATGCGGCCGCCGTCGAGGCGCCGGACGGGGTCGTCGCATTCGCCGGACCGAGCGGTGCCGGTAAGTCGACGCTCGCGCTCGAGCTGGTTCGGCGCGGATGGCCGCTGTTCGCTGACGACATGGTCGCGCTGAGGCGCGCGCCCGCGCGCGTGCGTGCCTATCCGGCGACGCCTCACATGAGCCTCGCAGAGGCAGCGCACGGGGCGAGCGAGCTCGATGCGCTCGGCACGACGGTCGCGCGCCTCGCCGGCGAGCGCTGGCTCGCGGCACGGCAAGCAAGCCGCCGCCCGAGCGGGATCCGCGCGGTGTTACTGCTCGACCGGGCGCCCGGAAACCCGCTCGTCGCGCACAAGTCGCCGGCGAACCCGCTGCTGCTCGCGCCCTACATGCTCGGCTTCGAGGGCGACGGCGAGCGACAGGCCCGGCGCTTTCACCTGTATGCCGATCTGATCGGATCCGCGCCACTGATCGAGCTCAGCAGCGGGGACGACGATTCCCCCTCGGATCTCGCCGACGTCGTCGAAGAGCTGCTCGCCCACCGTCCTGCGCTCGCGAGGAGCGCCGCCTGATGCTGCGCGCGCCCGAGCGACCACGGCCCGTCGCGCGCGATTGGGCGCGCCGGCCGACCGGCGCTTGGACCGTCGCTCCGGGCGCACGGAGACCCGCGACGCCGCTCGCGCTGGACGGGGTGAGCAAGCGCTGGAGCGCCGCGCAAGCCCCCGTCCTCAACGACATCAGCCTGACGCTCGCAAGCGGGAGCAGCACCTGGATCGGAGGTCGCAACGGCGTCGGCAAGACGACGCTGCTGCGCATCGCTGCCGGCCTCATCCACCCGGAGCTCGGTCGCGTGCACGCGCGCGGGCGCACCGTGCACGAGGACCGAGCCCGCTACCAACGGCTGGTGTCGTTGCTGCCCGCCGGCGACCGTGGCCTGTACGCGCGATTGAGCGTCCGGCGCCACCTCGAGTTCTGGGCGCGGATCGCGATGGTCAGGCGCGAGCGGCTGCAGGGTCTGGTGCGCGAGACGATCGCCGCGTTCGAGCTCGCGGAGCTCGCCGAGCGCCGCGTCGACCGGCTCTCGATGGGGCAGCGCCAGCGGTTGCGAATTGCGATGACGTTTCTCGCCCAGCCCGAGGTCGTGCTGCTCGACGAGCCGCTCACGAGCCTCGACGAAGAGGGGGTGGAGCTGTTGCGTCAGGCCGCCGCCGCGGTGATCGACCGCGGCGGCGCGCTGCTCTGGTGCTCACCGAACGTCGACCACGATCAGGGATCGTTCGACGCGCGCTGGACGCTCGAGTGCGGCCGGCTGGTGCCCGCGTGAGCGCGCTCTCGAGCAGCGGCCGCGCCTACCTCGCGGTGTTCCAGCGCGACCTCTCGATCTACCTCTCCTACCGCATGCGCCTGCTCAGCCAGACGGCGAGCACCCTGTTCAGCCTCGTGCTCTTCTATTACGTCTCGCGCCTCGTCCACGTGCGCGGGTTCGGCTCGCCGGACAACTACTACGCCTTCGTGGTCGTCGGGCTGGCCTTGCTCGGCGTCATCTACTCGTGCTTCGCGACGCCGGCGCTGATCCGACAGGAACTCGTCGCCGGGACGCTCGACCGGCTCGTGCTCTCGCCGTTCGGTCCCGTGCGCAGCGTGATCGCGATGTCGTTGTTTCCGCTCGCCTACGCGACCGCGCTGGCGACGCTCAGCCTCGCACTCGCGTCCGCGATCTTCGGTCTTCACCTGCATTGGGCGACCGTGCCACTGGGCATCCCCGTGATGGCGCTGACGCTGCTTGCGTTCTTGCCGTTCGGTCTGCTGTTCGCGGCCCTGACGATTGTCGTCAAGCAGGACAACGTCGGCACCAATTGGCTCGTTGCGATCCTCGCTTTGATCGGCGGGATGTACTTCCCGATCTCGCTGCTTCCGCACTGGCTGCAGGTGGCCGGCAAGCTGCAGCCGTTCTCGCCGGCAACGGAAGTGCTTCGCCACTACCTCGTCGCCACCCCGCTGAATGCCCCGGTGGCCACCTCGCTGTTGAAGCTGGCCGTGTTCGCGGCGATCCTGCTGCCGCTCTCGATCCAGGCCTTGAGGCTCGCCGTGCGGACCGGGCAGCGCCGCGCGACGATCACCGAGTACTAGCACCGCAATCAGTGAAGGAGTGAAAGTGAGCTCGAGAACCGTACCCGAGAACGCAACCCTCTCTGCGCAGGTGAGCATTCCCCGGCACGTCGTCTACCGCGCGTTCCCGTCTGAGACGGTGGTGCTCAACCTCCAGACGGGCACCTATCACGGCCTCAACCCGACTGGTGGACGCATGCTGGAGGAGCTCGAGCGCGCACCGACGGTCGCCGAGGCTGTGCCCGCGCTCGCAGATGCGTACGAGGTCGATGTCGCCACGATCGAGCGCGATCTATGCGAGCTGTGCGAGGCGCTGCACAGCCGCGGACTGATCGAGGTCGATGTCCTGCCGGCGTCCTGAGCCGCGGCGTCCCGAGCCCGAAGCGGGCGGCGCCGCGCTGAGAGGCGCGCGGCGGAGCGCGAGCGAGCGTGTGCGCCTGGCCACCGAGATCGTCGCCGCGTACGTTCGCGCTCGCCGCACGATCGGGCGTGCGCCGATCGCGGTCGTCGTCGAGCGCCTGCGCGCCGCCGGGGGCATCTCCACGGCGCCGATCGGAGGCAGCCTCGCGCTGGCCCGCGGCCTCGGCGGCGCGGTCGAGCGGACGCTCGCCTACATGCCCGGCGATGCTCGATGCCTGACACGCTCGCTCGTGCTCACGCAGTTGCTCGCGCGCCGGGGGATGCCGGCCAAGCTCGTGATCGGGACGCGTAGCAGCCCCGGCTTCGCTGCGCACGCATGGGTGGAGCTGGGGGGGCAACCCGTTCTCTCGCCCGGCGACGGCTCGTTCGGGCGCCTCGTGGAGCTCTAGCGGACAGCGATGCGCGCGACTGCATTCGGACTGGACGTCTGCACGCCCGAGCCGCTGTTGATGCTCGAGCGCGCGCGAGCCGCGCCCACCGGCCGCACGCTCGAGCTCGTGGAGGTCGAGGGCGATGGCGCCGAGCGCCGTCCTCCCGGCTCGCGAACGATCTGCGCGCGCCGCGACGCAGACGGCGCCGAGCTCTTTCGCATCGAAGCGCATCCACTTCACGGCTATTCGATCTGGGGCGAGCAGGGCGGCTCGCATCTGCTCAGCGCCGACGGCAGCCGGCTGCTGTGCGATCCGGCTGAGCTGCCTCGCATCGGCTGGGAGCGCTTTCTCGTCGGGCAGGTGTTGCCGTTTGCCGCGCTCGTCCGCGGGCTCGAGGTGCTTCATGCCAGCGCGGTCGCGATCGACGGCAGCGCGATCGCCTTCACCGGCCTGTCCGGATCCGGCAAGACGTCGGTCGCGCTGGAGGCGTGCCGGCGCGGCGCGGCGTTTCTCGCCGACGACGTGCTCGCGCTCGAGATGTGCGGCGGCCGGTTGCTCGCGCACCCCGGGACGCCGCTCGCCGGCGTGCACGTGTGCGAGGCGGAGCGGCTGATCGAGGTCGGCAGGCCGCTGGAAGGAGAGGTGCTGAGCGCCGACGATCGCGAGCGAGTCGTGCGCGTCGAAGGGTCGGCGCCTGCCGTGCCTCTGCAGGCGCTCTTCTTTCTAGAGCGTCGTGAGGACGGCCCGGACACGCCCTCGTTCGAGCCCTCGGCGCAGGCGCCCATGCTGCTCGGGTCGAGCTTCAACCTCGTGCTCGAGACCGAACGGAGGATGCGCGGGCTGCTCGAAGTCTGCGCGCTGATCGCCCGCTGCACGGTCGAGCGTGTGACGGTCGGTTCGGGCGTCGATCCGGGCGCTCTCGCCGAGGCGATCCTGGAGCGCATCGCGCGCCCCGCGCGATGAGGTCTTCGCTCGCAGGGGCCTACGGCGCCGGCGCGCCCGCCGAGCGCTCGCGCCTGGCCGGTGCGCTCGAGCACGCAAGCAGCTCTCTGCTGGAGCTCGGGCCGCTGTCGGTGACCCACGACGGGCCGCCCACGGTCGCCGGCGATCTCACGTGCCTGCTAACCGGTCAGCTCGATGACGCGGCAGCGCTCGCCGCATTGCTGGACCAGCGGGCTGGGGCGCCGTTGGAGGCGGTGATGGCTGCGGGCTATCGGCGCTGGGGAGCGCGGATGTTGCCCAGGTTGCGCGGCGATTTCGTGCTGCTGATCTGGGATCGCTCCAGCGGCGAGGGTTTGATCGCGCGCGATCAGCTGGGTGTGCGCTCGTTGTATCTGCACGACGGGGGGGGAGTTCTCCGGTTCGCGACCGAGGTGCGCGAGCTGCTCGCGATCCTGCCGTGTCGCCCGGCGCCAGATCGAGCCGGGGTCGCTCACTGGCTGGCGGCGAGCGGACGCGCCGGGAACGGCACGCTGTACGAGGGCGTCCGGCGTCTGGCGCCCGGCGGTGTGCTCGTGCTCGGTCGCGACGGCATTCGCGAGCGGAGCTACTGGAGCCCTCGCTTCTCAGAACCTGCGCAGAGCACGGCTCCGCAGCTTGCCGCGAGCGTGCGCGAGGAGCTGGCGCGGGCCGTGCGCCGGCGCCTGCCGACCGAAGGCCCGGACGGTAGCTCGCGCCGCGTCCGCACCACGGGCGTGCTCATGAGCGGCGGCCTTGACTCGGCGACGGTCGCAGCCCTCGCTGCGCGCGAGCGTCCTGGCGGCGTCGCCGCGCTCTCAGGCGTGTTCCCAGAGCACCCGGAGGTCGACGAGTCGGCGCTCATCGACCTACTGCGGCGCGAGCTGGCGTTGGGAGGTGTGAGCGCCGAGGTGCGCAGCGGCGGCCTGCTCGCGAGCGCGCTCGAGTCACAGCGGGAGTGGCAGTTGCCGCTGCTGAGCTGGGGAGATTTCTGGACGCTGCCACTTCTGCGCGCCGCGTCCGCGCACGGCGTGCGAACGGTGCTCGGCGGCGACGGCGGCGATGAGCTGTTCGCCACGCGTGCGTATTTGAGCGCAGACAGCATCCTCGCCGCCCGACCGCGTGAGGCATGGCGGCTGGGGCGCAGGCTGCCGGGCGCTGGCGCGAGGCCGGCGCGCCGGGATCTGTTTCGCGCGTTCCTCGCGCTGGCGCTCCTCGGCGCCGCTCCGTACCGCCTGCACGAGCTCGCTCGGCGCCCCACCGCGGTGCGTTCGCTGCCGCCTTGGCTCAGGAGAGGGAGCTCACGCGCGCTGCGCGACTGCTGGGATCCGCTTGCGTGGAAGCGCCTCGACGGTCCGCGCTGGTGGGCGCACGCGGCACACGGCCTCACCGCCGGCATCGAGCAGGCGGGCATCTTCGAGATGAGCCGCCACCGTGCGGCGCTAGCCGGTTTGCAGGCCCGCCATCCAATGTTCGATCTGGACCTGCTGCAGCTCGTGCTCGCACAGCCGCCCTCGAGCACGTTCGATTGCGATCGCAACCGCCCGGCGCTGCGAGCCGCCGGTGTGGGGTTGCTGGCGGACTCCGTGCGCCTGCGCTCGCGCAAGGCGCTTTTCGACCCGCTGATCGTGCAGACGCTGGGCGGCGCCGACCGCGCGGCCGTGCAGCGACTCCTGGGCGATCCTCGCGCCGAGCTCGGCGCGTACGTCGATCTCGCGCGCGTGCGGCGGGTGCTGCTCGACGATCGCCGCGTGCAGAGCGCCAGTCCGTTTCAGTGGATGCAGCAGGTATGGCGCCTGAGCACGGCCGAGTCGTGGCTACGAGCGCAGGGCGCCCCGGACGACCGGCCGTCGCGCGCGCAGACGAAGGCCAGCCCCGCTCGGGTACGGCTGCGCAAGGAGCCGGTACGCGATGCCTCGAGCTCCGCCCGTGGCGCTTCTGCCGCCCGGGCGCCGGTGCCCACGGCGTGCAGCGTCTAGTCCCTTTTTCCACCTTGACGCGCGCGGGGCTTCCCGTACGCTCTGTGCACGAGTTCACGGACAAAGGACTGCATCCAATGAACGACCGGCTGAAGTACGAGAAATCGCTGATAACCGACTACGGCTCGCTGGAGGAACTGACGGCGGGCTGTCTCGGCGCCTCGGGCGGCGACTCGTTCGTACCGAGCGGACACCTGGGTGAATTCACCTTCGGTAAATCGATCAACAACTCAGCGATTCAGTGCAACTCCAAATGAGCTAGCCGGTCGCGCGCCCGCTCAGCAGCGGGCGGATGCGATCGCGGCTCTCGACGAGCACGCGCCGGGTGAGCGGCCAAGGCCGCGGCGCCGACGACCACCATCCAGCGGTGGCACCGGCGGCGACACCGACCTGCAGCGGGTGCGCGGGGGAGAGAGAAAGCTCGACACGGGCGGGAGGGCGTACCGGCATCGCGCCGGACGCCCACCCGCCCGCTCTCTCGAGCATCGGCGCGCGCCCGCGGCCGCACGCGGCCTCTCGCCACAGTGGTCGCCCGGCCAGCTCGCGAGTCTGGACCCGCACGTTGTCGACTCCCCGCGGGATCTCCACGATGACGCGGCGCGAGTACATCTCGACGACGAGCGTGCTGTCGTCGACCCTGCTCTCGTAGTTGCGCTCGGCAATCTCATCGAGCGGTCCCCAGCGGACCTCGCCGAGCCCGTCGATCTCCGCTGCCGCGCGCTCGAGTACGTCCAGGCCCGCGGCGAAATCCCAGTGGTGTCCGTAGAGGATCAGCGGCTGTCCGAGCAGTGCGCTGAACACGAGCTCCTCGCGCGGGGCATCGAGATGGTGGCGCGGGAGTATCGGCAGTCCCCCACCGACGAGCTCGGCCGGATGCCAGCCGAGCAGCGGCGAGAGAGCGGGCAGCCCGTCGCGCCACGGGTGCGGCCTGCTCACGCATGCTGCCTCGAACCCGAGCCCGAACATCGCGCGCAGCGCCTGCTCGGAGCAGGCCCCGTGTGGGGGAGCCATCACTCGGCGCACGCGGACTCCTGAGCGGCGCTCGAAGGCCGCGACGCGACGCAGCGCCTGGCGCATCGCCCGCTCAGCCTGCTCGTCGCTGCGTAGCCGCCCCAGCTCGCGGGCGACGTGATCGTTGCCGTGTACGAGCAGCGACAGGGACTCGCCGTTGTCCCTGAACAGCTGCGCCGCACGCGCGCTGACGAGCCAGCTGTCGAGCGGAACCATCGCCAGGCCGACGTGGTAGCCGTGCGTCGCCGCGCTGCGGATCAGCTCCGGGTAGCGCAAGAAGCCGTAGGAGGTTCGGTGCAGGTTCGGATCGTCGATCACGAACGAGGCCTGCAGCGGCCGCTCGCTCCAGCCCCCGCCGCTGATCTCGCCGAGCAGGTGCAGCAGCGGCACGAGGCCCATGAAGCGTCCCGCGCGCAGGTGCTCGCGCAGGGTATCGCCCGGCGCGAGCTCCTCGATCGCGAAGGCGCTCGCATACGAGCTCGACCCGCGCGCACGCCACCACACCGGCCGCCCCGCGACCTTCGCCAGCGTCTCATCGTCCTCGCCCGGCGGCGGTCCGTGAACGGCCGGCAGGCGCTCCTCGCCGAGCACGCGACCTCGCAGGACCCGCGCGACGGGCTCCCCGCTGGTGAACTCGACCGGCGCCGCGCTCAGGGCACGCGTTGGGGCGGTTGCCGACGGCGTCAGCAGCGAGCGCAGATGGGGCGGCAGCTCGCTCGGGTCTGCGCCGTCGAGCGCGAGCACTCCGTCAAGATCGCTGTGTCCGTCGCCGGCCTCACGCGCCTCGAACGCGATCGGGAACAGCTGCTCCAGGGTGCCGAGCAGGAGCGCCCGCTGCTCGAGTGCGCGCGCCGGGAAGACGCCGATGCGGAAGGCCTGCACAGAAGCTCAACGGATGGCGACGCGTTGTTCGTGCGTGCCTGGACCAATACGCAAGCGCTCGCGCGGGCGACGGGTCGTGATGCTGCTCGAGAACAACCCATATCCGCAGGACACGCGTGTCCGCAACGAGGCCGAGTCGCTGGTGGAAGCGGGGTTGCGCGTGACTGTGCTCGCGCCGCGCGGCTCAGGTCAGTCCAGGCGCGAGGCGATCAACGGCGTCGACGTCCACCGATTTTGGATGCTCTGGGCCGGCGGCTCGTCGGCCTCCTATCTGGCCGAGTACGCCGTGGCGCATGCGCAACTGCTCTCGCGCGCGCTGTTGGCGCTGCTGCGCGGCGCTCGCGTCCTGCACTTCCACGGACCGCCGGACACGCTTTTCGTGGCTGGAGTGTTCGCCCGTCTCGCCCGTCGCGACGTCGTCTTCGACCTGCACGACTCCGGGCCCGAGCTGTTCCTGGCGAAGTTCGGCGGCGCGCCCGCCGCGCTTGGAGCGCTGCGTGGCGCGCAGCGCCAGGCGATGCGTAGGGCCAGCCACGTGATCGTCACCAATGAATCCCAGCAAGAGCTCGTGCGCCGCCGCGGCGGCAGGGCGGCGAGCGAGGTCTCGATCGTGCGCAACGGCCCTCGCGACCGAGAGTTCGGCGAGCCGCGCGCGCCTCGTCCCGGTCGTCTCGAGCGCCCTCGACTCGTGTACGTTGGCGCTCTCGACACGCAGGACGGCGTGCTCGAGCTGGCCGACCTGCTGTCTGCGCCCGAGCTGGTCGACGCGCACCTGACGATCGTCGGCGACGGACCTGTACGCGAGGAGCTCGGCGTGCGCTGCCGTGACCGCGGGGTCGAGGACCGCGTCACGTTCACCGGCCGCGTGCCTCACGAGGAGATTCCCGGTCTGATCGCGGCATCCGATATCGGCGTCGACCCGGCGCCCGGAACCGAGCTGAACCACGGCTCGACGATGATCAAGGTGCTCGAGTACATGGGTGCCGGGCGCCCGCTCGTCGCCTACGAGCTGCGCGAGACGCGCCGGAGCGCCGGTGAGTCGGCGCTGTACGCGCCTTGTGGCGAGGCGGGTGTGTTCGCCGCTCACGTGGCCGGACTCGCAGCCGATGGCGAGCGGCGCCTGGAGATGGGCCGCCTCGCGCGGCTGCGCTCTCGGGAGCTCACGTGGGAGCGCCAAGCAACGGTGCTGCGCGAGGTCTATGACCGCCTCGCGGTCGCGTGAGCATGCTTCGGAGCCGGCCGCCGCCGCCGGCGATTGCGTCGCTCGCAAGCGCTCGCAAGTACGGCTGCGCCGGGGCCGTTAGTGCACCGTGACCGGGACTGCCACCGCGAACCGCAAGGATCTTCACGGACACGCGATCGTCGTCGGCGGCTCATCCGCGGGTCGATTGCACGCCCGCGAGATCGCCGCCGAGGAGGGTTTGCAGACGACGACGGCCGATGATCCGCAAGGGCTCGCGGACGCGTGCTCGCGGCAGCTGACCGCGATCGTCCTGATTTGCGACGACGAGTCATCGTCGCCCTGGTCAGAGGCCATGGCGCTCGTGCGCGAGGCGGTCCCGCAGGCCTGCGTCGTGGTCGTGCTCGAGTCGAGCACCGACTCGCACGTCCGCGCCGCGCTGGCAGACGGCGCGACGGGAATCGTCGATGCCGCTGAGCTGGCGACCACACTCGCCCCGTGCCTGAGGGCTGTCCTGGCGGGGCAGATCTGCGTTCCCAATGGCTGCGCCCGTGCCGTCGAGCGCCCTGTGCTCTCGGCGCGGGAGAAGCAGATCCTGGGTCTCGTCGTGATGGGTTACATGAACGCGCAGATCGCCGAGCAGCTGTTCCTGGCGGAGAGCACCGTCAAGAGCCACCTCTCGTCGGCCTTCGCCAAGCTCGGGGTGCGCTCGCGCTACGAGGCCGTCGACCTGATCCTCGACCCGGCGCGCGGGCTGGCGCTCGGGATCCTGGCCCTCGGCGGGGAGCCGCTCGCGGCCGGCATCGGTCAGGTCTCTTGAGCGTGTCCGCGGACATACCGCTGACGCTGATGGACAACAGCGATCCCGGCCTGTTCGCAGAGCTGATGGAGGCGATCGAGCAGGTGGCAGCGACCGGCGCCTTCACCGGCGGAGCAGTCGTAGAGGAGTTCGAGCGCGAGTACGCCGACTGGTGCGAGGTCGAGCACGCCGCCGGCGTCTCGTCGGGAACCGAGGCGCTAGTCCTCGTTCTGCGCGCGATGGAGATCGGTCGCGGCGATGAGGTGATCGTGCCGGCCAACTCGTTCATCGCAACTGCCGAGGCGGTCAGCCTCGTCGGTGCCACACCTCGCTTCGCCGACGTTGATCGCGATACCCAGCTGGTGACCGCGGCGACCGTTCAGGCCGCACTGTCGCCGGCCGTCCGTTGCGTGATCCCCGTGCACTTGTACGGACGGACGGTCGAGCTCGGGCCGATCGTCGAGCTCGCGCGCGAGCTGGATCTGCGGGTGGTCGAGGATGCCGCACAGGCCCACGGTGCTCGCTATCGCGGCGTTCGGGCTGGATCGATCGCCGATGCAGGGACATTCTCGTTCTATCCGGCGAAGAACCTCGGGGCGTGGGGCGACGCAGGGGCCGTCGTCTCGCGCGATGCCGAGCTGATCGAGCGAGTGCGCCTGCTGCGCTCTCACGGCGAGAGCCCGCGCTATCACCACCGCACAGTCGGCACCACCGCTCGTCTCGACGCGCTGCAGGCGGCAGTCCTGCGCTTGAAGCTGCGGCGGTTGGAGCACTGGAACGATGTGCGCCGGCAGGCCGCCGGCGAGCTGCGCCTCGCGCTCGGGCGCTCGGGCGTGACGCTGCCGCCGGCCCCTACGCTCGGCTGCGACCACGTCTACCACCAGTTCGTAGTGCGCACGCCCAGGCGCGATGAGCTGCGCGACTTCCTGGCGCGGCGCGGGATCGTCACCGGCATCCACTACCCGATCCCGATCCACCGCTCGGATGCCTATCGGGCGCTTCAGGGCTCGCGCGACGTGGCGCCGGTCGCAAGCGAGCTGGCCGGCGAGATCCTGTCGCTGCCAATCTTCCCGGGCATCGCCGCCGCGCAGATCGAGCGCATCGGCGAGGCCGCGGCGCAGTTCGGTGCACGGGCAGGACTGCAACCGGCGCTCGCAGTGAGCTGAGGGTCGCTTCCACGATGTCCGCGCACGCCGACCCGAGAATCATCGCCGAGCGACGGGCGCTCACGGAGCTCGTCTGCCGCGCTCTCGACCTGCTGATCGCCGGGGCGCTGCTCGTCGCGTGCATTCCCGTCCTGCTCGTGGCTTGCGCCCTGATCAGGCTGGAGAGCCCCGGCCCGGCGATCTTCCGCCAACGGCGGCTCGGACGCGAGCGCCGTCCGTTCGTCGTGCACAAGCTGCGCACGATGCGCCGAGAGGCAGACCCGGCCGTGCACCGCGAGTACATCGAGGAGCTCATCGCAGGCGCCGAGACGACACACTCCGACGGGCAACGCGATCTCTACAAGCTCGCAAACGACGATCGCGTAACCCGGGTGGGCCGCTTCCTGCGCCGGACCAGCCTCGACGAGCTGCCGCAGCTGTTCGATGTGTTGCGCGGTCCGATGTCGATGGTCGGACCGCGGCCGGTCATCCCTTACGAGGCCGAGCTGTATCCCGCCGACTACGACCGGCGCTTCGACGTCAAGCCGGGGTTGACCGGGCTGTGGCAAGTCAGCGGCCGCAGCGAGTGCAGCTATCGAGAGATGGTCGCCTTCGACATCTCCTGGGCGGAGAGCTGCTCGATCAGCGCGTACCTCTCGATCGTCGCCCGCACTCCAGCCGTGCTGCTGCGCAGTCGCGCCGCTGCATAGCCGCTGCACAGCCGCCAAGCTGCAGCACAGCCCCCCAAGCGACAGCCGAGCCGCTCAGCTACAGCAGAGCCGCTCAGGTCTTGCGGGGCGTCACAGCCGCTGCGCGGCCGGGAGGCTGCGCGTCGGGCGCGGACGCGGACGGTGCAGATCGGAGCGCGCCGCGGAAGTGACGTGGGTTCGATGCCGTTGATCGTGGAAAGAGGTGACGCTCCGCTTCACATGCGGCTCGCGGGGCGCCCTCTCGACCTGACGGGGGAACAGCAAACATGAGCACAGCGCCCATCGGCATAGCGATCGTCGGCTTCGGCTACTGGGGTCCGAACGTGGTCCGCAACATCCTCGGGCGGCCGGAGTTCCAGCTCAGGGGCCTGTGCGAGTTGGATGCCGGCCGCAGCGCGGACTTCTCCGGGCGCCATCCGGGCATCCGCATCGAGTCCGACCTCGACTCGCTGCTCGCCGACCCCGAGATCGACGCGGTCGCGATCGCCACGCCGCCGCGCACCCATCACGGCCTCGTGCGCAGGGCACTGCAGGCTGGCAAGCACGTGCTCGTCGAGAAGCCGCTCGCCACAGGCGTTGCCGACGCAGAAGACCTGATCGAGCTCGCAGCTGAGGTCGATCGCGTACTGATGCCCGGCCACACGTTCGTCTACAGCCCGTCGGTCAACAAGGTCCGCGACCTGATCCGCTCGGGCGAGATCGGCGAGGTCTACTTCGTCACCTCCTCGCGGATGAACCTTGGGCTCTATCAGCGCGACGGCGTGATCAGCGACCTCGCCCCGCACGATCTCTCGATCCTTCTCTACTGGCTCGACCGTCCGTTCTCGCACGTCTCCGCCGCCGGGCAGAGCATCTTCCAGCTGGGGATTCCCGAGACGGCGTTCCTGACCGTGCGCTTTGCCGGTGGCGCAACCGCCAACGTTCAGATCTCCTGGCTCGCCCCCCGCAAGATGCGCCAGATGGTCGTTGTCGGTTCCAAGCGGATGATCCAGTACGAGGACACCTCCTCGGACGAGTCGGTGCGCATCTACGACCGCGGGCTGGACTTCTCCGAGGCCGAGGCACCGGCGACGTTCGGCGAGTACCAGCTGACCTATCGCAGCGGCGACATCGTCGTGCCTCGTATCGACGCGGCCGAGCCGCTGTCGCTGGAGCTCGAGGACTTCGCGAAGGCGATCAACACGGGCGCCGAGCCGCGCTCGAGCTCACGGCTGGGGCTCGAGGTCGTGCGTGCACTCGAGGCAGCCCACTGCTCGATGGAGCGAGCGGGCGAGCCGATCGAGCTCGGCGACGCCGAGGGTCTGCGCTACGGACGCCACGTCGCGACAGCCGATGCGCCACCGGCACCGGCGCCCGTGCCGGCCCCGGTGCGCACGCGCATAACTGCCGTCGCCGGATAGCGATGCAGCCGCAGCTGCGACTTGCCTACGTGACGACGCACTACCCCGCGCTGTCGCACACGTTCATTCTGCGCGAGGTCGACGCACTCCGCCGCCTCGGCGCCGAGGTGCAGACGATCTCGCTGCGGCGGACCTCAGGCGAGCATCTGCTCTCGGCGGAGAATCGCGAGGCCGCGACCAGCACCTTCGCGGTGCGCCCGCCACCCGTGCGCGCTGTGCTGGCGGCGCATCTCGGTGCGCTGCTGCGTCACCCGCGCGCGTATGTCGCGACGCTGCGCGACGCGATCGGCATGGCCCGTGCGGGCGTGCGCAGCCACCTGTGGCAGCTCTTCTACTTTGCTGAGGCGATCGTCGTCTGGCGCCACTGCCGCGCGCACGAGGTGCGCCACATCCACGCGCATCACGGCTCGGCGCCGGCCGACGTCGCCCTACTGGTCGCGCGATTCGGGCGGGCAGCGCGGCGTGGCCCGAGCAGTTGGAGCATGACGTTGCACGGACCTGACGAGCTGCGCGACGTGAGCCGCTTCGCCCTCGCCGAGAAGGTCCAGCGCGCGGACGCTGTCGCCTGCATCAGCGAGTTCGCCCGCAGCCAACTGATGGCACTCGTTGCGGACAGCCAGTGGCAGAAGCTGTGCGTCGTGCACTGCGGCCTGCGCAGCTCCGAGTTCGAGCACGCGCCGTCCGCGCCGTCCGCGCCGTCCAGGCCGCTCACCCGGCCCGGACCGGGCGAGGCGCCCGAGTTCTCAGAGCGTGCCGCGGGGACCTCGCTCTCGGGTCCCGCCCGGCTCGGACCTGGCGTCGCGACATGCACGCAGGTTCCAGACCGGGCGACGGGCGCCGCGCAGGTGCTGTGCGTCGGCAGGCTCGTGCCCGTGAAGGGGCACGCCGTTCTGTTGCGGGCGCTCGCGGCGCTCGTGCGCGAAGGGCACGAGCTCGAAGCGGTGCTCGTCGGAAGTGGGCCGATGCGCGCCCGGCTGGAGCAGCTCGTCGGCGAGCTGGGCCTGGACGGTCGTGTGCGCTTTCGTGGAGCGCTGGCGCAAGCGGAGGTGAGACGCTGCTACGCCGAAGCCTCCGTGTTCTGCTCTCCGAGCTTCGCCGAGGGCGTGCCGGTGGTGCTGATGGAGGCGATGGCCAGCGGCTGTCCGGTGGTCGCGACAGCGATCGCCGGGGTCCGCGAGCTGGTCCGCGACGGCGACACGGGTCTGCTCATCGCCCCGGGCAGCGTCGAGGAGCTGCGGGGGGCGCTCGCCGCGTTGACGACCGAGCCATCATTGAGAGCGCGGTTGGCCGAGAACGGGGCCGCACACGTCTCGCGCGAGTACGACGTTGACCGCTCGGCTGCACGGCTGATGGCGATGTTCGGAGCGCCGGCGATCCCTGCGCAAGAGCCTGCACCCGCGAGCACCGCCGACGGCGGGCACCCGTCGATGGGCACCAACTGCGAGGCGCCGTCGCAGAGCGCCTTCGAGGTCCACTCACCCGGCCGCGAGCTGTCACCAGCGCGCACGGTGGCGCGCGATCGTCCCCAACCGGCGCTGCACCGGCCGTGAGCTCTGCCGAGCTCGCAATCGCCGCGGCCGGTGCGGACGGCGCAGCTGCGCCGGAGCGGCTGCGCATCCTCTGCATCATCTCGTTCCTCAACGAGGAGCGCTACCTGCGGCGCTTCCTCGCGTCACTCGCACGCCAGGAGCGCCCTGCCGATTTGCTGTTGCTCGTCGACGACGGCTCAAGTGACGACTCCGCTCAGATCGCCGCCGAGTTCGCGCGCTCGCGCTCAGGCGTCGCGGTGCTTTCGAGGCCCGCGCAGGTGCGCGCGCGCGACCGTTTGGCGCAGGCGGCCGAGCTGCGCTCGTTCCAGTGGGCCCTCGCCACGCTGGAGGGACGGGGGCCTGGCGCGGAGCCGGCAGTCGAATCGGACGCCGCCGGCGGAGGCGAGAGGTGGGACGTGATCGCGAAGATCGACGCGGACCTCGAGCTGGCGCCGGAGCTCCTCCAGACGCTCGAGCACGCATTCCTCACGACGCCTGAGCTTGGCATCGCGGGCACGTATCTGAGCGTCGTCGATCCGCGCACGGGATTGCAAGCTCGCGAGCGCTGCCCTCCCGAGCATGTCCGCGGCGCGACCAAGTTCTACCGCCGTGCGTGTCTTCAGGAGATCTCGCCCGTGCCGGCAATTCTTGGCTGGGACACGATCGACGAGATCGCCGCGCGCAGGCAC
The DNA here is from genome assembly GCA_038240205.1 of Solirubrobacterales bacterium. Lineage (GTDB taxonomy): Bacteria > Actinomycetota > Thermoleophilia > Solirubrobacterales > Solirubrobacteraceae > Palsa-744. The sequence continues at coordinate 8,708 of JBBSDZ010000003.1, read as the reverse complement.
GGGTGGACCACTGCGAGCTTCGCCTGCTCCCGTGGCGAGACGCTGCATCTGCGCCCGACCGGCGCCATCGACGGGCGGCTACGAGCGCAGTACCGCTGGGGTGCGTGCGCCTACGGTATCGGGCAGCATCCGCTGTGGGTGCTGCTCAGCGCTGTGCGGCGCCTCGGAGACCGCCCGCTGCCCCTCGGCGCCTGTGCCTTCCTCGCCGGCTGGGCGGCGGCGCTCGTCCGACGGCGCCCGCGCGCCCCAGCCGAGATCAGGGCGTTCGGCCGCAGCGAGCAGCTGTCGAGCCTCGGGCGCCGCGTCAGGAGCGTGCTCCCGGCATGAGCGAGCGCGTGAGAGGCTGGCGCAGGGACCTGCTCAACCGCATTCGCGGCCATCCCAGCCGCAGATGGCTCGTGCAGCGCGGCCTGCAGCTCGGACGCGACGTCTACATCGATGACTTCGCGGCGTTCGACCACGGCTTCCCGTGGCTGATTTCGATCGACGACGAGGCGGTTCTCTCGGCGGGGGTGCGGATCGTCGCGCACGACGGCAGCACCAAGCATTTGACCGGATACATACGTGTGGGGCGTGTGCACATCGGTCGCCGCGCATACATCGGGGCGCACGCGATCGTGCTTCCCGGCGTGAGCGTAGGCGACGGCGCGATCGTCGGTGCGGGTAGCGTCGTGAGAGCTGACGTCGGCGCCGGCGCGATCGTCATGGGCAACCCGGCGATCGAGGTCGGGATGGTCGCCGACTTCGCCGACAAGCACGCCAGGCGGATCGCCGAGCGGCCGTGCTACCCCCGCGCGGGCTTCTCCAGCTACGACTACGTCACCCCCGGGAACATGCAGCGCATGAACCGCGAGCTGGCGGACGGCTGCGGGTACGTCGAGTAGTGCGCACCGATGAAAGTTCGCGGGCGCGCCGTGCGTTGGTCGCGTGGATAGCACCGCCAGGCAAAACGCTCGCGTCCACATCGCGAGCCCGATTTTCTCCCCAATCACGCCCTCGCAGCTAATCACCGGCCTGAAACCGTCGCCCGCGAGCGGCAACTCGCACGGGCACGTGGCCGTCGCGCCGGCGCCGCAGTCCTCCAGCCGGGTCGCGCGCGCGATCGCGAGCCACAAGCTGCTCGTGTGCGCTTGCGCGCTCGTGTTCGCCCTGCTCGGCGCGGCCGGCGGCTACGCACGCAAGGGCACGTTCACAGCCGCCTCGACGCTCCAGGTCGGCAAGGTCAATCCGAACTCACCGGGCTTCTATGGGTTCGTGCAGTCGGCGAGCGATCTCGCGACGGCGTTCAGCCGCGCCGTCACCGCGGCGCCCGTCCTGAAGACGATCCATCGCAGGCTCGGGCTGCCCGCCGAAGTCGCCGTCACCAGGCTCGCGGCCGAGCCGATCCCCAACAGCCCCGCATTCCGCGTGATCGCGACCGGGCCGACGTCGCGCGCGGCGGTCGATCTCGCCAACGTCTCGAGCGCCGCGCTGATCGCCTACGAGGCGCGCGCGAACACATACAGCCCGGAAAGCAGCCGGCTGCTCGGTGCCTACAGGGCAGCGTCGCTGAAACTTGCGCGCACGCGCAGCGCGGTCGACGACGCCGCCGGGGAATACGCCAAGAAGCCGACCGCACCCAGGCGGGCGAAGCTCGAAGCCGCCCAGGCCAGCCGCGCGGCGGCGACCCTGCGCGCGCAGGCGCTCGCCGGTGGCTACCAGCAGAGCGCGCAGAGTGCGACAACACGCGACCTGATCTCACCGCTCTCCGGCGCCGTGACGGCGAGCAGCGACCACAAGTCGAAGATCGAGCTGTACGGGTTCATGGGACTGCTCGGCGGACTCGTGATCGGCTGCGCGCTCGCGGCCGTCTGGGACCGTCGCCCGTGGCTCGACTAGGTATCGCCTGTGGCTGAGCGATCGGTCTTTCGCCCGCCGTGGTACCTGTGGATGGGAGTCGGCTTGGCGACGCTGCTGATGGTTCGCCACAGCGCGCCGTATCTGCTCCGCGGCCACTGGCTGCTCGTGCTCGCGGTCGCGATGGTCGCGCTCGCCCTCGCGGTCGCCGTCCTGTGGGAGCTGCCAGTCGCGTACACGATGTGTGCCGCACTCGTGCTCACGATCTTCTCAGGCAGCTGGGGGAGCCTCGGGCTGCCAGGGTTCCCATTCGTGCCCGATCGCATCCTGCTCCTGGTTGGGCTGTTGGCGATGCTTCTGCACGCACCCGGCGCCGGCTCGCTGCCGCGCCTGCGCGTGCGCGGCGTACATCTGCTGCTCGCGCTGACTGTGCTCTACGTGATCGGCTCAGCAGCCGCCGCCGGCACTCTGACCACACAGGCCGGTGCGTTTGACCTGCTCGACCGACTCGGCGCGATCCCGTTTCTGATGTTGCTGATCGCGCCGGCCGTGTTCGCCGGCGAGCGGGCGCGCAACCTCTTGCTCGCCACGCTCGTCGGTCTCGGCGCCTACCTGGGGCTGACGGCCATATTCGAGGTCGTCGGCCCACATGGGCTCGTGTTCCCGCGCTACATCGTCACGGCCGACTCGCTCACGCCCGTCAGGCAAGCCGGCGGCCCTTTCCGGGCCCCGATCAGCGACGGCTTCGCCTGCTTCGCCTGCGGCGTCGCCGCGGCCATCGCCGTGCGCAAATGGCGCACGAGCCGCTGGCGCCACTTCGCTGCGGGAGTCGTCGGCGTGTCGGCGCTCGGCTGCTTCTGCTCACTCGAGCGCGGCGTTTGGGTGGCAGCCGCGGCGGGGCTGCTCGCGGTGGGCCTCGTCGCGCCGGAGCTGCGCAGATGGCTGGCCCCGTCGGCCGCTCTCTGTGCCGTGCTCATCGGCGGAGCCCTCGTCGTGTTTCCGACGCTCTCCGGAAACGCGACCGAACGCGCAGCCGACAAGACACCGGTGTGGGATCGCAAGAACCAGACCTCCACGGCGCTCCGCATGATCGCCGCCAAGCCGTTGTTCGGGTTTGGCTGGGACAACTACGCAGAGACGAGCACCGCCTACTTCCGCCAGCCGGGCGACTATCCGATGACCGGCTTCAGCACCTCCGACAACCCGCTCCCGCTGCACAACAGCTACCTCTCGAACGCCGTCGAGCTGGGGCTCCTCGGCGCGCTGCTGTGGCTCGCTGCGCTGTTCTGGGGAGTGGGCGGGGCGATCGCCAGGCCCGCGCCGGCTGGATTGCGGCCGTGGAAACTCGGCTTGATCGCGATCGCCGTGTTCTTCTGCGCGCTCGCGTTCTTCGATCCTTTGCAGCAGAACCTGACCGAGCTACTGCTGTGGACGTGGGCCGGACTGTGCATGGCCGAGGAGCCGCTCGCCGAAGAGAGCCCGGTGGCGCTGCAGTACGCCCGGCCGGCGCCAAGGCCGCGGCTCATGCAAAGAGCGATGTCGTGATCGCTCGCGCAGCCCGCGTCCTGATCGCGCGAGCGCCGCTGCTCAGAGCGGCGGTCAAGTCGCCCCTCGGACAGCTCCTCGTGCAGACCCAGCGCGGGGCTCGCGTCGTGCGCCAACCGCTTCGCTTTCTCGCGGGTCAGCTTGGTTCGGGCGGTGCCGCGCACTACAGCTTGCGCGCATCAGGGATGACGGTCTTCCTACGCCATCGCACGCGCGACGTGAACATCCTCAACGAGATCTTCGGTGGCACGGGCGGCCAGAAAAGCTACGAGCCTCCGCCGGCGCTCGCGCGACGTCTGGCGCTCCGCGCGCCGTTGCGCGTGCTCGACCTCGGCGCGAACATCGGGCTTTTCGGCGCCTACGCGCTCGCCCGCTGGCCCGGATCGAACATCCACAGCTTCGAGCCCGATCCGAGCAACCTACGCCTGCTCGAGCGGCTGATCGGGGCCAACGGAGTGGAGCAGCGCTGGTCGGTGACGGCGGCAGCCGTCGCCAACGAGAGCGGTGAGATGAGCTTCGCGGCAGGCCTGCTCGCCGACTCGCACCTGCAGCCGGCGCGTGCGAGGACGGCCGCGCTCGCCGGGGACGGGCACGAGGACGGGGACTGGACCGACACCGGCGAGCGCGAGGGCGGCAGTAGCGCGATGACCGTTCCCACCGTGGACCTGTTCGCCGAGGATCACGACGTCGATCTGATGAAGATGGATATCGAGGGCGGCGAGTGGTCGATCCTCGGCGACGCGCGCCTGGCGACGTTGCGCGCAAACGTGCTCGTGCTCGAGTGGCACGCACGCGGATGCCCCGAGCTGGATGCCCACGCGACGGCGCTGGCCCTGCTCGTCGAGGCCGGCTACAGCGGGATCGAGGAGGTCGAGCGTGGCGAGGACAACGGCCTGCTTTGGGCCTGGAGGAGCGGCGCGCCCTCGCGCGCCGAGGATGCGGTGGCCAAACGCGCTGCCGTCAGCCCGTAGCGCGCGAGCACGCGCACGGCGTGTCCGGGTGGCGAGACGCGCCGCTCGCTGCTGAGGCGAGCACGCCCCGCGAGCACGCGCCGCGAAGGAAGCAGCCGGCGGCGAATGAACGCGGTGCGCTCCCCTCGCGGGCACAGCAGCGCATCGACGAGGCTCACCTCAGCACGCTGTTGTGAGGGATCGCCAAGAGCATCGGGGTTGGCCAGGCGCGCCGCCAGGTCGACGCGGCGCCCGGCGCTCACGCTGAGCCCTCCGAGCAGGTGCTTGCCCGGCAGGCCGACGACGCGCTCGGCCACCGCGGTGGCGGCGAGCAAGGTCGGTGCGAGCGCCGGATAGCGTGCGAGCGCCGGCCCGAGCGCGCCCCGCGCGAGCTTGTCGCCGAGCGCGTCCCACCAAGCGCCGATGTCGGTCGCCAGACGCAGATCCAGGAATCCGTCGCGCGCGTAGAACAGCAGCAGGGCCAGTAGCTCATCGACCGGCGCAGCGCGGAGCAGGCCGTCAGGCGCGGCGCTCGCGCCCGCGAGCATGTCGGTGGCGAACGCGCGCTCGTACCAGTGGACGCGCCAGTGCAGCTCGAGCGGCGGCAGCTCGCCGCGCCGGTGCGCAAGCGCGAGGTGAAGTCGTGGCAGCCCGTCCGCTTCGAGCTCGTCGCTCGGCTCGCCGTAGCCCGTTCGCGTGGCGATCTCCGCCGCGCGCCTCAGCTCGTGTGCCGCCACGAGCAGGTCGATGTCGCCGGCCGCTCTGCGACCGGCGTCCCCGTAGATCGCCGCCCCGAGCGGCACGCCCTTGAGAATCAGCGCGTCGATCCCGGCGTCGGCGAGCGACCGCGTCAGCTCCACGGCGACCAGCTCCAGCAGCGCCGCCTGCCTGCGCGTCTGCGCGAGCGTCCGCTCGAGCAGACCGGCGAAATCGGTCGGGGCACGCCCGCCGCTCAGCTCGATTATGCGCTCGCCGAGCTGAGGCAGAAGCCGACGTTCGCACAGTGCGCGTGCGAGCGCATCCCAGTCCAAGCTCGCCGCGAGCTCTTCGCCGAGGCCGCGCGACGCCACCCGCCTCGCGGCCGTGCCGGCGCTGAGGCCGATCAACGCTGCCTGCGCGGTCTCTCTGCTCACGGGTTTGCGCGCAGCTTCATCCTCAGCACTTGCAGGTGCGACCACGGGAAGGAGGCGAGCAGTTGCGCCGGGTACTCGCCACCGAACAGCCCGGCCGCGCCGTGGTAGGGATCGCTGCCGGTCGAGGCGGGGTCTTCACCGAAGAAGGCGATGTTCGCTGCGAAGTCCCGCACGACGATTCCGTAGCGCTGTGCCGCGACGGCCATCGCACGCGTCAGCGGTGGCATCTGCAGGCTCGTGAGGTCGAGCGCCGGGTCCAGGCGCAGGCGCGCTCCCTCCGGTAGCGCCAGCGGGTCTTGCGAGCTCCCGTCGGTGCGCTGGGCGGGCGAGGCGATGACGCCCGCACGGACGTCAGGCAGCGCGACCGCGAGCGCGTGGTCGATCTGGCCCCTTTGCAGCTCCTCGATCCGCATCGCGCCGCCGGCCAACGGCAGCGAGCTCGCGCTCGCGCCCCACCAGGGCTTCGCCCCCGGCCATGCATCGGGGCCGAACACGCCCGGGTTGCGCGAGACGTCACCCATCGCACCGCCCCACGAGGCGTGCCAAGCGTCCTGCTCGCGGTGTAGGCGCCAGAACTCCCACATCCGGTCGGTGCTCGGCTGCCAGACAACCATGTAGCCGTCGCTGCCCTGCGCCGGTTGCGCGTCTGAGGGCAGCGGCACGGCGCTCCACGCGGCACTCAGCGCTTCGTCCGGGGCGTGGTCGAGGGAGACGGCCACGGTCGGCTGCTGAGAGGGGACCGTGAGGATCGGCACGCCGTATGAGGTGGTGTTGATCCAGGGGCCGCGCCTTGAGGCCTCCTCGTCGTCGACCTCGCGCTGCAGCCCCGCCACGATCGCCGCGGAGTCGGGAGCGAGCGACGCGTCCGCAGCGGTCGTGCGGTTCCAGATGCCGAGCGGCGAGAACAGGCGCGACGTGGGGGCATGTGCAGTGCGTGCGGCAGGCTTGCGCGAGCGCGCCGACTTGACCTGCGTGCGCGCTCGCTCCGCGACCGTCCTGCCCGCCGGTTGGCTCTCGCCGCATCCAGCCACTGCGCATAGGGCTGCGAGCAGGGCGAGCGAGGTGCGGGGGATCTTGTGCGGTGTGGACACGGGCGACGTCGGGCGCGAGGTTTCAGCGTGCGCTCCTGGGGCAACAACGGGGCATCGAAGCCACTACTCGCGCTGGGCGCCGCGTTATCGTTGGAGGCGTTCCCGGCCTTTTTTCGTCCTTCCTGCGGCCGGGGCAGCGCGAGCTTTCGCAACTACGCATCGTTTGATGGGAGTGCATGTCATGGAGGACCAACCGAGAGCGCAGGGTCCAGTGGACGACGCCCAGGAGGCCGGGAGGCCGCTCACGCTGCGGCTGAACGAGTTCACGTGGACGGCTGCCGCGGAGGAATCCGCGCGCCTGGGCGTCTCCGTGCACGAGCTGGCGACGTTCGCGCTGCTCTACTACCTCGCCGATATCGACGCTGGGCGCATCGCTCGCGAGTTCCCGCGGCGAGCCGATCCCCAGAGCTGAGCGGCAGCCTCAGAGCTGACCGGCAGCGCGTGCGCGCGTCCCGGAGATCCTCGTCCTCGCCGTCGACGGAGCGGCGTCGCGGCTGATCAGCTCCGCCCACAGCGCGCGACGGCCACGATGGTGCAGGCCGTGGATGGAGCCCTCCGACCTGCCCGTGCGCTCGGCGATCTCGACCGGCGTGAGGCCCGCGAGGTGGCGTAGCACGAGCACCTCACGCTGCGCGTGGGGCAGCGTCGCGAGCGCGTCCTTGAGGTCGCTCATGCGCTCGGAATCCAGGGCCTGGCCGGTGTCCGGCTCGTTGATCCGGACCTCCTCGACCGGCACCAAGCGGCGCCCACGGACGTGGTCGACAGCGGCGTTGCGGGCGACGCGCAACATCCACGCGATGAACGGGACGCCCTGCTCCTGATAGGAGCCGATCACACGCACGAGCTTTGCGAACACATGCTGAGTGACGTCCTCCGCTTCGTGATGGTCGTGCACGATGCTGCGCACGTACCCGTAGATGTTGTCCGCGTAGCGCGCGTACAGGAACGCAAACGCCTCCTGATCACCGGCCTGCGCGCGCTTCACCGCGCGTGAGACCAGCCGCGTGGCGGCTGGGTCCTCCTTGGCCGCCCCGTACGTGCCACTCGCGTCGATCGAGCGTTCCTGCGTTGCGCCGTCCATGACTGTGTTCATACGCCTCTCTCTGGTCTCCTGAGTTGTCCGCCGCTCATAAGCGACTTGCACCAGCTCACTGTTCGTGCAGTTCGAGCGTCGTCACCTGGAGATGGCTCCAGGGGAACGACGCCAGAAGTTCATTCGGATATTTGCCTTCGAAGTAGCCTCCTGGCCCGAGATACGGATTGGCGCCAGTGGGCGTCGGGTCCTGGCCGAAGAGGGCGATGTTGGACGAGCGATCGCGCACGAAGATGCCGTAGCGCTGCGCCGCTTCGGCAATTGTCAGGGTGAGCGGCGGCAAGTTCAGCGACGTGAGGTCGAGGCTGGGGTCAAGGCGCAGGTGCGCGCCCTCGGGCAGCGCCGCGGGGTTGCTCGAGCGTCCGTCCTCGCGCTGGGCCGGCGTCGCATAAACGCCTGCGCGCACGTTCGGAAGCGAGATCGCCAGCGCGTGTTCGATGCGGTGACGATGCAGGTCTTCGAGCGTCATCAACCCGCCTGCGAGTGGAAGCGAGGTCGCGCTCGCCCCCCACCACGGGTGCGCCCCGGGCCACGCGTCGGCGCCGAACACGCCGGCGTTGTCCGAGACCGCCTGCATCGAGCCGCCCCAAGAGGCGGTCCAGCCGCTGTTGTTCTGAGCCAGCCGCCAGAACTCCCACATCCGGTCGCTGCTCGGCTGCCACACCGCGAGGTAGCGGTCCGAGCCGGCCGCCGGCTGGGCATCGGCGGGCAGCGGCACCGATTCCCAGGAGGTGCTCAGGGGCGGTTCCGCTTCGCGAGCGAGCGCCACCGGCACGGTCGGCTGGTTGGGCGGGACCGTGTAGAGCGGAACGCTGTCGGAGGTCGTGTTGATCCAAGGGCCCGTGCTCGAGCGCAGCTCGCGCGCAACCTCCGAGCCGAGCAGCGAGACCATCTCGCCCGAGGCGGGATCAACTGGTGTGTCCGTGGGCAGCGGCTCATTCCAGAAGCTAGCGGGGGAGAAGAAGCGAAACGCACTAGGCGCGCCCGGCCAAGCCGGCGGTGCGCCCGGAGCTTCGACCGGCGGCGCTTCCAGCGAGATCGGCGACAGCGGCGACACCGG
>JBBSDZ010000002.1:0-87183 GCA_038240205.1 Solirubrobacterales bacterium | reverse complement strand
GGCCGCTTAGGGCGCGCCGCCCGGGACGGGGGCGGCGGCCGCACGCGCCGGGCCCCCGGCGCCGGGCCCGGGGGCGCCCCCCCCGCGGCCCCACAACAGCGCCAGCAGCGAGCCGGCGGCGCCGAGCGGGCGCGGGCCACCACGCGGCGAGCGCGGCGGTTCGGACCGGCCGAGATCACCGCTGCCCTGCGCAGCCGGCTTCGCCGCGACGGCCTCCCAGCTGACGTCCATGCGCGCGCGAGAGCGCAGCAGCAGCCGCGCCAGCTCAGGTCCGAACGCGAGCCCGAAGAAAAGGCTCGCAACCGCGTCGGTGAGGTCGAACGGCAGCCCGGTGCCGGCGACCGCGAGGAACGCGGCAGGCGTGTGGCTCGCGCCGATCGTCCACGTGTAGAAGTTCATTACCTCCTTGGCCCCGAGCGCGGCGAGCGCGCACGCGAGCGCGAGCTGCACGCGGTTCAGCCGCCGGCCGCTGAGCGCACCGAGCGCCGCGCCCGCCAGGCCGACCCCGCCCCACGCGGCCATCTGCCACGGCGTGTATGGGCCCTGCCCGAGCACGAAGTTTGAGGCGAGCATTCCGAGTGCGCCGACGGAGAAGCCGGGCAACGGTCCGAGCGCGTACCCGACGACGAGCGTCATCGCGGTGATCGGCTTGACGTCCGGCAGCGCCACGAACGCGTCGCGCCCGAGCGCGGCGACAGCCGCGAGCGTGCCGACGACGGCGACCATCCGCGCCGAGGGGCGGGCGCGCTCGTAGGCCAGCCAGCCGAGCACGAGCACAACGCCGACGAGCAGGAACGAGGCCAGCGGCCAGCTCACAGCGCGACCTCCACGAGCGCGCGGCGGCGCAGCAGCTCGGCGCCCTGCTCTGGCAGCAGCGCGCCGCCGGCGCCGCCAAGGATGCGCGCCGTCTCTGTAGCGAAGTACCAGCCGCCCGCGAGCAGCTCGGCGATCGGCCCGTCGGCGATCACGCGACCGTCGGCGAGCAGCACGGCGCGGTCGGCGCACGCGGCTGCGAACTCAGGGTCGTGCGTGGCGACGATCACCGCCTGCCCCTGCCCCATGCGCCGGCGCAGCTCGGCGGCGAGCTCGGCCTTGGCGAGCCGGTCCATGCCGCGCGTCGGCTCGTCGAGCGCGAGCACGGCCGCCGGCTCGAGCGCGTCATCGGCGACGATCGCGAGCGCCAGGCGCTGGCGCTCGCCGCCGGAGAGGTCGCGCGGGTGGCGGTCGGCAAGCTGCTCCAGGCCGGCGGCGCGCAGCGCGGCGGCGGGGGCCTCCCGCTCGACGAGCTCGTGGATGAAGTAGTCACCCGGGTTCTGCAGCAGCAGCGCCACCCTGCCGGCGCGCTCCACGCGCCCGCGCGTGGGCTCGAGCAGCCCGGCGGCGTGGCGCAGCAGCGTCGACTTGCCGGCGCCGTTGCGCCCCATCAGCGCGACGCTCTCGCCCGGCTGCAGGCTCAGCGTGGCGCCGCGCAGGATCGCCGGGCCGTCGCGCAGCTCGTGCCAGACGCCGCGCAGCCGCAGCGCCGCGGCGGTCTTCTCGGCTCGGCGCAGGTGGCCTCGCGGGCGGGCAGACGGGGACTGCGCACAGCCGGGCGCGGCGGCGGACTGCGATAGCGAGCGCTCAGCGGAGCCCTGCTCGGGCAAGAGATCACGTTCGCGCAGCGCCGCGCGCGCCTGGCGCACGCCGACCGGGGCCGGGCGCAGGCCGGCGAGCGCGAACAGCTTGGCGCCGGGCGTCTGCAGCTCAGGCGCGTTCGCGGCGCTCCACTGCAGGAACGCACTCGGATCGCCGTCGCAGGCGATGCGGCCGCGGTCCAGCGCGATCACGCGGTCGGCCGCGCTGAGGCAGCGCTCGAGGCGGTGCTCTGCGAGCAGGATCGTCGTCTCCCACTCCTGGTTGAGCCGGCGCAGCAGGCCGACCAGCTCATCGCCTGCGACCGGGTCGAGCTGCGAGGTCGGCTCGTCGAGCAGCACCAGTGCCGGCCTGCCGGCGAGCGCCGCGCCGAGCGCCACGCGCTGCTTCTCGCCGCCGGAGAGATCGTGCGTGGCGCGGTCGAGCAAGGCATCGATGCCGAGCGCGAGCGCCACCTCCTCGACGCCGCGCGCGACCGCCGATGCGCCCTCGCCACGGCTTTCGAGTGCCAGCGCCAGCTCGGCGCGCACCGAGCTGGTGACGAGCTGCGTCTCGGGGTCCTGGAACAGCGCGCCGGCGTATGCGCCGAGGCGAGCAGGACCGTGCTCACGTGTGTCGAGACCGGCGAGCTCGACGCGACCGGCGAAGCGCCCGCCGTGGAAGTGCGGCACCAGGCCGCAGGCGGCGCGCAGCAGCGAGGACTTGCCGCTGCCGGAGAGGCCGGCGAGCAGGCAGAGCTCGCCCGGCTCGAGCTCAAAGCTGACGTCGCTCAGCGCCGGCGTCTCGATCCCCGGGTAGCGGTAGGTCACCTGCTCGAAAGACAGCAGCGGGTTCACGGGTCGATGCCGCGGCGGTCGCAGAACGGCAGCAGCACGGCGGCGATCAACGCCAGCGAGAGCGCGACCGTCGAGGCGTGGATCGGCATCTCGATCTGCGGATAGGCGGTGAACGAAGCGGCGCCCGCGAGGCGACCGCCGATCGCCAGCGCGAGCACGGCGATCGCCGAGGCGGCAAAGGCGAGGTCGTGGCGCGAGTGCGGCTGCCGCGCCGAGCGCCCGTCCGCACGAGTGCGCCGCGCGGTCGCGAAGCCGCGCACCTCGAGCGTCGCCGCGACGTCCATCGCGCGGTCGAGCGAACCGCCGACGACAGCGCTCAGCAGCGCCACGCGCCCGCGCGCGCCGCGCCGGGCGCCGCCTGGGCGCGTGCGCTGCGCCTCGGCCAGGCGCTGGGAGTCGGCCGCGAGCACCGGCAGCATGCGCGTGGCGAGCGTGGCGGTCAGCGCCGAGCGGAACGACAGGCGGCGGAAGCTGCGCAGGAGCTGATCGGGGTCGACGGCGAGCCCGGCGAGCGAGGTGACGAGGATCAGCAGCGTCACCTTCAGCGCGATGATCGAGCCGTAGACGAGCGCCTCGAGCGTGAGGTTGCCCTGACCGAACGGGCCGAGGTCGCCGAGCCGAGCGAACACGGTCAGCCCCTGGCGGCTCACGAGCACGTTGACGAGCACGATCGGCAGTGCCACGACCACAGCCGTGCGCAGCGAGCGCGCCAGGCGCGCGCCGACGGCGGCGCCCCACGCGGCGCCGAGCACGGCGAGCAGCAGCGCGAGCAGGATGAGCGGGTGGTAGAGGATCAGCGCGGCGGCCGTCAGCGACAGCGCCCACAGCGCGCCGATGCCCGCTCGTGCGGCGTGCAGCGGGCTGGCGAGCCGGCGGTAGAAGAGCTGTGTCGCGAGCACGCTCACGCCCCCGGCCGCGGCAACGCGAGCGGCCCGGTGGAGTCCACGGCCACGGCGAAGCGGTTGCTCAGGACCGCCCCACGGAAATCGCGAGCAGCGGCGCTCGTGCCGGCGGCATCAGTGCCCGTCACGACCCACACCGGCGCGTCCTCGCCGTTACGCGTTGCCGCGATCAGCCCACCGCCGGCGCCGAGCGTCTGCATCGTGCGGCCGTTCGCGTCGAGCAGCGCCAGGGACGCGCCGCGCTGTGAGAAGCGCGCGTACACACCGCTCGTGGCAGGCCCGCTTTCGATCCCGTGCACACCGGCATCGTTGGCGATCACGCGCCACGGCGCAACCGCCACGCGCAGCGTGTGCGGGAGGAAGCCGCCGCTGCCGATCGCCGCGATCGCGGCCGGTACGTGCTGCGCCCGCAGCTGCGCGGTCACGGTTCTGCAGGCGTAGCCGCCGACGCTCGCACATTCGACGCGTACCGGCAGGCGCTTGCCTTCGATCCCGTTCAGGAACGGCTCAGGGAAAGAGCCGACAACGGCGGGCACGTGATCGGTCTCGCTCCAGTCGTGGCGGTCCCACCAGATGTGATCGCCCGGATGCACGTTCGTGGACGCGGCGCCCTTGGATGCCTCCAGGCCGTTGACGTAGTAGAACCAGTCGACCGGGGCCGTGCCCTGCTGGCCGCCTGAAAGCCCGCCGATGCTCTGCACGAAGGCACCGCCGTAGCGCGTACCCACGTGCGCGTTGCGCACCAGCAGGCTCATCACCGTCTCCTGCCCGCTCGCGTGCGGCGGGCTCGGCGCGCGCACGACCTTCGCGCCGAAGTCGCTCGTGACGCTCAGCTGGATCGCGCTCGGCGCCTTGCCGGCGCCTAGCCCGCAGCCCCCGGCGCCGAACGCCACGGCGGCCGCTAGCAGCGGCGCATCCCGCCGCAGCAGGGCGCGCCGCGCACGGCGGAGGCGGCGCTCAGGCCACATCACGCTCACGGCTAGCGAACATAGAAGACGGTCCTCGACGTCCCTCGCGACAACGTCGTCCTGTTCCCGTCAGCGTCGCTCGCGAGGATGTCGAGCACGTAGCGCCCACGCGCGAGCGCCGCGGGCAGCAGGTAGGAGAAGCTCGACGAGGTCGAGACCTGGAACGGGTGGCCGCTGCCACAGCGAGCGCGTTCGAAGCGCGTGCGTATGCCGTTGAACGCCGAGCAGGCGCCGCGCAGACTGCGCCGCAGCTCGAGCGTCACCGAGGTGACGGCCGCGTGCGCGGCGACGCTGCCGCCGAGCAGCCGCGGGCCGTGGCCGCGTGCGAAGACGTGGCCTTCAGAAAGCCCGGCCGCGCGTGCGACGACGGCGAACGGGCCTTTGTAGGCGGTCGCCGCGCCGCCGGCGCCGCTCGTCGAGGCCCCCGCGACGCCCGTCGCGGCGGAACCGCCGCAGAGACCGTCATCGCCCGCGTGCACGCACACGCTCGCCTCCGTGCGGATCGATTCCGGCGCAGTCGCGCGCATCAGCAGCGCCCCGGGAGATGTGGCGGCGAGCGTCGCGTGGCCACTCGCGTCAGTGACAGCCGAGGCCGTGCCGAGCGTGACTGTCGCTCCCGCTGCCGGCGACGCTTCACCGCCGGCCGTGAAACGCTTGACGCTCGCGACGATCGGTTCGCCGAGGTTCGCCACGGCGGGTGCTTCAATGCCCAACGGCAGCGGCGCCGGTGGGCACGCTTCGCCGTAGCAGGAGGGGAAGAACAGCATCCTGTCGCCCGGTTGCAGCTCCACTTCGCAGACGCCCTGCGACGATTCTTTCTCGTTGAGCCAGAACGCCCAGAAGAAGTTGGCGGGAGAGGCGCTGTCGAAGACGTGCACCTCACCGAGGATCGTTTCCTGCGAGTAGCCGAGGCTGCCGAACCAAGTGCCGCCCCAGCTGCCGCCTGTGGCTACGTCGAGGGCACCTGCGCCACTCGTGCCCGAGCACGAGTGTTCCGGGTTGGCGTCCTTGATCACGGGCGTCGTGTTCGTCGTCACGATCGTCGGGGGGAGCTTCGTTTCGGTCAGCCCCTCGACCTGCACCGAGACCGACGCCGGAGCGGCGGCGCGAGCCGAGCCGGCAGCGAGGCCGAGCAAGAGCGCGATCGTCGCGATCAGGCACAGCAGCGAGGCGGACGAGAGCCTCCTCTGGCGGCGCAGCGAGGCGCCGCCGTTCGGGCATGAGACCGTGAGAGATGGTTGCATTGAGCCGACCCCTTTCCACGAGGGCTTGTGGGCTTGCGGTCGGAGGCAGGTCTCCTGGCTCCCGGGTCCACCCCTCCGCGCCTTCCCGATCGCGATTGCGCATCGGTGGCTACGCGCCCTTCAGGCGCGCCACGGCAGGCATCCCCGGTCACAGTGGCGGGTCCACGCCGGATTCTCACCGGCTTCCCTTCACCACCGACCGTTGTACAGGCCGGATGCTACTCGACGGCCCGCTTCAGGCGCGAGAGCCGCTGCGCCCAAGCCGTCTCAGCCTCGGCGATCCAGGCCGAGGCCGGAGCCAGCGCGTGATCGCGCAGCCGGTAGTGGACCTCGCGACCGGTCGGCGGAGCGCGTTCGACGAGACCCGCGTGGTCGAGCGCCGAGAGGTGCTTGGCGACCGCCTGGCGCGTGATCGGCAGCGCGGCTGTCATCGAGGGCACGCTCGTGGTGCCCTCGCGCAGCAGCGTCTCGATCATGCGGCGCCTGTTCGTGTCGGCGAGAGCCGCGAAGAGCACCCCCACGTCCTCGCTCAAGCGAGCACCCCGGCAAAGCTCGCGGCGAGCATCGCCAGCGGGAACGACGGCTCGTTCTCGGTGACGGTCACACGCGACCCGCCCGCCGGAACGGCGACTATCAAGAACTCGACCCGCGTGACCGGCGTCTCTGCATCGGCCCACCACCACACGAGCCGGTTCGGGGCATCGACGACCTCGATGTGGACGTCGCGCTCGGACTCCCCCAGCCAGCGCTCGCGCCCCTCCTCGGTCACCAGCGCCTCCCACACCTCCTCCGGAGTCGCCTCGACGTCGACCTCCTGCTGTGCCGGCATGACCAACCTCCTTTGACAACCATCTGGTTGCTAATGTGCCTGACAACCGTTCAGTTGTCGAAAGGATAGCCACATGCCACTCGTACCTATGGTCGTCGAGCAGAGCGCGCGCGGAGAGCGCTCGTTCGACATCTACTCCCGCCTGCTCAGCGAGCGCATCGTCTTCATCGGCACGCCCGTCGACGATCAGGTAGCCAACCTCGTCGTCGCGCAGCTGCTGCATCTCGAGAGCGAGGACCCCGACAAGGACGTCTCCCTCTACATCAACTCTCCCGGCGGCGTCGTCTATTCAGGCCTGGCCATCTACGACACGATGCAGTTCATCAAGCCCGACGTGCAGACGATCTGCTTCGGCGTGGCGATGAGCATGGGCTCGCTTTTGCTCGCAGGCGGCGCCGAGGGCAAGCGCCTGGCGCTCCCGAGCAGTCGCATCCTCATCCATCAGCCATCCGGCGGCTTCGAGGGGCAGTCGGCAGACATCGAGATCCACGCGCGCGAGATCCTCGACCTGCGCCGCCACGTCGATGAGATCTACGCGCGCCACACCGGCCAGACGCTCGAGCGCGTGCACGACGACATGGATCGAGACCGCTACTTCACCGCCGAGCAGGCCTGCGAGTACGGGCTGATCGACCGCGTCATCTCCTCGCACGAGCTCACGCGCACGGCGACCGGTTTCCGTGCGCGCGGTGAGCAGGCCGGAGCCGCCGTGTAGTACCCGCGCCCGCGGGCAGGCGGGTCGCGCCGCCGCGCTAAGCGGCGACGCTCGCGAGATCGGCGTCGAGATCGGCGAGCGCCTTGGCCTGCGCCTCGTCGAGCACGCGACCATCTACGAGCAGCCTCCGCGCGGCGTCCAGATCGCCCGAGCGCCCGTAGCTGAGCGCCGCCTTCACGACACCGTCCTTCAGGTACCAGATGCTGAACTCGCCGTCCTCGATCGAGCCGCGCACGATCTCCTGATCCCACTCGTATGCAGGGCCGACGTACTCCAGTTCGCCCCAGTCTGCGAGCACCGAAAAGAAGTACGGCACCTCCACGTGCGCCACGTCCCTGCCGAGCATGTTCAGCGCCGCCGTCTTGCCGTGGTTGAACGCCACGTCCCAGTGCTCGATGCGCATGTGCACACCGCCGTGGATGACCGATTCGTACTCGGCGATGTCACCTGCCGCGTACACGCCCGGCTCCGAGCTCTCCAGGCGCGAGCTGCACAGCACTCCCCCGCGCTCGCCCAGCTGCAGGCCCGCGCGCTCGGCCAGCTGCACGTCCGGCGAGACGCCCGCCCCGATCACAACCGCGTCCGCTGCCAGCTCGAGACCGCCGCGCGTGATCACCTTCGCGACCGTCCCCTCCCCCTCGAAGCGCTCGAGCTCGTCGTTGCCGTGGATCGTGATGCCGTGCGATTCGAGCAGCTCTCCGAAGAAAGCCCCGACCCTCGGGCCGAACGTGCGTTCAAACGTCTGCCCCTCCTGCATCACGATCGTGCAGTGCTTGCCGAGCAACGTCAACGACGCTGCGACCTCGCAACCGATGTACGAGCCGCCGATCAGCACGACCTCCTGCGCGTCCGCCACGCCCGCGCGGATCGCGTCCGAGTTGCCGAGCGTGCGCAGATAGTGGATCTGCTCCAGATGACAGCCGTCGACGTTCAGCCTGCGCACGTTCGCGCCCGTGGCAATCAGCGCCTTGCCGAACTCGATCTCCTGCTTGTTCGAGAGCTTCGCCGTGCGCGTCTGCAGGTCAAGCGACGTGACGCTCGTGCGCGTCAGCAGCTCGATCGACTGTTCCTCCCAGAACTCGTTCGGGCGGAAGTACGCCTTCTCACGCTCCTCTTTGCCCTGCAAGTAGTCCTTCGAGCAGTCCGGGCGGTTGTACGGCGGGTCCGGCTCGCGGCCGACCAGCACGATCTCGCCCTCAGCGCCTTCCTCGCGCAGCCAGCGCGCGCAGTTGGCCGAGGCGAGGCCGCCGCCAATCAGGAGGTGGTCGACCTTGCGGGCGGACATGCGCGCACCTTACAACCCAGGTGGGTGGCGGACCGACCAGCGCGCCCATGTCGGGATTTGGTCGAGGATGCGCCAGCGCGGGCCATCCTCGTTGGCGTTCGGGCCGGTGTCCGTGCCGTTGTGGCTTGTATCGAGGCGCAGGCCTGCGATCAGCACAAAGACGTGATCTGTGGGACTCGTGGTCGCGTACAACGTGACCCAGCGGCCAGGGCCTGGCAGACCCCAGTGCACGTAATCCTGGGCGAGCGGGTTCTCGCGAACGATTTCTGAGATCCCGCGGACGCCTGATCTGTAGAGGACGTAGTTGATCGTGCTCGAGCAATCCTCTTCAAACGCTCCGCGTGGGTCCGGGTGCCCGCCCGGTCCGTAGGGCAGCGACTGGAGCTCGTTTCCCCCAACCACCATCGCCTGCACCACGGCCGGAGCCCCCGCAGGGATCAGCGCAAGATGGCCATCCGCCGGTGACAGGCTCGCGCGGTCACCTGCGATGAACTGGACAGCGGTGTCGGTACCCGCCTGAAGTCGCGTGTCAGCCCCGGAGCCCTGCGCTTCTTCTCCGTCGAGGAGGGCCACCGCCGGCACCGGCGCCAGCGTCGAGCCGCGATATCGGGCCGCCCATGACAGTACGTCCGCGACATACCAACCAGCGTGGTTGTACGCAAAGATCGCTCCGCGGTAATCACGTGGCGCGCCGGACGCGACGAGGTAGTTCCCAGCCGCAAAGATCGCGTCTGCCGGATCCCAGCGGTCGCTGCGACCGTCGCCGTCCCCGTCGACTCCGTACTGCACCCACGTGGATGCGAGGAACTGCATCGGCCCGCCCGCACCCGCCGAGTTGGTGGAGCCCTCGCGACCGCACGATGGATCGCCGTCGCGGCCGTGATTGCACTCGACCTTGCCAATGCCCGCCAGGATCGCCCAATCGAGGCCGTATCTCTGGGCGGCCTGCTCATATGCGCGCAAGTAGAGCGACGGAATCTCCCGGCGCGCGAGCGCAGACGGTGTGCCGCCCTCACCGGCCGCGACGGAGCCCGTACTCGCGTCGAGCGCGGCGCCGTTCACACCCGACAGCGCGGCGACGACGATCAGCCCGGCGCCCATCAAGAGCGCCGCAGCGGTCCCGGCGAGGGCCGCCGCTCTCGCTCCCGGTCGCCTTCGCGTAGGCGCCCCGGCAACGCCAAAGCCGGTCGTCACGGCCTGCCGTGGCCGAGCTGGCGTTTACGTCGGGCTGCCACCTCTCGCGCATCACGCATGACGCTCGACTCCGACTCCGGCGCTGGACCGGGACGGTCCGGCGCTCGCTCCGCTCGCCAGATCCTGAGCGGCCGCTCCCCCGTGGGGCGTGGTTGGCGCGAGCGGCTTCCGTCGTTCGGCCACTCGGCGCTGTGCTGCTTGGAGAACTGAAGTCGCTCGCGACGAAGCGCCAGCTCTTTGTCGACCTCCGCGCGCGCTGCTCGCTGCTCGCGTGGCGTGAGCCGTTCGTATTGGCGCCCCGCGTAGCCGGCCAGGCCGGAGAGCGCGATGTAGTCGCGGCGCTCGCCCGACGCGCCCGATCCCGTCGCATCGCCATGCGCTCGGCGCTCCGCACGCCGATTGCCCGAAGGGAGCACCGCCTGTTCGTCGAGGAAGCGGTTGCGCTGCTCCGCCTGGGCTGGGCTGAAGACGGAGCCGCTCGGCGCATGTTCGCCGCCGTTCAAAACCTGCCGCGCGGCCCCGAGATCGCGCTGCTCGCGGTCGATGTCCTTCTCGATTTGCTTGCCGCGATGCCCGAGCCGCGCAGCTCGCCGATCCTCACCGTTCGCGAGCGCCCGGCCACGCTCGGCATTGACTCGCTCCAGCCGCGACCGCAGCGCGCCAACGCGCTGCTCAATGCGCGGCGCCTCGCGTGCGTGAGCCCGAGCCGCGCGGTAGTCCGCGACGAGGGTGCGCTCGGCCTGCTCTCGAGGCACCGCGCCTCGTCCGGCGAGCGAGGGCTGCTCGGTCGACCGCTCGCCCGCGATCTCCGGGGCGCGTTTGGAGAAGCGCTCTTTCGCGGCGCGCACGTCGCCGATCAGCTTCCGCGGCGGGTCCAGCGCATCGCTCACTCGACGCACCACCGAGCGCCGACCGTACTCACCTCGATCCCGCCCGATCGCGCCACCGGTCACGTGCAACGCCTGATGCCGCCGAGCGAACGCCGCCCACCAGAAGGCGGACATCAGCAGCCACTGCGTCCACCATCCGATCGCTTCGAGGCTGGCGAGAATGCCGAGGATCGCAAGGATCGCCCCGAGCAGAAACGAGAACAGCAGCTTGGACACGACCGCACCGAGCAGCTGCGCGGCCCATCTGCGAAACAGCGCCCGGCCGCCGTCGCCGAGCATCGGGGCCAGCACGGCTGCGGGCGCCAGCAGCAGGTACAGGAGGCTGAACAGCGCCGAGGTCAGCAGCCGGAGCGCGACAAAGCCCAGCAGCAGCAACATCCCGAGCGAACCGACCACGATCAGCAGCAGTCCTGCGACCCGCGCCCAGGTGCCGTGATTGGTGCGGAACTCGGCCTGCGCGGCGGCAGGGCCGCGGCAGCCGGTCGCGTTGTCGCTCTCGCAGATCGCGCGCAGCAGCGAGGTGCCCTGGTTGATCGCGTTGCGCTCAGGTCCGTTGGCCGGCAGCGCCAAGAAGATTGCTCCGTTCGTTCGAGCGGCGCGCAGCAGGCGCGCGCTGTGGGCGAGTGCCTGCGCTTCCCCGCTCCCGAGAGCAGAGCACGGATGCGAGGACTGCCTGGGATTGCAACCGGCGGCGGCCGACTCGCTCGTGGCAAGGGCGAGCGCGGCCGCATGTAGACGACCATCGAGGCGCTCCGGATTGCGACACCACCCGACGTCTCCGAACTCCAGGTAGCACCATGGGACTTCCACAACGGCCGAGAAGACCGTGCCCATCTCGTCTGCCAGCGCGCTGTTTGCATTGCTGGGACTGCCACGTGCAGTGACCGCGAGCGTGCCCAGGCTCGCGTTGTTTGCCCAAGCGCCCAGCTGCCCGACCGTCCCGACCGGATCGAGCATCACCCAGAGCCCCGCGGCGGTCATCGCCAGCGCGAGCAGGGCATGGCCGAGCGTCTCTGCGACCCTGCGCCGGACGAGCCCGTTGTATGCCGCGAGCACCCCACCGACGGCGAACACAGTCCCCAGCCAGGGGTATGTGAACGATGCCTGCATCTGGCGCAAGCCGCGCGAGAGCCCGCCGCTCACCGAGCCGCTGTCCAGCAGGTCGATCGTGAAGCACCACTCGAGCATCACGACTAGCGCATGGACGGCCCATACGATCGCCATCCAGACCGGCGTCACGAACAGGTCTTGCACCGCCGTCAGCAGACCTCCGGAGCTGAGGCCGAGCACACCCGTGTCGATGTGCACGTCCAAGCCGAAGTTCCCCGTCGGTGCGGCCGCCGCCACGAACCCGGACGTCTCGCAGTTCCCGCGGTCGCGCTCGGAGAGCTGTGCAGTCGCGACGCCCGCTTTGCACAGTGGGCTGCCCAGCCCATTGCTCACCAGCGGGTCGACTTCGGCCTGCGGCGAACCGCCTTCAGCGGCTTCGTCACCGCCCGGCCCTGCCCCGACGACTGGCCGAGCTGCGCCAGTCAGCGGCGGCCTGCTCGGCGCCTGGTTTCCCGCGCGCGACTGCGGGCTCGCCGACGGGGCCGCGTCCGCGCGGCGCGCTGCGTCGGCGCGCGGCGCGCTGCGCGGGGGCGCCGACTTGGCCGACACTCGAGCTCGATCCGCGTGGGAGTCACGGGTTCCGAGGGGTGAGCCCAAGGCCACGGCGACGATTGCCGCAAACAGCACAGTGCGAGCAACTGACCTCCCTCGGTCAGGGGCTGTCACGCGCGCGCGGGCGTGGTTGAGAACGCCCGCAACAGGGCAGGCACGACCACGTCCACCTGAATCGCCTCGATGCGCCCTCGGTGGTCGCGTAGTAGGCAGCGGCCTGCGTCGAGCTCGAGCAGGCTCTGGCGCAATCTGCTGTCCTCGGGATCGAGACCGAGCAGCGCGAGCGCCCTACCCGCCTCCGCCTCCGAGCGCATCCCGAAGACGAACGTGGCGCCGAGGAGGTTGTCGAGCGACTCGCGCTCGCCCATGAGCGTGTCGGTCACGAGCTGCGTGCTGATGATCGGCACCGCCAGCTCGGAGCGACCCATGCGCTGAAGTGAGCTCAGCAGCGTTCGCCCCACCGGGTCGCCGAGCAGTCGCCAGCCCTCATCGAAGGAGAACAGCTTCAGGCGCTCGCGCTCGGCGCCCATCAGGTGCATCGCGAACATCGCGATCAGGCGCACGATCTGCTCGCCTATCCGCTCCGATTGCGAGTACTCGGCTCGAGGCGTTCCCGGTTGCGGCCCTGGGAGATCGCGGATCGGCAAATACGTGACCTGACGATGCCCGACGGGAGGCAAGCGCACCTCTGGATCGGCGAAGCCGAGCTGAGTCAGTCCCGAGCGTGCATAGACCTCGAGCGCCTTGCCCACTTGAGCCTCGACGACGTCGCCGTCTCGCAATGCGTTGACGATCTCCAGGCACGTTGGCTCGGCCGCTCGGCGCATCACGCGGTCGACCGCGCCTACGATCGCGGTCTCCCAAGAGGGCTCAGCCCGGGCGGGGAGGAGGTCGCGCAGGAACGACACGGCCGCCTCCTGACGAAGGTGTCGTGGAGCGATCCGCAGCGGATCGAGGACACCGCGCAGCGCGGGATCAGGCGCCAGGGTCACGCACTCTGTATGCGGAGCCACGTCCCCGAGCAGGTGAAAGCGGTGGTCGCCCTTGGGATCGCAGTCGATCACGCGCGCCCCGAGCAGGAAACCCTCGTACTTGAGCTTCTGATCGAGCGTCGTCTTGCCCGATCCGAGGGAGCCGACGCTGAGGATCGTCGTGTTGCGGTCGCTGTCCGAGCCCTCCCGCAGGTTGAACCTCACCGGCCGGCGCGAGCCGGACAACGTGTGCCCGAGGTAGAAGCCGCGGCGGGAGCCCGCCTCGTGGGTCGCCGTCGGCATCATCGCCGCGACCTGCTCGGTCGTCAGTGTGTCGTCGTAGCCCGCGATACGTGTGCGTTGAGCAGGGAGGTGCTGCATGAACAACTGGAGCTGGTCCCCGAGCGGTCGATGCAGCCGGATCTCACCGTAAGCCCGCCTGCACATCTCCACGCGCTCCTCCAGCCGCTGCCGGTCCTCCGCCGCGACAGCGATTGCCAGCGTCGCGCGCAGCAGTGGCGGACGGCTCGAAGACTGCAGGTAGCTCAGCAGGTCCCGAGCCTCCTGTGTGCGTGCATATCCGAGGTCGCTGACGCCCTGCTCGCCGTCGGACTCGGCGCGCACGATCTGATCTGCGTCCTGGATTCGCTTGCGAGCGATCCGCAGCGCAAGGTCGTTCGGGAGGAAGCGTGCGTTCAGCGACAGGTCGATTGCGAACGGCAGGCTTTCCGGTGGTGCGAACATCAGCTCCGCGCGGGCTCCCGGAAACTGGATCTGCTCCGGCAGCGCCCCGAGCACGAGCTGGGCCTGCCAGCTCGTGCCAAGCTCGGACTCGATCCGCAAGCAGCGGCCGTGGTGCTGCACGAAGCAGTCGCTCCAGCGCAGCACATCCCCCTCGAGCGGTGCCAGCACGGCTTCCCCATTGCGCTCGAACACGAGTGCCCGTGGCTCGTGCAGGCCATCGATCTCCGGGTCCGCGAGCGCGCGACAAAATGCCCGGCGAACGAGCCATTGGAGCTCCACTCCGCGCGCCGGGCGCACGGGCAGAAAGTCGGCAAGAAGCGCGTGAGCCTGATCTGCCCGGACGCGAATGCGCTCGAGCTCGCGCGCCCCAAGCAGGCGCCGGTCTCGGCGCGAGAAAGCCTGGCTCAACATGTGCCGCCAATCGCTCGGGCCACGCTCGGCAACACGCGAGACGTACGAGGCGACATCGCGCTCCGGATCGCGCAGGCTGACGATCAGGAAGAGCGCCGGACCCGCTCCGCCGACCTGCTTCAGGCGATCAGCGTGCGCCTCGCAATAGCGGCTTCTCCCCTTCGCGTGCGATCGGCCATGAGCATCTTCCGCAACCTCATCTTCGATCTCCTCGGCGTAGCGATCGAGCGCCGGAGCGGCTCCCAGGCGCAGGATCTGGACATCCGCCTCGACTGTCTCGAGCGCGCCCAGCAGAGCCAGGAAGCGCGAGCGCTTGCCATCCTCGCTCAGCCACTGGTAGGAGCCGGCCTCGAGCGCAAACGCCGCCCAAACGTCACCCAGATCTTCCGCAAAGACACAGTTCCCGTATGTGAAGCTGATCGGCGATCGCACGTCAGCGCACGCTCAAGCGAGTCGCGCGCTCCAGCACGATCACCTGCCTGGTGGGCTGGAGTGGTCCTTCCGGGCACCCCCGCACTGTCACGTGCCCACGTAAGCCGAGCTTGGCTGCGACGCCGCCAGCGGCCGGGCGCTCGTGCGCGACGGCGATGCGCAGGACACCGGGGCCCCTGTAGCGAAATCGTCTCAAGCGGGCGTCTGAGCCGTCGGGCAGCATCACGATCGGCTGCGGCTGCCAGCATCCGCCGGGCGCCGATTCGAGGCCCGCGACGCATGGGCGCAGCCCCGCGAGGCGGCGCGGCCCGACGCGAAAGCTGAGCAGCGCCTGCGCCGCGAGGTGGAAGGGGCGGCCCTCGACGCGGACCACCGCCAGGAGCGCCGCAGTGAGCGCAGGCAGCGCGACGTCCCGGACATACCAGGGCAGCTCGGCTGCCACCAGCGCCAGGATCGGTAGCTTTGCCACCAAGAGGGCTACGGCGAGCGTGAGCAGAAAGTACACGAGGCCTCTCACCGGGATCCCGCCCGGATTCAGCCTGATCCCGTCAACGCGATAGATACGGCGCTCGAGATCGAACACTCTGCGGTAGGAGCGGATCTCCGTCATTGCGAGCCGAACACAGAGCTGACGGTGTCGCGAAGGAGGTTGACGCCCGTCGGCGTCGCCAGCAGCACCGAGACGATGCCAACCGCGAAGACTCCAGCAGCCTCCTTGAAATCCCGACGGAAGGCCAGAACCGTGGCCGCGACTGCGAACGCGAGACCAATCAGGCTCATGGCTACCGCGCGCCCGGTGTCACCGGCCCTCGCTGCCGCGGCTTCCAGAGAGCTGCCGCTGCGTTCGGTGGCACCTGCGCGCGGAGAGGCCGCCGGACGAGCCGAAGACACCGCAGCCCTCGCGTTTGGAGCGCTCATGGACCCCAGCGCAATCGCCGCCGCGAGAGCGAATGGCGCCGCGGGTCCAAGCGAGCGTGCGCGGGAGCCACCGACAAGCCCAAGCCATATCCGTGGTCTTCTCTGCACTTGCCTCATTGCTTCTCCTTTGCCGAGCGCTCGCGCTGCGAGCGCTCATGTCGTGGGATCCATCTGGATTGCTGAGATCTCCCATCGCCCCGCCCTTAGGACCACGTCGAGTTCGTAGCCCAGCGTGTAGCGAGCGCCTCGCTCGTCCGTCGCCTTCACGACCGCGAGAACCGAGCGCCGATCGTTCGACCATTCGAGCCGCTCGATCGAGGCGAGGGCGAAGCTCATCCGGGGCACTGCGACGCGTGCACCGCTCGCGAGATCTGCAGCCAGCTCCTCCGGCGAGGAGGCCAGGTAGTTGCTCAGAGCTCGCTCGACGACTGCAACGAGCTCCGGAGTGGCGACTTCCGGCCTGCGCGCGAAGTCCTGAGCCGGGACGGACGCCGGCGCTCCCACAAATGCCGGATAGCCCGCGAGCTCGAGCCTGCCGTCGAGCCGACGCTTTACGGTGACCGTCAGGTACACCAGTCCCGAGGCATCGGTCTCTGCGGCGACCGTGTAGACGTGCTCGCCGCCCCCGAGCTCGCGCGCCTGCACGACTTCCGACCACGCCACGCGCTGCTCACCAGCGCTCGGCAACGTCAAGCCGCCGTCCGCATCAACGCCGGGACCGACCAACGCCGCGAGCTGCTGTTCGCTGGCCTGCGGCCGTGCGGCTTCCCAGGTCAGGTAGCGCCGCGCGAACAATTGCGCGTAGCCCTCTGCCGCCAAGTCGGCTGCCGGAGGCGCGACCGCCGTGGTCGGAGGCGTCCGGACCTGCGGCGGCGCAATCGCGAAGCGCGCGCTCGCGAGCAACCCGGTCGCGCACGCGGTATAGAGCAGGTATCGAGCCGCGCTGCGTGCCAGGCGCAGGCGCCACAACGGATGCGCGGTGACCCAAGCGCGCGTGCCGGGATAGGCGCGCGTCGGCTCACTGCTCAAACCCGAACTCCCCTCCCCCGCGCGGCGGAGCTGAGGCGGCAGCACGCGAGATCGTGGCGCTCACGGTGACCGGGATCGGCGCGGGCCGCCCGGACGCGGAGCGTGTCGCCGGGCGATGCCGCGGCCGGACGCGCTGCGTCCGTGGGCCTGAGGAGGCCCTTTTGAGTCGCTCGAGCGTGGCCGGAAGACGCTTCACGGCGGGGCTGATCCGATGAGCCGAACGCGGGCGCGCGATCGGCGCTGCGGCCGAGCCCGTCGGGACGTTGCCCTGTGCCACGTCTCGCGCTCCGGCGAGCGCGTGTAGAGCGTGCTGTCGTGCGGCACGACCGTCCCGCTGGCGAAGATTCAGAACGAGCACACCACCGACAGCGCCGAGCACCCCGGCAAGCAGCGCCGCTCCGGCCAGACGACGGGCACGAGACTCCTTGGGCATAGGCGCCTCCGCCCGTGGGGCCTGCTCAAAAGCGTGGCCGAAGAAGTCCTCCTCGGAATAGACCCGAAAGGGCTCTCGTCGCGCCGGACGCAAGGTCAGGCTTCCTCGCCTCGCCGAGCGATCGCGTTAGGAGCGGCCGTCACGCGAGCGACCGGAAGCCAAGCGGGGAGATGCCCGGCTCCCGGCCGCTTTCGCGCGGATGGGCTTCGCCGTGCTGTCGTCTGCTCAACCAACGGCCGGCGTGCCTGCAGGACTGCCCTATGAGTGGGGGGAGAACTATTCACAGGTCGGTCCTGCTCTCCTCTCCGACGCCCTCGCCGCGGGCGGGACGATCTGCCGCTGCTCGGCCATCAGCGAGCGCAGGCGCGCGCGTCCGCGTTGCGCGACCTTGCGGTACTTCTCGCGCGACCATCCCGAGGTGCTGCAAAACCGGTCGCACGCCTCCCCCGAGAGCTGCGATCGCAGTACCCGGCGCTGATCCTCGGTGAGGTGGCGGGCGAGGCGCTGGATGTCGCGGAGGTCGGAACGGAGCATGACGACCTCCTCGACCGCTGCGCGTGAGTCAGCAATCTCGACCCCAGCCTCACCGATCGGCCCGAGCGGCGCGGCCGACTCCAACGCCGCCTGCATCGGACTGCGGCCGCTCAGCGCGCGCCGGCGATCGCGAATACGCGATACGAAGCGAAGCTCGAGCGCGTTCGCCAGATGCAGCCGGTTGGCGAAGCCGCCTCCCGCGCGGACGTGCGTCAGCAGCTCGAGCGTTGTCTGGCTGAAGCAGTCCTCGAGATCCTCCGGACGCAGGCGAAAGCGATGAACTCGAAGTAGCACGTCACGCTTGGCGAGCGCAACATCGGCGACTTCGTCGGCAGGGTCGCGCGCAGGCCCGCCGCGGAGCGCCGGCCAGGCGGCGCCCAATGTTCGTTTTTCCGGCTCGTATCGGGTAGACACATACGCATGTCGGCCGCGAGCGCACCCATCCCCCCCTCCCAATTTCGCCCACGAGACCACGGTCGAGGCCTGGGCAGCGCTCGCAGGTGCCGGGGATGAGCATCACCGACCGCCTCCGCACGATCGACGAGCGCCAGCAGCGGACTCCTCGCGTCAGCTTCGTCGCAGCCGTGATCAAGAAGTTCGGAGACGACCAGGGAGGCCAGCTCGCCGCGCTGATCTCCTACTACGGCTTCGTCTCTCTGTTCCCGTTGCTGCTGGTGCTCGTTACGGTGCTCGGGTTCGTGCTGCAAGGGGACCCGGGCGAGCAGCAGAAGCTCCTCAACGGCGCGCTCGGGCAGTTTCCGATCATCAGCGAGCAGCTCAAAAAACTGCAGTCGATCAAAGGGAGCGGCATCGGCCTGGCGATTGGCATCGTCGGCGCGCTGCTGGCAGGCATGGGCATAACCAGCGCGACGCAGAACGCGTTCAACCGCATCTGGGACGTCGCCTACAAGGATCGGCCCAACTTCCTCATCTCGCGCTTGCGCGGGCTTGGCATGCTTGCAATCCTCGGCACGCTCAGCATTGTCTCGACAGTCGCCGCGGGGTTCGTCGGCTCGAGCTCGCACGGGGCGCCGGCGGTCGTCGCTGGAGTGCTCGTCGCCTTCGCCGTCAACCTCGCGCTGTTCATGGTCGCGTTCAAACTGCTCACCGCAGCCGAGCTCGGCTGGCGCG
Source organism: Solirubrobacterales bacterium (assembly GCA_038240205.1). GTDB lineage: Bacteria > Actinomycetota > Thermoleophilia > Solirubrobacterales > Solirubrobacteraceae > Palsa-744. The sequence goes on along the minus strand of JBBSDZ010000002.1, from coordinate 68,423 downwards.
ACCTGATCACGGGCGTGATCGTCGCTGCCGTCTTCTGGCAACTGCTGCAGCACCTCGGCGGCTACTACCTCGACCACGAGCTCAAGAACACAGGGCCGCTGTATGGGACGTTTGCGCTGGTGCTCGGCCTGCTCGCCTGGCTCTACCTAGGTGCCCAGTTGACGATCCTTGCAGCCGAGGTCAACGTCGTGCGCCTGCGCAAGCTGTGGCCGCGCAGCTTCTTTTCGCCGCCACTGCTCGACGCCGATCGAAGAGCTCTCAGGTCCTCGGCCGAGGCGGAGGAGCGAGTGCCGGAGCAGAGCGTCGAGGTCAGGTTCGACGAGGACACGTGAGCAGGCTCAGTCTGCTCTCTCGCCGGAGCACGAGCGCAACTAGCCTCTTGATGCCGAGCCGCAGCCGGGTGAGCTCTTCGGGAACAGCAAATCCCGGGGCGCCTTGGCCGGCGGCCGACCGGGAGCTGATGGGATCTCTCGGGGCGGACACCCGGCGTGTTTCTGAGCTACTGGCGCCCATGCAGTAAACGCTGCGCTGTGCAGCGCAGCGCCGGGCGCCCGCGCAGATCATCCAACTCGACGCGAAGCGCGTGCGGCTCGGGAACCGGCATGTCAGGGGCATCGAGGAGACATTCCCCGGCACCCCTGCGGCGGGCGCTCGAGACGGAGTGACCGAGGAGGATCTCTGCCGACCGCTTGGCTGGGGCTTCCATCGACACGTAGGGGCGCGGGCACTCTCGATCGTCGGCCACGGGCGAACCATAGCTTGAAAGTAGACTTTTGTCTGCAGACGAGATCACTTTCAGCTCTAGCAAGCCAAATCCCGCCTCACCCCAAACTCCTTGCACACGCAACGATCGCGCGCTATACTAACTAAACTTTCGTAAGCTCATATGGAGCAATAACTGATGACACCTCCCGCAGACAAGCCGAAAATCCAGCCCGAAGCCCTAAGAAAGCTTCTGCGGCTGATCCCGCTCGACGACACTGTCGTGTTCCCGAGCATGGGGATCACGCTGACGATCGACGTAGGCGACGACGAGCGTGTCGTGCTCGTGCCGCGTCACGAGAACGAGTTCCTCGAGGTCGGCACGATCGCCGAGGTGACAGAGCAGATCCGCCTCCCTGGCGGCGGCCGCGCGGTCGCCATCTCGGGCGAGCACCGCGCGCTGATCGGCGCAGCGCAGACCGGTCCTGAAGGCGAGCTGCGCGTGGAGGTCGACGAGCGCCCGGACGAGGAGCCTGTCGACGGACGCACGCGCGAGCTCGAGCGCGAATACCGCGCGGTGGTCGAGGAGATCCTCGAGCTGCGCGGAGACGACGGGCGCATCGCGGCATTTCTGCGCGCGATCGCCGAGCCTGGAGCGCTGGCTGATTCGGCCGGCTACTCCCCCACGCTCTCCTACGAGCAGAAGGTCGAGCTGCTGCGCACGCTCGACGTGACCGAGCGCCTGGAGCTGGCAGTCAAGCTGCAGCGCGAGAGCCTGGCCGAGCTGCAGGTGCGCAAGCGCATCCGCGAGGACGTCCAGGAGGGCGCGGAGAAGCAGCAGCGCGAGTACTTCCTGCGCAAGCAGATGGACTCGATCCGCAAGGAGCTCGGCGACGACGACGCCTCGGTGGCCGAGGAGTACCGGGCCAAGATCGAGGACGCCAGCATGCCGGAGGATGTCCAGGAGCAGGCCCTCAAGGAGCTCGCGCGCCTGGAGCGCATGGGCGAGCAGACGGGCGAGTCGAGCATGATCCGCACCTATCTGGACTGGCTGATCGCCGTCCCGTGGGGCAAGCGCTCTGATGAGCACCTGGACCCGGTGGCCGCGCGTGCGGTGCTGGACGCCGACCACGCCGGCCTTGAAGACGTCAAGGACCGCGTGACCGAGTATCTGGCTGTGCGCAAGCTGCGCGAGGACCGCGGTATCGAGGCGGACCCAAAGTCGGGGGCGATCCTCACGTTGATCGGCCCTCCGGGCACCGGCAAGACCTCGATCGGTGAGTCGATCGCACGCGCAACCGGACGCGAGTTCGTGCGCATGTCGCTCGGCGGCGTCCGCGACGAGGCCGAGATCCGGGGCCACCGCCGCACCTACATCGGGGCCCTGCCGGGCCGTCTGGTCAGGGCGCTGCGCGACGCCGGCACGATGAACCCGGTGATCCTGCTCGACGAGGTCGACAAGGTCGGCGCGGACTGGCGCGGAGACCCCTCCGCGGCGCTGCTCGAGGTCCTCGACCCCGCGCAGAACCACTCCTTCCGCGATCACTACCTCGACGTCGAGCTCGACCTCAGTCAGGTGATGTTCCTGGCGACGGCGAACGTCGCCGACACGATTCCTGGCCCGCTTCTGGACCGCATGGAGGTGATCCGCTTCGACGGCTACACATCCGAAGAGAAGCTGGCGATTGCAAAGGGCTACCTGTGGCCGCGCCAGCGCGACCGCAACGGCCTGCGCGATGACGAGGTCGAGATTTCCGATGATGTGCTTCGCACCGTGATCGGCGAGTACACCCGCGAGGCAGGCGTGCGAAACCTGGAGCGCGAGCTTGGGACGGTGCTGAGGAAGACAGCAACCAAGATCGCCTCCGCACAGACACAGGCCGAGGACACGTCCGAGAGCTCAGGCGATGACGCCGCTGAGCCTGCGAGCGATGCCAAGGCCAAGAAGAAGGCAGGCGCCGACGAGGCCAAGAAGCCAGCCAAGAAGTCAAAGGCGAAAGCGGCAAAGGTCAAGCCCGTGAAGATCGACCTGGAGGTCGTGCGCGACGCGCTCGGGCGCCAGAAGGTCTTCCAGGAGTCAGCCGCGCGCACGGCGACGCCAGGTGTCGCGACCGGATTGGCCGTGACAGGCGCCGGTGGCGACGTGCTGTTCGTCGAGGCGACGGCGATGAAGTCGAGCAGCGGCGGCAGCAGCCTCGTGCTGACCGGGCAGTTGGGTGACGTGATGAAGGAGTCGGCGCGCATCGCCCTCTCCTACGTGCGCGGACACGCCGAGGAGCTGGGCATCGACGAGAGCGCGTTCGAGAACCGCGAGTTCCACGTGCACGTTCCCGCCGGAGCGATCCCCAAGGACGGCCCGAGCGCAGGCGTGACGATGGTCACGGCGCTCGCGTCGCTGCTGTCCGGGCGGCCGGTGAAGCACACGGTCGGCATGACTGGAGAGGTCACGCTGCAGGGCCGCGTGCTGCCGATCGGCGGCTTCAAGCAGAAGGCGCTCGCCGCCAACGCAGCCGGGCTGACCGACGTGATCCTGCCGGAGCGCAACCGCGGTGACCTGGACGAGATCCCCGAGGAGGTTCGAAATCAGATGAGCTTCCACCCGGTGATGACCGTCCAAGAGGTGCTCGACCGCGCACTGGAGCCTGCGCGCGATGTCGCGCACGCCTAGATGCAAGCCCGTTCCACCGGAGGTCCGCCAGACGGCGGACCTCCTGGAGCGGCGCTGGCAGCTCTCGATCATCTACGCAGCCCTCACCGGCGCGCTGCGCTTCAACGAATTCGCAGAGGCGGTCGCGGGCATCTCACCGCGCATGCTCTCCGAGCGCCTGCGTGACCTGGAGGCCGCCGGCCTCGTGCAGCGCACGGTGATCCCTTCGAGCCCGCCGACCGTCGAGTATCGCCTGACCGAGCGCGGCCGGCGCCTCGGCCCGATCATCGACGCCATGCGCGCCTACGCGGGCGAACCGGTCGGCTGAGGAGAGCCCGCCCCGGCGGGCTCGTTCCAGTCGATCTCAGAGCTCGCGCCGACGAGCTGCCCACCGGCGCAGCTCTCGGCGTGGATCTCTTCATGCCTGCGTGGGTTCTGGATGCCGGCGGCGCCGACGAGGCCGCCGAGAGCGACCAGCCCAGCTGCGATCGCCAGGCCCACGTGGAAGCTATGCAGCGAGGCCGATTCGGCGGCAGCTGTGACCGCGTGCGCCTGTGCCGAGGGCATCCCCTTGACTTCTGGGCGCCCGAGCGGCAGGCGCTTGGCCGCATCCACGGCAGCGCGCGCGGCCGGCCCAAGCGTCGTGCCGGAGAGGCGGCTGTCCATCGAAGCGGCGAACGAGGAGGCGATCGCCGCGCCGACTGCCGCAGTGCCGAGCAGCCCGGCCACGCGCGCGATCGCGTTGTTGACGCCCGAGGCGATGCCGGCCTCCTTCTCAGAGCCGGCGAGCACGGCGGCGGTCAGTGGCGCGACGGTCATCGACAGCCCGAGCGAGAAGATCAGCAGCGGCGCCAGCACTTCGGGGAGGTAGTCGGCTTTCGCGCCGGTCATCTGGAACAGCAGCAGCCCAGCGGCTCCGATGAGCGGGCCTGCGCCCATGAAGAAGCGCGGCCCGAAGCGGTCGGCCAGCGCCCCGAAGCGACGCGAGAGCAGGAACATCACGACGGTGACCGGGAGCGTTGCCAGGCCGCTCTTCAGCGGCGAGTAGCCGCCGATCTGCTGCAGAAACAGGATCAGGAAGAAGAACACGATCGAGAGCCCGGCGTACATCGCGAACGTCTCGACGTTGCCGGCCGAGAAGTTGCGCCGGCGGAACAGCACGAGCGGGAGCATCGGGTCCTTTGCGCGCGACTCGTAGAGCAGGAACGCTCCGAGCAGCAAGATGCCTGCGATCAGCGGCCCGATGACCGCTGGGTCAGCCCATCCCAGCCGCGGCTGCTCGATCAGCGCGAACACCGGCCCGCCGAGGCCGAGCGCGCACAGGAGCGCACCCGGGTAATCGACGTGCCGACCGCCACGCTCGCGCGGAGGCGCCTGCGGGATCACGCGGAGGATCAGCCACACGCAGGCCGCCGCGAGCGGCACGTTGATCAGGAAGATCCAGCGCCACGAGGCGATCGCGAGCAGCTCCCCGCCGGCAAGCGGGCCGAGCACGCCCGCGATCGCACCCCACGCCGTCCACGTGCCGATCGCGCCCCCGCGCTCCTCGGCCGGAAACGTGTTGACGATCACCGCGAGCGAGCTCGGCACGAGCAGCGCCCCGGCGATGCCCTGCAGGGCGCGCGCGGCTACGAGCACGCCGATCGACGGCGAGGCCGCGCAGATGGCCGAGGCGACGCCGAAGCCGGAGACGCCGAGCGCAAAGATGCGCCGCTCGCCGTAGAGGTCGCCCAGTGAGCCGCCGACGAGGATCAGCGAGCCGAGCGTCAGCAGATAGCCGTTGACGATCCACTGCTGCGCCGCCAGCCCGCCGCCGAGCGCTCGCTGGATCGTCGGCAGCGCGACGTTGACGACCGTGCCGTCGAGCAGCGCGATTCCCGACCCGAGGATGCACGCGATCAACGTCACGCGCTTGACCATGGCGTCGCTGCGGGCCGGCATCAGCCCACCGTAGCGCCACGCTCGCGCGCATGGTTGGCGCCCGCATCTCCACGTCGCGGACAGGGAGCGCGCAGGCACGGGCGGCGGTGCGTGGTGCGAGCCACGCGTCGATGCATCGCAAGCGAGCTGCAACGTCCGTCCAAGTTCACATCCAGGCAACTCGAAATGTGCCGATACGCAGCTAGCGTGCATGCCATGACCGACAACGAGCAGCTCACCGTCGAGCAGACCCCCACCGGCTACTGGGTGGTGCAGAGCGGATCGAAGCAGATTGCAGGTGCGCTCACGCGTCAAGCGGCCGAAGCCGAGCGCGAGCTGATGCGACGTCTGCGCACGCGTACGGCGAGCATGCGCGCTGCCGCGCCGCGGCGCACGCGTGTGATCGAGCGCCCCTCCCTCTGAGCCGGCCCGGGAGCGACTAGGACTCGGGCGAGCTTGCGGGTACGGCCTGCTGCTCGCCCTCGAACACGCCCTGAGGATCGACGGTCGGGTCGATCGCGAGCATCGGCGCCCGCGCCTTCAGCAGCGTCTCCTGGTACTCCTCCTCGGCGTCGGACTGCATCACGATCGCGCCGCCCACTCCGAGCGAGGCGCCGTCCTCCTCGACGACGATCGTCCTGATGACGATGTTCAAGTCGCAGCCGCCGCTGAGCCCGAGGTAGCCGATCGCACCGGAGTAGACCCCGCGCGCCTCGCCCTCCAGCTCGTCGATGATCTCCATCGTGCGCTTCTTCGGCGCACCGGTCATCGACCCGCCGGGGAAGCACGCGCGGATGCAGTCGGGCGGCTCGATGTCCTCGCGCAGCAGCCCGCGCACGGTCGAGACGAGCTGATGCACCGTCTCGTAGGACTCGATGTGCATCAGGTCGGGCACGTGCACGGTGCCCACCTCGCAGACGACGCCGAGATCGTTGCGCAGCAGGTCGGCGATCATCAGATTCTCGGCGCGGTTCTTCTCGCCACTGCGCAGCTCCTCGGCCAGGCGCACGTCTTCGGCCGGCGTCTTGCCGCGCGGGCAGGTGCCCTTGATCGGCTTGGCCTCGACCCAGCGGTCCTGCCCAACGCTGAGGAAGCGCTCGGGGGAGGAGCTCAGCACGGCGCGCCCGCCGAAGCGCAGGTATGCCGAGAACGGCGCCGGGTTGACGCGGCGCAACGTCCGGTAGAGCGCGAGCGGCTCGGCGGCGACGTCGACGGTGATCTTGTTCGTCAGGCAGATCTCATACGTCTCACCTTCGATCAGGCGCTGCTTGCACGTGCCGATGTCCTTCAGGTACTGCTCGTGTGAGCGGCTGAGATGGAACGAGGCCGGCTGAGACTCGGCGGCGCCGTCCCACTCCGGCGTGCTCAGCTGCGCCAGCGAGGCGAGCCTGAGGCTGGTCTCTGCGATCCAACGGTCGCCTGCCTCGGCGTGGCCGGACTCGGTCACGCACAAGACGTAGGTGCACTTCTCCAAGTGGTCGAATGCGATCAGCCTGTCGGCGAACATGAAGGCCGCGTCGGGCATGCTCGAACGATGCGCGTCGTTGCCTTCGCAGTCGGCCTTCAGCTCGTAGCCGAAGTAGCCGACGAAGCCGCAGTTGAAGTCGAACGGGAGGTCGTGCGAGAGGTAGCGCATGTGACGCATCTCGCGGCTGAGATAGTCGAAGATCGACTCCTTCGAGGTCGCGCTTCCATCGGCGCCGTCGACCTGCAGCTCGCCGCTGTTGACGTCGTAGGAGATCGTCCGGCTCAGGGACCCGTCGGCGGCGCCCATGAACGAGAAGCGGGCGCGCTCGTCGATCTTGCTGCTGTCGAGCCAGAAGGCGTTCTCGTTGCTGCCGTAGAGGTTGACGAACGCCCGCTCAGCATCATAGAGCGTGTCCAGGCGCTTGACCTTCAGCGCGAGCCGCGCCCGTCCCGCGACGCCACGTCGTTCCCGCGGCTCCTGCGGCGCAGCTACGGCACCGCTCGCGCCACCTGCGCCGGAGGAGCCGTACTCCCGCGTGAGGTCGCGAAAGTTGGCGAGCAGCTGGCGGCCGTATTCGGTGAGGATCGACTCGGGGTGGAACTGCACACCCCACTGCGGTCGCCTGCGGTGCGCTACCGCCATCAGCACGCCGTCGCTTGTGTGCGCGATCGGCTCGAGCTCGTCTGGCAGTGGCTGCTCGACGCAGAGCGAGTGGTAACGGACGGCTTGGAACTCGCGCGGGATTCCGGCGAAAAGTGGCGAGCCCTCGTGCAGGACGGCGCTGATGCGCCCGTGCATGACCTCAGGCGCGGGGAGGACCTTGCCGCCGTGAACCCAGCTCAGCCCTTGGTGTCCGAGGCAGACGCCCAGCAGCGGCACCTTCGACTCCCGGATCGCTTCGGCGCAGACGCCGAAGTCGCCCTCGTGGTCGGGGCTGCCGGGACCAGGCGAGACGACGACGTTGTCGAACTCCAGACGCTCCAGCTCGGCCCAGTCGGCGGCGTCGTTGCGCACCACGATCGGCTCGACGCCGTTCGCCTCGGCCAGCAGCTGGAAGAGGTTGTACGTGAACGAGTCGTAGTTGTCGATCAGCAGCGTCTTCAACCCAGATACTTCCTCAGCATCTTGCCGAGCGGGCTTTTCGGGATCTCATCGCGGAATTCGACCGTGCGTGGACCTCGTCGCTGGCCAGGCGCTCGCGGCAGAGGGAGATCAGCTCGCCCTCATCGCAGACAATCGCGTCGAGGTCCTTCGTGATCACGATCAACTGCTCCTCGGACTTGGCGAAGCGGCGCACACGGCGGCCGATCACCGCCGCCGTCTCGCACACGCCGTGCGCCTCCAGGCAACGTCGAACCCTCGATAGCACCGCCGCAGAATGGCACAATGTGATCGTGTCCGATCTTCTTTGGCCAGACCGAGCGATCGGGGTATTCGAGACACTGCTGGTGGTCGACGCCAGGCCAATCGAGCTCGATGCTCACTTGGCGCGGTTGAGCTCGAGCGTTCAAGAGCTCTTCGGGGCCGGGGTGCCCGACGGCGCCGAGCGGTTGACGCTCGAGCACGCGGCGCCGCTCTCGCTCGGGCGCCTGCGCCTCACCATCGCCCCGGCGGCGGATGGCGCGCTCGCCGCCGAAGCGGTCACGGCCAGCGTCGATCCCGAAAACGTCTTCCCCTCCTGGGAGCGGGCGGTGGCGCTATGCCCATTAGTCATCCACGGAGGTCTCGGAGCGCACAAGTGGGCCGACCGGAACGGCCTTGCTTGGACGGAATCGAGCGACCCGGATGGAGGCCTGCCGCTCGTGCTGGATGCTGACCGCGAGGTGCTCGAGGCCTCGCGCGCGAACCTTTTCGCGGTCGACAGCGAGACCCTGCTGACCCCGCCCACCGACGGGCGCATCCTTCCGGGTGTCGCTCGCGCGTGCGCGATCGACGCGGCCCGTTCGCTGGGGATCGAGGTCCGCGAGCAGCCGCTGACAGTGGATTCGGTACTCGCGGCCGGAGAGGCGTTCCTGACGGGCTCAGTGCGAGGGGTCGAGCCGGTTCGCACGATCGGGGAGACAGAGCTGACGGAGACCGGCCATACCGTCGCCGGGCTCGCGGCGGAGATGAAGCGGAATTGGATCGGCGACGCGATCCTCGCGTAAGTGCCATGACTCCTCTCCTTCTCCTGTTGGTGCCGTTGGTCATCGTGCTCTACGCGCTGATCCACAACATCAATCAAGGCACGCACTACGCGCCGCAGGCCTATTACCGCAAAAAGCGCCGGGGGGCGAGCCTCGTACACGGATTCACGTCGCTGATACCGCGCCGACGCAGGCCGCCCGAGGAGACGACGCACGAGGAGTAACGAGCGGCGGGGGCGGCGGCTAGCTTTCTTCCAGCTGCCGCTTGAGTTCTTCGTTTTCGCGTTCGAGCTTGTTGCGTCGTTCTTCGGCTTCGCCGCGGCGTTCTTCGTTTTCGGAATTGGCCGGCGCCGGCGTGGAGGTCGTCGCCGTAACCGTATTCGTGTGGACTTCCACCTTCGGCTGGAGCACCGTCTTGGTCTGCGTGACGGTGTGGGTGATCGGCTGGCGGGAGCCGCGCTGAGCTTCACTGACCGTTTCACCTTTGCCGGCGATCGCATAGCCGAGCAGGCCGCCGACGAGGAGTCCGAGCACCGCGGCCAGCAGCGCAGGCCAGGGATTGCTCCACCAAGGGCCCTCGAGGGGAGGGTCGGGCGGTAGGCGTTCGACGAGGCGCTCGCGCGGGACAGGCTGAACGGGCGCGACTGGTCTGTCGAGTCGCTGCGTTGGCTGTGTCGGCGGGAGCGGCGGCCTTGGCGGCTCAGGGCTGCTCATTGCCGGGATGCTACCCGCGACCCCCGACCGCGTCGCTGCGCGCTCAGATCGCAGCGGTTGGATCGTGTGCGTGTCCGAGGCCTCGGTGCTTCAGCTTCAACGTCTTGCCTCGGGCGAACCCCACCGCCGGCCACCAACAGACGCCGACCGCAACGAGATGGTTTCTGCGCGGCGCCGGCGTGAGCCGCTCCCCGTGCGCCAGCGCCGCGCAGCGGTGACGGAGCCAAACCCCAGTGCGTGATGCCGGGCGCTCTCGGACGAGTTGAGCGCTTCGTGTGCGAGCTGCGCCAGCTTTTTCACGCAAACAGCGGGAAAAACATGCGCATCGAGGGTCTCGACAACACGAGCGCTACAAGTTGTGCAAGGTAGCCTGGTCTCCTTGGCGGCGCGGTTGTGGTGGAAAGGCTGCGGACCGTCGCCGGTGAACCGGCGCATGAGCAATCGCTTCGGTCGTCTGATCGAAGATGAACGGGCGTCACTCTTCCGCGGCAGGACGCGGCGGCGCAGCGGGCAGGCGGCAGGGTTAGTTGCAGAGGCGACCGGGTAGGGACCGAGACTTCGAGCGAGGGATGGCTATGCAGACACCGTCACGGACGAAAGTGTTGGCGCCGCACAGGCTGAGGGGTGCGCGGCAGCGAAACGGACGCAGGGCGGCAGCGGTCGCGCTGCTCGTTGCGTTGTGTCTCGGCACGGCGGGAGTGGCCTCGGCGGGCCAGCGTCCAGCCGCGAGCGACTTGCAGATCGAACCTGGTGTCGGTTCGTTGACGACCGCGTGGGATGCGTCGAGCACCTCCGGGCTCGCCGGATTTCGCATCCGCTGGCGCCCGACAACGACACCGAGCAGCCCATGGGGCAAATCGGTGGAACTTCCGGCGAAGGCGCGCAGCTACACGATCACGAGTCTCGATGCGGCCGTCTACGAGGTGCGCGTGCGCGCGATCGTCGCCGCGACCCGGCGCAAGGGCGCGCGTCACAGAAAGCCCGCGCGCAGCCTGGGCGGGGTCACCTCCGGAGCAGCGACGGCGATGGCGCCGTGGGGAGAACTGCCGAAGGGCCTGCCACATGAAGAAGCTCCCGCCGGCAAAGAACAGCCGCGCGAAAAAGCCAAAGAACTGCCCAAAGCAAACGAACAGCCCACAGAAAAAGCTCAGCCGATAACCAAAGAACCCGTCAAAGAAGAAGCTCCGCCGCAGAAATCGGGCGAAGAAGACGAACAGGAAAAGCTCGAAGAAGAACCGCCGAAGAAAGAACCCCCCCACAAAAAACCCCCCCACAAAGAACCGCCGGTCAACGAACCGCCTGTCGAAGAACCCCCGGCCGAAGAACCGCCAGCCGAAGAAGGGACGTACGGCTCCAATTGCGCCCTGTACGGCTCGCCGAGCGGCAACGACGCGAGCAAGGGAACGGTCTCGGCGCCGCTGAAGACGGTGTCCGCTGTGCTGGGGAAGCTCGAGGCCGGGCAAACGGGCTGCCTGGCTCCCGGCAGCTACGAAGGCTTCACCACGCGTGCCGGCGAATCTCACGGAGCTCAGGGGGCGCCGGTGACGATCACGTCGACCGATCCGCAGACGCCTGCCACGATCTCCGGGCGCGTCGTGACGATGCCGGGCGCAAACTACCTGACGTTCACGCACCTGAACTTCACCGACTCGAGCACGCGCGGCCCGAGCATGACGATCGGCTCGGCGCACACCACCTGGACCGACGACGACGTCACGGCACCGCACACGATCTGCTTCGAGACGACCGGACCCGGTCAGTGGGGACCGGCCGAAGACACTTTGATCGAGCGTGACCGCGTGCACAACTGCGGACAGCCGTTCAGGTGCGCGACAGACGCCACACCCTGCAACGTGCCCCCGAACAACGGCTACTTCATACACGGGCTGTACGACCTCGGGATCAGGACGACTGCGCGCAACAGCTACTTCTACGAAGACTCCTCCAAGGGCGTGCTGCTGCGTGGTGGCAAGGGAGCGGTAATCGAACACAACATCATCGACGGCAACGGCTCAGGCGTGATCTTCGGCGATCTGACCCCGGAAGGCGACATCCTGCGCTGGAACATCATCACCAACAGCAGCGGCGTTTGCGGAGAATGCGACCTGTACTTCGGGATCTGGACCTACGGCAGCGTCGGCGCCGGGAACTCGGCGGTCAAAAACGACGTGTTCGCAAACGGCTCGGGCAACATCGGCCCCCACGGCGGTCTCACGCTCGCCGAAAACGTCGAAGTCGATCCAAGATTCGTGAACGCGGCCAAACACGACTATACGCTCGAACTCGACTCGCCGGTGCTCGGCTATGGGCCTCAATAGCCTCGTCACGACGGTGGCAGCGAGGCAAGCGCGGCGCACTTGCGCGGCTATGAGATCGGTGATCCTCCCGGTCGCGGCGACGCCCTAGGAAAGCTGGCTCGGGAAAGCAGCTAGCGGCTTGAGCAGTACCCCCAGCGAGGCAGGTCCGACTGCATCGCTGGGGATCGTTCCTCCCGCGTGCGCATGGACCGAACCTAGTCCCGGCCGCCGGTGCGGACGATCCTGCGGCGACTCGGGCTCTGCTGGGGTTCTGATAGGACGCAGGCGAACCCCACGACCCGAGGATCGCGAGGGTTGCTCAACGCGCCTTAGATGACCGAGTTTGTCTCTATCGCTTCTTTGTTACTGCCGATCATGGCTTGATCGGCACATGATCGGCTGCACCTTATTGTCTGCACCCGCCGATCAAAAGTGGATAACACGGAAACTTGACCGGCTGGCCGTAGATGATCGGCTGAAGGCCGGGCGAAACACCTTCCCGCGTCCGGTATTTACCGCCGTCTTTCACTCTTTCGCCGGCGTCGGCCTCGCACCGCATCAGTTAAATTACTTACGACTCCTGCGCCGCCAGTGTGAATCTCGACACAGACGAAGGCCAATGACCGCAGCCCTGGCGGTGAAGCGCTATCGGGAATCAGGTCCGGCTACGACGGAGCGCCGCGCCTCCTTTGCGCGGTAAAGAGCTTGGTCCGCCTGGACCAGCATGTCGTGGGTAGACACACCGTTCGCCGGCGCGCAACCAAAGCTCAAGGTGATCTGCTCAGATGGCCCGGATCGCGAGAAGTCCCTCGCGTCAAATGCGCCTCTGAGTCGTTCGCCCGCTGCGTGCGCGCCATCTAGGTCGGTGCCCGGCAAAAAGGCAACGAACTCGTCGCCTCCCCACCGCCCGAAAATGTCGCTCGCGCGAAACACCTCGCGCATACAGTCCGCGACCGCGAGCAGAACCTCGTCGCCTACGTCGTGGCCGTAGGTGTCGTTGATTTCCTTGAAGTCGTCTAGGTCGATGATCAGTACCGAAAGCGGCTCATCATGGCGGTTGGCATAGGCCCAAGCCTGAGGAAGGCGGTCGTGCAGTGCGCGGCGGTTTGCCAGTCCCGTAAGCGGGTCGGTGTGCGCAGCCGCGTCTAGCTCGGCGGAAACTTCTTCAAGACGCTGATGCTCGAACAATGAACGCCAGAACAGGCCCAGCACCGCCAGCGCGAGCAGTGTGATCACGCTAAGCACAATCCATGGCAGCCATTGCGCCCAGCCGCTGATCGAGCCGAACAACTCGTCATTGGGAATCGCGATCACAACGTGCCAGGGTGTGCCTGCGACCGGCGTTACAACGAACGCGCTCGCTTCACCGGCGACTGTTGCGCTGCCCTGCGTGGCGCGCCGTGCAGCGCGTGCAAGGGCCGGGTCGGCTTCAGCAAAGCTCGTCCCGGAGGCGTGCGAGCTAGACGTGATCACGTTACCTTTCGCGTCAACGAGCAGCACAAGGTGGCGCTTGAACGCGACGGTGTGGCGGACGAATGCTGTAAGGACGCTGCCGGCGACCGGATAGGCCACACTGAACACCCGCCGACCATTCGCGGTCGCGTAGGGCACAGCAATCGCAATCACCGGCTTGTGCTGCGCCGCAGATGGCACCACACCGGAAACTGCCGCATGGCCTGCCTCTGCGGCTGTTAGATGTGGATAACGGGGGGCTATGCGCGTTCCGAGAATCGTCGCATTACTCGGAGCGACCTGTAGGAGCCGCCCGGATGAATCGAGCAGCACGGCGGCCTGGCTGCCAAAGCTCGCGACCACACGCTGAAAGCGCGAGGGAAGGTCCGCCTTGCCAGAAAGCTCATGCTGGGCAACGGTCGCCTCACGCGCAGCCTGCTCGGAAACGAACGTCGAGACAAAACCCGCCGAAATCGTCCCTTTGCCACGGAAGTTCGCGAGGATCTGCTGCTTGGACTGTCGATGGGTGAGGCCGATACCGATACCCATGGCAACGAGTACCGCTGCTAGCGTCAGCGCCAGGGCAAGCAGCGCTCGTGGGGTATTGATCTTCGATGTTTTCGGTCGCATGGCGCTTCCCCTACAGAAGTGTCGGCATGCTGGGCCGAATCATTAGCTCAATGCAGCAATTAGACGATCGGTCATCCATAGACGCGGCAGCTGAGCTTGCGGCTGTCCTGGCAGATGGTGCTGACGAGCCTAAGGGTTGCAGGCTCTACAAGGGCAGGCGCGAACCTAGCTCCCGGTTCGGCTATCGAAGAGGCGGCCGGCTCTAGCTAAGAATGACTCACGACGCGCCCCTGCGGGCGGTTTATCTGGGCGCGTCGTGAGCAGGTGCGGTCTAACCGGCGCTTACCGCCCAAATGGGCCCATCCCTCGAAGGGCTGTGCGGATGGAGGCCGGGAACCAGACGATCCCGTTCGGGCCTTTGTGCCCTGCCTAAAACGTACCCGGAGGACCTTTTGGGGACTCGCGGAGAGCCTGGCGACCCTGGCTGATCTCTCTCGCGACCCTGAGGCGGTCAGCGGCTTGGCTTGGGTTGCTCTGGAAACGCGCACGAGTTTGAGATCGGGCGTGCCGGGGCGTCGTGTTGGTCATCGCCGCAATTGCGGGCGGCATCGGCGTAAGCCCGCTTCATCCCCCGGGACCCGTGTATACGCTCTCGGCAGGGCCGCCGGTGAGCGTGGTGGTGAAGGCACAATTGCTCACGTCGCGATTGAACGTCACCGTGTGAAAAATCGGGCCGCTTGAGGAAATCGCCCCGTGGCCCACGAGCAGCATGCCATTTCCGGCGACCCTCGCAAAAAGAGTGACCGCTGCCGCGCCAGCCGCTCCAGGCGCGCCGACGGAGCCAGTTAGCCCCAGCTACCCCTGGCGAACCAGTTGCGCCATTGGCACCGGCGGGGCCGCTTTGGTTCCAGGCGACGGATTTTTGTCCTCGTTTGCAGTGCTTCCCCGCCTTCAGCAGCTTGATGCTGCCTCCTTCGCTAACGCAAGCCGAAAGCTTCCCGCTGCTCGTGAATCCCCCGGTCGCTGCGTAACCGGTGCCCCAAGGGTTACGAACAGAGCGACTAGCCCAACAGCGTTGCTCTTCGCGAATCCCAATCCTTGCTCGCAATGCCTCCTGAAGCTCGTTTGAATAGAGAGATCGTATGGAGCCCCCCGAGGAGCGATCCCAACCACAAGACGTTTGCCCGTCGCTACGCTGACCTAATGAGGTGCCCGCGCGTTCTGACCGCTCCTGCTCGGCTCCATCGCTACCTTGGCGCGCCCGGCCAGCGCGTCAAAGCCAAGCCGCGCCGACGCCTGTGAGAAGTCCGCGCAAGGTTGGCGGCACCCGCTACCTCGGCGCGCTCGCCGTCATCGTCATCGTCCTGATCATCTCGTTGATCCTGCTCAGCTATAGCGTTCCCGGCGCGGCTGTGATCGCGTTGCTCGCGATTGTCGTGTTGGCCGTGCTCGTTTACGCCTGACGGCGATTCTGAGCCGCCCTGGGTTTCACACTGCTCATGAGCAGTGGCAAGGCCGCTTCGGTCACGCTTGCTCACTGCGATTTATGCGCGTGTAAGCGCACGCTGGGCGGCGTCGAGTGAGTGGCTCTCAGCCCGCGTTTAGCCGGGGCTGGGGACGTTCTCGAGTTCGTCCTCGCGCACAACGTCGGCGCCCGTCGGCACGAACGCCGCGATCACGGGGCGCTTGTCCCATCTTCGGCGCGTGATCCATGGCGGCTTCTCGCTGAGGTGCCTGTCGCCCCACTGTCGTAGGCCAGCGAGCGCCACGGCGAGGTCTCGGCCCTTGGTGGTGAGCCGGTACTCGTAGCGCTCCGGGCGCTCGCTGTAGCGGACGCGCGCGAGAATGCCCTCTTCGACCAGCCGGTTGAGCCGGTGGGTGAGGACGCTGCGGGCGATCCCGAGGCTTTCCTGGAACTGATCGAAGCGACGCAGGCCAAGTAACGCGTCGCGGATGATCAGCAGCGTCCAGCGCTCACCCACGACCTCTAGCGCCCGCGCGATCGAGCAGTTCTGTCCCTCGTAGTCGTTTGGGAGCACGTTTCCACCGTCCAACGCCAACCACAACCCCGACCAGGTGTTCTACTACGACGAGCGATTCATGCTGCGTCGCATGGACTACTCGCCGGAGGTGACAGGCAGCCCGCCGATTGCCCAGTACACGCACGATCCGAAGACGTTCGACGGGTTCGTTTTCCCAACGCGCCGGCTCATGCACCGCCGCGACGCGGACGGTGTCGCCGACCAGAGCGTTGCCCTGCTCACGTTCGACATCGACGCCGTCGCCGTGGAACGCTGCTGATATCCGTCGACGACCTCAACGAGCCGGTCGTTCGCGGTTGAGGCGCTTGAAGCAAGAGCGTCGGCTGGTACGAACGGGTCCGCTTCGACGGCTAAGCAGGAGCCGGACAGCTGGTCGGCGAGACGCTGACGCGACCGACCAGAGCTGTTGGATTGTCTGTGCAAGCACCGTCGCGGCCGCTGCATCTAGCCTCTGGATCTCAGAACCTGCCCTTTTGCAGCACGATGGTTTTAACAACTACGACGAATGCACCACCGTGACGCTCGCTCGCCGGACGCTCACCTCGATTCCTAGCGTCACTTGACCCTCACCGCCGACTCGCGACCAGCACATCGATCAGTCGGAGCACCCGGTGCCTGGACTCCCCTCCGGCGGACGAGCCCCCCCCGGCCCCGCCATCCGGGACCGGGGTGGTTCGACCTTCGAGCAAATGGTCGGGGCGGCCGGATTTGAACCGGCGACCCCCTGCTCCCAAAGCAGGTGCGCTACCAAGCTGCGCCACGCCCCGTAACGGCCCAGTCTACAGCCAGTCCTGGCGCTTTCTGCGCATCCAGGCCTCCAGTCGAGCGCCGAGCAGCGCGTCGTCCACGGCGATCCTCAGCACCCCGCAGGGCAAGCTTCGCGAATCGCCTCCGCGCTCCGGCGCTCGGGCGTCGCGCTGAACGGCGATCGCCTCCGCCCGAGCGCCGACGGCCTCGCTCCAGAACCGCCGCAGCTCGCTCGCGCTGTGGCACAGATCGGTATGGATCGAGAGGCTCGGTGTTCGGTCTGTGAGCCGCCACAGCCAGCGGCTGGCGAGCTGCATCGCGGCGGGGTCCGAATTGGCGACGGCCACACCGGTGTGCGCGCGCTCGCAGCCGCCGCGCGCGGCGATGCAGACGCAGAGGAAGTCCTCGAATGTCGGCTGCACGGCGAGGTCCTCGTACGAGCTCAGCGCCCGCTCGTAGGCCGCTTCTCGTTCCGCGCACGAGGGGCCGGCGAGGACGTGTGCTGCCTCGGAATCGACCGTCATCGAGCTGCCCACCCTTGCGCGTGCGGGTCGCACCGGCAGGTCACGTACCCAGTAGTAGACGGTGCTGCGCGGGAGCGCCAGGCGCTCAGACAGCTGATCGACCGTGTACTGGCGCTCCAGCCGCAGCGAACGCGCCATGTTGCGCAAATAACGGGAGTGCGTCATACGAACGTATGTTCGTATACGTTACCCCCACGTGCGTGCTCGAGACGTGCGTGGCCCGTGTGACCGGCGCCACCACAACCGGGCCCGCGAGCGCGCGAGGACGATGGTGCGGTGGGACTGCACAGCGCACTGCTACCCTCCGCCACCGCGATGGCCGACGCCCAACCGCTGCGTGCGCTGCATTACGACCCGGCCGTCGCCGGACCGCTTCAGGACGTCGTCGCGCCGCCGTACGACGTGATCGACTCAGGCCAGCGCGCGGCGCTGATCGGGCGCTCGCCGTTCAACGTCGCGGCCGTCGATCTGCCGCAGGGCGAGCCGGATCCATACGCGGCCGCTCACGAGTTGTTCGAGAGCTGGCAGCGCGAGGGCGCACTCGTGCGCGACGAGCAGCCGGCGCTGTGGGCGCACACGCAGGACTACTCCGGCCCTGATGGCGAGTGGCGCACCCGACGCGGCTTCTTCTGCCGCGTGCGCATCGAGGGCTACGGGCCCGGGCGCGTACGACCGCACGAGCGCACACACCCGGGGCCGAAGGAGGACCGCCTGCGTCTCACGCGCGCGACGAAGGCCAACATCTCGCCGATCTTCTCGCTGTTCTCAGATCCGGCGAACGCCGCTTGGAGCGCGCTCGAGCCGGCGACCATGGAGACCCCATGGGGCGAGGTCACCGACAGCGACGGCACCGTCCACCGCCTCTGGCGCGTGGCCGACCCGGCGGCGATCGCAGCCGTCCAGGCCGCCACGCGCGACGCGGAGCTGCTGATCGCCGACGGCCACCACCGCTACGAGACGATGGAGGCCTACGCCGATGAGGTCGGCGGAGACGGCGAGCACCGCTACATCCTCATGTGCCTCGTCGCCCTGGAGGATCCTGGGCTGACTGTCTTCCCCACCCACCGTCTCGTCAACCGCCTGGACGACGAGCGTCGGGCCGCGCTCGCGCAAGCGCTCGAGCGCGATTTTGAGATCGCCGAGGTCCCGGTCGAGCAGGTCGCCCCGGAGCCCGGGGCCGGGCCGCTGCAGCTCGGCTACGTCACCTCGCGGGACGAGCGCGCCTACCGCCTGACGCTGAAGGACCAGGCGATCGCGGACAAGGCGCTCCAGGGCCACTCCGAGGCCTACCGGCACCTCGACACGGGCGTGCTGGAGACACTGCTCTTGAAGGGCGCGCTCGCGCTCAGCGACGATGACATCTCGCACTTCAACGGCCTCTTCTACGCACGCGATACGGCCGAGGCGCTGGCGGTCGTTCGCTCCGGTGAGTACGATGCCGCCTTCTTGATGCGCCCCACGCCGATCGAGCAGGTTCGCGACGTGGCGGCGGAGGGCGAGAACATGCCGCCGAAGTCGACTTACTTCTTCCCTAAGCTGCTGACAGGGCTGCTGTTCAACCCGCTGGCTTAGAGGGCCGCTCGCAGTACCATTGAATGATGCTCTTGAAAGGAGCGACATGAACGGATCGGCAGGGCTGGCAAGGATGAAAGCCACCGCGCGACGCGAGGGCGCCACGTTCAAGCATTCAGTCCAGATACGCGACCATCAGCTCTCGATCGACGAGCCGCTGCACGTCGGGGGTCACGACGATGGCCCCAGCCCACAGGAGCTGCTCGCCGTCAGCCTCGCTTCCTGCACGGCGATCACGATGGAGATGTACGCCGCGCGCAAGGGCTGGGAGATCGGCCCTGTCGAGGTCGACGTCGAGTACACCCCTGCCGAGCGCGGCTGCCCAACCAAGTTCGAGCTGATCATGCGCCTGCCGGACGACCTCCCCGAGGAGCAGGTCGAGCGCCTGCGCGTGATCGCCGCCAAGTGCCCCGTGCACCGCGTGCTCGACGGCGAGGTCATGTTCATGGAGCGCGTCGAGCGCGTCCACCTGGCCGCCTGAGCAGCCCGGGCGAGCTCCGCCGCTGTCCTCCGGCGCCCCCGATCCGAGTCCAGCGCGCAGCGAGCGCCCCGACGGTCAGACGAGCGCGGCCGTGCTCGTGCCGCTCTACCTCCCGCCCGATTCTGAGATCCCGCATGTCGTGCTCACGCGCCGCCGCGCCGACCTACGCAGGCACGCCGGTGAGATCTCCTTTCCGGGCGGGCGCCGCGACCCGGAGGACGCCGACCTCTCAGAGACTGCGCTGCGAGAGGCGGAGGAGGAGATCGGCCTGCCGCGCGCGCATGTGAGTCTGCTCGGGGAGCTGCCGCCAATCTCGACGTTCGTCACCAACTACCTGATCCACCCTTACGTCGCGACGATTCCGGCCGGCCTGAGCTGGCAGCTCTCCCCGCGCGAGGTCGACGCGGTGCTCGAGCTGCCGCTGCGCGCGCTCGGCGAGAGCAGGTCGCGCACGTCGATGACACGGCGCGGGTTCACATTCGAGACGGATGTCTACGTGCTCGACGGGCACCTCATCTGGGGCGCCACCGCGCGGATCCTCGAGCACCTGCTCCAGCGCCTGAGGTGCGGCCCCGGCGAGCGCCTGACGCTCGCCGGGTGACGCACGCCTATTTCGTCGGCTGCGGGACGATGCGGATGTAGGGGCGCGGCTCCTTCCACCCATCCGGGTAGATCTCTTTGGCCTGGTCGTTGGAGACCGAGCCGGCGATGATCACGTCCTCGCCGGAGCGCCAGTTGACCGGCGTTGCGACCTTGTGCTTGGCAGTGAGCTGCAGCGAGTCGACGACGCGCAGGACCTCGTCGAAGTTGCGCCCTGTCGTCATCGGGTAGATGAAGATCAGCTTGATCTTCTTGTCCGGGCCGATCACGAACACGTTGCGAACCGTCTGGTTGTCGGCCGGCGTGCGCCCGCCGGCGTCGCCGGATGTGTCCGCCGGCAGCATCCCGTAAAGCTTTGAGACGTTGTAGTCGCTGTCGCTGATGATCGGGTAGTTCGGAGCCGTGCCCTGCGTCTCCTCGATGTCCTTGGCCCACTGCTCGTGGTTGTCGAGCGCGTCGACGGACAGGCCGATGATCTTCACGTCGCGCTTGTCGAACTCCGGCTTGGCGTTCGCCATGTACCCGAGCTCGGTCGTGCACACCGGCGTGAAATCCTTCGGGTGGCTGAACAGCACGGTCCAGGAGTCGCCGATCCAGTCATAGAATTTGATCTTGCCCTCTGTCGTGTCGGCCTCGAAGTCCGGGGCTGTGTCGCCGAGTTGCAGCGTCATTTGTGTGTTCCTCTCTCGACGGCGCACCGTCGCGAAATTCAAAACCAGGGGACCCTCTTGATGAATCCTGATCGGCTTTAGGGAGTTAGGAACAGGATAGCGAACCGGCAGGCCCAGTCGGACCTCGCGAGACCGCGCAGAACGCTGCGGACACCACGTTCGCGTCGGCTCGGATCAGGTCTCTGGCGTCCAGCCGGAGAGCTCCGACCAGACGCTCTCGCCGGCGCCCGGCGACGCGCTCACGCGAGCGCTTGCGCGTGGCCACATCGCGCCGGCGACAATCGCCACGGCGCCGAGCAGCGACAGCCACGCGCCCTCGCGCCGCGACACGTCGAACAGCTGACCTTCAAGCGCCGGCGGCACGGCAATCCGATAGAGCACGAACACGACCGCGACTGCGCCGAGCAGGGCGAGCGGGCCGCGGGCCGCGTCACCCGAACCGAGCTGCGCACCTGCGAGCGTGAGCAGGGAGATCAGGACGCCGACGCCGGCGAGCACGAGCAGCAGCACGCTGATGTTCTGCAGCACCTGATGGGCGCTGGCGGCGAACAGCTCGTGGCCGGCCAGGCCACCGATGAGGTTGTGGGCGGAGGCGACATTGCTCTGGAGCGTGGCGTTACCGAACTGCGCGGCCGCCTGGCTGCTCGCCTGCTGCACGTATGCGACGCCTTCAGCCGTGAGGCTGACCCCGTACCAAGGCAGGAACACCGAGACGGCAAGCACGATCGCGCCGAGCGCCGACAGCAGAGGCCCATATGGAGGACGGTCGCGCGCCATCGCCTGCATCATCGGGTCGAACGACGCGCGCCTTGACCGCGGCAGCTCCAGCTCGACCCTCGTTCGCCAGGTGCTCGCTCCCGGGCGGCGTGCGAGTCGCCGGCCGGGTCCCAGGCGGGCACCCCCGGCGGGCGCCGCTTCAGCTCTCGCCGAGCAGCGATCCGATCGCGGCGCGCGCCTGTGTGAGCCAGCGCTCACGCTCGTCGGGAGCGACATCGAGGATCTGTAGCGGGATCGCGTTTCGGGCGGCGAGCGAGCGCACGATACCCTCGCCCGTGGCGAGCACCTCGGGAGGGATCGCCCCGGCGCCGGCGTCGTAGATGACTCCGCGCACCGTCGTGTCGATCGCCTGAGTCATGAACAGCTCGAGGCGCGAGCCGTGCAGCGCCTGCAGCTGCTCGGACGGGCCGCTTGCGCTCGCGAGCATCCAGCAAGCGACGGTGACGCTGTCGAGCGCCCCGCGCAGGGTCGCGAGCCGATCGGGCGTGCCGATCCAGCACTCCGCGCCGGTCGCTTCGATCCCGGCGCGGCCGGACTCGGTCCGCGTGGTCGCGCGCACGGCGTGCCCGCTCGCTGTCAGCTGGCCGGCGAGCGTGCGACCGCGACAGCCGCCG
This sequence comes from Solirubrobacterales bacterium, assembly GCA_038240205.1. GTDB lineage: Bacteria > Actinomycetota > Thermoleophilia > Solirubrobacterales > Solirubrobacteraceae > Palsa-744. The sequence goes on along the minus strand of JBBSDZ010000002.1, from coordinate 46,499 downwards.
CCGACTATGAGCACTCGCGCCACGGCGCGCCATCTTAGGGGTGCGTCTCGCCTATGATCGCCGCGGGCCTCGCCGGCGACGGTGGCCGGCCCGGAACCATCGCCCCGAGCAACGCGAGGATCGGAAAGACCCTGAGCATGCAAGAGCCAGATACGTCTGTGAGCAGCGACGTCGTGACGATGGAGAAGATCGACTAAGACCCTCGGAAACACTGGCGCAGACGCAAATCCACTCCAGGTTTGGGGATGCGACGGCCAAGGGATACCGCCGCGAGGCGTTCGTGGATGGTTGGACCCGCTACCTACCCGCAGAACCGGTAACAGCGCGAACATCGGTAACAGATGCGCTCGAGCCGCAAGAAAAGCTCGGCAGCGAGGGGACAGTTACCGCAGCTACCGATGTTCCCGCTACTGAAACCAACGGGCACAAGCCGGGAACGCTCCTGTATGACATCGAGCTTCCCGGCCAGCGTTCACTCGAAGCCGTCGCGGCCGACTACTGCCAGTGCGACCGCCCGCTTGCTGTCGAAGATGGCGACGGCCAACGCTGTACCGCGTGCGGGAGGTGGATGGCAGGAGTGCCACACCGAAGCCCGCTACGCCGGCGCTCGCACTGTCAGTCGAGCAAGCCTGCGCCGCGCTCGGCGTCTCGCGGGACACCTGGCGCAGCTCAATCGAACCCGAGGTGCGCGTTGTGCGTCTTGGCCGGCGCAAGCTCGTTCCCGTCACCGAGCTGCAGCGGTGGCTCGACGATCACTGCGAGGCCCTCTCATGACCACTCAAAGCTTCGATCGCTCGTGGTGTGGTACGTCTTCTTCGCCGGGCCTACCGGCTCTTGACGGTGATCCGTCGATCGACGTGAGTCACCAGCCGGGCGGTCGTAGTGACGGTGCCGATGGCATCCAGGTGCAGCGCCCCTCCTTTGAGGTATCGGCGGCCGGCGGTGTTGAGGCGCAGCGTCAGCGTGCCGGTGATACCGCCCGGTGCGGTGCCCGTAATCGTGCCCACCTTGACGCGCCCTGCACTGCTGGCGCTGCCGTTCCGCACCGTCATGTCGAGGGCGAAGGAGAACGTGCAAGTTTCCGACTGCAACGGGCCACTGCAGCCGGCGACGAGCGTTGCGACGCCCGTCGACGGCTTGACCCGGGCGCCCGACGGGAAGAAAGTGAGCCGGCCTGGGACAGCCGAGGCCGTCGGCGTGGAAGCGGTGGCGGCGGCCGACCTCGGCGCAGTCCCTCCGCATGCCGCAGGGCCGGCTGCAAGTGCTGCCAGTGCGGCCATCGCAAGACCAGCGCGGCGTTTCTCCAAGATCCACATGCTCCCTCCGTCTCGTGCCGTTTGAACGCCGGAGCAAAGCCGGTCGGCTCTAAAAAGTCAAGCGCGCCGGCGGCCAGGTCTGGCGGCGCACGAAGCCATGCAGCCGCTGGAAGGCGCCTGGGATCACCAGCTCTAGACGTGCGCTCACCTTCCCAGCCACCGGCGAGAAAAAGCGAAGTACGACCGTGAAAAACGACACCTGTCGAAGCGCTGTCGAAGGTTAGAAAGCAGTACTCCCGCGCCCTCGAGGAGTTGGCGGAGCGTCACATGCAGATGGCAGCCCATGGCGTGGAGATGCCAGTCGTCAGGGGCGGCCGTGACCGCATAGCGTCGCCGGGTGAGTGCGAGGGCCTGCTAAAGGCGCTGAAGCCAGCCGACCGGGCCCTGTAGGGCGACTGCGATGTACGCGGGGCTACGCTGCGGCGAGCTGATGGCGCTCCGGGTGGAGGACGTAGACCTGGGCGCGAGTGTGATCCATGTGCGCCGGGGCTGGGACCGTAAGGAGGGCGCCGTGGCTACGAAGAACCGCAAAGAGCGCAACGTGCCGATCGCCGCGGTCCTGAGCGACCACCTCGACGAGCACCTCCTGAGCGTGGGATGGGCGCCGGGCACGTGTTCGGCCCCTCCCCCACGAGCGTTCGGCTACACCTCCGCGATGGACCGCGCCAAGAAGGCGTGGAAGGATGCGAAGCTCGCTCGGCTGGGCCTGCACGAGGCGAGACACACCTTCGCGTCGCCTATGATCGCCGCCGGCGTCAACGCGAAGGCGCTCTCCACGTACATGGGCCACTCCACCATCTCGATCACACTCGACCGCTACGGTCACCTGATGCCCGGAAACGAGAGCGAGGCAGCCGGCCTTCTGGACGCCTATTTGGCACGAGCGGCCTCCGACCTCGCGCCAGCCTCGCGCCAGTCATGTACTGATTCCACAGGACTCAACCGTGTTCAGCCCGACGAGATTACGCATGGCTGAGCCAAATCCCCCGACAACAGGGGACGTCGTGACGATGGAGAAGATCGTCGCGCTGTGCAAGCGCCGCGGCTTCGTGTTCCCGTCCTCTGAGATCTATGGCGGCGTCGGCTCGACGTACGACTTCGGCCACTATGGCGTGCTGCTGAAGAACAACGTCAAGAGCGAGTGGTGGCGAGCGATGATCACCGAGCGCGACGACATCGTGGCGATCGACTCGGCGATCCTGCAGCACCCGCGCGTGTGGGAGGCATCGGGGCACCTCGAAGGTTTCACCGATCCGCTCGTGGACTGCAGGACGTGCGGCAAGCGCTACCGCGCCGACCACCTGGGAGAGCTCGAGTGCGGGCGTAAACCGTCGCGGCATCCGGGCGAAGCGGAGGAGTGCGACCTGACCGAGGCGCGCGACTTCAACCTGATGTTCGAGACGACGATCGGCCCGGTCAAGGAGTCCGGATCGATCGCCTACCTGCGCCCGGAGACGGCGCAGGGCATCTTCATCAACTTCAAGAACGTGCTGCAGTTCTCGCGCAAGAAGCCTCCCTTCGGGATCGCGCAGGTCGGCAAGTCCTTCCGCAACGAGATCACGCCGGGAAACTTCATCTTCCGCACGCGCGAGTTCGAGCAGATGGAGATGGAGTTCTTCGTCCCGCCCGATGACTCGGGGCAGTGGTTTCAGCACTGGCTCGGCGAGCGCGAGCGCTGGTACACCGATCTCGGCATCCGCCCGGACCACCTGCGCCTGCGCGCTCACGACGAGGACGAGCTGTCTCATTACTCCTCCGGCACGAGCGACGTCGAATATTTCTTCCCGTCCACCGCCTCCGGCGGCGGAGCCCGCTGGTCAGAGCTCGAGGGCATCGCCAACCGCGGCGACTTCGACCTCTCCCGCCACGCCGAGTTCTCCGGCGAGAAGCTCGAGTACTTCGACCAGGCCAGCGGCCAGCGCTATGTCCCACACGTGATCGAGCCGGCGGCGGGCGCCGACCGCGCGACGCTCGCGTTCCTCGTCGACGCTTACGACGAGGAAGTCGTCACCGGCGAGGGCGCCGGCGAGGGCGACCGATCGGAGATCGGCCAGCGCACGCTCTTGCGCCTGCACCCGCGCCTGGCGCCGGTCAAGGCGGCGATCCTGCCGCTGGTCAAGAAGGACGGCCAGCCTGAGCTCGCGCATGAGGTGCATCGCGCCGTGCGCGCAGTCGTGCAGGCGGAGTACGACGAGGGCGGCTCGATCGGCAAGCGCTACCGCCGCCAGGACGAGATCGGCACGCCGTACTGCCTGACGATCGACCACCAGAGCGTCGAGGACGGCACGGTCACGCTGCGCGACCGCGACTCACTCGCGCAGGAGCGGGTAGCAATCGAGGGAATCGCCGAGCTGATCGAGCGGCGCGTGAGCGCGCCGTGGACTTCGCCAAAGCTTCAATGAGAGGAGCCGCATGGACTTCGACCTGACCGACGAGCAGCGCCTGATCAAGGACACGGCACGCGAGTTCACCGACAAGGAGATCGTCAAGCAGACGCGCGAAAATGCGCGCAACCACCACTTCGACCTGGACCTGGTCAAGAAGATCGCCGACCAGGGCTACCTCGGCGCGATCGTGCCCTCGGAGTACGGCGGCGCGGGCCTGGACTACCTCAGCTACGGGCTGATCGTCGAGGAGATCGGCCGCGGCGACTCGGCGATCCGCACGGTCATCTCCGTGCAGACCTCGCTCGTGTGCTCGGCGATCCTCAAGTGGGGCAGCGAGGAGCAGAAGCAGCACTACCTGCCGAAGCTGTGCTCCGGCGAGTGGCTCGGCTGCTTCGGGCTGACCGAGCCGGATACGGGCTCAGACGCGGCCAACCAGAAGACGCGCGCGAAGAAGACGGACGACGGCTGGGTCATCAACGGCGCGAAGATGTGGATCTCGATGGGTAACTACGCGAAGGTCGCGCTGATCTTCGCGCAGACCGATCCGGAGCTCGGCTACAAGGGCCTTGCGTGCTTCCTCGTGGACACCGGCCAGGATGGCTACAAAGCCTCGACGATCGAGCACAAGATGGGCCTGCACGCCTCCGACACGGCGTCAATCGCGCTCGAAGACGTGCACGTTCCAGACGACGCCATGCTCGGCGGCATCGGCGAGGGCTTCAAAGTCGCGATGTCGGCGCTCGACTCCGGGCGCTACTCGGTCGCTGCCGGCTGCGTGGGCATCTGCCAGGGCTGCGTCGAGGAGTCGGTCAACTACGCCAAGGAGCGCGAGCAGTTCGGGCGCCCGATCGCGAGCTTCCAGCTCGTGCAGGCGATGATCGCGGACATGGTGCTGAAGACGGACGCCTCGCGCATGCTCGTGTGGCGGGCCGGGTGGCTCAAGGACAAGGGCCGCCCGAACACGCTGGAGACCTCGATCGCCAAGCTTCACGCCACCGAGGCATCGCTCGAGTGCGCGAACCTCGCGATCCAGGTCCACGGCGGCGCCGGCTACGTCGACGATCACCCGGTCGAGCGCTACTTCCGCGACGCCCGCGTGACGACGCTGTACGAGGGCACCTCGCAGATCCAAAAACTGATCATCGGCCGTGAGATGACGGGCATCGGCGCGATGGTGCCCGCCTGAGCGCGGGCAGGAGGCGCTCGCATGTCCGCTCAGCCGCAGGCGGGAAACGATGATGAGGCCGGCGTGGCCGGCCGGATGGGTCGCGCAGCGTCTGTCATCGGCGTGCTCGGGGCAGGCACGATGGGCTCGGGGATCGCACAGCTCGCAGCGCGCTCGGGCGCCCGTACGCTGCTGCACGACCCGATCGCGGAGGCGCTGCAGCGGGGCCTGAAGCGCGCGCGCGACGGCCTCGGCAAAGAAGCTGCGAAGGGACGGCTGAGCGAGCAGGAGGCCGCCGCCGCGGCCGAGCGGCTGCAGGCGGTCGACAGCATCGACGCGCTGTCCGACTGCGAGTTGGTGATCGAGGCGGCGCCGGAGCGCATCGAGCTCAAGCACGAGCTCTACGCAAGCCTCTCGGAGGTCGTCGCGACCGATTGCGTGCTCGCGAGCAACACCTCTTCGCTGCTGGTGACGGCGATCGCCCCGGCCGCGAGTCACTCCGAGCGCGTCGTCGGCATGCACTTCTTTAACCCGGCGCCGGTCATGCGCCTGCTGGAGGTGGTCGCCGGCGAGCAGTCCTCGGCGCAGGCGCTGTCGCTCGCGCACGCGACCGGGGAAGCGATGGGCAAGACGGTGATCCGCGCGAGCGACGGCCCGGGCTTCCTCGTCAACCGCTGCAACCGGCCGTTCGGCCTGGAGGCGCTGCGGCTCCTGCAGGAGCGGATCGCAGACGTCGAGACGATCGACCGCATCTGCCGCATGGAGGGCGGCTTTCGCATGGGGCCGTTCGAGCTGATGGATCTCGTCGGCGTCGATGTCGGCTTCGAGATATCCAAGAGCTTCTACGCACAGAGCTTCGGTGAGCCGCGCTGGCGGCCCTCGCCGATCGCCGCCCGGTACGTCGCGGCAGGGCTGCACGGGCGCAAGACCGGGCGCGGCTACTACACCTACCCGGACGGCGCCGCGACGAAGGGCGCTGGACACCGCGCGGAGGATCCCGAGCGGCCGCCGTCGAGCGCTCCGGCGGGTGGCGAGGGCATAGTCATCGTCGCCGGCTCCAGCGTCATCGCCGAGGAGCTGCGCCACGCGGCTGCGCAGGCGGGCTATGAGGTGCGCTCGCCGCACGACCCAACCGGCGGCGTGCTGCCGGCGCTGATCGTCGAGTGCGACCGCAAGCCGGCGCCGCGCGACCCGCTCAGCGCGGTCGAGGTGCGCACGCGCGAGCTGCACGAGAACTCGGCACCGCAGGGCGGCGCGCATCTGCTGCTGTGCCAGGCCGGATCGCTCGCGGCGCTCGATCCGGGCGGCAGCGCTGTCGGCTTCCACGTGCTCTCGCCGCTCGAGCAGGCGCGCCTGGTCGAGCTGACGCGCAGCGAGAGCTCCTCGCCGGTCGCCGCAGCGCGCGCGGAGCGCTTCTTCGAGGCGCTCGGCATGCACGTGGCGTGGGTGGGCGACGCACCTGGCCTCGTGCTCGGGCGGATCGTCTGCCAGGTGATCAACGAGTGTGCGTTCTCGCTCGGGGAAGGCGTCGGCGGCGCGAAGGACATCGACACGGGCATGATGCTCGGGCTGAGCCACCCGCACGGGCCGTTGCAGTGGGCGGACACAATCGGGCTCGACCACGTGCTGGCCGTGCTGCAGGCGCTGTGCGCGGAGTACCGCGAGGAGCGCTACCGCCCGGCCCCGGCGTTGCGAGCGCTCGTTCACGCCGGGCGGCTCGGACGCGAGGCGGGCGCCGGGTTCTTCGAGTACGACGAGCCGTCCTGAGCCGACCTCACGTTTTCCGCGTGCCGGGCGTTCATTGCTCGTGAGCGCCGCCCTCCCCCCCTTTCAGCGCTTTCTGGAAGCCCAGCGCGAGGTCGTCTGGCGCTTCCTCATCTCCTCGGTCGGGCCGACCGAGGCGGAGGATTGCTTTCAGGAGACGTTCATCGCCGCGCTGCGCGCCTTTCCGCGCCTGCGCGCCGGCTCGAACCTGCGCGCGTGGGTGCTGACGATCGCCCACAACAAGGCGCTCGACGCGCACCGCTCGCGCGGGCGGCGGGCACTGCCAGTCGGCGAGCCGGCGGCCGTGGACGGACGCAGCGCACCGGCTGCCGAGGAGCCTGACGAGACGTTGTGGGAGGCGGTCGCCGAGCTGCCCGAGCGCCAGCGCTCGGCGGTCGTGCTGCGCTACGTCAACGACCTGCCACACCGCGAGATCGCGGCTGCAATCGGCTGCTCGGAGGACGCCGCGCGCCGATCTCTGCACGAGGGACTGACGAAGCTGAGAAAGGTGGTCGAGATATGAGCGATCCGAGCAAAGCGAGCACGAGCGAGATCGAGCGGGAGCTGCGACGAGGCCCGGGGCCGGCAAGCGCCGCGGCGAATGGCACCGGCGCGGGCCGACGCGGGCTCGCCGACAGCGAGGAGGCGACCGCAGCCAGCCGTCGCCTGACCGGGCGGATCGCCGCCGAGGGGCTGGCCGACGTCAGCTACGCGGCGGTCGACTCGCCGTTCGGGCAGCTCACGCTCGCCGCGACCAAGCGCGGGCTCGTCCGCGTGGCCTTCCCGGAGGAGAGCATCGAGGAGGTCCTCGAACGTCTCGCGCTGAGGATCTCGCCGCGGATCGTCGAAACGCCGGCCCCGCTGGATGAGATGCGGCGCGAGCTCGACGAGTACTTCGACGGGCGCCGCAAGGACTTCGAGCTGCCGCTCGACTGGACGCTCGTCGGACCGTTCGGGCGGCGCGTGCTCAGCGTCGCCTCGGAGATCCCCTACGGCGGCGTGCTCAGCTACGCCGAGGTCGCCGCAGACGCCGGCAGCCCGCGCGGCTCACGCGCGGCCGGCAACGCTCTCGGCGCCAACCCGATTCCGATCGTCGTGCCCTGCCACCGCGTGCTGCGCACGGGCGGCGCGCTCGGCGGCTACGGCGGCGGCCTGGACCGCAAGCGCTTCCTGCTCGAGCTGGAGGGCGCCCTCTAGGCGGTCTCGACGACCGGCGCGGCGGCGGGGGCCGCCCACTGCGCCTCGGCGAGGTCGCCGACGGGCATTCCCTCGGGCGTTGGCACGGCGGGATTGTCGCGCAGATACCACTCGGCGTCGAGCGCCGCCTGGCATCCGGAGCCGGCGGCTGTTATCGCCTGGCGGTAGGTGTGGTCGACGAGATCCCCTGCGGCGAACACCCCGGGGCGGTTGGTGCGGGTCGACTTGCCCTCGGTCGCCACGTAGCCATCCTCGTCGGTGTCGATGACGCCGTCGACCAAGCGCGACTGCGGCTCGTGGCCGATCGCGATGAACGCGCCTGAGACGGGCACCTCGCGCTGCTCGCCGTTCTCGGTGTTGACGAGCGTCGCATGGCCGAGCGCGCCGTTCTCTCCGGCGACGAACTCGCTCACGGTGTAGGGGGTCAGCAGCTCGATGTTCTCCTGCGCGCGGGCGCGCTCGAGCATGATCCTCGAGGCGCGGAAGTCCGCGCGGCGGTGCACGATCGTCACTTTCTTGGCGAACTTGGAGAGGAAGATGGCCTCCTCCATCGCAGAGTCGCCGCCGCCGACGATGATCGTCTCGGTGTCGCGGAAGAAGGCGGCGTCGCACGTGGCGCAGTAGCTGACTCCACGACCTGAGAGCTCCTCCTCGCCGGGCACGCTCAGCTTCTTGTGCTCGGCGCCCATCGACAGCACGACCGTGCGCGCCTGGTACTCGGTGTCTCCGACCCACACGCGGTGGACCCCGCCCGTCTCCTGGGAGAGCTCGACGCGATCGACATCCTCGGTCAGCAGGCGTGCGCCGAAGCGCTCGGCCTGAGCGCGCAGCTTGGCCATCATCTCCGGGCCCATGATGCCCTCGGGGAAGCCCGGGTAGTTCTCGACGTCGGTGGTCTGCTGGAGCAGCCCGCCCCAGGCGAAGCCCTCGATCACGAGCGGGCTCAGGTTGGCGCGCGCGGTGTACAGCGCGGCGGTGTACCCGGCAGGCCCGCTGCCGACGATGATCACGTTCTCGATGTCACTCATATTATTTTCGATCTGCACTTCACTAAATGAAGTATAGCGCCTGGACGGGGGTTTGTGTCATCCGGCCCGGAGCGCCCCGGCTGTCTGGACGGGCGCTCCGCTGCGCTCGCCGCCGGGCTGGGAGTCCTGCTCTTCGCGCCAGCGCGCGACCGTGCGACGCAGCTGGAAGTAAGCGATCGCGCCGGGGATCGTCGGCAGCCAGAAGGAGATGCCGCGGTATGAGAGCACCGCGAGCACCGACAGGTTGAAGTCGACGCCGAACGCTGCGAACGCCCCGATCATGCCGCCTTCGACGCCGCCGAGGCCACCGGGCAGCGGCAGCAGGTTGCCGAGCATGCCGATGAAGTAGGCCATCCAGATGACCGTGAAAGCGGGTGGCGAGCCGAACGCGTGGAACATCGCCCACAGCACGCTGATGTCAAAGCCCCACCAGGCGATCGCGCCGAGCAGCCCGACGTCGCGCGAGCGGATCAGGGCGACCGCGGTGCGAACGCCGCTGGCGGCGAGCGCCGGAACGGTGACAGCGCGCGCGAGCCAGTGCGCGAGCCGACCGGAGCCGCTGGCGCGCCGCTCCAGCCGTCGCTCGACGTCTCCGGGCAGCGCCGCGACGCCGCCGGCGATCGCGAACAGCAGCGCCGCGACGATCGCCGGAACGAACGTAATCGCGAACGAGCCCCCGCCCGGGAACAGCCCGGTCCCGAGCCCGATGCCGTCGATCAGCAGCGAGGCCGCGTAGACGACGTAGAGGATCACGACGAACGCGACCATGCGACAGGCGACCAGGCGCGGCTCCATGCCCGAGCGCCGCAGCGCCCATGCGGTCAGTGCCACGCCGCCCGCGCCGGCGGCGGCGAACAGGCGGGTGGCCGCGAGCCCGGCCATCGTGATCTCGTAGCTCTCAGGCCAGCCGATGCGACTCTGCCCGCGCACGAACACCCCCCGGAACAGCGCGACGTAGCCGGCGAACGAGAGCAGCTCGAGCGCGACGCCGATCCCGATCCACCAGCTGTTGCCGCGCTCGATGCGGTGCACGGTTGTGCTCACACCCGTCAGCTTGGGCAGCACGAAGTAGAAGAACGCCACGATCGTCAGCACGAACAGGCCGAAGGCGATCGCGCGCCGGCGCGTCACCACGACGCGCGGCATCTCCTCCTCGTGGGAGCGGCTGTCGTGCGCTTTCGCGCCGGCCGCCTGCTCGAGCTCGCCCGCCTGCTTGCTCACGCCCCCCTCCTACCCCCTCTCGTGCGCAATCGACTCCAGCGTCCCCACGGCCCGCGCGATCTGCATGCTCAGCGGCGCAAGGCGCGGCGCGGCGCGGCGCACGGCGCCGGTCAGCGCGGCGCCCGCGATCAGGTCGACGACGTAGTGCTCGCCGAGGTAGACGAGCGCGAAACCGAGCGTGACCGCGTAGGAGAACCCGAGCGCACCCGCCAGCGGATGCGCCTCTGCGAGCAGAAGCGCGGCCATCAGCGTTGTGGCGAAGTGAAGCGATGGCATTGCGGCCAGCGGGTTGCCTCCGAGGACACTGTAGAGCGGGCCCCAGCGGTCACGCCAGAAGTGCTCGCCGTACTCGACCATCATCCGGCGCACATCTCCCACCTCCACCGCCGCCCCGTGATCGGCGGGTTCGCCGCTCTCCGGGTACCAGGGCGGGGCGGTCGGCGCCAGCCAGTAGACGCTCGCGCCGATGTCGAACACGGCGTAGGTCATCAGCGCGGCGCGCGGGAAGCGCGCGGGGTGGCGCAGCAGCAGGTAGGCGACGGTGCCGTGCGGGACCATGAACCACGCCCAGTGCGCCCACACGAGCGTGCGGTCGAGCGCCCGCCACTGCGGGCCGTCAGGGCCGTTGCGCGCGAGCGCCCGCTGCAGGCGGATCGTCGGCAGCTCTCCGAACCCGAGCGCGCGGTCGGCGACGGCGGGATAGGCGAAGTGCGTGCGGCGCTCCTGCACCCGCGGGTCATCGTGCGGAGACTTGTAGGCGGCCAGGTAGGCCCACATCTGCAGGGCGCACACGGCCACGTCGCGGGTGCGCGTGCGTCGCGCAGCGACGCTCAGCCCGAGCGGTGCTGCGAAGGCGATCGCCTGCGAGGCGGCCGGGGCAAGCGGCAGGCGCTTGCGCAAGAGCGGCGCCGCGACACCGGCGCCGACAACCCCCCAGGCGGTTGCTCTGAGAACCGTCGACCGCCGCACTGGGCCGAGTATATGGTCGCCTTCGGCGCGCATCCTACGCCGGGATCGGCTCTAGGAGGCGAAGCTTCGCGCCTGGGCGTACGCCTGTGCCGCCTCGACGAGACCTGCGATCACGGGGCTCGAAGCGTCCGCCTCGGGGTGCCACTGCACGCCGAGCACGAAGCTGCGATCGGGCAGCTCGATCGCCTCGATGAGGTCGTCCAGCGGCGAGGTGGCGCTCACGTGCAGGCCCTCGCCGAGCAACTCGACACCCTGGTGGTGGTGGGACTTGGTCGCGTGGTGAGCCGAGCCGATCACGCGCATCGCGAGCGTGTGCTCGAGGATCTCCACCTCGTGATCGGAGCCGTCGAAGGAGCCGATCACGCGCCGGTGCTGCTCGTGGCCGAGGTGCTCGGGCAGGTGCTGCGTGAGCGTGCCGCCGAGCGCAACGTTGATCAGCTGCATGCCGCGGCAGATGCCGAGCACCGGAATATCGCGCTCGATCGCCTCGCGCACGAGCGCGATCTCGAAGTTGTCGCGCTCGGGCACCATGTCGAGCGTCTCCGGGTGTGGCTCGCGCCCGTATGTCGCCGGGTCGATGTCGGCGCCGCCGGCGAGCAGCAGACCGTCGAGCAGATCGAGCGTTCCGCCGGGGTCGGCGACGCTCCGCCCGTCCGGCGGCAGCATCACTGCCAGCGCCCCGGCGCGCTGGACCTGCTGGACGTAGTTGTACGGCAGCACGACCGCCTGCTGGTCCCAAACGCTCCAGCGGGCGCGCTCGAGCGCGGTGCAAAGGCCGATGACTGCTCGCTTCATCCAGCACACCATAGGATCTGCGCACGCCGGGGCCCACCGCGCTCGAGGCTGCTCACCGGGACGCGCGATCAGAGGAGTGTCATGAACGAGACTGCCATCAAGCTCGAGACGGTCAACGTGCACCGCTCAGACGGCGCGAGCACGATCGAGCTCAATCGCCCCGAGGCGCTCAACGCGTGGAACGCGCAGTTCGGCGCCGACCTGCTCGCCGCGTTGCGCGCCGTGGCCGAGGACGACTCCGTGCGCGCGGTCGCGATCACGGGCGCCGGGCGCGCCTTCTCCTCCGGCGCCGACCTCAAGGACGTAAGCGGCGGGGACGTCACGCCGGAGGGGCACCCGGACGTCTACAAGGCGCTGACCGAGCGCTACCACCCGATCATGCACGCGATCCGCGACATGCCCAAGCCGGTCGTGGCGTGCGTCAACGGCCCTGCCGTCGGCATCGGCTGCTCGCTGGCGCTCTGCTGCGACCTGATCGTCGCGTGCGAGAGCGCCTACTTCCTGCTCGCGTTCGTGAACATCGGCCTGGCACCGGACGGCGGCTCGTCGCTGTTCATGCCCACGCGCGTGGGGATGGCGCGCGCGAGCGAGCTGGCATTGCTGGGCGAGCGCCTGCCGGCGGCGAAGGCGCTCGAGTGGGGACTGATCAATCGCGTCTTCGCCGACGAGCGCCTCGCCGAGGAGGGCACGGCCCTGCTCGCGCGCTTGGCGGCCGGTCCGACGCGCTCCTACGCCGGATCCAAGCGCCAGCTAAACAACTGGCTGTACCCACGCATGGCCGAGCAGCTCGAGCTGGAGGCGCAGATCCAGCAAGAAATGGCCGGCAGCAGCGACTTCGTGGAGGGCGCGATGGCCTTCCTGCAGAAGCGCCCGACACAGTTCACCGGGAGCTAGGGAGGCGCCCATCAGCGCTCGTGGCATAGGTCATCAAGCGCATCCCGTCCACGCCTGAATAGAATCCCCGCCGCCTTGGGCCATCTCGTCTCCGCAACGCTGGCGTTCTTCACTCCGCAGTCGGGCGGCTCGTCCAACGCGAACCAGATCGACAGCCTCTACAAGATCACGCTCGTCGTGGCGCTGATCGTCTTCGTACTGGTCGAGGGCGGCCTCGCCTACGCGCTGCTGAAGTTCCGCGCGCGCAAAGGCGCCGTCGCTGCGCAGATCCGCGGCAACACGCGCCTGGAGGTCGGCTGGACGGTCGGCGCCTCGGTGATCCTGATCGGCCTCGCGGTGCTCACGTTCGCCAAGCTCTCCTCGATCGAGAACCCGCCGAACTCGAGCGCGGAAGGCGAGAAGCTCGCGGGCAGCCCGGGCGTGCTCTACGCAAGCTCCGAGCGCAAGCTCCCGCCTGACGGGAAATCGCTCAACATCCAGGTCGTCGGGCGCCAGTACATCTGGCAGTTCGTCTACCCGGGCGCAAGCGAATCAGACGGGCTCGGGGCGCCGTACTCCTACGAGCAGATGGTCGTGCCGACGAACACGACCGTGACGCTGGACATCGTCTCCTCCGACGTCGTGCACTCCTGGTGGATCCCGGAGCTGGGAGGCAAGTTCCAGGCGGTGCCCGGTTACCACAGCTACACGTGGTTCAAGGCGACCAAACCGGGGCTATACCGCGGGCAGTGCGCGATCCTCTGCGGTCGCGGGCACGCGCGCATGATCGCCACCGTCAAGGCCGTGCCGCCGGCCCAGTTTGAAGCATGGCTTGCCTACCAGAAGAAGCAGATCAGCGAAGCGAACGCGCAAGCAAAGGTCGCACGCGCGAAACTGAATGCCCAGACGGGCGCCGGACAGGTCGAAAACCCCTAGGACACAGAGGAAACCCGCGCACCCAATGGCCACCACCACGCTTGCCCCAGTCCCCCAGATAACCAGCCACGGCGTTGAGCGCGAGGCGCGCGGCTGGACGAGCTGGATCACGACAACCGATCACAAGCGCATCGGGATCATGTACATGGTCACGACGTTCATCTTCTTCTGCTTGGGCGGCGTCGAGGCACTGCTGATGCGCCTGCAGCTGGGTGCGCCGAACAACACTCTGGTCACGCCGCAGACCTACAACCAGCTGTTCACGATGCATGGGACGACGATGATCTTCCTGTTCGTCGTGCCGATGATGGCGGGGCTGGCCAACTACTTCATCCCGCTCATGGTCGGCGCCCGCGACATGGCTTTCCCGCGCCTGAACGCGCTCTCCTTCTGGCTGCTGCTGGCCGGGGGCATCGTCTTCTACGCCTCGATCTTCTGGAACCCGCCGGAAGCGGGCTGGACCAGCTACCCGCCGCTGTCGAGCGTCGCATATACGCCCGCGGGCGGACAGGACGCCTGGATCTACCTGGTGCACCTGACCGGCATCTCCTCGATCCTCGGCGCGATCAACTTCTACGCGACGATCGCCAACATGCGCGCGCGCGGCATGAGCTGGGGTCGGCTGCCGCTGTTCGTATGGGCGATCCTCACCTACTCCGTCCTGATCATCTTCGCGATGCCGGTGATCGCAGCGGCCGTGACGATGCTGCTGACCGACAGGCACTTCGGCACGCACTTCTTCGATCCGGCCAACGGCGGCTCGCCGATCCTCTGGCAGAACCTGTTCTGGTTCTTCGGCCACCCGGAGGTCTACATCATGATCTTGCCGGGATTCGGGATCGTCTCGGAGATCCTGCCGGTGTTCGCGCGCAAGCCGATCTTCGGCTACAAGGCAATCGCGGCGGCGACCGTGGCGATCGCGTTCCTCGGCTTCCTGACGTGGGCGCACCACATGTTCACGGCGCCGATCCCCGAGGCGATCCTCGTGTTCGTGATGCTCAGCTCGTTCCTCATCGCCGTGCCGACGGGGGTGAAGATCCTCAACTGGATCGCGACACTGTGGCGCGGCACGGTCGAATTCAAGACGCCGCTGCTGTTCTGTGCGGGCTTCATCGCGCTGTTCTTGATCGGCGGTCTCTCCGGCGTATTCCTCGCGGTGTTTCCCGTCGACTGGCAGCTCAACGAAACGTACTTCGTCGTCGCGCACCTCCACTTCGTGCTGATGGGCGGCTCGGTGCTGACGATCTTCGCGGCGATCTACTACTGGTTCCCGAAGATCACCGGGCGCATGCTCAGCGAAGGACTCGGCAAGCTGAGCTTCTGGCTGATGTTCGTCGGCATCCTGCTGACGTTCCTGATCCAGCACGTGATCGGCCTCGACGGTATGCCGCGGCGCGTCTATGAGTACGACAACGTCGGGCACCTGGCGCTCTACAACCAGATCTCGACGGTCGGCTCGTTCGTGCTCGGGCTGGGCGTGCTCGTGACGATCATCAACGTCGCGCGCAGCCTCAAGCTCGGCGTGGCCGCCGGCCCGGACCCGTGGAAGGCGAACACGCTGGAGTGGTTCACGACCTCCCCGCCGCCGGCGAACAACTTCGACACTGTTCCGCAGGTGCGCTCGGTCGAACCGATGAAGGACATCCGTCGCGAGATCGAGCGCCGCAGTGGTGGCGCTGTGGCCTCGGGCGCGGTCGTGCCGGCCGGGGCCACGCAGGTCGGGATCTAGCGTGCCGAGCACGGCCTCCTCACTGCGTGCGCCGCGCCTGGGCATCGCGCCCCGCACGCGTCAACTGCTGAGCGACTACGTCGAGCTGACCAAGCCGAAGGTTCAGTCGCTGCTGCTGCTGACGACGATCGCGACGATGTACGTAGCCGGCAACCCCTCGGCGCTGCTCGTGGCGCTCACCTGCGTCGGCGGCTACCTCTCGGCCGGCGGCGCCGGCGCGGTCAACCACTGGTTCGACCGCGACATCGACGCGCGCATGGCGCGCACGGCGAACCGCCCGGTCCCCTCTGGGCGCATCGCTCCCCGCGCGGCGCTCGCCTTCGGCTGCACGCTCGCCGCCCTGTCGCTGATCGAGCTCTCGCTCACGGTCAACCCGCTGGCAGCGGCGCTCTCGTTCTCCGGCTTCCTCGGCTACGTGTTCGTCTACACGGTCTGGCTGAAGCGGCGCACGCCGCAAAACATCGTCATCGGCGGCGCCGCCGGGGCGGTCCCGCCCCTGGTTGGCTGGGCGGCTGTGACCGGATCGGTCAGCGGCACGGCGCTGATCCTCTTCTTCATCGTCTTCTTCTGGACGCCACCGCACTTCTGGGCGCTGTCGCTGCTGATGAAGGACGAGTACGGCAAGGTCGGCGTGCCGATGCTGCCGGTCGTGCGTGGCGAGGCCGAGACGCGCCGGCAGATCCTGCTCTATTCGGTGCTGCTCTACGCGGTCACGCAGCTGCCGTTCTGCGCGGGCGGGTTCGGCGCGATCTACCTGACCGCCTCGCTCACGCTCGGGCTGGGCTTCATCGCGGGCGCCGTGCGGCTCTACCGCCGCGCCGACCGGCGCTCGGCGCTACAGCTCTACCTGTTCTCGCTCGCCTACCTGGCGCTGCTGTTCTGCTCGATGGTGGCCGATGCGCAGCTCTGAGCCGGCCGCTCCGGCCATACGCGGTCCGCGTCCGCCCAGCAGGTATTCTCCGCTGCCATGAATCGTCGCCTGGCACGCAAGAACCTCACGACGGGCTGGATCGTGACCGCGATCTGCCTGTTCATGTTCGGCATCACCTTCGTGGTCGCCGCGGTCTACGTCTCGTGAGCCCGCTCGACCCGGAGCTGCCGTCGGTCGGCGAGGAGATCCACCTGCCGGCTCCGACCGTGCTGCCGGTCCTCACGGCGGTCGGAATCACGCTGCTGCTGGTCGGCGTGACGACCTTCTTCGAGCTGTCTGTGCTCGGCGGCCTACTGACGCTCGGCTGCACCGTTCGCTGGATCAAAGACACCCGCCGCGAAGTCGACGAGCTCCCACTCGACTGAGCGAGAGCACCGCCGTCTCACAGACAGCTTCGGGGGGTGCCGCGCGCGGTCCCCAGTCCCGCGCGCGAACCCCTTCTCACCCCACCGCGGCGCTTGCCGGAACCGGACAGATCGCTCCATCGTCGGTCCAGCAGCGCACGACGTCTCGAACGGAGAGGATTCCCACGGTCTCCCCTCGCTCGACGACGATCAGGTGGCGAAAGCCGCCGCGGACCATTGCGACGGCGGCCTCCTCCAAGGACCAGTCTGGTGCGGCGAAGACGACATCGCTGGTGAGGTGACCGGCGACAAGCTCGGCGTCGGGGTCCTCGCCCGCGCCGAGCGAGGAAAGGATGTCGCGCTCGGTGATGATTCCCGGACCGGCCTCGTCCGGATCCATCACGACGGCCGCGCCGACCTGCCGTCGCGACATCAGTTGCGCGACCGCCCGCAGGGTGTGATCGGGGCCCACCGCCAGGACCGTCGGGCTCATACCTTCACTCACCTGCATCGGCTTCTCCTCTCCGCGTCCGGGCTCTCGAGGACGACTGCTTCACGCACTTGCAACTATTGGCTCAATCTATTACGCGCGCCGTCCCGCGTCAAGCTCCAGCCGTTCACGGGGAGAAGGCATTAGGATCACGCCTCCCGATGGAGAGGCCCGCCGCAGATACCGATCGCACCGCCCGCGCGGGCA
This sequence comes from Solirubrobacterales bacterium, assembly GCA_038240205.1. Lineage (GTDB taxonomy): Bacteria > Actinomycetota > Thermoleophilia > Solirubrobacterales > Solirubrobacteraceae > Palsa-744. Next base: position 29,147 of record JBBSDZ010000002.1, on the reverse strand, counting down.
GGAGCACACCGCGATGACGCGGCAGCGCTCGCTGACGGTCACGGCCATCGCCTCGGTGATCGCGATCGTCGTTGGCATCGTGCTGAGCTTCGTGATCCACTGGTTCCCGGTGCAGGCCTCGACGCAGGCCCACAACACCGATCGCCTCTACCACGTGCTCGTGATCGCCTCGATCCCGATCTTCGTGCTGGTCGTGGCCGTGATCCTCTACTGCTGCTGGCAGTTCCGGATGAAGCCGGGCGAGGAGCTCAAGGACGGCCCTCCGATCCATGGCAACACGCGTCTGGAGGTCGTCTGGACGACGATCCCGGCCGTCGTCCTGCTCGCGCTCGTCTCCTACTCGTTCGTGATCCTGCACGACAACGAGAAGAAGCCGGCGCGCGAGATCGAGGTCGGCGTGACCGGCCAGCAGTTCGCCTGGAGCTTCCAGTACCCGCCTTCGGTCACTCACGGCAAGGCGGTTGAATCCGACCAGCTCTACCTGCCCGAGGGCGAGTCGGTCCGCTTTGGGCTGCACTCCAAGGACGTCATCCACGCCTTCTGGGTCCCGGCGTTCCGTCTGCAGGAGGATGTCGTGCCGGGGATCACCGTGCACTACCGCGCGACGCCCACGAGGGTCGGTAGCTACCCGATCGTCTGCAACCTGCTCTGCGGCCTGGGGCACTCGCTGATGCAGGCGACCGTCCACGTCGTCCCGCAGTCCCAGTTCCAAGCTTGGCTGAAGAGCCGCCTGAGCGCCACCGCATCCACGGTTACCCCGGGATCAAGCGCGAGCGCGAGCACCAGCACGACCGGGGCAGGTACGGGATAATGTGGGCGCATGTGCCAGTGGGGCAGCCGATGACACCGCACGGAGGGACGATCTGATGGCCGCGAAGCTCCGCGGACCTGGCTTCTACCGCGCCGGCTGGATGATGCTCCTGGGCGTCGCATTCTCTGCCGGCCTGACGTGGATCGTGCGGATGTCGACCGGGCATGAGACGTTCACGCACTTCCTCTCCGGCGAAGCGATCCTGACGGTCTCGCTGATCGCCGTGCCGCTCCTGTTCCTGGTCGGCATCGGGGGCTTCGACTACTGGTTCTACTGGGCGATCGGACGCCCGACGCGCGCCGAGGACCACTCCCTCCACGGCGGCAAGGTGTGGCAGGACTACTTCCGCATCAACACCGACCACAAGGTGATCGGCATCCAGTACACGGTCACGGCGTTCTTCTTCCTGCTCGTGGGCGGATTGATCGCGATGCTGATGCGCGCGGAGCTCGCCGCGCCGGGCGCCCAGTTCGTAGACGCGAACACCTACAACGGACTGTTCTCGGTGCATGCCTCGCTGCTGATCTTCCTGTTCGTGATCCCAGTCTTCGCCGGCCTCGCCAACTTCGTGCTGCCGCTGATGATCGGCGCGCCGGACATGGCCTTCCCCCGCCTGAACGCCCTCTCCTACTGGTTGCTGCCGGTCGCCGGGATCATGATGCTCGGCAGCTTCTTCGCCCCCGGAGGCGCCTTTGCGGATGGCTGGACGGCCTACGCGCCGCTCTCCACGAACGCGCCGATCGGGCAGACGTTCTTCTCCCTCGGGGTGCAGTTCGCGGGTGCCTCCTCGATCATGACGGCGCTGAACTTCCTCGTCACGATCATCACGATGCGCGCGCCCGGGATGAGCTTCTTCCGGATGCCGTTGCTTGTGTGGGCCAACTTCGCCACCTCGCTGCTGGTCGTGATCGCGACGCCGTTCATCGCCGCGTCGCAGTTCTTCGTGCTGCTCGACCGTGCGCTCGGCTTCAACTTCTTCAACGCCGCGAAGGGCGGCGACGTGCTCATGTATCAGCACGTCTTCTGGTTCTACTCGCACCCGGCCGTCTACATCATGATGTTGCCCGGCTTCGGCATCGTCAGCGAGATCCTCGCGGTCAAGTCGCGTAAGCCGATCTTCGGCTACCGCATGATGGCCTTCTCGCTGCTTGCGATCGTCGGTCTCGGCTTCACCGTCTGGGCGCACCACATGTTCACCTCGGGCATGGCCGCGTGGATCCGCATCCCGATGGCGATCACGACGGCGATCATCGCCGTGCCGACCGGCATCAAGATCTTCTCGTGGCTGGCGACGCTGTGGCGCGGGGTCCTGCACCTCGACACGGCGATGCTGTTCGCGCTCGGGTTCCTGACTACGTTCACGCTGGGCGGGATCAGCGGCGTGATGCTCGCGATGATCCCGTTCGACATCCACGTCTCGGCGACGTACTTCATCGTCGCGCACATCCATTACGTGCTGTTCGGCGGCTCGCTGATGACGATCTTTGCCGGGGTCTACTACTGGTTCCCGAAGATGACCGGCCGCATGTACGACGAGCGCCTGGGCAAGTGGCACTTCTGGACCACGTTCGTGACATTCAACCTCACGTTCGGCCCGATGCACATCCTCGGTCTGCAGGGCATGCCGCGCCGCGTCGAGGACTATGCCTCGAAGTTCTCCGACCTCAACCTGTTCATCTCGATCATGAGCTTCGGACTGGGTTTGAGCACGCTGATCTTCCTTTACAACATGGTCACGAGCTGGCGCGGGGGCCCGATCGCGGTCGGCAATCCGTGGCGCGGGATGACGCTCGAGTGGCAAGTCTCATCGCCCCCGCCGATCTTCAACTTCGACCGCGTGCCGACGGTCGTCGGCGGGCCTTACGAGTACGGCGTCCCGGGTGCCGTGCACGGCACCTTCGCCCCCACGCCGGCGACCGCCGGCGCCCCTTCGACGCTCGTGCGAGCCCCGAGCGAGTGAGAGCGGAGCCGCTGCGATGAAGGAAGTTCTCGTGGTCGCCAACCGCACGCTCGGCGGCGCCAAGCTGCTCGAGGCCGTGCGCGAGAAAGTGGCGGCCGGCGACGTGCGCTTTCGCCTGATCGTTCCGCAGAGCAATCCTTCGGCGGGGCTCGTGATCTACGACGAGGCCGTGCGCGAATCGGCGCAGGCGCGCGTGGATCTAGCGCTCTCACTGGTCGCGGGCGAGTCGATCGACGCAACCGGCGAAGTCGGCGACCCGGACCCATTCCTGGCGACGATGGACGCAGTCGCCGAGCGCAGGCCGGACGAGATCATCATCTCCACCTACCCCGCGCAGAGCTCCGGCTGGCTGCGGCGCGATCTGATCGAGCGGATCCGCAGCGCCTCTGGGCTGCCGGTGGAGCACGTCGTCGTGGACATCGAGCAGGAGGGCCTGCCGTTCAAGGTCACGCTCGTGCTCGCCTCCAAGACGCTCGGCGGCGATGAGCTGCTCGATCGCCTCCAGGAAAAGGCTGCCACCGGCGCTCAGCACCTGTTCGTCGTGATCGTCCCGCAGCCGGACGGCAGCGGTGGCGCCCCGCGCCTGGCGCGCGCCCGGCTGGCGACGATGCTCGACCGTCTGCACAGCGCTGGGCTCCTCGGCTCGGGCATGATCGGCGATCCGGATCCCTACACGGCAGCCGTCAACGCGCTTGAGCTGTTCCGCGTCGACGACGTCGTCATCTCGACGCTGCCCGACCAGCGCTCGGGCTGGATGCGCGCGAACCTGATCGAGCGCGTCCAGCACATGACCTCGGCTCCGGTCGAGCACGTGGTCGTCGATCTGCAACCCACCACGACCGCCGCGTCGGCGAGCTAGCAGGGCTCTCGATGGAGGCAGCCAGCATCTCCCACACGGTCGCTCACGACGAGCACGACCACCACGGCCCGCCGCCGGCCCACAGAAGCTCCCGCGTGGAGCCGCAGCTGCTCGGAATGTTCCTTTTCATCATCTCCGAGGTGATGGTCTTCGGGGCGTTCTTCACGGCCTACTTCTTCATCCGCGTCGCTCAGGGTGACCCGTGGCCCGCCCCAGGCACGCATCTGCCGGTCGCGGTCGCAGGCATCAACACCGCGATCCTCGTGTCTTCGTCGTTCACCGTGCACTGGGCTGAGGCGTCGATCAAGCGCGGTAACCACTTCGGCCTGAAGGCGGGGATCCTCACGACGTTCCTGCTCGGCTGCACGTTCCTCTTCATCCAGATCAACGAGTACGCGAACATCGGCTTCGCCCCGCAGGACCACGCGCAGCAGACGATCTTCTACTCGCTCACCGGACTGCACGGCGCCCACGTGTTCATCGGGCTGCTGCTGCTGCTGTTCGTGACGATCAGAGCCTTCCGTGGGCACTACTCGGCGGAGGAGCATCGCGGCGTCGAAGTGCCCGGGATCTACTGGCACTTCGTCGACATCATGTGGCTCGTCGTCTACTTCACCGTCTACATCCTCTGAGGCGCGGCATGAGGCAGCGGTGCTGAACCCTCTCCGCTCCGAGGACGAGGCCTTTCGGCTGCTGCTGTACGCGCTGGCCGTGGTCGTCGTGATCGCCGCTGCCGTCCTGATCGGGCGGGCGATCTTCTAGCTGTCGCAGTGCTGCGCTCGCTTGCGCGTCGTTCACCAAGGGAGCAACCGGCGCACGCGGCTCCCGGCGACGAGCGCTGCATGCGCCTGCAGGCGCGAGGCTCTCCGCTACTTGACCGTCAGCGAGCCGTACATGCCCGCCTGGCGGTGCCCTGGGGCCTCGCAGAAGAACGTGTACGTGCCCGGTTTTAGGGTCGCCTTGACCGTTGCGGTGGTCTTGGTCGTGAACGGACTGCTGGCGACTTTGGCGCCCTTTGGCGTCGCCCCGCCTTCGCCGGTTTCGATCGCGATGTTGTGCGAGACGCCCGACATGTTGGGCATTTCGATCGTCACCGGGCCAGCAGTCGCGGATGCCTTGTTGCTCACGTAGGCGAGCTGACCGCTCGGGCTGGCGGCGATCGAGAGCTTGCCGCCCTTCTCGACGGCCGGCTTGCCCGCGCCGGGCGCTTCGACCGCTGTCGCGAGCAGTCCGCTGTCCTTGCCCGACTTGTCGACCGACTGCGCGACATAGGCGGCGACGCTCGTGAGCTTCGCGCCCGAGACGAGGTCCTTGGGCATCGCGCCTTCGGGGTTCGGGATCTGGATCTGTTTTTCGACGATCCCGCGAACGGTGTCGCGATGCATCCCCTGAGCCAGGCCCGTGCGGAAGGATTCGTCCAGGTTTGGCCCGACGAGCCCTTTTGTGCCGGCGCGTGAGAGCGTGTGGCAGGAGCCGCACTTGGCCACGAACTGCTGCTTGCCGGCGATCAGGTTGGCGTTCTCGCCGCCCTTGACCGAGCAGCCGGCGGCGCCGAAGGCGACAGCGCTCACAGCGGCGAGCGCAGACGCGCGCGCGGCCAGCGTACGCAGCGAGCTGCTTCTGGCCGAATCCGTGGCTGGTGCTGGGCGCGTGCGACTCATGGGCGGGCGAAACACTATCCGAACGGGCGGGTGCCTCGACGGCCCCCCACGCCAGCGAGCATGGGCATTTTCACGGCTTCTGCAGCCCGTCGAGCTCACCGTGTGCCGCCGCGATCACCCCGCGTGCCACGCCGTCCCACGACCAGCGCTCGCGGACGGTCTCCACGAGCCCCGCCCGCGCTCTCGCGCGAACCGCCGGATCGGCCTGCAGCCAGCCGACGAGGCTCGTCGCGAGCGCCTGCACGGCGCCGTCGTCCACGACGAACGAGAGCAGCGCGGCGACCTCAGGCGGGACGGCCTGCGCCAGCGCCTCGCTGACCTCCGCCAGGCCGGAGTGAGCGGCGCTCACAGGTAGTGCCCCACAGGCGGCGGCCTCGGCGGCGACCATGCCGAACGCCTCGGGGAACGTGCTCGGAACGACCAGCGCCTCGCACGCCGGCAGCAGCTCCGCCAGCTCCTCGTGGTCGAGGCGGCCGGTCAGCACGACCGCCTCGCCCAGCAGCCGCGCGGCCGCGAGATAGCGCGCACGCTCCTCACCGCGCAAGCTCTGCAGGAACGCCAGCAGGTGTCGTAGCGGCCGGGCCTCAGCATCCTCCCCCTCCAGCGCGCGTCCGGCCCGCGCGATCCGCTCCGCCTCCTGCAGATCGCCCGCCTGGAGCGCGTCGCGAAGGCGCTCGAAGCCCTCGCGGTAGGCGCCGAAGCCGACGACCACCAGCCTCGCGTCCGGAGCCTGCTCGAGCACGAGTGGCCAGGCGGCCAGCAGCAGGTCGACGCCCTTACTGACGATCAGCTTGCCGACGAACGCCACCAACCGCTCGCGCTGCGGCTCCAGACGCGCGAGCGCCTGCCCGGCGGCGCGCTCGTCTCGCGAAAAGGCATCGGCTGGCACGGTCTGCTTGCCGCGCGCACCGGCGCTCGTCAGTTGTCCGGCCAGCGCCCGCACGCCGGCCATGGCCTGCTCGCGCTCGCGCGGGGCGAAGCGCTCCACGTCCACCCCCGGCGGCCCCAGCCGCGTGCGTCGTCGCACATCCAGGTCCTCGAGCGCCGCCCACACACTTGCGGCCGTGTGGTGAGAGCCGACGAGGATGCCGCCGGCAGCGCGCACGCCCTCACGCGCGAACGGGAGGAAGCGCTCAGGGTCCGGCTTGACCGTGTACTCGAGCGCGCTCCCGTGCACCTTGACCGCGTAGGGCACCTGCCCGCCCAGTGCGCGCGCGAGGATCGCCGGCCCCATCACGAGATGGTTGGCGAGCGCCACGTCCGGGGAGATGCGCGCCACCAGCTCGCCCACGGCAGCGACGTTCGCGTCGATGTAGCGAGCGATCTCCTCGTCGCTGCAGTCGGCGAAGGTGCGAGCCTGGATGCCCTCGTAGCGATCGGCGACGTAGACCGGGAGCAGGTCGCCGATGTCCGGGCGGTAGACGGTGCAGCGCGGGGCGGCGCCCGCGTCTGCGAGCCTGCGCACGCGCAGCTCGCCCTCGTCCCAGTCGCCGATCGCATCGACGAACGAGTGCTGCTCGGGATGGCGGTCCTGGCTGAGCAGGTGGACCTCGTGGCCGAGCTTCACGAAGGCCGCCGCCAGGCGCGCGTTGTACACGTTCGATCCGGTGCCGCCGAGCAGATAGCCGTGAAAGACGAGGATGCGCACCGCGGCAGCCTACCTAGCCGCCCCCACGCCGCTGCGCCGCCTCCGGGCGCTCCGATAAAGTGCCGTGCGTGAGCACCACACAGCGCTACCGCCTGCGCAATCCCGCAAGCGGCCGAGAGATAGTGATGGAGGCGGAGCCCGGCGAGATCTACCTCGACCGCGACGGCGGCCAAGAGCTTGAAGTCGTCGGCAAGGTCCTCCCGCTCGCCCCTTCCGCCTCGCGCCTGCCGTGGGCGGTCGAGAACCTGCGCTTCTGCAGCTGGTGCAACCAGCTCGCCCAGAAGGACCTCAACGACTGCCCCACGTGCGGACGGCGCATGGGGCCGCTCGGAGAGCCGGCGGGAGACCGTTGATCGCGCGCGCCGCCATCCTCGCCGTCGCCCTGCTGCTCGCCGGCGGCACGCTCGCGGCTTGTGGCGGCGGCAGCAGCGCCTCGGGCTCGGCGCCCAAGAGCACCCCCGACATCACCCCGCCCAACGACACGAGCGCTGAAAAGGCCGCCGTGCAGACGACCTCGACGTCCACGACATCCAAGTCGAAAACCTCCACCGGCGAAAGCCCGGCCAACGAATCGGGCGGCAACGAAGCCACCGAAGAACCGACCGGCGGCGGCAGCTCCAGCGGAGCAGGCGAAGAAGAAGAAAAAGGCAGCTCCGGCGGGGCCTCGGCTGAAAAAGAAGCGCCCAGCGAAGAATCAGCCGCCGGCTCCAGCCCCACCGGCGGCGCCGGCGCGCCGACCGGCAAATAGCCGTACGGGCGCCCTCGCGCCCTCGAGCTGAGCCGTGCTGACCGTCTACGGCGCGGCAACGGTGACGTTCGTGATGCTCATGTACGCGCTCGAGCGCCGCGGCCCCGGCTTCGTAGCGGCGTTCGCGTGCGGCTGCGCACTCTCCAGCAGCTAGGGCTTCCTCGACGGCACCTGGCCATTCGGCGTCGTCGAGGGGATCTGGACTTTGATCGCCCTACGCCGTTACCACGACTTGCGGCGCGAGCGGGGCAGGGGTCCCGGCGGACCCAACCGCGCCTAGGGCCGGGCAGCAGCTCGCGAGGACGCCGCCTCGCGCCGGCCAGCGGCGTCCTAGGGAGTTGAGATCAGCGTTGCGCTGTAGGTCAGACGCGCGGTCTGATATAGGCAGAAGTACTGCACGGGGCTGCCGATCGAGGTGTGCGTGCTCTGCGCGCTGGTGCTCGCGCACTGGCTCTTGGCGCGGCTGGCGCGCCAAGAGGTGTCCTTGCCGAAGCCGAGCGCGAGCGCGGGCGCCCAAGTGGGGACGGTCAGCGCGACGATGTCGCCCTTGCGCACGGCGATCGTCTTTTCCAGCGGGAACTGCACGGTCCTGCCGAAGTACGGCTGCAGCTTGACGGTCGGGCTGGAGGCGATCAGCTGATAGGTCAGTTTGACTTTCTTCTGCGGGCGCAGGATCGCAATTCCGGCTTCTGCCGCGCCGCCCTCGTTGGCGTTGAAGAACTTGATCTGCGTCGCGTTGGGCTTGCCGAGCTGAATCGTCCAGGCGACGACCGATCCGGCGCGCGGCGCCATCATCAGCGTCGTGTTGGTTGCGACCTTGACCTGAAAGCCGGTCGTGCGGCTGACCGCCAAGCACGGGCTCGCAGGGCAGCTGGGGACGGTTTCAGGGGTGGTCGTCGGTGGGATCACGCCGACTTCGGCAAGCGTCGCCGGAGCGACGGCGGGGAGCGCGAGGGCGAGCGCGAGGCTCGCGAGGATGGCCATGTATGTGCGTTTCATCATTGCCATTCAACACGAGTCCGGGACAGAAGGAGCGTTTTGATGATTCTCTATTTCCGCGTGAGTTCCTGCGCAGCGGCCGCGATCTGCTCTGGATCGCCCGCGGCGGGCACCCACGGGAGTCTCAGCGAGTCTCCCTCGTAGCGCGGGATCACGTGCATGTGGAAGTGGAAGACCGTCTGGAACGCGGCGGCGCCGCAGGCGTTCAGGAGGTTCACGCCGTCTGCCTGCAGGCGCTCCTTCTGGCGCGCCGCGAGAGCTCTCGCGGCTAGCGTGACCGCCGTCAGGTCCTCCGGCTCGATGCTGAGCAGGTCCGCCGAGTGCGCGCGCGGGATCACGAGTGCGTGCCCGCGCGTAGCGGGAGCGATGTCCATGAAGGAGATCGTTTGCTCGTCTTCGGCCACGATCATTGCCGGCAGCTCACCGGCAGCGATCTTGCAGAAGATGCAGTCCGAGTCGGCCATTGCAGAAAGCCTATTCGGATCGCACGCGCACGGCTCGCTTATGCGAGCGAGCGCGCGTGGTCGATCGCCTGCTCGCGCGTAGCCACCTCGCCGGCGTACTGCGCCTCGGCAACGCGCTCGAGCAGCAGCCCGAGCTGCGGGCCGGGGCGGATGCCGAGCTCGCCGGCGAGCTCATCGCCACGCAGCAGCGGCACCGGCGGGCCATCGGCGCGCCAGCGCAGAGCATCGGCGAGCAGGCCGCGCGCCACCTGCAGGTGGGCCGCGATCGCCTCCTCGGCGCGGTCGCCGCGCGTGGCCAGGCGGTCGGCGATCGACAGTAGCGTCACCTCGACCTCGACGGGTGCGCAAGCGCGCAGGTAGGCGAACACGGTCCTGCGCGAGAGCGGCTGGGGCTCGTGGACGAGGAAGCCTGCGCGCAGGTGGTGGCGCACGAGCGCTGCGACGTAGGCGCGCAGGCGCTCGCTCGAGCGCAGCCTGCCGAGCAGCTCGCGCGCGAGCGCCGCGCCGCGCTCGTCGTGCCCGATGAACGTCACGCGCCCGTCGCCCGGGCGCACGCCGCGCGTGAGCGGCTTGGCGGCATCGTGCAGCAGCGCGCCCCAGCGCAGCGCTCCGCCGCGCGTGAGCCCGTCGGCGAGCGGCTGTTCGAGCACGGCCGCCACCGCCTCGCGCTGCCCGTGCAAGACAGCGTCGAGCGCCAGGTCGGGCTCATGTGTGTGGCCGGTGGCGACATCGACAAGCTTGGCCGTACGCGCGAGCACCTCCAGGGTGTGCCCGTAGACGTCGGCGTGATGGAAGCGGTTCTGCTCGACGCCGCGCAGCGCCTGCAGCTCGGGCAGCACGACCGCCGTGGCTTCGAGCTGCTCCATCAGCTGCAATCCACGGAGCATCTCGGGCGCCGCGAGAATCCGGCGCAGCTCCATGAACACCCGCTCGGGCGAGCAGCGCGACAGCCCGGCCGCCTGCTCGCGAGCGTGCGCGAGCGTGTCGGGCTCGGGCTCGAGACCGAGCTCGACGGCGACACGCGCGAGCCGCAGCACGCGCAGCGGGTCCTCGGCGAAGGCGCTCGGCGCGGCCATCCGTAGCCGCCGCGCGGCGAGATCCTGGAGCCCTCCGAGCGGATCGATCGGCTCCCCACCGGACAGCGGCTCGGCGATCGCATTGACCGTGAAGTCGCGCAGCGTGAGATCGGCCTGCAGCGAGCCACCGCGCAGCGGCTCGACGTCCACCTGCCAGGAGGAGTCGCGCGCGCTCACGCGCCACGCCCCGAACTCCTCAGAGAGCGCGAAGCAGGCCGCGTGCCCAGCAGCGGACGCGATCGCGCGCGCTGCCTGCGCCGGGTCGCCGTCGACGACCACGTCGAGATCGCTCGTCGCGCGGCCGAGCAGGCGGTCGCGAATCGCGCCGCCGACGAGCCACGCCGGGCTGTCCGCGAGCGCCGTGCGAGCGGCGTTCAGACCTTCATCCATGCCGGGCCGGGAGCCATGGCGGCGGCTGCGAGGCGCCTGCACCCTGCCCGACCGGCCCGCCGTCGCGGTGGTGGACGCGGGGCACGCGCGGCGTCAATGCGCACGTCACCTCATAGTTGATCGTGCCCAGGCGCCGCGCCACGTCCTCGGCGGTGATCCGCTCCCCTCCCTGCCCGCCGATCAGGATCGCCGGCTCCCCGCGCAGCTCCTCGGCCGCCTCGCCGGCGCCGAGATCGATCGTGACGTTGTCCATGCTGACCGTGCCAACGAGCGGATGGCGCTGTCCGCCGATCAATACCTCGGCGTTGTTCGACAGCCCGCGCCGCCAGCCGTCGCCGTAGCCGAGCGGCAGCACGCCCAGGTGGGTGTCGTGCGTGGCCACGAAGCGCCGCCCATAGCCGGCGCTCTCGCCCGAGCGGCAAGGCTTGATCTCGGCCACATAGGAGCTCAGCGCCAGCGCCGGCTCGAGCGCCTGCGCGGCGGGGTCTACACCGAACGGGTCCATCCCGTAGAAGGCGATCCCGCAGCGCACCATGTCGAGGTGGGAGCTCGCGTCGCGCAGCGTCGCGGCGCTGTTGGCCGCGTGCACGAGCAGCTGCGGCTGCTCGGCCTTGAGCTCGCTCGCCCAGCGCACAAACGTGTCGAGCTGACGCGCAAAGAAGCCGTCGTCGTCGAGCTCGTCGGCCGTCGCGAAGTGCGTCATCAACCCAATCGCCTCGACGCCGTCCTCCTCCAAGGCGCCGGCGAGCACTCGCGCCGCCAGCTCGGGGTCGCGCGTGCCCAGGCGCCCCATCCCGGAGTCGAGCTTGACGTGTACCCGCCCTCCGCCGGCCGCGGCGACCTCGTGAACGTAGCGCTCGCTCCACACGGCCACGTCGGCATCGGCCGCGAGCGCTTCGTGCAGCTCGGGCAGGCTGAGCGCGCCCATCACCAGGATCGGCGGCTCACTCAGGCCGGCCTCGCGCAGCTCGCGCGCCTCCTGCGAGGTCGAGACGGCCAGCCAGCTGGCGCCGCCCGCGAGCGCCGCATTGGCGCTCTTGACTGCGCCGTGGCCATAGCCGTCTGCCTTTACGACCACGCACATCAGCGCGTCGCCGCGCAGCCGCGAGCGCATGTGCGCGCAGTTGCGCTCCAGCGCGGCGACGTTCACGCTCGCCTGCGCGCGCGGAGGGATCACGATCGCCCTCGCCCGCGCACCGCCGGCAGCGCCTCGATCACGTCGCTGGCGATCACGCCTTCTACGCCGCCCTGTCGTCGTGCCGCCTCGCGCCCGGCGCCTGCGTGCAGCCACACGCCCGCGCAAGCCGCCGTGAACGCGTCGAGTCCCTGCGCAAGCAGAGCTGCGATCACACCGGTGAGAACGTCGCCCGTGCCGGCGGTCGCGAGCGCCGGGCTGCCGCCCTTGCTGACGCCCACGCGCCCTGCCGGCTCGGCGATGAGCGTGTCGTCACCCTTGAGCACGACGACCGCGCCGGCCTGCGTCGTAGCGGCGCGCGCGTGGTGCAAGCGCTCGCGCTCGATCTCCTCGCTGTCGAGCTCGAGCAGTCGCCCCAGCTCGCCGGCGTGCGGCGTCAGGACGGTGGCGGCATCACGCGTGGCCAGATCCTGCAAATGGCCGGCGTGGGCATTGAGGCCGTCGGCGTCGAGCACCAGCGGCGCGTTCGCCTCCTGAGCGAGGCGGCGTGCGAACGCGACGGCACCGTCGCTGCGCCCGAGGCCGGGACCGAGCGCGAGCGCCCCACCGGGGCGAATGCTCTCGAGCACCTCCTCGACCGCAGACGGGGCGAGCTCCGCATCCTGCTCGGACAGCCCGCGCGTCATCAGCTCCGGGGCAGCGGCGCTTGCGATCACGTTCTGCAGCGACGCGGGCACGCAGGCGCTCACGTAGCCGGCGCCCGTGCGCATGCTCGCGTAGGCGGCCATGCGCGGGGCGCCGATCAGCCCGCGCGAGCCGCCGGCCACGACGACCTGTCCCGATGCGAACTTCGTCGAGGCGGCGCCCCGCCGCGGCAGCGCCTGACCCACGGCGGCCTCGATCAGGCCGATCGAGGCGTCGTCCGGAGCCCCTCGCGGAATGCCGATATCGATCGTGTGCACCTCGCCGGCGTGGCCCTTGCCGGGCATGATCCAGAGCCCGGGCTTGGGCGCATGGAAGCTGACGGTGACCGCCGCGCGCACTGCGCTGCCGGCGACAGCGCCCGTCGAGGCGTCGACCCCGCTCGGAACGTCGACAGCGACGGCGGGGGCAGGCGCTGCATTGATCGCCTCGATCGCTTCGGCCACGGCCCCGCGCGGCGCCCCATCGAACCCGGTCCCGAGCAGCGCATCGACGATCACGGCCGCACCCTCGATCGCCGCCACGCCCTGCGTAAGCGTGACCGGCCGCTCCCCGGGCAGGCGCTCGAGGCTCGCGCGTGCGTCGCCTGAGAGCTCATCCAGCGGCGCCACGCAGATCACGACGACCTCCCAACCGGCCTCCCGCAGCAGGCGCGCGACGACGAGGCCGTCGCCGCCGTTGTTGCCCTTGCCGCACACGACCGCAGCCGGGCCCTCGGCGGTGTATATCTCGACGGCGCGAGCAACGCCGGCGCCGGCGCGATCCATCAGGTCGAGGCTCGGCACGCCGTGTTGCTCGATCGCCCAGCGGTCGATCGCCCGCATCGTCTCGGCGTCGGGCAGCGGCGTCAGCCAGTCGGGCAGGGCGTTCACGAGGAGCGATGCTAGATGGTCGACCTGGCGTGCAGCCGCCGAGCGTGGGCCTCGCGGCGGGTGCTGCGCTACTCGACGGTGACGGTCTTGGCCAGGTTACGCGGCTGGTCGACGTTGAGGCCGCGGTGGCGCGCGATCGCGTAGGCGAGCAGCTGCAGTGGGATCACGGCGAGGATCGGCTGCAGCATCCAGTCGGTCGCCGGGACCGGGATCGCAGCATCGACGTGCGCGTCGACGTCGCCATCGCCCTCGGTGCAGACTGCGATCACGTGCGCGCCGCGCGCGCGTGCCTCCTGGATGTTGGAGATCAGCTTGTCGAGCACCGGCGAGCGTGTCGCCACGCAGACGACCGGCGTGGCCTCGTCGAGCAGCGCGATCGGCCCGTGCTTCATCTCGCCCGCCGCGTAGGCGTCCGTCGAGATGTAGGAGATCTCCTTGAGCTTCAACGCACCCTCGAGCGCCACGGGCAAGCCGACGTGGCGACCGATGTAGAAGAAGAACTCCGCGTCCCAGCAGGTCTTGGCGATCGCCTCCGCGCGCGCCTCGCCGCCCTCGATCAGCTCGTCGATGCAGTGCGGCAGGTGCTTGAGCTCGGCGACGAGCTCGGCGATTCGCGCCGGCTCGAGCGTGCCGCGCAGCTCGGCCAGCCGCAGCGCGAGCAGGTACATCACAGCGACTTGACAGACAAACGTCTTGGTGGCGGCGACCCCGATCTCCAAGCCCGCGCGTGTGTAGAGGACGCCATCCGCCTCGCGCGTGGCCTGCGAGCCGCGGGTGTTGGTGATCGCGAGCACTGTCGCGCCGCGCTCGCGCGCCAGCCTCATCGCCGCGAGCGTGTCGGCCGTCTCGCCCGACTGGGAGATGCCGATCACGAGGTCGCCCTTCCCGACAACCGGGTTGCGATAGCGGTACTCGGAGGCGACGTCGAGCTCGACCGGCACCCGTGCCCACTCCTCCAGCGCGTAGCGACCGATCAGCCCGGCGTGGTAGGCGGTTCCGCACGCGACGACGATGATCCGCTTGACGCCGGCGAGGATCGACTCGTCCAGCGCGTCCTGCTCGTCGAGATCGACCCCGTCCCCGCGTGCGGTGCGGTCGAAGATCGTGTCGGCCACGGCGTCGGCCTGTTCGTGGATCTCCTTGAGCATGAACGTGTCATAGCCGCCCTTCTCGGCGGTCTCCTCGTCCCACTCGACGGTCTCCACGCCGCGTTGCACCGGCTCGCCGGCGGCCGTCGTTATCTGCACGCCGCCGGGGCGCAGGATCGCGATCTCTCCGTTCTCCAGGTACTGCACCTGGCGGGTCTCGGCGAGGAACGCGGGCACGGCTGAGGCGAGGAACTGCTCGCCCTCACCGCGCCCGATGATCAGCGGGCACTCCTTGCGCGCCCCCACCAGCACCTCCGGCTCGTCGAGGCTGATTGCCACGAACGCGTAGTGACCCTCGAGCTCGGCGTATGCCGCGCGGACGGCCGCGGCGAGATCGTCGGTGTAGTGAGCGGCGACCAGGTGCGCAATGACCTCGGCGTCGGTCTCGGACGTGAACACGCTGCCGGCGGCGCTCAGGCGCTGCTTGAGCGCCATGTAGTTCTCAACGATGCCGTTGACGACGACGTGGATGCGATCCTGGCTGTCGTAGTGCGGGTGCGCGTTCTCCTCGCTGACGCGCCCGTGCGTGGCCCAGCGGGTGTGGCCGATACCCGTGGTCGCAGGGCGCGGCGCTACCACCACCGAGCCGTTCGCGGATGCGGCGGCGCCCTGGTCGTGGAGCTTGGCCTGCAGCGCGCTGAGGTTGCCGACCGCTCTGACGGCCTCGATGCGACCGTCCAGGATCAGCGAGATGCCGGCCGAGTCATAGCCTCGGTACTCGAGCTTGCTCAGCCCGGCGAGCAGCAGGTCCTGGACGGGGCGCCCGCCGACGTAGCCAACGATGCCGCACATCGCATCGAAGATACCAGCGCCTCTCAGCCCAGCTCGGACTGCACGAGCGAGACCAGCCGCTCGCAAACCTCCTGCGCCTCCTGCTCGGTCGGCGCCTCGACCATCACCCGCACGAGCGGCTCGGTGCCACTCGGGCGCACGAGCACCCGCCCGCGGCCGGCCAGCTCCTGCTCGGCCGCCCTCACCCCCTGCTCGACGCCTTCGGCATGGCTCAGCGCCTCGCGATCGCGCACGCGGACGTTCACCAAGCGCTGTGGCAGCTTGGCCATCGCGCCGCGCTCGCTCAGGTCTCCCCCGTGAAGCGCCTCCATCGTCAACAGGGCGCTGGCGACGCCGTCGCCGGTGCGGTTGAAGCCCATCTCGATGATGTGTCCGGACTGCTCCCCGCCGAGCACCCACTCGCGCGCGCGCAACTCCTCGAGCACGTAGCGGTCACCCACCTGTGTCGTGGCAACCGTCACACCCGCCTGCTCCATCGCAGAATGGAAGCCGTAGTTGGTCATCACGGTCACAGCCACGCCGTCTCCGCTCAGGCGTCCGGCGCCGCGCAGGTGCAGGGTCGCCAGCGCGAGCAGCTCATCGCCGTCGACGACGTGACCGAGGCGATCGACGGCAAGGACGCGGTCGCCGTCACCGTCGAAGGCAAAGCCGACCGCGTGGCCGCCCGCAACGACGCGCCTTGCGAGCGCATGCACATGCGTGGAGCCGCAGCCGGCGTTGATGTTGCGCCCATCCGGCTCATCGGCCACGACCGTGACGCGTGCGCCCAAACGCCGGAAGATCTCCGGCGCGACGTGGTAAGTGGCGCCATTGGCGCAGTCCAGCAGGATGTCTTGATCACTCAGATCGAGGTCTGCAAAGCGCGTGTGCAGCTCGCGTAGGTAGTCCTCGGGGGCGCCCTGTAGCTCGCGCACGCGCCCGATTGAGGTGCCGGCGGGCTGCGGCTCGCGCTCGAGCACCCGCTCGATCGTGCGCTCGGCGTCGTCGGTGAGCTTGTAGCCATCGCCGGCGAAGAACTTGATGCCGTTGTCCTCGTAGGAGTTGTGCGAGGCCGAGAGGACAACGGCCAGATCGAAGCCGTAGCGGCCGATCAGCAGCGGCGCGGCGGGCGTCGGCAGCACTCCTGCGAGCAGCACGTCGCCGCCCGCGGAGCTGACACCGGCAGCGACGGCCGCCTGCAGCATCTCGCCGGACTCGCGCGTGTCGCGGATGATCAGCACCTGCGGGCGCCCGATCCCAGTCTGCTCGGTCGCAGCGCGCCCGAGGGCAAGCGCGAGCTCGGCCGTGACGAACTCCCCGGCGAGACCGCGAACGCCGTCGGTCCCGAACAGCTTGCGGGCCATGCTGCTCTACCTCCGGCGGCCGGAAGCTAGCGCTTGGAGAACTGTGGCTTCTTACGGGCCTTCTTCAGCCCGGCCTTCTTGCGCTCCTTGGCGCGCGAGTCGCGCGTCAGGAAGCCTCTGCGCTTGAGCTCACCACGCAGGTTCGGGTCAGCCTCGAGCAGCGCGCGCGACACGCCGTGGCGCAGCGCCCCGGCCTGCGCTGAGATGCCGCCGCCGTGCAGACGCGCAACGACGTCCATCCGGTCCTGGTAGCCGACCGTCTCCAGCGGCTGGCGAATGTTCCGCTGCAGGGTGTCACGCGGGAAGTGCTGCTCGAGCGTGCGCCCGTTGATCAGATAGGTGCCCTTGCCGGGCCGCAGCGTCACGCGTGCGATCGCCGTCTTGCGCTTGCCGGTCGCGCGGTAGCGAGCACCGGCGGCCAGATCGATCGCGGCCGTCGCGATCGGCTCACTCAGCGCCTCCTCACCCTCGCCGTCTCCGTGAGGAGCGTTCTCGCCCTCCTCGCCCTCGACGGCGTAAGGATCCTCGCTGCCCTCGCCGCGACCAAGCGGGTCGGCGCCCTCGGGAACGATGTCCACTTCGAGGTGCGCTCCGGGCGCGGACGGCTTGGCGGCCGGCTGCGCCGGCTCATCCTCGGCGTCCTCGTCGACGGCTGCCTCAATCGCGGTCGCGTCCTCGGACTCCTGGAGCGCCTCGAGCGCGCCGTCCTCGGCGGAGCCCGCTATTTCCTGAGCCTCGGCCGTCGGCACCGCGTGACCCTCGCCGACCGGCTCAGCCGTGGCGGGCTCCGGCGCCGGGTGCTCCTCGGGGGAGTCCTGTGCCTCCTGCGCCGCCTCGAGTGCGGCGTCCTCGGCAGAGCCCGCTATCTCGCTTGCCTCCTCGTTGGGCACCGCGTGGTGCTCCTCCGGGGGCGTCTCAGGTGTGTCCGGGGTGTCCTCGTCGGCCATCAGCGCTCGATCTCCAAAGGTTGCGGTTTTTGGGCGACGTGTGGGTGCTCAGGCCCCGCGTACACCTTCAGCTTGGTGAGCTGCTTACGCGCGAGCCGGTTGCGCGGCATCATGCCTTTCACGGCCAGCCGGATGATCTCCTCCGGGCGCCGGGCGAGCATCTCCTCGAACGTGCGCGAGCGCAGGCCGCCCGGGTGCCCGGAGTGGCGGTAGTAGATCTTGTCGGCGCGCTTGTTGCCCGTCACGTGGATCTTCTCGGCGTTCACGACGACGACGAAGTCGCCTGTGTCCACGTGCGGGGTGTACTCGGGCTTGCGCTTGCCGCGCAGCACGTCCGCGATCTGCGTCGCCAGACGACCGAGCGTCTTGCCGTTCGCGTCGACGACCAACCAGTTGCGCTCGCGGTCGGTCGGCTTCGCTACGTAGGTTCGTGTCGAGGGAGCCATTGCGTGAAAAAGGCCACGCTGGCCGATCTGCGATCGGTCGCGCGGCGGAGAGGACATCATAGGCGAACTCAGCCCGCTCCGCAGATCACTCCCACTCGATGGTGCCCGGCGGCTTCGACGTGATGTCCAGCACGACCCGGTTGACCTCGCGCAGCTCGTTGATCATGCGCGAGGCGATCGCCTCCAAGAGGTCGTAAGGCAGCCGCGCCCAGTCGGCCGTCATCGCGTCGTCGCTGGTCACAGCCCGCAGCACGACGACATAGCCATAGGTGCGCTCATCGCCCTGGACTCCGACCGTGCGCACGTCCGGCAGCACGCAGAAGGACTGCCACAGCTCGCGGTAGAGGCCAGCCTTGCGGATCTCCTCTTGGAGTATGTAGTCAGCCTCGCGAAGCACGTCCAGACGCTCCTTCGTGGCTTCGCCGCCGACCACGCGGATCGCCAGGCCTGGGCCGGGGAAGGGCTGTCTCCAGACGAGGCGGTCCGGGAGCCCGAGCTCGGCGCCGACGGCGCGAACCTCGTCCTTGAACAGCGCCCGCAGCGGCTCGACGAGATCGAACTGCAGGTCCTCGGGCAGCCCACCGACGTTGTGATGGGACTTGATCGTCGCAGCGCCCGTGCCTCCGCCGGACTCGATCACGTCGGAGTAGAGCGTGCCCTGCACGAGGAACTTCGCGCCCTCTCCCCCACCGCGGTCGGCCAGCTTCGTCGCCTCCTCCTCGAAAACACGGATGAACTCGGCGCCGATCGCCTTGCGCTTGGCCTCCGGCTCGGTCACGCCGACGAGCTTCTCCAAGAAGCGCTCCTCGGCGTCGACCGCGACGAGCGGAACCTTGAAGTGATCGCGAAAGGCACTGACCACCTGCTCGCCCTCGTCCTTGCGCATCAGGCCGTGATCGACAAACACGCAGGTCAGTTGCTCGCCGATCGCGCGGTGCACGAGCAGCGCTGCGACCGAGGAGTCGACGCCGCCGGAGAGGCCACAGACGACGTTCGCCTCGCCGACCTGCGCGCGGATGCGCGCAATCTGATCCTCGACGATCGACGCCGCCGACCAAGTCTGCTCGCAGCCGCACACCTCGGTCAGGAAGCGCGTCAGGATCTCCTGTCCGTAGGGCGTGTGAACGACCTCCGGGTGAAACTGAATGCCGTAGACGTCGCGTGCGGTGTCCTCGACGGCCGCGACCGGCGAGGAGCTCGAGGAGGCGAGCGCCGTGAAGCCCGGCGGCGGCTCATAGACGGTGTCGCGATGAGACATCCAGCACGTCTGCTCGGTTGGCATGTCGCGCAAGAGCACGCCAGGGGTGATCACGTGCAGATCCGAGCGCCCGAACTCGCCGACGTCAGCCTCCTCGACGCGCCCGCCCAGCTCGTGTACGAGCAGCTGCATTCCGTAGCAAATGCCCATCACCGGCACACCGAGATCGAGCAGCCCGCGCTCCAGTCGCGGCGCCCCGTCGGCATAGACCGAGGCCGGACCGCCCGAGAGGATGATCCCGCGCGGTTTGCGCTTTGCGATCTCCTGCAGCGGCACGTGATGGGGAAGCAGCTCGCTGAACACGCCACAGTCGCGTATGCGGCGCGCGATCAGCTGGCTGTACTGCCCGCCGTAGTCGATCACGACGATCTCCTCCGACGCTGACTTCGGAAGCTCCCCCGGGGAAGCCGGCGAGACGGCACTCCCCTGCGCCCCATCCTCCGCCTGCGCAGGCGGGACTTCCAGAACGCCGCTCGGCGATGCCTGCGACGACTCTGCCGCGTCAGTCATTGACTAGGGCGGCAGCCTTCCCGTTGGTCGCGCCCATGCCGACTCCCTGATCGCGCTGCAGCGCCTTGCCCTCGGTCTGCAACGAGGGCGCGACCACGACCTCGGCGCGGTTAAACTCCGCGAGGTCCTTGTGGCCGCACGTCGCCATCGACGTGCGCAGGCCCCCGAACAGGTTGAACGAGCCGTCGTTCTCACGGGCCGGCCCGACGAGGATCTCCTCGAGCGTTCCGTTCTGATGCGTCGCCACCCGCGCCCCGCGCGGCAGGCTTGGGTGGAAGGTGGCCATACCCCAGTGAAAGCCGCGACCGGGCGCCTCGTAGGCACGCGCGAGCGGCGAGCCGATCATCACAGCGTCCGCGCCGAGCGCGATCGCCTTGGAGACGTCGCCGCCGTTGCGCATGCCGCCGTCGGCGATCACCTGGCAGTACTCACCCGTCTCGAGCATGTGCGTCGATCGGGCGTAGGCGACGTCGGCGATCGCCGTCGCCTGCGGGACGCCGATCCCGAGCACCCCGCGGGTCGTGCACGCCGCGCCGGGGCCGACCCCCACGAGCACGCCTGCCGCGCCGGTGCGCATCAGGTGCAGGCCCGTGTGGTAGGAGGCGCAGCCGCCTACCACGACCGGAACGTCGAGCGTCGGGATGAACTCCTTCAGGTTCAGTGGCTCGGAGACCGTCGAGACGTGCTCGCCGGAGACGACCGTGCCCTGGATTACGAGCACGTCAAGGCCCGCCTCCATCGCGATGTCGTGGTACTGCAGCACACGCTGGGGCGTCAGCGAGGCCGCAACCACAACCTTCTGCTCCTTGATCTCCGCGATGCGCTGAGCGATCAGCTCCGGCTTGACCGGCTCGCTGTAGATCTCCTGCATCTCGCGCGTCGCGAGATCCTTCGGCAGCAGCGCGATCCGCTCGAGCTGCTCCTCGGCGTCCTCATAGCGGGTGAAGATGCCCTCGAGGTTCAGCACGGCGAGGCCACCGAGGTTGCCGATGATGCCAGCGGTCCGCGGCGACACGACGCCATCCATCGCGGAGGCGAGCATCGGCAGCTCGAACTGGTAGGGCCCGAGCTTCCACGAGATATCGATGTCGTCGGGGTCCCTCGTGCGCCGCGAAGGGACGATCGCAATGTCGTCGAATCCGTATGCCCGACGGGCTTTCTTGCCACGTCCGATCTCTATCTCCATCGCTGAATCCTCGCAGTCGGTCCGGACGAAACAGCCCCGCACGAAGCGGGGCCAGAGAGGGGTCGGCGAGGCGCCAGAGATGTCTTGTAGCGGACGTCAGCCAACTGGATTTGAGCATAGCAATGGCCGGGGTCCGCGTAATGCCCTTGGGTATCCTCGACAGACATGTCAGAGGCAGTCGACAAGAGCTATGTCCCGGACGCGATCGAGAGGCGCCGCCAGGCTGCCTGGCGAGAGCGCGACGCCGCTCGTACGCCGGCCGCCGCCGAGGATCGGCGCAATCTGTACATAAAGCCATCGGCGCCGTTCACGTCGGGCAACGTGCACATCGGACACGTGCGCAGCTACTCGATCGGAGACGCCTATGCGCGCTTCCGGCGCGCCCGCGGCGACCGCGTGCTGTTCGCGTTCGGCTTCGACGCCTTCGGCCTACCGGCGGAGCTCGGCGCGATCTCGCGCGGGGAGTCACCGAGCGAGTGGGTCGCGCGTTGCGCCACGCACATGACCGGGCAGCTGCAGCGGCTCGGATTCTCCTTCGACTGGGAGCGCACGTTCATGAGCTCGGACCCGATCATGTACCGCTGGTCGCAATGGCTCTTCCTGACGCTGCTCGAGGCGGGGCTCGTCTACCGCGGCACGGGCAACGTCGATTGGTGTGACACCTGCCAGACGACGCTCGCGACGATCCAGGTCGAGGACGGCCTCTGCTGGCGCTGTCACAACCCGGTCCGGCTGATCGAGCGTCCGCAGTGGTACCTGCGGATCAGTGCGTACACACAGGAGAACGACCGGCGCCTGGACGAGCTGGCGGGCGGCGGGCGCTGGGACGAGGTGGCGCTAGCGAGCCAGCGCTTCGTGCTCGGTCGCGTCGACGGCGTCGAGGTCGAGCTGGCTAGCGCCGCGGGCCAGCGGCTGACGGTGTTCACGACGCACGCCGACGCTCTGGAGCTCGCCGAGTTCGTGCTGATCTCACCCAAGCACCCGGAGATCGACTCGTGGGCGTCTGAGCCGCAGGTGCGCGAGCGTCTGGAGGAGCTTCGCTCCGGAGGACTCGAGCGCGGCTCGCGCGATGCCGGTGCGGTCGCACTGATCGACACCGGATACTCGCTGCGCGCGCCCGCGCGCGAGGGATCGCTCCCCGTGCTCATCTCACCGGTCGTCGACGGGCGCTTCGGCGCGACCGCGGTGTTCGGCGTTCCGCAGAGCGATCGCACCGACGCGGTGCTCGCCGAGCGCGTGCCGGAGCTGCTGCGCGCGTCGAGAGGAGCCGCCGGCAGCAGCCCAGACGCGCAGGACACCGGCGAGGCAGCGGCCCCGCGCGAGGCGATCCGCTACAAGGCCGATGACTTCTCGATCTCGCGCCAGCGCTCGTGGGGCACGCCGATCCCGGTCGTCTACTGCGAGACGCACGGGGCGGTGCCGCTACCCAAGGAGCAGCTTCCCGTCTTGCTTCCCCTGGACATCACGCCAACGGGCACCGGCAACCCGCTCGCCGAGCTGCGCGAGTTCGTGGAGACGACCTGCCCCCTTTGCGGTGGACCGGCAGAGCGCGAGACCGACACGCTCGACTGCCACTTCGACGCGCTCTGGCTTTGGATTCCGGTGGCCGTGCCGCCGGAGGCTCGCGCGGAGCCGCTCGAGGACATCCTGGCGCTCGCCGACCTGCGCCACTGGCTGCCCTCCGAGCGCGTCGTCGCCGGCTCGGACAGCGGCAACTTCGTCTTCGACCAGAGGATCGTCACGAAGGCTCTGCGCGACATCGGCCCGCTCGACTTCCTCACCGACGGCGAGCCGTTTGCCGGATGCCTGTTCCACGAGATGGTCATCAGCGATGGCCGCAAGATGAGCAAGCATCTGGGCAACGTCGTCGATCCGGATGCGCTCGTCGAGCGCTACGGCGCCGACACCGTGCGCCTGGCCGTCCTGTACGCGGCGCGGGCACAGAAGACGCTCAACTGGAGCGATTCGGCGGTGCTGCGCGCACACCGGTTCCTGACGCAGGTCTGGGAGTTCTCGCAGTCGCGCCTGGCCGCCGCTGCGGCACTCGCCGGCGAGCCGCAGCCCGCGGACGACGCGGCTGGGGAGCCCGTCAGAGACACCAGCGAGCACCTGCGGCTGAAACTGAGGCAGTGGTGTGAGAAGGGCGTGGAGAGGATCACCGAGGACATGGAGGGACTCGAGATGCACAGCGCCGTGCGCAACGTGATGCGGCTGTTCGACCGCATCAAGGACTATGAGAAGCGCGTGATTGCGCGTGAGGGCTCGCTCAGCCGCGCCGACAGCGACGCGCTGATCGAGGCGCTAACGCTGCTGGCGCAACTGCTCGGCCCGTTCGCCCCGCACCTCTCAGAGGAGCTGTGGATCGCCTTCGGCAATGAGGAGCACGGTGCACAAACGCCGTGGCCCGGCGTATCGTTGGAGGTAGTCGCATGAGCCCACAGACCGTAGAGAGCCCACTGACGGGGTCGAGGCAGAGGACGCGCTCGTGCGCGACTGCGCTCGTCTGCCACCGCTGCGACAACAGCTACCCGCTGGAGTCCACCGTGTTTGCCTGTCCGGACTGCGGCAAGGGCTTGGACATCGTTTACGACTACGAGCTGGCGGCGAGTCACTTCAAGGACTTCCCGAGCGCCGCGCGCCCGGCCAACGTGTGGCACTTCGAGGAGCTGTTGCCGATCGTCGACGCCGGCGCGCAGGCGCGGGTCGGCCGGCATTCCGGCTACACGCCGCTGATCCGCGCCGACCGCCTCGGCGCCGAGCTGGGCCTCAACAACCTGTATCTGAAGGATGACTCGAGCAACCGCCCGAGCCTCTCCTACAAGGACCGCGTCGTCTCGATGTCGGTCGCGCGGCTGCTCGAGCGCGGCAAGGACGAGATCGGCTGCGTCTCCACAGGCAACGTCGGCACCGCCGTGGCGTCGCTCGCAGCGAAGGCGGGTGTCGACGCGTTCATCTTCTATCCCAATCGCCTGGAGGAGATGAAGGCGCGCTCGTGCATGGCGCTCGGCGCGAAGGTCGTTCAGGTCGAGGGCAACTACGACGAAGCCAACCGTCGCTGCCGCGAAGTCGCTGAAACGACGGGAATGGACTTCGCCAACATCACGCTGCGTCCGTTCTACGCCGAGGGCGCGAAGACGGCCGCGTTCGAGATCGTCGAGCAGCTCGACTGGGAGGCGCCAGACCACATCCTCAGCCCCGCCGCCGGTGGCACGCTGTCCTCGCGGATGCACAAGGGCCTGATCGAGCTACAGCTACTCGGTCTCTCAGAGACGGAGGGCACGCGCATCCACATCGCCCAGCCGAGCGGCTGCAACCCGATCGCGAGCGCGATTCTCGCCGAGGAGGCCGAGGTGCACCCGGTCATGCCTGAGACGATGGCTCATTCGCTGGCGATCGGCGCCCCCGGCGACGGCTACCTCGTGATCGACGCCGTCCACAAACGCGGCGGCACGGCCGCGTTCGCCTCGGACCCGGAGATCTTTGCCGGAATCGACCTGCTCGCCGCGACGGAGGGCCTGCTGACAGAGCCGGCCGGCGGAACGACGATCGCGGTGCTCGAGAAGCTCGCCGCGGCTGGAGCCTTCGCACCGGACGACACGGTCGTCGCGCTGATCACGGGCAACGGGCTGAAGACGCTCGACGAGCACCCTGAGAAGCAGTGGCCGGCGAAGATCGACTGCGAGCTGGATCCGATGCTCAGCGCGCTCGGCGAGCTCAAGAACACGCCGACGCTGATGCAGACCGCGCGCGAACAGCTCGCGCTGTAGTCGCGATTTTTCAGCCCCGGCGCACCAAGCGACCGACGGCGGCCATCATCTCCTCGGTGCGCTGCTCGCGCTCTGACTCCTCACCACCGATCACGCACACCCGCGCGTGATCGTCGAGCAAGCCGAGCGCGACCTTGTCGAGCGCGGCCTCGATCGCCGCGATCTGCGTGAGCACGTCGATGCAGTAGCGCTCCTCGGCGACCATCTTTGACACGCCGCGCACTTGGCCCTCGATTCGCGCGAGCCGTCGTTGCAGCTCGTCTTTGCTCGCCAAATATCCGCGCGTCTGTGCCATCTCGGTCCAGCATACCCCTACCGGGGATGGGCTTTGAACAAGCGGCCACGAGCGGAGCCCCCTCCCACGTGGCGAGGAGTATGGTGCGCGCATGGCAAGCGAAATGCCCTCGGACCCTCTCTCCGAGCTGACCGAGCGCAGGCGCCAGGAGCGCCTCGCGGTCGAGGAGGCGGGCGGAGGCCAGTCGGAGGGGTTCGAGCTCGCCGAGAAGGAACTGATCGAACACAGCTCACACGGTGACGAGCACAGGCCCGCGCGCATCTCTCAAGACGCCAGCCGCGAGGCCGAGGAACCGGCGGACGCCGTCTACGGTGACGCCGACGCCGAGCATCTCACCGACTGATCAGCCGTACTGAGACGCACTCGCAGCGGTGGATGGTCAGAGAGCTGAAGCCAGCTGCCTCCTTGGGTGGCGTGCCGGTTGAGCAGCTCAGCCTCGCTGTCTCGGCGCAAGCCGCGCGCGAAAAGGTGGTCCACGTCGCGGGCAGCGACGTGCTCGTAGTCCTCACTCGGCGCACCTGGCCTGCGTAGGTTCAGATCGCCGCCGAGGACAAGCGGGTCTCCGCGCGCCCAGGCCTCTGCCACGTCGAAGAGCCTCGCGAGCTCCTGCTCGGCGAGTGGCACGCGGACGCTCCCGTGGAAGTTCGCCACGCAAGTTCCGCCAGCCAGTCGCACGAGCTGCGCGACGCGCCGCTCCGGCCACAAGCGCAGGCGCAGGTCGCGGTGGCTGTCGATCCGCGCGCGGACGAGCACTGCGTTGCAGCCGCCGCCGTTCGACTTGATCAGGTCGGGCCGACGAGCGGCGACGGCGCGTCTCAGCGCGAGCAGTGAGTTGCGCGAGGTCATTGCCGCGCGCTGCTCGGCGCCGGCCGCGCGCGCAAGCTGCGCCGGCCACCACGGTGGCACCTCCTGCAGCAGCGCAACGTCCCACTCCCATGCCGCGAGCAGCTCCTGGAACTCGCCGAGCAGCGATCGCCCCGCAGGAGGCTGGGAGCGCCCGTGGAACAGGTTCCAGCTCAGGATGAGCATCGCTCAGACGCGTGCAGCCGGAACAGCCATACGGCGGCAGCCGGGCTCAGCTCGCGGGCGTCGGTTTGGCATAGAGCAGCCACGGTTCTCGCGTTCCGCCGATGCGGTCGTAAACGGCCTGCGCGCGCCGATTGTCCGGTCCGGTCTGCCACTCCAGGCGTGCCGCCCCGCGCTGCTCACAGCGCTGAGCACACGCCCCGATCAGCCGCTCGGCGGTCCCCGAGCCGCGCGCCTTCGGACTGACGTAGAGGTCGTTCATGATGCCGATGCGGCTCGCCTCGGTCGTATCCCAGCTCCAGAAGACCGTCGCGAAGCCGAGCGCGCGGCCATCTCCGTCGCGTGCAAGCAGCTGCACGCCCTCCAGCGCCGGGTCCTCAATCAGCGCGCGTGAGAGGGCGAGCAGCGACTCATCGCTCGGGGACGTTGCGTAGAAGTCGCAGTACGCCCGCAGGAGCGGCAGCAGATCGGGCAAGTCGGCCGGCGTGACCGCGGCGACAGTGCGTGGATGGGGCTCGGGCTCGTCTGCCAAGTCGGGAACCGACGCTCGCCGGTGAGTTCGCTGTGTGGCGAGGCCACGGTACCGCGTTCGACTCGCGGCGTTCGTCCTGTCCACCTTCCGAGTCGTCGGCCCCAGCCGCACAACAGACTAAGCTCGGTCGGCGTCTCCCGCCAGCGGAGCGATCTCGAGCGATGCACTACGGAGCGAGCGATGGACCTGGAGGAACTGCGCAGTCGCCGGGCCACGGCTCGGCTGAGAGTGCGCCGGCGGCGCCGTCTTGCTGTCGCCGGGGTCGGCCTCATCGCGATCGTCGCGCTCACGGTTGGGCTGCTCGTGCGGGCGGGCGGACCCGCTTCTTCGGCCCCGAAGCCAACGCGGAGAGTCGGACGCGCCACCGGCACCCACACGCGCGCCAGGTCGTCGGCTAGCGCAGTCGGCGTGACCGGCCGACCAGGTCGCGAGGCCGTTCCGATACTCATGTACCACGTGATCGCAGCTGCACCGCCGGCTGCTCCCTTTCCTGGCCTGTACGTGCAACCGACGGAATTCGCGGCGCAGATGCAGGCGCTCGAGCGCGCCGGCTGGACGGCCGTCACGCCTGACCAGCTTTTGGACAACTGGCGGCACGGCGCAGCGCTGCCGTCCGGCAAACCGATCGTCGTGAGCTTCGACAACGGCTACCACTCGCAGTTCGCCGAGGCGCTTCCGATCCTGCGCCGGCTCGGGTGGCGCGCCGAGGAGAACATCCAGCTGACCGGACTACCACCGTCGCAGGGCGGCTTGTCCAGCAGTGAAGTGCGCGGCATGATCGCGTCCGGTTGGGAGCTCGACACGCAGGGCATCAGTCATGCCGACCTGATCACGCTGAACGCCGCCGAGCTCCGCGAACAGGTCGCGGGCGCGAGGGCAGTCTTGCGTCACCGCTACGGAGTCCCGGTAAACTGGTTCTGCTACCCCTCCGGCCACTACGATGCGACCGTCATCGCCGCGGTGAGAGCCGCTGGTTTCGTTGGCTCCACGACCGTCGTGCCGGGCTGGGCGCATCCAAGCGACGATCCGTATCGGCTCCACCGCCTGCGCGTCCTCGGCGGCACCTCGCCGACTGCTCTACTCTCGCTGATCTCGGCCACGCGGACGAATCCGGCCGCGCCATCCTCCTTCACGGTCGGATGATCGCCGAGCGAAACTCGGGTCATTCCAGCCGAGCCACGCGGGATGGACAACCTGGATCGTCCAGGCGCCTCGACAATAGAAAAGCCCCGCCGAGACGGGGCTTTTCCTTAGCAGGTCGATAAGCCGGATCCTGTCGTTGAGCAACCATCCATCTGAGCGGCCTACCTGGACCTCGGCGGGCTACCTGCAAGCGGTCCTGTTTGGCCTTGCATCGGGCGGGGTTTGCCCAGCCGCCGCATCACCGCGACGCTGGTGCGCTCTTACCGCACCATTTCACCCTTACCGGCCCGCCGTTCACGTGGGACGGCGGACGTAGGCGGTTTGTTTCTGTGGCACTTTCCCGCGGGTTTCCCCGGGTCGATTCCTCGACCACCCTGCCCTGTGATGTCCGGACTTTCCTCGAAGGCTCGCGCCTCCGCGGCTGCCTGACCTGCTCAGTCAAGTTAGCGCTTGCGCCACGCCACGTAAAGGCAGGGCACTCCCCGCCCAAGCCGCCGGGGCATGATGGTCGGCTCAGACGCTCCTGAGCAGGCCGACGACGCGCCCGAGCACGGTCACCTCTTTGCTGCGGATCGGCTCCATCGTCTCGTTCTCCGGCTGCAGCCGGATGTGGTCGGACTCGCGGTAGAAGCGCTTGACGGTGGCCTCCTCGCCAAGCAGCGCGACGACGACGTCGCCGTCTCGTGCGGTGTCCTGAGGGTGGACGACCACGAAGTCTCCCTCGATGATTCCGGCTTCCTTCATCGAGTCACCGCGGATGCGCAGCAGATATTCGCCTTCGCCCCCGCCGGCGATCTCGGGCACCGACACGTAGTCCTCGATGTTCTCCTCGGCCAGCATCGGTTGACCCGCTGCCACCGAGCCGAGCAGCGGTAGACCTTCGGCACGGACGATTCCGCGCACCGTCTCGACTGCGCTACCCACGCTGCCGACGGCCCGGTCGAGCATCTCGATCGCCCGCGGCTTCGACGGATCGCGGCGCAGCAGCCCAAGCTTCTCCAGGTTTGCCAGGTGCGCGTGCACCGTCGAAGAGGACGCCAGGCCAACCGCTTTGCCGATGTCGCGCACCGTCGGCGGGTAGCCGTACTTGGCCGAGTACTTGCGAATGAAGTCAAATATCTCTTGCTGGCGCTTGGTCAGATCCATGGTCTGCTCGACTCCCTGATCGGGTGCACTATCGCCTGAAACGAACACTTGTTCGCACTGTAGCGAGGGGTGTGGACGGACGCAAGGCGGCGCAAGGGTTTCTGCAGGCCGCACTGGAGCACCTCGTACGCCTCGCTGAAGGCCCAGGGCTATACTCGCCCACTCTGCGCCTGTGGCGGAATTGGTAGACGCGCAAGGTTGAGGGCCTTGTGGGGAGATTTCCCCGTGATGGTTCGAGTCCATTCGGGCGCATGCGAAAAGCCCTGCTTAGCGGGGCTTTTTG
>JBBSDZ010000001.1:0-235296 GCA_038240205.1 Solirubrobacterales bacterium | reverse complement strand
CACGCGATTCGCATACTCGGTCGTGCTTGGAGCCGCGTGCTCTGGCGCTGCTGGCAAGACCACACTCCCTATGAGCCGACTCGACACGGCGCCCTGGTCAAGGTTTTGGCGCAAGGGGGTTGACACAGGGCGTCTCATGCGGCGGCCTGGGCCTGCAGCCGGCTGCGCTTCTCATCCCCTTGCAGCGCGCCCGTGAGCTCATCCAGCTGGCCCTCGAGGACCTGGTCGAGGTTGTGCACGGTGAGCTTGATGCGATGGTCGGTGACGCGCCGCTCGCCGTAGTTGTAAGTGCGTATCTTCTCGGCGCGGTCGCCCGTGCCGACCTGCGAGCGGCGATCGGCCGCGAGCTCGGCCTGCTGCTCGGCCAGCGCGCGCTCGTATACGCGCGCCCGAAGCACGCGCAGCGCCTTCTCGCGGTTCTGAAGCTGTGACTTCTCGTCCTGCATCGAGACGACGATGCCCGATGGCTTGTGCGTCACGCGCACCGCCGAGTCGGTCGTGTTGACCGACTGCCCGCCCGGGCCGGAGGAGCGGTAGACGTCGATCTGGAGGTCGTTCGGGTCGATCTGCACGTCGACGTCCTCGGCCTCTGGCAGCACCGCGACGGTCGCCGTCGAGGTGTGGATGCGGCCTTGGGACTCGGTCTGCGGGACGCGCTGGACGCGGTGCGTGCCGCCCTCGAACTTGAACACCGAGTAGGCCCCGTCACCCTTGACCGCGAACGTGTACTTGCCGTCGCCGACCTCCATCGGCTCCGACTGCCAGCCGCGGCGCTCGGCGTACTTGACGAGCATCCGGTAAAGGTCGCCGGCCCACAGGCCGGCCTCGTCGCCGCCCGCGCCGCCCTGGATTTCGACGATCACGCTCTTGTCGTCGTTGGGGTCGCGCTCGACCATCGCCATGCGAATCTCCTCCTCGAGCTGCTCGATGCGCTCGCGCGCCCCGCTCAGCTCCTCGCGCAGCTCGGAGTCCTCGCCCTCTTCGGAGAGCAGTTCCTCGGCACCCGCGGCCGTGCTCTGCGCTTCGCGCCACTGCGCCGCCAGCTTCGCGGCCGGCTCCAGCTGGCTGTAGGCACGGCCGACCTCCGCGTAGCGTTCGCGGTCCGAGATGACCGCGGCGTCGGTCATCTGCTCGCCGAGCTCGGCGAAGCGCGTCTCGATCTGCTTGACGAGGTCTTCGATCATCGCGGCCCCAGTTTAGGGGCCACCTGCGCGGCCGCCGAGCCCTCGCGGGCTAGGCCACGACCTCGACGCCAACCAGATCCTCGGCCGAGAGAGCGCCGGGCGTCTCGCGCTCGAGCACCGCCTCGAGCGCCGCGATCGCGACTGCGAGCTGATCGAGATCGGGCTCGCGCGTGGTCAGCAGCTGCAGCTTCAGGCCCGGCCACATGATCGCCTGCACCCAGCGGCGGCGGCGGTTGCGCCCGGCGAACTTGATCAGCTCGAAGGAGACGCCCGCGATCACGGGCACGCCGAGGATGCGCGTTGCGAGGAGCCAGTACCAGGCCGGCAGGCCGATCGGCGCGAACACGAAGATCGCCACGATCATCACGACGAGCAGGAAGCTGGTGCCACAGCGTGGGTGCAGCCGCGAGAAGCGCTGGGCGTTGGCAGGCGTCAGCGGCAGGCCCGCCTCGAAGCAGGAGATCGTCTTGTGCTCGGCGCCGTGGTACTCGAACACGCGCCGCAGGTCGCGGATGCGCGAGAGCAGCAGCATGTAGCCGAGGAAGATGCTCGTGCGCACGACGCCCTCGACCAGCCAGAACAGGAACGACGAGCCGAGCTGGCCCTTGATCAGGCTCGTCAGGCCGACGGGGATCAGGAAGAACAGCACGATCGCGAGCGCGAGCGCGAGCACGACCGTTCCGGCCCAGACGGCCTTCGGGATCTCCTCGTTTTCCTCCGGCGGCAGCTGCGCATTGGCGGAGACCTCCAGCGCGCGGAAGCCGATCGCCAGCGATCCGCCCAGCGCCACCACGCCGCGGATGATCGGCAGGCGCAGCAGCCGGTGGCGCTTCATCGCCGAGTCCAGCGGGAAGGCGCTCACCTCGATCTCGCCGAGCGCCGCCTCCTCGGGCGAGCGCTCGCCCTCTGCGAGCTGCTCGGCAGTCGGCTTGCGAACGGCGACCGCCCAGTTGGAGACGCCGCGCATCATCACGCCCTCGAGCACGGCCTGACCCCCCACCGGGGCGTCGCGCTGGGCGTTGAGCTGTCCGTCGCCGTCGGGCTGCGCGGTCGCGGTCGCGCTCGCGCCGTTCCCGTTCAAGCCCGGCCGCAGCCCGTCGAGCTCGCCCGCCGCGGAAGGCACCAGCTCCGTTGGCCGGCCGGACTCCGAGCGGTCGGCGACCAACCGCGAGGGCATCGGACTATTGAGCGGAGCGGGACTGCGCCGTGTGCAGGCGGCCCTTGGCAACGCGGCGCTGGAAGCGCTCGACGCGCCCGCCGCTGTCCATCAACTTCTGGCGGCCGGTGTAGAACGGATGGCAGTTCGAGCAGACCTCCACGCGCAGCTCGTCCTGCGTGGCGCGAGTGATGAACTCGTTCCCGCAGGTGCAGCGGACGTGGGCTTGGACGTAGTTGGGATGGATCTCGGTCTTCATCGTCAGATCATTCTAGCGGCCCGCCGGGCTCGCGACGCGTGCTCGTCCGCGGGCGAGGCCAGCGCCAAGCCGGGCGGAGCGCTGGGCGCGCTCAGGCGTTTCCAGCAGGGGCGGTCGTGCTCGCCGTGGGGCCTGCCGGGGCGCCGCCGCCGCTGAGCGGTTCCGTCGTGGACTGCGGCTGCAGGCAGCGTGCGGTCAGCCGCTCGGCCCGCTTGATCGCGTGCCCGTGGGCGTTCAGCCAGCGAAAGCGGACGAGGCCGCGGTAGGAGGCGGGCGCGGAGAGGTTGCCGACCTGCTTGAGGTACTTGTAGACCTTAACCTTCGGGTCTGAGGGACGCCACACGCCCAGGCCCGACTCCGTGACCGCGTGGAATTCGGCTTCCCCGGGCACGCGCTCCTCGACGTCGATTCGCATCGACATGCGCACCGTCCCCGGGATCGCGGTCATTTCCCCGGTGAACGTGGCCGAGCGTTCGGCCTGTGCGCCGGTCGCCAGGCACTGTTCGACCGTGGCCGTGGCGTTGCCCGCCACGAGCGGCGGTGTCGCCTGGCCGGTGGTGGCGGCGGCGCTGCGCGCCTTCGCTGCCCAGGCGAGGGAAGCTACGCCGCCGAGCAGGGCGAGGGAGCACGCAGCGCAGGCGAGAAGGCGTGCAAACGTTCTGGAAAGGGTGCGATCCATGACATCCCCCTAACACCAACCCCGGCCATATGTTTCGCGCCGCGCCAATGCAATCGCGGCGAGACGGCGACGCTAGCGGCTCAGAGCACCTGGTAAAGCGGCCCGTCGCCACCCTCGGGGGTGGTCAAGCGCCCGCCCTTGGCCGTGATCGCGCCGCACTGCACGCAGTTGGTGTAGTTGACGATCACGTCGACCTCACCGTGCTCGGGTGCGTCGTCAGGAATCTCATAGACCCCCGCCGGGCACATCCAGCGCCACGTCTCGGCGACCTCGCGCGGCACGTGTTTCTGCACGCGGATGTGATTCGGCGCATCGTCGCGCGTCGCGTTGCCCGTGATGAACACCGAGGAGAGCTTGTCGAAGGTGTATTTGCCGTCCGGCTTGGGATAGGAGTCCTTGGTCTTGCCGATGAACATCGGCTTGGCGTCGTTGCGGTGCCAGGCCCAGCGCCCGCCCGGGAAGCGACCCTTGGTGCCCATCATCAGGTTGACCAGAGGCGCGCCCTGGACGAAGCCTTTCTGGAAGGGCTGGCGGGTGTTGCGCACCTCGTAGAGCTCCTTGCCGACGACCGAGTCCTCGATCGCCTGCTCGTATGGCTCGAAGCTCGATTCCCCGCGCGCGAGCGCCTGGTAGATCGCTTCGCCGGCCAATTTGCCGGACATGACGCTGTGGTGGACTCCCTTCAGCGCGACCGTGTCGACCATGCCTGCGGCGTCGCCGACGAGCACTGCCCCGGGCATGCTCAGCTTGGGCATCGACCAGTAGCCGCCGCCCGGAAGCGCCTTCGCGCCCCACGCGACACGCTCGCCGCCCTCGAGGATGCCCTTGACGAGCGGGTGCATCTTGAACTGCTGCAGCAAGTCGTGCGTGGAGGTGGTCGCATCGGCGTACTCCAGGTCCATCACGAAGCCGATGCTGACGAGATCCTCGCCGGTCTTCTCGTCCTTCATCGGGTAGATCCAGGTGCCGCCGACGTGCCCGTACTTGGCCGAGAGCTTCAGCGGCCACGGCCCGAGCGTGTGGATCACGCGGTCCAGCGGCTTGGCGACCTTCCAGACCTCCTTGACCCCGAGCTCCCACACCTGCGGCTCACGGTTCTTGGCGAGGTCGAACTCGCGGATCGCCGCGCCCGTCAGATGCCCCCAGCAGCCCTCGGCGAGCACCGTCGCGTGGGCCTTGATGTCGGTCCCCGGCTCGAAGTTACCGAGCGGCTCGCCGTCCTTGCCGCGACCCTTGTCGCCAGAGCGGACGCCCGCCACGCGACCGTCCTCGACGATCAGCTGTGTCGCGGAGGTCTCGGTCAGGACGTACGCGCCACCCTCCTCCGCCTGGCGCTGCTGGAAGCGCGCCATCGCAGAGACCGAGACGACCTCGTTGCCGTGGTTCTTGAAGTTCGGCGGCGTCGGGATGCGCAGCTTGGTTTTCGACGAGGGCAGCACGTACACGGCCTCCTTCGTCACCTCGCCGTACGCGAAGCCCTCCTCGCGCCACTGCTCCCGGGTCATCTCTGGAAACAGCTCCTGCAGCGGCCCCGGTCGCATCACCGCGCCCGAGAGGTTGTGCCCGCCGCACGTCTTCGCCTTCTCGACGATCGCCACCGGCACTTCGCCGAGGCGCTCCATCGTCTCCGGGTCCTCGGCCAGCAGCTGCAGCAGCCGGTTCGCGCACGAGAGCCCGGCCGTGCCGCCGCCGACGATCGCCACGCCGACCTCGATCAGCTCGTCCTCGGCGTCGAGGCCGTGCTTGACGAACTCCTTCTGCGGGTCGACCGGCGGCGGGAACGCATCCGGTGCGACCTTCCCATTGCCGTTGTGCGCGGCCACTCCTAGCTCTCCTTCTTGGCCTTCACTGCCTCGGTCAGCTTCGGCAGGATCTTGTTGAGGTCGCCAACGATGCCGAGATCGGAGAATTCGAAGATCGGCGCGTTGGCGTCCTTGTTGATCGCGACGATGTTCTCCGAGGCTTGCATCCCGACCTTGTGCTGGATCGCTCCGGAGATGCCCGCCGCCAGATACAGCTTCGGCGCGACCGTCTTGCCGGTCTGGCCGATCTGCGCTGCATACGGGTACCAGCCGGCGTCGACCACCGCGCGCGTCGCCGCCACGGCGCTGTTGCCGCCGAACGCGCTGGCCAGCTGCTCAGCGAGCTCGAAGCCCTCAGCCTTGCCCAGTCCGCGACCGCCGGCCACGAGGATGTCTGCGCCCTCGATGTCGACGTCTGCCCCGCGCTGTTCGCCGCGCGTGACCATCGTCGCCTGCGAGGCATGAGCGCTGAGCTCGAAGTCGAGCTTCTCCACCGGCGCAGCGGCGTCGCCGGACTCCTTGATCTCGAACGCGTTCAGGCGCCCGATGATGATGCCGACGTCCGAGCGGTATTTGATCTCTGAGATCGCCGAGTCGCCAAGGATCGGGCGCTCTGCGATCAGCTCGCCGCCCTCTGCGCGCACGGCCGTGACCTCCATCGCGACGCCCGCGCCGAGGCGCGCTGCCAAGCCGGCGCCGATCTCGAAGCCGAGCAGGCCGCCGCCGAACAGCGCGTAGGAGTAGCCGCCGTCGGCGATCGCCTTGGCCATCGCGTCGACCAGCGGCTGCGCCAGGCCCTCCGGGCCCTCGGCGACGAGCACCTTCTTGGCGCCGTACTTGCCAAGCGTCCCTGCCAGGTCCTCCGGCACGTTCTCGCCCAGCAGGATCGCGTGCGCCTCGCCGCCGAGCTCGGCGGCGAGCTTGGCGCCCTCGGAGACGGCGCCAAGTGAGTTCTTGTTGATCGCGCCGTCGTAGTGCAGCGCGTAAACCAGGATGTTTGCCATGTCAGTTCAGTTCCTTTCGCTCATCCACAACTAGATGAGCTTGCGCT
Source organism: Solirubrobacterales bacterium (assembly GCA_038240205.1). Classification (GTDB taxonomy): domain Bacteria; phylum Actinomycetota; class Thermoleophilia; order Solirubrobacterales; family Solirubrobacteraceae; genus Palsa-744. The sequence goes on along the minus strand of JBBSDZ010000001.1, from coordinate 229,165 downwards.
CGTCGAGCCACGCGATGATCTTCTCGACCGTCTCGCCGGTGTCCTCGTCCTCGATGATCTCGCCTGCCGCCTTCGCCGGGGGTGCCTTCGCGGCCACCCACTGCGCGGCCGAGTTCTCGCCGCCGACCTTTGCGGCGTCGATCTCCACGTCGCCCGCGCTGACGCTGTCGAGCGGCTTCTTCTTCGCGCCCATGATCGCCTTCAGCGAGGGGTAACGGGGCTCGTTGATCGCGTCGCCGACCGAGATCACGGCAGGCAGCTTGATCTGCACGGTGTCGTAGCCGTACTCGGCCTGGCGCTCGCAGCGCAGCGCCTCAGAATCGACGTCCATCTTGATCACCTGCGTCAGCGAGGGCATGCCCAGGTGCTCGGCCACGACGGCGCCGATCGTGTAGCACTCGCCGTCGTCCGACTGCTGTCCGAGCAGCACCAGGTCCGGGCTCTCGCGCTGCAACGTCTTCGCCAGCGCATAGCCGGTCGCCGCGACATCGGAGCCGGCGACGATCTCATCGGAGAGGTGCACCGAACGGTCGGCGCCAAGTGAGACCGCCTTGTGCAGAGCGCGCACCGCGCTGTCGGGGCCCATCGTCACCGCGACGATCTCCTCGACTGGAACGGCGCCGCCCTCCTTGATCTGCATCGCAGCCTCGATGGCGTGCGTGTCATACGGGTTGAGGTTCTTCTCCCCGCTGCGGTCCATGCGCCCCGTCGATGGATTGATTTTCTTCTCGACGGCGGCGTCTGGGACCTCCTTCACCAGGACGCATATCTTCATTCTCAGGTAACTCCTTGGGTTCTGTTGCGGGAGATTCTACTTGTTTGCCCGGTTGACTGACGAGTCAATCAGGCGCGGTCCGCGGTCGCTCCGCGAATGAAATCCACGATCGCCTGGGTCGGCGCGCCGGGCGTGAACACCTCGGCGACCCCCAGGCTCTTCAGCTCCGGTATGTCCTCCGCCGGGATCGTCCCGCCGACCGTCACGATGACGTCGTCGATTTCCTGGGCGTGCAGCAGCTCGACGACGCGCGGGACGAGCGTCATGTGCGCGCCGGAGAGGATCGACAGCCCGACTGCGTCGGCGTCCTCCTGGATCACCGTCTCGACGATCTGCTCCGGCGTCTGGTGCAGGCCGGTGTAGATGACCTCCATGCCCGCGTCGCGCAGCGCCCGCGCGATGATCTTGGCGCCGCGGTCGTGGCCGTCGAGGCCGGGCTTGGCCACGACGACGCGGATCTTGCTGGGTGTCTGTGTCGCCATCGCTGCCCTCAGCCTATGCGCGCGGATCGACGCGCGCTCCCACGTTGATCGCGGACCGTCCGCCCGAGGCCGCCGAGCGCGGCCACACCGCCGAGCGCCACAAGCATCTTCAGCCGCCGCCCGAGCCGATCCAGGCGCAGCACCTCCCAGCCTTCCGCGGCGGCGATCCGCGCGAGGTCCGCGTCCGGGTTGACGACCACCGGCTGCCCGACCGCGCGGAGCATCGGCAGGTCCGACTCCGAGTCCGAGTAGGCATAGGAGGCGCTCAGGTCGATGCCCTCGCGGTCGGCCAGATCTCGCATCGAGAGAACCTTGCCCTCGCGGTAGTTGAACGGCCCGGCGGGCCTGCCGGTGTAGCGCCCGTCGACTATCTCCGAGCGCGAACCGAGGCCACCGTCGAAGGCGAGCACATGGGCCAGCAGGTCGGCCATCTCCTGCGACGCGGCCGTGAGGATGTAGACAGGCACACCCGCGTCCTGGTGGGCGTAGGCGCGCGCGAGCATCTGCGGGTACAGGCGCGGCAACACTCCCGCGAGCACACGCGGAGAGAGGCGCTGCAGGTCGCGCACCGGGACGCCCGCGATCATCTCGCCGACGCGCTTGCGCACGTCATCGGCGCGATCGTCGGTCGAGCCGCGCAGGCGGAAGCGCAAGTTCTCGTAGGCATCCCGCGCCAGCCGCGCGCGCGAGATCATGCCCGTCTCATAGGCCGCCCGCGCGAAGAAGATCCCCGAGGAGCCTGCCATCAGCGTCTTGTCGAGGTCGAAGAACGCCGCCGCGCGCTTGTCCTCGCCGCGACTGGCGCCCGGCGCTCCTACCGCGCGCTCGGAGTCGGCCGCGCGCTCGCTTGGCTGCGGCCGCTGCGCCACGGGGTCTGTAGCCACGCGAATCGCCGTCCGGCGGGGTGCTATTCCCCGCCGACCCTGAGGATGACTGCGTCGCCCTGGCCACCGCCGGAGCAGATCGCGGCACAGCCGAGCCCGCCGCCGCGCCTGCGCAGCTCGTGCACGAGGCTCCCGAGGATGCGCGCGCCGGAGGCGCCGATCGGGTGCCCGAGCGCCACCGCGCCACCGTTGACGTTGACGCGCTCCTCGTCGATTCCGAGCATGCGGATAGAGTTGAGCGTGACCGAGGCGAAGGCCTCGTTGATCTCCCACAGGTCGATGTCGCCGGGCTGCAGGCCGGCCTTCTCGAGCGCCTTCTTGGCGGCGCTCGCCGGCGTCGTCGCGAGGTAGGCGAAGTCGTTTGCGCTCTGCGCGTGCGCGACTATCTCCGCGAGCGCCTCCTTGCCGTTGGCCTTGGCCCACTCCTCCGAGGACAGCACCAGCGCGCCGCCGCCGTCGTTGACCCCGGGCGAGTTGCCTGCCGTGTGCGAGCCCTCCCTGGCAGTGAGGCCGGGGAGCGTCGCAAGCTTCTCCAGCGACGTGTCGCGGCGCGGCCCCTCGTCGATCTCCACGAGCGTATCCCCCTTGCGCCCCTTGACCGTGACCGAGACGGTCTCATCGGACATGCGGCCCTCGTCGATCGCCGCGAGCGCGCGCTCGTGCGAGCGCAGCGCCCAGCGGTCGAGGTCCGCGCGGGTCATCTCCAGCTCGTCGCCGACCTCCGTCGCCTCGACGAACATCTGCTTGCCCGAGAACGGGTTGGTGAGACCGTCGTGGACCATTGCGTCGAGCATCTTCGCGTCGCCCATGCGGTAGCCGAAGCGCGCCTGCGGAAGCAGGTACGGGGCTTTGGACATCGACTCCATGCCGCCGCCGACGCCGACTTCGACGTCGCCCGCGCGGATCGCTTGGTCGAGAATCACCGAGGCGCGCAATCCCGAGGCGCAGACCTTGTTGATCGTCTCCGAGGATACATCCTTGGGGATGCCGGCTTTGATCTGCGCCTGGCGCGAGGGAATCTGGCCTTGACCGGCCTGGAGCACCTGTCCCATGATGACGTGATCGACCTGCTCCGGCTCGACCCCGGCGCGCTCGAGCGCGGCCTCGATCGCAACCCCGCCGAGCTCCGTCGCTTCGAGCGTCGCAAGGCCACCGCCCATCTTTCCGATCGGTGTGCGCGCGGCGCCGAGAATCACGGTCTTTGGCATGGGTGGAGGGCTCTCCAGTGTTTAGAGGGGAAGTGGCAGGAGGACGGCAATGCTAGCGATCCGGATATCGTGGCCGGCAGATGCAGGTCTCTGCCTCCACGCTCGCAGCGAGCTCGACAGATGCGGATACGGTCGCTCTCGGCGTCTTCGACGGCGAGCAGCCGGAGCCCACCGCCCCCGCCGAGGCTGCCGCGCTGATCGCCTCCGGCGAGGCGCGAAGCACGTTCAAGTCGCTCGCGCTCGCGCACGCCGGCGGCAAGCGCTGGCTGCTGGTCGGCTTGGGCAAGCGCGAGCAGCTGACGCCCGAGCGGGCACGCGTGGCCGCAGCCGTCGCGCGAGACCGCGCACGCGAGCTCTCGACGGAGGTGCTCTGCTGGCAGAGTCCTGCGGACGGCGCCGGCGAGATCGCGGCGGCGCTCGTGGAGGGGACGATGCTCGCCGACTACCGCTTCGAGCGCCACAAGTCGGCTCCCCCCGACGAGACCTCGCGGCCACGGAGCCTGGAGCAACTGATCGTCTGCGCCGCGGAGGATCTCGCCGGCGCGGTCGCCGAGGCGGCGGTCGTCGCCGAAGCCGTCAACGCGGCTCGCGACCTGCAGAACCGCCCGGCCAACGACCTGACACCTACGGCGCTCGCCGCCCACGCTGAGGCGCTGGCGCGCGAGATCGAGGGGCTCTCGGTCGAGGTCGAGGGCCGCGAGGGGATCATCGCGCGCGGCATGGGCGCCTTCGCCGCCGTCGCGCAGGGCTCCGAGCAGGAGCCCGCGCTGATAACCATGCGCTACGAGGCCACCGGCGCGAGTGGTCCGCTGCTCGGCTTCGTCGGCAAGGCGGTCACGTTCGACAGCGGCGGCATCTCGCTGAAGCCCGGGGCGAAGATGGCCGAGATGAAGTTCGACATGTCCGGCGGCTCTGCCGTGATCGAGGCGGTCGCAGCGATCGCGCGCCTGGGTCTGGCCGTCAAGCTCGTCGCGGTCGTCGGCGCAACCGAGAACCTCCCGAGCGGCCACTCGGTCAAGCCGGGCGACATCGTCACGGCCGCCAACGGCCGCACGATCGAGGTCAACAACACCGACGCTGAGGGCCGACTGGTGCTGGCCGACTGTCTCTCTCATGCCGTCGGCGAGGGCGCCGAGCGAATCGTTGACCTCGCCACGCTCACCGGCGCGGTGATCGTCGCGCTCGGCTCGACCTACGCCGGCCTGATGAGCAACGACGACCGCTTCGCAGCCCAGGTCGAGCGGGCGGGCGAGCGCAGCGGCGAGATCCTCTGGCGTCTGCCTCTGCACGAGGAGTACGACGAGCTGATCAAGGGCACCTACGGCGATCTCGACAATGCGCCGGAAGCGCGCAAGGCGGGCACGATCGTGGGCGCCGCATTCCTATCGAACTTCGTTGGCGACGTGCCGTGGGTGCACCTCGACATCGCCGGCTCCGCCTGGGAGCTCGGGCGCGCCTACAGCGGCAAGGGCGCCTCCGGCTACGGCGTGCGCCTGCTCGTCGAGCTCGCCCGCTCGCTCAGCTCTTAGCGACGGCCGCGGCGCCGCGGCGCCGCGGCGCGGACGCCTGCTCCAGCCAGCTCACGACCGGCGCCCAGGCGGCGCCTCGGGGGTCGACGAACTCGCGATGGCCACCCGCCTCGCCCTCGATTTCGATCAGCTCGGCCTGGCCGCCGGCCGCGCGCGAGGCCTCAGCGTAGGTGCGGCTGAGGCGGACCGAGACGGTCGCGTCGATGACGCCGTGCACGAGCAGTGCCGGCATGCGGAGCGGCACCCGGCGCAGCGGGTCGGCGACGGCGTAGCGGTCCGGGAGGCGCTCGGGCGAGCCACCCATCAACACCCTCACGGCGCCGCCGTGCCAGTCGCGATAGGCGCCGGCGAGGTCGCACACACCCGCCAGCGAGATCACGCGCTTGATCGCCACGCGCGGGCGGCCTGCGATCGCACCGGGCGCGCCCGAGGGCAGCCCCTCGCGCCCAGCGGCCCACAACGCGAGATGACCGCCGGCGGAGTGCCCGAGCACGTCGACGCGGCTGAGGTCGAGCGCGCCGTGCAGGCCGTCGAGGTGGTCGATCGCCGCGGCGACGTCTGCGAACGTGGTCGGCCAGCCGCCGCCCGCGCCGAGACGACGGTACTCGATGTTCCACACCGCGTAGCCGCGTCCGCGCAGGTCGCGCGCCAGCGAGCGCATCACGCCGCGCCCGTAGCGCTTGCGCCAGGAGCCGCCGTGTATCAGCACGACGACAGGGTGCGGCCCGGAGCCGCTCGGCAGGTGCAGGTCGCCGCGCTGGGAGCGGTCGGCGCCGTAGCTGTGCGTGCGCCCGCGCGTGAGCAGGAAGTCGGCGATCAGGCGGGGCGTGTTCATACGCGGCCATCGTAGAGCGAGAAGAGCTGGGAGAATGCCGCTCGCATGGACTTCGACCTCTCTCCCGACCACGAGCTGATCCGTCGCACGGTGCGTGAATTCGCCGAGGCGGAGGTCGCGCCGGTCGCCGAGGAGCTCGACCGCACCAAGTCCTTCCCGTACGAGATCGTCAAGCAGCTGGGCAAGCTCAACCTGATGGGCATCCCCTTCCCGGAGGAGTACGGCGGCGGCGGCGGCGACACGCTCGCCTACGCGCTCGCCGTCGAGGAGCTCACGCGCGTCGACTCCTCGGTTGCGATCACGCTGTGCGCACACACCTCGCTCGGTACCCAGCCGATCTATCTGTTCGGGACAGAGGAGCAGAAGCGCGAGTGGATGCCGCGCCTGTGCGCCGGCGAGACGCTCGGCGCGTTCGGCCTGACCGAGCCGGAGGCCGGCTCTGACGCCGGCAACACGCGCACGCGGGCAAGCCTGCGCGACGGCGAATGGACGGTCGACGGGGCCAAGCAGTTCATCACCAACGCCGGCACCGACATCTCCGGAGTCGTCTGCATCACCGCCGTCACCTCCGATGCGTCGAGCAACGGCGATGCCGGCGCCGCCGGCGCCCCCAAGGAGATATCCAACATCATCATCCCCAACGGAGCTCCCGGCTACGAGCAGGGCGAGCCGTACCGGAAGATGGGCTGGAATGCCTCCGACACGCGCCCACTCAGCTTCGACGAATGCCGCGTGCCCGAGCAGAACCTTCTGGGCCCGCGCGGCGCCGGCTTCAAGCAGTTCTTGCACATCCTCGACATCGGGCGCATCGGCGTCGCCGCGATGGGCGTCGGCCTGGCGCAAGGCGCGCTCGACGAGGCGCTCGAGTACGCCAAGGAGCGCAAGGCCTTCGGCAAGCCGATCTCCAAGTTCCAGGCGATCCAGTCAAAGCTCGCCGATATGTCGACCGAGATCGAGGCCGCCCGGCTGCTCGTCTACAAAGCCGCGCTCGAGAAGGACGCCGGGCGCAACTTCACGCTGACCGCCGCACAGGCCAAGCTGAAGACCGGCCGGCTGGCCGTGCGCTGCTCAGAGGAGGCCGTGCAGATTCACGGCGGCTACGGGTTCATCGAGGAGTACCCCGTATGCCGCTTCTACCGCGACGCCAAGATCCTCACGATCGGCGAGGGCACCGACGAGATCCAGCAGATGGTCATCGCCCGCGCGCTCGGCGCCTAGCCTCGGCGCCTTGACCACTCGCCGCCCGGCAATGCCGCGCCCGGCAGGAGTGCCGCAGCGCCGGCCCGCGGGGCCCGGCGCCTAGCGAGGCTCGAGTACGACCACCGGGATCTGGCGCTCGGTGCGCCGACGGTAGCCATCATAACCCGGGTAGACGCCGACCATCAGCGTCCACAGGCGCTCGCGCTCCTCGCCCTCGGCAACGCGCGCATTGACGTTGCGCACCTGCGAGCCGACCTGCACCCGCGTGTCCGGGTTGGCGATGAGGTTGTGAAGCCACGCCGGGTCCTTCGGATAGCCCCCCTTGGAGGCGACCAACACGAGGTTCTCGCCGTCCTGCCCGTACACGAGCGGGCTCGTTCGCTTGATCCCGCTCTTGGCGCCGACGTGATCGAGCAGCAGCATCGGCGGGGCGCCCGGGAAGCGATGGCCGATCAAACCGTGGGTGGCCCGGTAGACCGTCGTATGCCCGCCCATCGCGCGCCGCAGCAGCGGCCAGTTGCGGTCTGCGAGCTTGAGGTAGTCCATGCGTCGAGCCTACCCTGCCGCCCGCTCGAGCAGCGCGGCTGCCGCGCTGGCCGGGTCCAGCCGCCGCTGCACGACCTGCTCGATCAGGCGCTGGAACTCTGGGTCCCCGTGCAGCTCCTCCTCCAGGCGCCGGCGCATGCGCGCCGTGGCGATCGCGAGCACCTCGTTGCGCAGGTTGCGACGGCGGCGATCGTCCAGCTGGCCGGCGGCGAGGATGTGCGAGCGGTGCTCGTCCAGGCGCTCGACCAGCTCCTCCACGCCCTTGCCACTGCTCGCCTCCGTCTTGACGATCGGCACGCGCCAGCTTCCGCGCACCTCCTCGGGGCTGCGATCCAGGTTCGCCAGTGAGAGCACGCCGCGGATCTCGCGCACCATCGTGTCCGTGAGCGGGTGGTCGGCCTTGTTGATCACGATCACGTCCGGGATCTCCATCACGCCCGCCTTCAGCGCCTGGATCGAGTCGCCCGAGCCGGGCATCAGCACGAGTACGATCGTGTCGGCGTGATCGATGATGTCGATCTCCGCCTGCCCGACGCCGACCGTCTCGACGAACACGTCCTGCCGGCCGGCTGCGTCGAGCAGCAGCGCCGCCTGCAGCGCCGCCTCGGAGAGGCCGCCGAGCGCGCCGCGATTGGCCATCGAGCGGATGAACACGCCTTGGTCGAGGAAATGCTCGGTGAGGCGAATGCGGTCCCCGAGCAAAGCTCCGTGCGTGAACGGCGAGGAGGGGTCGATCGAGAGCACGCCGACGCTGCGCCCCGCCGCGCGGCGCAGCTTCGTCAATGCGCCGATAAGCGTCGACTTGCCGACTCCAGGGGGTCCGGTGAAGCCGAACACAGCCGCTTTGCCCGTGTGCGGATAGACCTCGCTCACCAGCTCCCACCCCTCCGGCCGGTCGTCCTCGACCAGTGAGATCGCGCGCGCGAGGGCGCGGCGATCACCGTCGAGCAGGCGTCGTGCGAGGTTCGGGTCGGCCATCGGGGGCGCAATCATCGCAGGGCAATACGATTCGACCGCAATGGAGCAGATGCTCGCTGACAGACCCGCCGCCGGCGCACCCGAGGAGATCGCGCAGACCCTCCGCCGCGCGCCCGAGCAGCTGCATGGCGGCCCGCCGGCGCTGCTGCGCTTCATGCGGGCCAATCACATGCTGGACCGCCGCTACGCCTACCTGCTCGCGCGCTTCTTGTGGCTCAAGCTGCGCTATCGCAGGCGCCTGCAGACCGACGGCGTCTGCTTCATCTGCCCGCGCGTGCAGCTGGAGATCGGCCGCGGCGCGACGCTGCGGGTCGGGCGCTGGGCGTGGATCGGGCACGGCAGCAAGATCCGCGTGCACGAGGGCGAGGTCGAGATCGGCGCGAAGACAGTGATGGGCCAGGAGTGCACGATCTCCGCCTTCCAGCACGTCTCGATCGGGCGCGAGTGCATCCTCGCCGACCGCGTGATGCTGATCGACTTCGATCACGGCGTCACCGAGGTGGATCGCCCGATCAGGCTTCAGGGCATCTACAAGCGCGACGTACGAGTCGGCCACAACGTCTGGATCGGCTACGGCGCCTGCCTGCTGCGCGGAGTCTCAGTCGGCGAGAACAGCGTCATCGGCACCAACTCGGTTGTCACCAAGAAGGTCCCCGCGAACGCGGTCGTCGGCGGCGTCCCGGCGAACATCATCCGGATGCGCGAGGCGCCGCCCACGATGCGCTGGGAGTAGCTCAGGGGGCGAGCAGCGCGCTGCGGCGCGCGTGCGTAGCGATGTTGCGCACCCCCTCGGCCGGCGCTTGCGCCCCCTGCGCGAGCGCACTCGTAAGCGCCGCACGATGGCCATCGAAGCGCTCGCGCGCATACCCCGCGGCGATCTCGCGTGAGACCATGAACGCCCAGTCGCTCGCCTGTAGCGCGAGCAGCTCGCGCACCGCCGCTTCCCCGGCCTGCGCGCCGGCCGCGAGCACCTCCAGCTCGGCTGCCCGCGTCGCGAAGGCGATGTCCGCAACCGCAGGCCCCGACCACGTCGAGAGGTCGCCATGCCTGCCCCAGCTGCTCGGCTCGACGCCGGCGAAATCGTCCCAGGCGGCCGGCTCCAGGCGCTCCAGCGCGTCGTCGAGGGGGAGCAGCTCGAGGCCTTGGCGCGTGCACTCCTGCACGACCGCCGCAAGCCACTCCACGCCCTCATACCACCAGTGTCCGAACAGCTCCGTGTCCACCGCGAACACCGCAAGCCCACCCCCCGGCAGGCCGGCGCCGCCCTCGCGCAACCGTTCGATCGTGCGGGCGACGAAGTCCGCCGCGTGCTCACGCGCGCGAGCGAGCGCTCGCTCGCGGTCATACACGCTTCCGTCGTTCGCCCACGGCGTGTGGTGGTGGACCGTGTGGTGGTGATAGTCGCGATAGGCGCCGTCGGCCGGGTAGCCGTGCTCGCTCCAGACGAGCGCGATCGTCGCGCGGTCGATCGGCGCGAGCAGGAGGCCAGACTCGCCGAGCAGCGGCTGCAGGTGCGCGTTTGCTCCGAGCCCGAGGCGGTCGGTCAGCTCGACGCACACCGCGCGCGCGCCGGCGTCGCGCAGCAGCGGCTCCAGGCGCTCGGCGTGTGCGCACTCGGGCAGCCAGAAGCCGCCCCGCCAGCCCTCGCCGAAACGCGCGCGGTGTGACGCCACGCCGCCGTCGCTCTGCAGTCTCATGCCGGCGTCGCTCGCCAGCAGCGGCAGCACCGCATGCGTCGCCGAGGACGTCCACTGCACGTGCGGAGCGAGCGCCGCGAGCAGGTCGCCGCCGCGCTCGCCCAGCGCCTGCAGAGCGCGCTCGTATTCCCGCCAGGAGCGCTCCAGCTCGAGTGCGAGCAGCTCGTGCCCAGCCTCGCGCATCCCGCCGGCATCCTGCTCATGGGTGTGGCGGCGCACCTCTCCGACGAATCGTGCGAAGCGCGCGTGCAAACCGGGGGCTTCGAGCTGGTCGCACAGGACCGGGGTCATCGACAGCGTCAGCGGTGCTCCCGTATCGAGCAGCTCCAGCAGCGGCAGGTAGCTGCCGACGATCGCCTCCCACAGCCACTCCTCCCCGAACGGCCACGTCCCGAAGCTCTCGACGTAGGGCATGTGCGTGTGCAGGACGATCGCCAGGCTGCCGCTGTCGCGGCGCGCGCTCACGCCCTGCACACCGCGAGGAAGTCCAGCGCCGCGTCGAGGTTCGCCTCCGCGGCGGGGCGAATCGCGAAGTCCGTTGCGGCGATCGCAGGCGTGAACCAGTCGTAGAAGCGCTTGGTCAGGCCGAGGCGGGCATGGATCGCATCCCATCCCGCCCGCAGCGCGAGCTCGTGCACGCGGAGCTTGCGCGCGTGGAACAGCCCGTACACCTGCACCTCTGAGAAGCACGAGCGGCACAGCCGCTCGAACTCATCCGCGCGGTACTCGTGCACGTGCCACGGGTTGCCCGAGCGCTCCGCGCCCTTCGGCGCGAGCGTGAGCACGTTCGGGGTCGAAACGAACACCGTGCCCGCGCCGGCGCGGCGCGGCGCGGCGGCGGAGCCGGTCGCGCCGGGGGCGCCGCCGGCCGGGCCCGAGCCGCCGCCGGCAGGGTCCGGCGCGTCGGCGGTGAGCGTGCGAAAACGCTCCAGCGCCGCCGCCGGGTCGCTCAAGTGCTCGATCGTCTGTAGGAACACAACCGCGTCGCCCGGCTCGGCGAACGTCTCGACGAGGTCGCGCGCAAAGCGCAGGTTCTCACGCCGGTAGCGCAGCCTCGCGTGCTCGTGTGCCTCCGGGTTGGCGTCGACCCCGACCACGCTCGCGGCGCGGCGCGCGAGCACGTCGGAGCCATAGCCCTCACCGCACGCCATGTCGATCACCCGCTCACCATCGATGCGCTCGGAGATCCACTCGTAGACGACGAGATGGCGGCGGAACCAGTAGTTCTCATCCGGCACGTCCGGGAGCGTGCGCTCGCCGGTCAGCTCCAGCGGCGGAACGCCCGCCGGCTGCCCGCGCTGCTCGTAGGAAGTTGACGTCAAGAGATGCCCTCGGGCACTGCATTCAAACGCAGGGTGAAAGGCGCGGGCACGGCGCGCGAGTATATGGTGCCCCACCGTGCCGCCAGCCTTGAACGCCGAGGAGATTCGTGATGTGAACACCCGTTACCACGACGTGGCGGCCGGCCACTACGACGCCAAGTGGGGGATCGACTTCGGCGACGTCGGGCGCGGGCAGGTGCTGGCGAAGGTGCGCAAGGCGATCGGGCACTCCAGCGACGGCTGGGCGCGATCGCTCGAGATCGGCTGCGGCACCGGTTACTTCACGCTCAACCTGCTCAGCGCCGGGATGATCGCGGAGGCGACGTGCAGCGACATTTCTCCCGGCATGCTCGCGATGCTGCGCGCCAATGCCGAGCGCCTGGGGCTGGAGGTGCGCACCGAGCAGGTGGACGCCGAGCGCCTGCCGTTTCCCGACCACAGCTTCGACCTCGTCTTCGGGCACGCGGTGCTGCATCACATCCCCGATCTCGAGCGGGCCTTCGGCGAGTTCGAGCGCGTGCTCGCGCCAGGCGGCACCGTGCTGTTCGCCGGCGAGCCCTCGCGCTACGGCGACCGCCTCGCGCGAGTGCCCAAGCGGGCGGCCGTCGCGGTGGCGCCCATGTGGCGGCGCGCGCTCGGAGCGCGAGCGGTCGGCGCCGGCGGTGAGGGCGAGCCGGACGCCGCCCTGGAGGGCTCCGTCGACGTGCACGCGTTCGCGCCGCGCGATCTCGCACGCACGGCCAAAGCAGCGGGCTTCGCCGGCGTGCGCATCAGCGGCGAGGAGCTGCTGGCCAACTGGTTCGGCTGGACCAACCGCACGCTCGAGGCCACCGCCGAGCCGGACGATGTGCCGTGGGCCTGGCGGCAGTACGCCTACCGCGGATACCTCACCCTGCAAGGGCTCGACCGCCGTCTGCTCGAGTCGCGCCTGCCGCCAGCGATCTTCTACAACCTGCTGATCTCCGCGCGCAAGCCGCGCAGCGTCTAGCCCGGCCGAGCCGACGAGCCACGAAAGCCCACGCTCGCTGTGGCGGCGGGCTTAGACTCAGACCGTGCCCGAGGAGATCACACAGGAGTTCCCGCTGTTTCCGCTCGGAATCGTCGCGCTGCCGAGCGAGAGCATCCCGCTGCACGTATTCGAGGATCGCTACCGGCGCATGATCGAGCACTGCTTGAGCGCCGAGCCGGGCTCGCCCGAGCGTGAGTTCGGGATCGTGTGGCTGTCCGAGGAGGAGCTCAAGGAGGTGGGCTGCGCGTGCGACGTCGAGCGCGTGCTTGAGCGCATGGACGATGGCCGCCTGAACATCCTCGCGCGCGGGACGCGGCCGTTCCGGTTGCTCGAGCGACAGGATGACCTCCCCTATCCGGCCGGCGTCGTGGAGTTCCTCTCCGAGGAGGAGGAGCAGGCCGACCGTCAGGCGGCCGAGACCGCGCACGAGCTCTACCGCGAGCTGGTCGAGCAGGCGACCGACAAACAGCTCGGCGAGCAGGAGCTGAGCGCGATGAGCGCCTATGAGATGGCCGCCACGGTCGAGTTCAGCGTCGAGGCCAAGCAGGAGCTGCTCGAGCTACGCTCGGAGAACGCCCGCCTCGGCCTGCTCGCCGAGCTGCTGAGCGCCGCGACCAAGCGCCTGGAGCTGATCGGCCGAGCGCAGGCTCGCGCGCGCTCGAACGGCAAGGTTCGCTTCGGCTGAGGGGCCTGCGTGGCCGAGGAGGGCCGCGCGCCGCGGCGCACAGCGCCTACGCACTTCGGCACGGCGGGCACCTGCACGGCTACTCCGGCAGGTGACAGACGGTCTGCGAGGTGCGCAGCACGAACAACGCCAGGCGGCGGAACACGGCGGGCTGGTTCGGCGAGTTGTCGCTGAAACGCACGCTGCCGTTTTCGTCGCGCAGCGTGTAGCTCAGCACCGAGCGGGGCGCCGGAGCCAGCACGAGGTGCTTGGAGGCCTGTTCCTTGACGTCTTCTTGGATCGCGCGCGCTTCGACGAGCTGTGAATCGCTCAGTTTGAGCTTCTTGGCGCCGTTGCAGCGCACGCCGCCTTCTTCGTTGACGAGCAGCGTCAGCTTCGCCGACGGCCCGCTGCCGCTGCGCTGCACGACGAACAGGTCGGGGGCAGTGATGCCACCGCAGCCGAGCAGTGCCGTTGCGGCGAAAACCGTCGCCACGAGCGCCGTCGCCGCGACGAGCCTGCGCACGCTTGCAGCGCAGCGCCTCATACGCTCACCGCCACGCCGCCGCGGCGGGGATCGCCTGCGCCGCGGAGCATCCGCCCGCTGCGCTGCACCGCCTGTACGCCACCGAAGAACAGGTTGAGCTCGCCGAAGTGCACGACCTGCGTGTCCAGCGCGGGCTCGCCGGCGCTCTGCAAGTCGATGCCCGGCTCGGCATACAGCGTGTCGCCTTCGACGTGAACGCGCGGAGCGGCGACGGCCGCGCGCGCGTCGAGGCCGTGATCGATCGCCCCCACGATCGTCTGCAGCAGCGCCGAGCGGATGCGGTTGGAGCCGGCGCTGCCGAGCACCAGCTCGACCTCGCCGTCGCGCATGACGATCGATGGCGCCATCATGCTCGGCATTCGCCGGCCTGCCGGGTGGCGGTGAAAGCCGAACGGGTTCAGATCCTCCTCGCCCATGACGTTGTTCAGGTGGATGCCCGTTCCCGGCACGACCACGCCCGATCCCTCGCCGTTCGTGCACGTGACGCTGCACGCGCGCCCCGCGGAGTCGACCACGGAGATGTGCGTCGTCGAGCCCAGGCGCGTCCGTAGGAACCGCTCGAGATAGCCCTGCTCGCTCAGACCCTCGACGAACTCGGGTGTCCGCTCGGCCTGCGCGGCACGCATCGCCGCGACGACGCCCGCGAGCGTCGGCGGGGCGGGGCCTGCGTCGAGCAGCGCCAGCGCGTAGGCGAGCAGCGTGCCGCCCGCCGACGGCGGCGGGTTGGTGAGCACGTCGCGGTCGCGATAGCGCAAGCGCACCGGCTCGCGCTCGACCGCCTCATAGCCCGCGAGATCGGCCGCCGCGAGTGAGCCGCCGCCGCTCTGCAGCCACGCGCACACCGCCGCGGCGATCTCGCCGCGGTAGAACGGCTCGGCCCCCTCCTGCCCGAGCCGCAGCAGCGCGTCGCCGAGCTCCGGGTTGCGCAGCACCTCGCCCTCGCGCAAGACGTGACCATCCGGCGCCCACAGCGCCGCGCACTCGGGCGTCGACGTGAGCAGGCCGGTGAGGATCTCCGCCACGTACGCCTGGCTTGCGTTCAGCGGCGCCCCCTCGCGCGCCAGCGCAGCGGCCGGCGCCACCAGCTCCTCCAACCCGACTGTGCCCCAGCGCCTGGCCGCCTCGCACACCCCCGCCGGTGCGCCGTAGACGCCACACGAGGCCGGACCGATGTGGAACACCTGCGCGGCGTCTCCAAACGACACGTCGACTGCACGCAGCTCGGCGACAGAGTCCTCGACCGGCCCATGCAAGCGCGGGTTGCTCGGCGCCTGTACGAAGAAGTCGAGCACGGCCGGCTCCTGCCCGCCGCCGGCCACAAGCATGTATCCACCAGCACCAAGACCCGTCAGCAGCGGCTCGGCGGCGAACGACACGAGCATCGCCGCGAGCGCCGCATCGACCGCGTTGCCGCCCTCGCGCAGCACACGCGCCCCAGCCTGCGCCGTCAGCGGATGCCCCGCCGCCACGACCCCCTCTTCGCCCTCAGCCATGCGAGAGCGATAGCACAGCGAGGATGGCCTTACAGATTTGGGATGAACTCAGGTACTTCTAGCTCGTCCAAGCTCCCGGAGCGACGTGCCGGCTTCGGCGACCCTGCCCGCTGCACGCGCGGCTCGCCGGCCGGTTCCCTGAGCTGGTTGACGCTCTTGCGCCGCCCCTCGTCGCCGTAGCCGGTGGCCACGACGGTCACCCAAACCTGATCCTCGAGCTTCTCGTCGACCATTGCACCGAAGATGATGTTGGCATCCGGGTGCGCCGCCTCGGCCACGGACTTGGCGGCCTCGTTGACCTCCCACAGCGACAGGTTCTCGCCGCCGGTGATCGAGAGCAGGATCGAGCGCGCACCGTTCATCGAGGTTTCGAGCAGCGGCGAGGAGACGGCCTGCATGGCGGCCTCGGTCGCGCGGTCCTCGCCAACGCCCATGCCGATGCCGAGCAAGGCGTTGCCAGCCTCGCTCATGATCGTGCGCACATCGGCGAAGTCGAGGTTGATGAGACCGGGCAGCGTCACGAGATCTGAGATCCCCTGGACGCCCTGACGCAGCACGTCGTCGGCGACACGGAACGCCTCGACCATCGCGGTCTGCTTGTCGAGCACCGACAGCAGTCGGTTGTTCGGCACGACGATCAGCGTGTCGACCTCGTCGGCCAGCGCGCTCACGCCCTGCTCGGCTTGGGCGCCGCGGCGGGAGCCCTCGAAGCCGAACGGCTTGGTCACGATCGCGACGGTCAGCGCACCCAGTTCGCGTGAGATGCGTGCGACGACAGGCGCGGCGCCCGTACCGGTGCCACCACCTGCACCGGCGGTGATGAAGATCATGTCCGAGCCCTTGAGCAGCGCCTTGACGCGGTCGTAGTCCTCCATCGCCGCTTGGCGGCCGACGTTGGCGTCCGAGCCCGATCCGAGCCCGCGCGTCAGCTCGGCGCCGATGTGGAGGGTGATGTCGGCTGTCGACTGCTGCAGCGACTGCAGGTCGGTGTTGACGGCGAGGAACTCGACGCCCTCGACCTCCGCCTCGACCATGCGATTGACGGCGTTGACACCTGCTCCGCCGACGCCGACGACGCGAATGACCGGCTGGCCGGTCGGGGCTGCGCTCGCGTCTGCCGCCGGGTGCTGGCGCGTGTAGTCGTCCATCACCGGCCGGGTCGCTGGGCGCTCCATCACGTCCTCGGGGATCTCCGAGGAGAAGGCGTGGCGCAGGCGCTCCTGCGGGCTGGGAATGCGGGCCGGCTCCTCACGCGCCTCCGCGGAGGCGCTCAGTGCGGGGTGCGGAAGGCCGCTCTCGCGGGGGTGCGCGGGCGCGGGCGGCTCGGCCGCCGCTTGCGGGGCCGGGCGCTCGGCCTGGGCCTCGGCCGGTGCCTCGGCGTCAGCATCCCCCTCGGCGCCTTCGGTCTTGCGGAACAGGGCCGCCAGGGGCCCTTCGCGCATGCTCGCGCGTTTAGCGTTTGCCATGGTCGAGAACCTCCTGCGCGAGCTGTCGGTAGGACTGGGCAGCAACGCCGTCCGGCTCGTACTTGAGCACCGACATGCCCTTGACAGGCGCCTCGGCGAAACGGACGGTCTTGCGAATGCGCGAGGCGAACACCCGATCCCCGAAGTTTTCCTCGAGGATCTCAATCGCCTCCTTGGCGTGGATCGTGCGGGAGTCCACCAACGTCGGCAGGATACCCTCGATGTCAACGCCCGGATTGAGGTTCTCGCGAATCATCGCGAGAGTGTTCTGGAGCTGGATGAGCCCGCGCATCGACAGATACTCGCATTGAACGGGGACGATCACCTTGTCAGCCGCCGTGAGCGCGTTGATCGTCAGCAGTCCGAGGCTCGGCGGCGTGTCGATGCAGATGAAGTCGTAGTCGTCCATGATCGGTTCGAACGCCTTCTGCAATGAGCGCTCGCGGCCGATCATCGTGGACATCGCGATCTCCGCTCCTGCCAGGTCGATCGAGGCGCAGGCGATGTCGACCTCGCGCTTGCGCACGACCTCGCGGATCGAGACTTTGTGAACGAGCACGTCGTACATCGATTTGTCGAGCGTGTCCGGATCGATTCCCTGCGACATCGTCAGGTTGCCCTGAGGGTCCATGTCGACACACAGCACACGGTGGCCCTCCTCGGCGAATGCCGCGGCCAGGTTGAGCGTCGTCGTCGTCTTGGCCACGCCGCCCTTCTGATTGGCAAATGCGATGACCTTGGCGTTGCCGTCCACGGTGCGCTCCGATACTCGATTGCGGGGAAGCCGTCCGGTGGGTATTCGCATGCGGGTGGGTGATTCCTGCATGGGAACTACGATCCGGGGGTGGCCAAGCGCGACGGCAAGCCCAGGGGCTCAGGCGCCCTGCTCGATCGTCTCGCTGGAAAGCGGGTCTGTATCTGCGTCGGCTCGGGCGGTGTCGGCAAGACGACCACCTCGGCGGCGCTGGCGCTGGGCCTCGCAGCGCGTGGCAAGCGGGTGGCCGTGGTCACGATCGATCCGGCCGCGCGGCTTGCCTCGGCGCTCGGCCTGCAGAAGCTCTCCGGCGAGCCGCGGCTGATCGACTCCTCGCTGCTGGCCGAGCAGGGCTTGCAGTGCAAGGGCGAGCTGTGGGCGATGATGCTCGACACCAAGGGCACGTTCGATGAGATCGTCACGAGGCTGTCCGAGAACGATCGCGACCGCGAGGAGATCCTCGCGAACCCGATCTACCGCGAGCTGTCATCGGCGGTGGCCGGATCGCAGGAGCTGAGCGCGATCGCCAAGCTCTACGAGCTACGCCACGAACGCGACTTCGACGTGATCGTGCTCGACACGCCCCCGTCGCGCAACGCGGTCGACTTCCTCGAGGCGCCCAACCGGCTGCTCGGCTTCCTCGAAGGCCGCGCGCTGAAAGTGTTCCTCGCGCCGAGCGGCCTCGCTGCGCGCGTGTTCGGTCGCTCCACGGGCATCGTCTTCTCGATCTTCGCCCGCGTGACAGGAGTCGACATGCTCAGCGACCTGTCGACGTTCTTCCGCTCGCTCTCAGGCATCCTCGAGGCCTTCGGCGAACGTACGCGCGGCGTCGCCGAGCTACTGCGCGACCCGACGACGACGTTCATGATCGTCACCTCGCCCGAGCCGGAGCCGGCGCAGGAGGCGATCTTCCTCGCCGAGCGCCTCGACGCGACGGATATGTCGCGCGGCGCTTTGATAGTCAACCGCGTCCACTTCGACGGGCTCGGCGAGCACTCGGTCGAGCAGGTGCAGGCACTGCTCGAGCCGCAGCTGGGCGACCGTCTGGCAACGCGCGTGGCCGGCAACCTCGCCGACTTCGATGTGCTCGTTCAGCGCGACCGCGACACGATTGCGCGTCTTTCGCAGGAGCTGGACGAACCCGAGCCGATCCTCGTGCCGCACATGGACGAAGACGTCCGCGACCTGGCCGGACTCGACCTGCTGGCCGAGCACCTGTTCAGCTGAGCGGAGCCTCTGCAGGAACCTCGACGACCTCGATCGGGGGCTGCGGCCGGCGCTGGATCAGCCTTGGCACCGGCGGCCAGGCCTCCTCCTCCAGCTCCAGGTCCTCTTCGAGCTCGAGCGCCCCCGCCGGCTCCTGCTCCTGCTCCTGCTCTGGCCCTGGCTCCGCTTGATCCTCCATGTCGAGGTCGAGCAGCTCATCGGGCTCGAGCAGCTCGTCGGCGATCACGGCGAGGTCGGACTCGAGGTGTCCGCAGATGACGTCGCGCAGCAGCGCGCGCAGGTGGTCGGCGACCTCCTCGGCGAGAGCCCGGGAGTGGGCGCCGTCGCTCGCCCTGCCGGCGATCACCAAGCGCTCGAGCTCGACCGCGGCGAGGATGCGCCCGGTCAGCTCGACGCGTCGCTCAGGCGTCGCGCACAATGCGGCCAGGCGCCCGGCGAGCAGACCGCTGGCCGGGCCCTCGGGCTCCAGCAGCGCGCGCAGGGCGAGCAGGTTATCGCTGAGCGCTTCGTATGCGCTTTCGCGCTCGCAGCCAAGTTCGAAGCGGCGCAGCGCCCATGCGAGCTCGTTGTCGCGCGGCGTGCGTCGCGAGACGAGATTGCAGAAGGCGCGCAGCTCGTCCTCCTGCTCCGCGGTCACGACGAGCATGCCATGCGGCCTGCCGCCGGCCCCGAGCGCGAGCGATGTCCAAGTACCCCCGCCCACGCGCGCCCAGGCGAGCGCGCCGAGCGTCACGCGGCCGTCGCCGAACAGACGCAGCGCCGAGAGCAGGTCCTTGAGCACGTCGCGGCCTCCCAGCAGCGCGTCGTGCGTGTCCTGCTCGTCGGTCGTGTAGAGGACGATCAGATGATTGCCGGTGCGCTCGCCTTCGCATGCCGACACGGCGGCGTCTGGCAGCCCCTCGAGCGCGTCGCACTGAGCGATCTGAAGGCCCTTGGTCAGCGGCAGCTCAGACGAGGCGATCGTCAGGCCGTGCAGTGTCGCCACGAGCGCGAGCTCGCCCGCGTTGGCGAGCGTCGCCTGCTGCAGGCGCTCGAGCGCCGCGTGCACGCGCTCCTCGCGCGGCTCGAAGTCGGTCTGCTCGTCAAAGACGTCCTCGAGCAGCGCTTTGATCGCGGCGCGCACGCGTGTGCGGCCCTTGGCGCGGGCGGCCTCGCCGCCGACGCTCGCCAGATAGCGGTCGAGCCCTTCGAAGCTCTCCAGCAGCTTGGTCGCGTCGGCATGGCCGGGCAGGCGTTTGAGCGCAGGCTCACGCTCGCTGATGAACGGGCCGGTCAGCGCCCGGTAGCAGTAGAGCGGAGTGGCCTTCTGGCCCCTGCGCCCGGAGCGCGAGTCCAGCTCGAACGGAACCTCTGCGCCCGCCGCCACCTCTGCGCGCAGATGCGCGCCGGCCGCCGCAAAGAACTCCGTGAGCGATGTTTCGAGCTGGCGTGAACGCATTGCCGGCTGACTTCGCGCATTCGCGCAGCCCTCCTGCACGGCGCAGCGGCTGTTGCAGTCCGTTAGGCCAGCGCGAGCGCGTCCGGCCGGCTCTCCCCGGAGGGAGCGGGTGCGTCGGCGGGGGAGCACAGCCACTCATCGCCGTACTCGCGCATGTCGTCGATGATCGGTAGCAGCGCGCGACCCTTCTCGGTGAGCGCGTACTCGACGCGCGGCGGCACCTCGCCGAAGGTGTGGCGCTCGACGATCGCCTCCTCCTCCAAGCCGCGCAAGCGCAGCGAGAGCGTGCGCGGGCTGATTCCCGCCAGCGCACGTTCGAGCTCACAGAAGCGCGAGCGCCCCTCGGCCAGTTCGCGCACCAGCAAGAGCGTCCACTTGCCACACACGATCTCCGCCGTTCTACCTACGGGACATGTGTCATCTACGGCCATTTCTCTCTTTACTTTACCAACTGAAGTGCTGGGAGACGTGATTGCCCGTGGCGCCCTGGTCCACTCGGCTGCGTGACAGCCGACGCTTTCGACTCAGGCGTCCTTGAGCAGGATCACGAGCAGCAGCAGAGCACCCACGACTGCGACACCGACAACGATTGGACCGCTGCTCGCCAAGGGAGGCACAGCGAAGACCCTAGCCGCAATCGGGGCCGGCAACGTCGATCGAGCTCAATTCCCGTCGATGCCTAGCCGAGAGCGAGGGAAGGCGCCGAGCCTGAGGTCCCCGGACCGGCCGGCACGTCGGGCGCCGCAGGCGGCGGATCGGCGGGCAGGCGGTTGGCCTCAGCCGAGGCGACATCCTCCATCGTCGTGCCCTGGCGTCCGTCGGCCTGCATCAGCAGCTTGAAGTCGTGCGGGCTGGAGGCGACGCTCATTGCATCCTCGAAGGTCACGCGACCGGCCTTGACGTGGCCGAACAGCGCCTGGTCGAAGGTCTGCATGCCGTAGTAGCCGCCTGAGGCGATCACCTCGACGAGCTTGCCCGTCTGGGCGGGGTCGATGATCATGTCGCGCACGCGGCCGGTCATGCGCAGGATCTCGCAGACGGCCACGCGGCCACCTTCGGCGCCTGGCACGAGCCGCTGGGAGATGACCCCCTTGATGGTGCCGGCGATCATGCTGCGCGCCTGCGCATGCTGATGGGGCGGGAAGAAGTCGAGCATTCTGTTGACCGACTCGGTCGCGTCGACTGTGTGGATCGTCGAGAGGACCAGGTGGCCGGTCTCGGCGGCCGAGAGGGCCGTCTGCACGGTCTCCTCGTCGCGCATCTCTCCGATCAGGATCACGTCAGGGTCCTGGCGCAGCACGCGCCGCAGAGCACGCTTGAACGACTGCGTGTCCATGCCGACCTCGCGCTGGTTGATCGCCGAGCGTTTGTCGCTGTGCACGAACTCGATCGGATCCTCGATCGTGACGATGTGCTTGCTGGAGGTGTGGTTGATGTGGTCGATCATCGCCGCCAGCGTTGTCGACTTTCCTGAGCCGGTCGTGCCGGTCAGCAGCACAATCCCGCGCTCCTCCTCGGCCAGTTCGGTGACGACGCTCG
Organism: Solirubrobacterales bacterium; assembly: GCA_038240205.1. GTDB lineage: Bacteria > Actinomycetota > Thermoleophilia > Solirubrobacterales > Solirubrobacteraceae > Palsa-744. Next base: position 207,572 of record JBBSDZ010000001.1, on the reverse strand, counting down.
GGAGCGACAGCTCCTCGATTGAGCTGATCTTGTGGGGGATCGCGCGACATGCCATCGAGGTCACGCCACGCTGCTGAAACGCGTTGATCCTGTAGCGGGCGACGCCCTCCAGTTCGAAGGAGAAGTCGACCTCGTGCTCGACCGCGAACTCATCGAGCTTGGAGTCGTCGGTGAGCAGCTGCTTCAGCGCCCCTGCGGTGTCCTCCGCGGTCAGCGGCTCAGCGCCCTCGTCGGTCATCAGCTCGCCGTTGACGCGATACAGCGGCGCCGCGCCCACCTTCAGGTGCAGATCCGACCCACCCTTCTCAACGAGCTCGCGCAGCCACTGCTTGACGTCGATCATGCAGCACTAATCGGCAGTCGAGGGCCGAGCCTTGAGCGGCGCCCAGTCGCGTGTACGGCGACGGCCCCGTAGAAGACTCGCGCCTCTTGAGAGCAGATCGATTTCCCTGCAAGGACGCGCGTGCCGTGCGCGAGACCCGCCCCCTGACGAGTGGATCGGATTCCATGACAAGGACGTACCCATTCGAGGCACAGGCAGGTCGCGTGGCGTGCTGGACCGGTACGCGAGCGACCGAGGACGCCGTCAGGGGATTCGAGGCGCTCGTCAGGCTACGTCGCGGAGCTTTTGTGCCTCTGCCAGCGATTGCAGCTTCTTCAGCGACTGGTTCTCGATCTGGCGGATGCGCTCGCGCGTGACGTTGAACGTGCGCCCGACCTCGTCGAGCGTGCGCGGGTGCTCGCCGCCGAGGCCGTAGCGAAGCTCGAGCACGCGCCGTTCGCGGTAGGAGAGGTTCTCGAGCGCCTCTCTGAGCGCCTCCTTGGTGAGGATCTCCGCGGCGCGCTCATACGGCGACTCGGCGCGCTCGTCGGCGATGAACTGGCCGAACTCGGACTCCTCCTCGTCGCCTACCGGCTTCTCCAGCGACACGGGCGCCTGGGCGGAGCGCTTGATCGAGTCGACCTCCTCGGGGTCGATGCCGGTCACGTCGGCGATCTCGTCGGCCGTGGGCTCGCGGCCCAGCTCGGTCACGAGCTTGCGCTCGGCGCGGCCGATCTTGTTGAGCTTCTCGACGACGTGCACGGGAATGCGGATCGTGCGCGCCTTGTCGGCCAGCGCGCGTGCGATCGCCTGGCGGATCCACCAGGTCGCGTAAGTGGAGAACTTGAAGCCCTTGCGGTAGTCGAACTTCTCAGCGGCGCGCACGAGGCCGAGCGTGCCCTCCTGGATCAGATCGAGAAACGGCAGGCCCTGGTTGCGGTAGTTCTTGGCGATCGACACGACCAGGCGCAGGTTGGACTCGACCATCTTCTGCTTCGCGTCGAGGTCGCCGCGCTCGATGCGCTTGGCGAGATCGACCTCCTCCTGCGCGGTCAACAGGCGCACCTTGCCGATGTCCTTGAGGAACAGCTGCAGCGAGTCGGTCGTCATGTCCGGCTTCAGGTCGAGCGCGGCTTTCGCTTTACGCCGGCCGCGTTTGTCGGGCGCGCGCTCGACTTGCGAGGAGGCGGCGGTTGCCGGATCGATGTCCTCGACGAGCTCGATCTCAGCTTTCTCGAAGTAGCCGTGCAGCTCCTCGACGTCGGACTCGTCGAGATCGAGCTCGGACATCGCCTTCGTTATCTCCGTGTAGGAGAGCACTCCAACCTGCTGGCCCTTGGCGAGCAGACCCTTGACCTCATCCAGCTCCTGCAGCTCGACTACTGACATCTGTTCCCGTTTCTTCCGTCGGTCGACAACCGGCCACCGTCGAGGCCCGGCCGGATTCTGGCTGAGGACAGCCCCTCCATGGGACATACGGCGGAGGCCCGCCCAACGTTACAGCTGGCACTTCTTTTCAGAACCCCATGCTAACGCGTCGCCGCGTTGGATCACAACGGCCGCCGATCGAGCTGCAATGACGGCCTCGATGCCGGCTCGATGTCTCGCGCGCGCCCTTAAGCAATGATGTCGGCCGTGAGCGACTCGAGCAACGGCAAAGGGGCGGGTGGCGGCAGCGCGAACGAGGGCGGCGTGCTCGCGAACCTCCCGCGCACGCGACCTCAGCGCGCCAGCGCGCGCCGCGCTGCAGCGAGGCGCTCGGCGACGGCTGCGCCGGCGCGAACGCGCAAACCGAGCGCGGCCAAGCGCGCGAGCGCGAAAGCTGCGAGAGCAAAGCCGAAGGCTGACGCCGCCCCGGCCAGGACGACCGTGAAGTCGGTCACCGAGTCGGCGGCGTCGAGCACGGCCAAAGCCGCCCCGGCGCGCGCCAAGGCCGCAGCCAGGGGCAAGCGTCGTGCGGCGCCGCGCACGGCCGCGGGCAAAGCACGCACCACCTACGAGGAACCCGCTCCGCGCCAGGGCTTCGAGGGCGACGGGGAAACGACCGGCGGCTCGGTACAGCCTCCTGGTGGCGCCGAGCTCGTGGCCTCCGCGGCAGAGATCGTCGGCGAGCTGGCCAAAGCGGGCATCTCCCGCAGCGAGCGTCTGTTCAAGGACGTCCTCTCGCGGCTGCCGCTGTCCTGATCGGACGCCTGCGAGCTCTGCGGAGCTTTGGCCCGGTTCACATAACGGCCTTCTGTATACTGCGGCCCTCGCCGAGCTCCTGCGATCCAGATCGCGGGAGACGGGGGACCCATTGCAGGCCGGAGGCACTCGGTCCGCGGGGGCGAATCGACCATTCGAGGTCGTAGCGCTGCCTACTGGTGGCGCGAGCCCGTCAGCTCACCCCGTAGGCGCAGACAGTGATGCGGACGTCGATTTCGAAGATATTTCTGCTTGCCATGCTCGGCGCCTGCGCCTGGGTCGTGCTGCCGAGCGCCTGTGCGCTCGCCAACCCGGGCGGTGTCTCCAGCGCACCGGCAACGAACGTGCACGGCGTCGCGCTCGCGACCTGGTTCGGTCCCGGCTTCTACGGCCAGACGACCGCTTGCGGTCAGACGCTCACGCCGGCTGTCGTCGGCGTCGCCAATCGCACGCTCCCCTGCGGGACGCTCGTGAAGTTCAGCTACCACGGGCACGCTGCAACGGTGCCTGTGATCGATCGCGGCCCCTACGCGCACAACGGCGCACAGTGGGATCTGACGACCGAAGCGGCGCACGCGCTCGGGATGGTCGACACGGCACGCCTGCGCTCTCGCGTCGTCGGTAGCGTTCCCAACACGCCGACGCTCGGGCTCCCTCCCGGCGCTCCGTCCGTCGCAGCCACTGGCGGCGCGGTCGCCGGCTGAACGCTCGCTCGCTCCCGCGCGCCACGCGGGAGCACGACTAGACGCTTTCGTCGATCACGACGCCTGGGCTGCGGCTGATCCGCAGCACTGGCTCATCCGCGCCTGCCGGGCGCGCCGCGCTGGTCCCCGCCGAGCCTGCGGCGAGCGGGATGTCCCAGGGCAGCGGGCGGCCTCTGGCCGGCGGCGCGCGGCGTTCGTGCTCGCGCTCGCGATCGCGATCGGGGGCGGGCTCGTGGGGTGTTGCCAGCACCTCGCTCGCGGCAGGCGCGGGCCTGCCGCGCTCCTCGGCCGCGGGGGCGATCGGTCCAGCGGCAGCGGGCACGTCCGCACGCTCGTCGATCAAGGTCGCGCCGCGCCGTCCGGGCACGGCGCTTGGCGCGCTGAAGAGCACGCGCTCACGGGCGGTTGCCCTGGCACGCACAACAGGGGCGGCGAGGGCAGGCGCAAGCTGCGCGAGCATCGCACCGAGCGCCGTCGCGCACGCCAGCGCCAGCCTGTCTGAGAGGTCGGCGATGAGCCGTGCCGGCGCATCGTGCAGCTCGGCAACGGCCGCCTGCCACAGCACTCCGCGCAGCGCCTCGACGTCGCGAACGAGGTCCTGAGGCTCGCGCCCGCTGCCGGCGATTAGCCCGATCCGCGTGGCTGTAGCGGGCGCATCACGGGCGCCCTGCTGTGGCGTGCGGTCGATGAGGTGCAGCTCCGCGTCTGAGCCGAGCGCGCGCACGAGCTGCGCGCACAACTGCGGCGCTTCTCGCGCCAGATCATCGAGCGCCATCGCCCCCACCGCCTCGAGCGGACGGGTGGCGATCAGCGTGAGGATCCAGCGCCGCGCAAGCTCCTCGGCGTCGGCAAGCAGTGCCTCGATCGGCGCATCAGCCACTGGTCTCGCTCGCGGCGACGGCCCGATGTGGAGCTCTTCGTTCACACCCTTGTGCATATCAGCAATGGGGGACGAGATCTGTCATTGCTTCGTCTATCGTCGCCGGCGCTCGAGTCTCGCCGGACCGGCCTGCTCGGGCGGCCTCGCAGCCTCCCGGGCGCCCGCGCGCACCCGGCGACTGATCTAGCCTGCGTGCGACATGAGCGCCACCCTGATCCTCGTGCTCGTGCCGGCCGCCGTGCTGCTGCTCGGGCTGAGCGTCGTCCTCTGGCGACTCGCCACCGCGGGCTCGCGCGAGCCGGGCGCCGTCATCTCTGACTCGCTCAGCTCGACGACGCTCGACAGCTCGACCGGCGCCGTGCGCTCGGTTCAGTCTGCCGACGTGCTGCTGCCGGCCCATGCGCTCGAAGAGATCTGGACGCCGGCGCACCTGGAGCGGCTGGCGCGCACGTACTGGCGCTTTCTTACGCGCGCGACGCTCGGCTTGATCCAGGTCCGCTACAGCGAGCACGAGCGCTCGATCGTGCTGCTGGTCGAGCCGCTGAAGCTGCTCACCTTCCACGCGCCCGAATATGAGATGGACCGCGACCACGGGCTCGTGCGCTGGCGGATCGCGCGAGGGCTGCTGGTCGCCCGCCCCGGGCGCGAGGGCAAGGGCTACCTGCAGATCGAGGCGCGTCGCGACCGCGGCGAGGAGTCCGACGAGCAGGCTCGCCTGCACATGACCGTCGAGGTGGCCAACTTCTACCCGTCGCTGGCGTCCGGGCTCGGGCGCTGGTTCTACAACGCCACGCAGTCGCGCATCCACGTGATCGTGACCAACCGCTTCTTGCACTCGCTCGCCCGGCTGGACCTGGCCGAATCGCGTGTCGGTCGCTACAGACCCTGAAGCATCGAGGCTCGCGTCAGAAGCGCTCGCCGCCCACAGCCCGCAGCTTGGAGCGATCGTGCGTGGCCCTTATGCGCCTGATCGTGCCCGAGCGCGTGCGCGTTACGAGAGACTCGGTCGTAGCGCCCCCGGCGCTCGGGTAACGCACGCCTTGGAGCACGTCGCCGTCGGTGATGCCTGTGGCGGAGAAGAAGACATCCTCGCCTGCAACTAGGTCGTCGCGCGTGAGCACACGCTCCAGGTCGTAGCCGGCGTCGAGTGCCGCGCGGCGCTCCTCCTCCTCGCGCGGCCATAGCCGTCCGAGCAACTGGCCGCCGAGGCACTTCACGGCTGCCGCGGAGATCACGCCCTCGGGCGTGCCGCCGATGCCCCAAAGCAGATCAACCGGCGAGCGCTCGGTCACGGCCAGCAGCGAAGCTGAGACGTCGCCGTGCGCAATCAGGCGCACGCGTGCCCCCGCCGCGCGGATCGCCTCGATGCCCTCCTCGTGGCGCGGGCGATCGAGCACCACGACCATCACGTCGCCGATTGCGCAGCCCTTGCGCTCGGCGATCAGCTTGACCGTCTCTCCCAACGGCCTATCCAAGTCGAGCAGATCGGCGATCTCCGGCGAGGCGGCCATCTTCTCCATGTACACGCACGGGCCAGGGTCGAACATCGTCCCCCGACTGGAGAGGGCGATCACTGCCAACGCGCTCGGCATTCCGTGCGCGGCGAGCGTCGTGCCCTCCAGCGGGTCGACCGCAATGTCCACCGCCGGCGGCGTGCCATCGCCGATCTGCTCGCCGTTGTAGAGCATCGGCGCCTCGTCCTTCTCGCCCTCACCGATCACCACGACGCCGTCCATCTGCACCGACTGCAGCATGAAGCGCATGCCGTCGACCGCCGCCTGGTCGGCGGCCTCCTTATCGCCCTTGCCGACGAGCGGCGCGGCCGCGAGTGCCGCAGCCTCGGTGACCCGCACGAGCTCGAGCGCGAGGTTCCTGTCTGGTCGCTGATGCGACGGATCGGTCAAAGGGGCTCCCATCGGGATTCGATCTGCGGCACAGCGACATCGGGGCGACGCGCCAGACCATATAGCAGCCCTCCGTGTCCGCCGACCGAGGGCGGAGCGACAGCTACGACGGGTCTCACTCCGCGGCTGTGGTGTCGTCCGGAGTCGTCATCGGCGAATCCGCTCCGCCTCATCGCGCAGCAGCACCCTCGGGGGAGGATTCACCACGGTCGCGCCGGCCGGGACGCTGTTGGTCACGATCACGCCCGCGCCCAGGCGCGCACCGCGACCGATGTGCAGACGCCCGCCGCGCGGCGCTATGACCACTGCGTTCGTGCCGATTTTCACATCATCGTCGATCACGATGCTGGCTTGGACACCCTGGGTGTCACTCTTGCCGCCGCGTGCCACGCGCCCCGCAGTCAAGGTGACGTTGTGCCAAATTTTAACTCTCCGACCAATTGTGACGTTGCTGTTGACTACGATCCCGTGACTGTAGTGGCCGAGGAGCACGTCCGGACTCACCGTCGCGCCCGGCGAGAGCGAGTTGTGGTAGAGGAACGTGTTCAGCTGCTTGAGCGCGAACGCCGCTATCCAATGTCCGCGCTGCTGCAGCGAGATTGACAGCAGCCAGATTCGTTCGGGACTGATCAGCCAAAGCTTCATCATACGGCGTCGTAGTAAACCGAGTCGCGTGCCGTTCATCTAGTCGTACGCTTAAGTAGGTGTCATGCAGGACAAGCTCCGGGCGACCAAGCGACCGCGGCCGTCGATCTTACCCGAGCTCCGCCGCTCGAGCCGCTCGCCGCGTAGCTAGATACCTCGAACACGCTCGCTCGCTCGGCCACTTCCTCCCGCGGCGGGCCACTATGAGCTCCCGCCAAGCCCCGCGGCAATCGAATAACTACGATCAAGGAGTGAGCGCACGCCCCGTGACCGCCCAGGCCGGTCAGCCGACCTCCGCGGACCAGCCCGAGAACCCGCTCACGGCCGGCTTGGAGCGCCTGCCCGTCGCTCCCACGACGCTTGTCATCTTCGGCGCCACAGGCGATCTCGCGAAGCGCAAACTGCTACCGGCGCTGTACAACCTCGCGCACGACGGCGCCCTGCCTGAGCGCTTCCACCTCGTCGGCGTCTCGCGCAAAGAAAAGGCGCGCGAGCACTACCGCGCGGAGTGCGAAGAAGCGATCCACAAATACTCGCGCCGCACCCCCGACGAGGCCGTCCTGAAAAAGCTGCTCCAGCACGTCCGCTACGTGCCGGGGGAATTCGACGACGAGTCGGTCTACCCGGAGCTCGGGAAGGTGCTCGACGCCTTCGAGGAGCAGGCAGGCGAGCCGCTCAACCGCGCCTTCTATCTGTCGACCGCGCCGTCGTTCTTCCCCGTGATCGTCGAGCAGTTGGGCAAAGCCAAGCTGCAGGAACACGATGACGCGGAGGTCCGCGTGATCATCGAGAAGCCGTTCGGCACGACGCTCGAGGAGGCGCGCGAGCTCAACCGCCGCGTGCTGGCGATCTTCGACGAGACCCAGGTGTTCCGCATCGACCACTACCTCGGCAAGGAGACGGTGCAGAACATGATGGCGTTCCGCTTCGCCAACGGGATGTTCGAGCCGCTGTGGAACCGCAACTACATCGACAGCGTTCAGATCACCGCTGCCGAGGATCTCGGCGTCGGCACGCGCGCCGGCTACTACGACCACGCCGGCGCACTGCGCGACCTGATCCAGAACCACATGCTGCAGTTGCTCTGCCACGTGGCGATGGAGCCGCCGGTCAGCTTCACCGCGGAAGACGTGCGCAACGAGAAGGTCAAGGTGCTGCAGTCGATCCACGAGCCGACCGAGGACGTGATCTCGGAGATGTCCGTTCGCGCGCAATATGCGGCGGGGCACGAGGGCGGCGAGGATGTGCCCGGCTACCTGGAAGAGGACGGCGTGCCGCAGGGCTCCACGACCGAGACCTATGCGGCGCTGCGCCTGGAAGTCGATAACTGGCGCTGGGCGGGCGTGCCGTTCTACATCCGCACCGGCAAGCGCCTTGCGCGCAAGGTCACGGAGATCGCCGTCACGCTCAAGCCCGTCCCGCACCTGGCCTTCAGCCAAGATGGCTCGCTCGGCGTGCAGCCCAACCAGCTCGTGCTGACGCTGCAGCCCAACGAGGGCGTCTCGCTGCGCCTCGGAGCCAAGATCCCGGGCACGCGCATGATCATCCGCCCGGTGAACATGGAGTTCCTCTACGGGACCAGCTTCCTCTCGCAGTCGCCGGAGGCTTATGAGCGGCTGATCACCGACGCGATGCGGGGCGACGCGACCTTGTTCACACGTAACGACGAGGTCGAGGCGCAATGGCGCATCTGCGACCCGATCGTCGGCACCTGGGCGCACAAGCCGGGGCCGCTGGCGAAGTACGAAGCGGGCTCGCAAGGACCCAAGGACGCTGAGGTGCTGCTGCTCGAGGGCCAGAGCTGGCGGGCGATCTGATGCGTGGTATCGACGTGGCCGGCGCCTGATCCGATGAGCACGAGCGACGCGGTCTGGAGCGCGCAGGGAACGACGCCGGATGAGATCGAAGCCGCGCTGCGCGGCCTGCTCGCCGAGCGCCACGCCGAAAGCGACAGCTACGTACCGGCGCGCACGCTCAACATGATCGTGTTCGTCGACGACGAATGGAGTGGGGAGATCGCCAACCGCCTGCGCCGCGTCGGGCGCTATCACGCCTCGCGCACGGTCGTGCTCTCCTATGAGCCGGGTCGCGTACGCCTCGACGCGCGCGCGTCCATCGCCTCCGAAGGCGACCCTGGCCCCGACCGGGTCGCGCTGCTGCGCGAAACAGTGATCGTGCGACTCGGCGAGCGCCACCTCGACGATCTGTTCACGATCGCCGACCCACTCGTCGTCACCGATCTGCCGACGCTGCTGTGGTCGCCACATGGCCATCCCGAGGCGGTCGATGCATTGCTGCCGCTGGCGCAAGCGATGCTGATCGACTCGATCGAGGAGCTCGACCGCTCCCAGGCGGGGCTGCGCACGTCGATCGATCGCGCCGCGCAGCTCTCTGAGCAGCTCTACGTCGTGGATCTAGCCTGGCTGCGTTCGACGCCTTGGCGCGAGCGCGTCGCGACCGTCTTCGATCCACCGCCGATGCGCGTGGAGCTGCGGCGGCTCGACTCGGTCACGGTCAGGCACCACCCCGACTCGGTCCTCGCCGCGCTGCTGCTGATCGGCTGGCTCGCCTCGCGGCTGGGCTGGTCGCTCGCGCACCTGCACCCCCAGACAAGCGGCGCCGAGGAAATCCTGGCCGGCGTCGCGCACGTGGACGGCCGCGAGGTGACGCTGAGGCTGAAAGCGGCTCCGGAGCTGCAGGTGCCCGGCCTGGCGGGCGTCGAGGTGTGCAGCGAGTCGGGCTTGCGCATGCGCCTGGACCGCGAGCCTGGCGGGCTGCGCGCGCGCCGGCGCGACCCCGGCGGCGGGGAGCGCACGTGGACGCTGCTCGGCGCCTCGCGCGGGGAGGGCGGGATCCTCGGAGAGGGCATCCGCCAAGCGCTACTGCGCGACCCCACCTACGGCGAGGCGCTCGGCGCCGCCCAGGCGCTGCCGGCGCCCCGGAGCACGGCGTGACCAGCCTGACGACATGCCCCGATGCCGAGGCGGTGTCCAGGCGCGCGGCCGTTGAGATCGCGCGGCGTCTGAACAGCGCCCGCAGCGAGTGCGGGATCGCCCATCTGGCGCTGAGCGGCGGCGGCACGCCCGCGCGCACATACGAGCTGCTCGCAGAGGAGATGCGCAGCTGGGAGGCGATCGAAGTGTGGTTCGCCGACGAGCGCTGCGTCCCGCCGGAGGATGAGGAAAGCAACTACAAGCTCGCCGGCGACAAGCTGCTGAGCCGCGTCGACGGCCTCGCCGCCGAACGCGTTCACCGTATGGAGGGCGAGCTCGGCCCCGAGCCGGGAGCGCACGGCTACGCGCGCGCGCTGCGAGAGCACGTGGCCGCCGATCCCGACGCGAGCGGAAAGACGGCAGGTGTACCGGCGCTCGATGTGATCGTGCTCGGCGTAGGACCGGACGGTCACGTGGCCTCTCTGTTCCCGGGCGCAGCGACGCTCGATGCAGGTCCGGGCGAGCTGTGCCTGGGCGTTCACGACTCGCCCAAGCCGCCGCCCGAGCGGATCACGCTGACGATGGGCGTGCTGCATGCCGCGCGACGCTGCCTGCTGCTCGCCACGGGCGCGGGCAAGGCCGACGCGATCGACGCGATGCTCGCCGAGCCGAGCCGGCACGTCCCGGCGAGCCTGCTGCGCCGGGGGCGGTTGAGCGTGCTCGTGGACGACGCCGCCTCGCCCTCGCCGCCACCCGGCTGAGCGAGTCGACCGAGCCAGGCTCGCGCGCGCTGAATCCGAGCGCGATCTGCGTGCGCGGCGGGCAGAGCTCGTACAGTAGGACGCGCGACGCGATGGCCACCGACGCCCTCAAGATCTCTCGCCCCTCCGACGACGCCGCGCGGATCATCGCCGGGCTGGAGGAAGCACGAGCGCGGACGTTCGCGCTCGTCGCCCACCTCGACGACGGGCAGCTCGAGCGCGTGCACTCCTCGATCATGAGCCCGCTCGTGTGGGATCTCGGTCACATCGCTGCATATGAGGACCTGTGGATCGCCCACCGCCACGGCGAGCTGCCGTTGCTGCGCCCCGACCTCGCCGACCTCTACGACGCCTTCGAGACGCCGCGCGCGATCCGCGGCGATATCGAGGCGCTCGGCCCACAGGAGGCCCGCGACTACCTGCGCGCAGTGCGAGAGCGCACCTCCGCGACCCTGCAGCAGCGCGGCGCCGGCGACGGCGTCGTCTGCGAGATGGTCATCCGCCACGAGCTCCAGCACTCCGAGACGATGCGACAGACGCTCGAGCTCGCCGGCCTGCTGCCTGAGCACGAGCGGGCGAGCAGTCAGCGCCCGCTCGTCCGGCTCGAACTTGGCGATGAGTGGGCTGAGATCGCGGCCGGGCCGTTTGAGATGGGGGCCGGCGAGGATGGCTTCGCCTACGACAACGAGCGCCCGCGCCACAGCGCACGGACGCAGGCGTTCCAGATCGCGCGCCTGCCGGTGAGTAACGCCGCCTGGCTGCGCTTCAGCGCTGACGGCGGCTACGGGCGGCGCGAGTGGTGGTCGCAGGCCGGCTGGTCGTGGCTGCAGAAGCAGGAGCAGACGCACGACCCGGCAACCGCAGAGAGCGACCCACGGGCGGCCGCCTGCCACGTGAGCTGGTTCGAGGCGGATGCGTTCGCGCGGGCGAGCGAGGCGCGGCTTCCGAGCGAGCGCGAGTGGGAGAAGGCCGCCACCTCCGGCGCACTGCAGGAGATCGGGCGCGTGTGGGAGTGGACGCAGAGCGCCTTCGGCGGCTACCCCGGTTTCGAGGCACATCCCTATCGCGAGTACTCGGAGGTGTTCTTCGGCGAGGACTACCGCGTGCTCAGAGGCGGCTCGTGGGCGACCGACGCCCGCGTGGCAAACCCGTATTTCCGCAACTGGGACCTGCCACAGCGCCGGCAGATCTTCGCCGGCGTGCGCCTCGCGCGCGACGCGAGCTGAGAGCCCCGGCACAAGCGTTCGCAGCAGGGCGCGGCGGAGCGCGAGCCGCGAAGCGCTAGGCTCCTCGGCGAGCCGCGAGTTCCGCTAGCGTTCGGCTCCTCGGGAACCGTGATGGAGCCGCTCACCCCACCGGAGCCTGTCCTCGAGACGGCTATCCGCATCGACTCCCATCTGGGCGACGGGGATGAGCGCTCGCTCGCCGACGACGTGCTCGACGGCCTCACGCGGCCCTTCAAGGAACTGCCGCCGAAGCACTTCTACGATGCGCGCGGGGCCGAGCTGTTCGACCGCATCTGCGAGCTGCCCGAGTACTACCCGACGCGTGCCGAGCGCGCGATCCTCGAGCGCCACGCCGGCGAGCTGGCCGAGCTGGCCGGCGCCGCCGAGCTCGTCGAGCTCGGCTCGGGCACGGCGAGCAAGACGCGCGTGCTGCTCGACGCACTGTACGAGGCCGGCACGCTTCGGCGCTATGTCCCCGTCGACGTGACAGAGAGCATGGTGCGCGAGTGCGCCGAGCAGCTCACCGAGGAGTACCCCGGCCTGCGCGTGCACGGCATCATCGGCGACTTCGAGCGCCATCTCGGTGAGGTTCCGGACGCCGTCGGGCCGCGCATCGTCGCCTTCCTCGGCGGCACGATCGGCAACTTCCCGCCCGGCAGCCGCCGCCGCGTGCTACGCGAGGTCTCGCGCCTGCTCGGACCGGCGGACTACCTGCTGATGGGCACCGACCTCGTCAAGAACCCGGATGTGCTCGAGGCCGCCTACGACGACTCCGAGGGCGTCACCGCAGAATTCAACCTCAACGTGCTGGAGGTGCTCAACCGCGAGCTCGGAGCCGACTTCCAGCCGGAGAACTTCGACCACGTTGCGCTGTTCGACGCCGAGCACGAGTGGATCGAGATGCGCCTGCGCGCGCGCCACGAGCACACCACTCTCGTGCGCGACCTCGACCTGCCCGTGCACTTCCACGCCGGTGAGGAGATGCGCACCGAGATCAGCGCCAAGTTCACTGCGCAGCGGATCGAAGGCGATCTCGCAGCTGCAGGCCTCGAGCTCGTGCGCTGGCTGACCGACCCGGAGGAGCTGTTCGCGCTGACCCTCTCGCGCGCGAGCCGGCCGGCCCGCGCGGACGCGGCCGGATAAGGTTTGGCCATGCAGATCGATGGCAGCGCGGCGCTCGTAGTCGGCGGCGCGTCCGGGCTCGGCGAGGCCACCGTCCGCGCGCTGCACGCGCGCGGCGCAGTCGTCACCGTCGCCGACGTCAACGCCGAGAAGGGCGAGGCGCTGTGCTCGGAGCTCGAGCTCGAGCTCGTCTCCTGTGACGTGCGCGAGGAGGAGCAGGTGCAGGCCGCCGCGCAGAAGGCAGCCGAGCGCGAGGGCGGGCTGCGCATCGCCGTCTGCTGCGCCGGGACCGGCTGGGCGCAGAAGGTCGCCGGGTCCAAGGGTCCGCACCCGCTGCTGCCGTTCGAGACGATCATCTCGATCAATCTGATCGGCACCTTCAACGTCCTGCGCTTCGCCGCCGCCGCGATGATCGCCAACGAGCCGCTCGACGATGGGGAACGCGGGGTGTGCGTCAACACCGCGTCGATCGCTGCCTACGACGGCCAGGTCGGCCAGGTCGCCTACGCCGCGTCCAAGGGCGGCGTCGTGGCGATGACGCTGCCGACCGCACGCGACCTCGCGCAGTACGGCATCCGCGTCAACACGATCGCCCCAGGCCTGTTCGACACGCCGCTGCTCGCCGCGCTGCCCGAGGAGGCACGCGAGAAGCTCGGCGCCGGCATCCCCTTCCCCCCGCGCCTCGGACGGCCCGCCGAATACGCGCAGCTCGCGTGCCAGGTCGTCGAGAACCCCATGCTCAACGGCGAGACGATCAGGCTCGACGGCGCGCTGCGCATGCCGCCGCGCTAGCTGCGCTCCTCAGTTCAGCCGTTCGACGAGCATCGCCTGGCCCATGCCGCCGGCGGCGCACATCGACTCGATCCCGAAGGTCTTGTCGAGCGTCTCGAGATCGTTCAGCAGCGTCGTCATGATGCGCGCGCCGGTCATCCCGAACGGGTGCCCGAGGGCGATCGCGCCGCCGAACGGGTTGAGCTTGTCGTCGTCGATCCCGAGGTCCTCCTTGCACGGCACGATCTGCGCTGCAAACGCCTCGTTGATCTCGACCACGTCGATGTCGCTCATCGTCATACCGCTCGCCTCGAGCAGTTTCTGGATCGCCGGGATCGGCCCGAGGCCCATGATCTCAGGGCGCAGGCCGGCAACCGATGAGGCGACGATCCGCGCGCGCGGCTTCATGCCGAGCTCCTTCGCGCGGTCGGCCGACATGATCAGCAGCGCCGCGGCGCCGTCGTTGAGCGGACAGGCGTTGCCGGCCGTGACCGTGCCGCCCTCTTTGAACACCGGCTGCAGGGCCGAGAGCTTCTCCATCGTCGTCCCCGCGCGCGGCCCGTCGTCCGTGCTCGCGACCGTCTCCGGAACGTCTATCTCGTTGCCCTCCTTGTCGACCTCCTTGTGCGCAGGAACCGTCACCGGGACGATCTCCTTTTCGAAGTGCCCGTTGGCGACCGCCTCGACGGCGCGCCCCTGCGAGATGACCGCCCATTCGTCCTGGGACTCGCGGCTGACGTTGCAGCGCTCGGCGACGTTCTCCGCAGTCATGCCCATTGGGATGTAGACGTCGTAGGCCGCGCCCTCGGAGCCGTCCACCGCGTGGTTGAACTCGAAGTCCGCGCCCGCTTTCGCCCGCGAGACGGCCTCGACGCCGGCGGCGATGTAGGTGTCGCCCTCGCCCGTCTTGATCGCGTGGAAAGCCATCCGCGCGGTCTGCAATGAAGAAGCGCAGAAGCGGTTGACCGTCGTGGCCGGGACGTGGTGGTCGATCCCCGACAGCAGGCCTGCGACGCGGCCGACGTTGTTGCCCTGCTCGCCCTCGCAGAAGCCGCAGCCCATCATGATGTCCACGATCGTGCTCGGGTCGAGCTCCGGGTTGCGCTCGATCAGCGCGCGCAGCGGGATCGCGGCGAGGTCGTCGGCGCGCACCGACTTCAGCGAGCCCTTTCCGGCTCGGCCGATGGGCGTGCGAATTGCGTCGACGATCACTGCTTCGGGCATCTGGTGCTCTTCTCCTCGGTAGCTGTTTGGAAAGCCTACAGCGGCGAGGTCGGCGCCCGCCGTGCCGGAGAGGGGCCGGCGCCGGTCGGCCGAGCCTCAGTCGAGCGTGTCATAGCCCCACAGCGCCACAAGGTCGCGATCGAGGTACTCGCTGATCGCGACGACCTCCCCCTTGAAGCGACGGCGCAGCTGGAGCATTAGCTGCTCGTCGGCCGGCGACTGCTTGGTGTAGGTCGCCCTGCGGAAAAGCGCCGAGAGATCGTCGCTGCGCAGCCGCGGCGGCGCCACCGCGTCGATCGCACGGGTCAGGTGGCCCTTTTTGGCGGGGTTCAGGCCCGCTTTCCGGACCGCCCGGCGCAGGCGGTGCAACGGCATCGAGCGCACCGCCTTCAGCGGCTTGGTCTCGATCGTCTCAATCGCGACCGTGTCGTCGACATCCAGGAAGCGCAGGACCTCTCGCACTGTTCCCTCGTTGTCCCGACGAAAGTCCTCATAGACCAGCACCAGCAGCTGCTCTGGCGGAAACGCATCCCGCAGGCGCTGCAGCTGCTCGACGTAGCGAACGTGATCGGAGTAGAGCAGCGACTGCGGCGACACCGAACGGGCTGGGATCCGCTCGCCGCGGCGGCGGGCGCTTTCCAGCGAAAGGGCCTTGGCGAAGCTTTTCTCCGACTCGATGTGCGTCGTGAGCAGCTGCAGATGCAGAGAGCGCAAAAAGGCGGCCGGCTCGCGCAGGATCACGATGATGCGAGCGTCGGGGCGCATCTTGGCGATCTCGCTCGCGGCGGTCTGCGACCTTATGTACTGTGGCGAGGCCTCGCCTACGCGCTGTCCCGTCACCGCGTCGGCGAACAGCGACAAATAGGCCTCGAGCGTGTTCGGACGGCTGCGGGATCCGGGGCCGCCGAACCGCGACCGCAGCTCGCGCGCGAAGAACCACGGCTCCTTGACCTCCGGTGGCATGAAGATCTGCGGATGGGCGCTGAGCATCATGAAGAGAGCAGTCGTACCGCACTTCTGGTGTCCGACGATGAAGAAGTCGGGAACGACCGAGGAGCTCCAGTCTGTGATTGCCCCGGCCCCTGATACGTCGAGCCCCGGTTGAGACTGCACCTCCCCCGTGCCAGCGGGCTCGCGTGCGGAGAATTGCCTCTCGGCAGGCGGTTGCATCCGCGCGGAGTCTAGACGACCGCTACAGATCCAAGCGACTCACGCCGAGCTCGTCGAACCCAACGTGGTGGGCAAGCTCGTGGCGCACCGTGCGCGTCACCTGGTCGCGCAGCAGCTCCGGGTCGTGGCCGAAGTCGCGGCGCAGTGTGTCGCGGAAGATCACGATGCGGTCGTGCGTCTCTTCGCGCGTGGCGCCGTCGCCCTGGTAGAGCCCGTATGCGCGCTGGCGCCGCCCGCCGTCGGAGATCACCACGGCCACGTGTGAGAGGGCGTTTCGCAGCAGGTCGGGCAGGTCATCCAGGGCGTCGCGGACGAGCTCCTCGAAGTCCTCGTCGTCGAGCGGGTCGAGCTCCATGAACTCGCTTTCCTCCGGATCCGCCGCGAGCCCTTCGC
The DNA here is from genome assembly GCA_038240205.1 of Solirubrobacterales bacterium. GTDB lineage: Bacteria > Actinomycetota > Thermoleophilia > Solirubrobacterales > Solirubrobacteraceae > Palsa-744. The sequence continues at coordinate 191,333 of JBBSDZ010000001.1, read as the reverse complement.
GCGCGAGCGACTCCGAGTTGCGCACGATCTCTTCGAACTCGCTCTCGGACTCCGGATTGCGCCAGCCCGCCAGGCGCACGGCGACGAGCGCCGCAACCCCCATCAGCGCCGCTGCCACGATCACGCCGAGCGCGATGTCCTCAAGTGCGCGCACCGCGCCGACGCTGCTGAAGCCCTGGCCGACGACGATCGTCACAAGGCCGAGGGACAGCGCGATCAGTGCCGCCACGCCGACGCGCCGGAGATGACCGGAGGCGTTCGCAGGCGGCCTCGACGAGCGCATCGAAAGCCCTATTTGAGCGTGCGGCCGATCACGAGCCGCTGGATCTCGTTCGTGCCCTCGTAGATCTGTGTGATCTTGGCGTCTCGCATCATGCGCTCCACGGGATACTCCTTGACGTAACCGTAGCCGCCGAGCACCTGCACCGCCTCGATCGTCACCGCCATCGCCGTGTCCGAGCAGAAGACCTTGGCCATCGAGGAGTACTTCGCGCTCTGGGGGTGTCCCTGATCGGCCATCGCGCATGCCTTGTAGAGCAGCTCGCGAGCGGCAGCCGTCGTTGTTTCCATGTCGGCAAGCTTGAACTGGATTCCCTGGAACTCATTGATCGCCTTGCCGAACTGCCGGCGCTCGCGCGCGTAGGCGACCGCGTAGTCGGTCGCGCCCTGGGCGATCCCCACCGCCTGTGCCGCCGCGCCGAGGCGCGTGCGCTCGAGGGTGCCGAGCGCGACCGACAGGCCGCGGCCGACCTCGCCGATCACGTTCGTCTGCGGAACCCGCACGTCCTCGAAGATCGGCTGCCCGGTCGGCGACGCGCGGATGCCGAGCTTGTGCTCGAGCTTGCCCACGCTGAACCCTGGACGGTCTGCCTCGACGACGAACGCCGTCAGCCGCCGCGTCTCGCGATCGGTGACCGCGAATGTGATGTAGAAGTCCGCGATCCCGAGGTTCGAGATCCAGTTCTTGGTGCCGTTGATGACCCACTCCTCGCCGTCCTTGACGGCGGTCGTCTTCATCCCGGCCGGGTCCGAGCCGGCTTCCGGCTCCGACAATGCGAACGCCGGCGACCACTCGCCGGTGGCGCACTTCGGCAGGAAGCGCTCCTTCAGCTCATCTGAGCCGAACAGCTGGATCGGCAACGTGCCGAGCTCCTGCACCATCAGAATCAGCGCGCACGACGCGTCCACCTTTGCGATCTCCTCGACAGCCATGTTCAGCATCAGCGTGCCCGTGCCCGTGCCGCCGTGCTCTATCGGAAACGGCAGTCCGAGGATGTCCTGCTCTGCGAGCAGCTTGCGCACGTCCCACGGGTACTCCGCGCGCTCGTCGATCTCAGCCGAGCGCGGCGCTATCTGCTCGCGCGCGATCTGCCCGATGGTCGCGCAGAAGTCGAGGTTCTCCTGGGGGATCGTGTAGGTGTCGCTCACAGCCTGCATTTGAGGTGATCCTAGGCCATGCGCGTCGCACGGGTGGCGTCGCCGGCACCGGAACCCCTGGAGAGCCGCAGCGACTCCAGGCCAAGGGCGCGGCGCTAGGCTGATGAGGATGAGCACCGACGCCCGTTCGCAGATCGACGTCGATCCGCAGCGAGTTGCGGAGTGGATTGAGCAGGATCCGGCACCTCAGGTGATCGACGTTCGTGAGCCGCGCGAGCGCGAAGCCGGACACATCGACGGCAGTCGCCACATCCCGCTCGTCGAGCTCGCCGGGTCGGCCGCGAGCATCGACCGCGAGCGGCCGGTTGTCTTCTACTGTCGCGTTGGCGCGCGCTCGACGATGGCCGCGCAGGCTCTGCGAGCATCCGGCTTCGAGGCCTACTCGATGAAGGGTGGGCTGATGCGCTGGGCACAGCAGGACCGCCCACTCTCGCCGCCGGACGGATACGTTGGCGACCACTAGCTTGCTCTGAGCGAGACTACCCGAACACAGGAGGGCGACATGGAGGGTTCGACGGAGTACCCGGGCGTGACTGAGGGCGATGGCTTTGCCGTCGCCAACCTCGACGACCTCGGCGACGGTCCCGGCTTCCGCAAGGTGCGCAAGGGCCTCGGCGTGACGGCGTTCGGAGTCAACGCGATCGTCCTTCCTGCAGGCATCGAGACAGGCTTCCACTACCACGACCTGCAGGAGGAGCTGTACTTCGTCCACAAGGGCACGATCGAGATGGAGTTCGGCGGCGGCGTCGTGCAGACCCTCGGCGAGGGAGGGCTCGCACGTGTCGACGCCGCGACCGTGCGCAAGATCCGCAACCCGGGCGACAGCGACGCGGTTTATCTCGTCGCCGGCGGCAAGGATGGTTACATCGGACGCGACGGGCGCGTTCGCCCGGGTGAGGAGCAGCGCGTCAAAGCCGTCCACGATCTCTCCGGCGAGTAACGCGCCGGGACCTACGGCGCCGGCGAAGCGGTGAGCGAGACCGAGCCTCCACGTCGGACGCTACGGGTCAACGACGAGCTGGCGATCCCGCTGGCGGAGGTGCTGCTGCGCGCGAGCCGCTCCTCGGGGCCGGGAGGCCAGCACGCCAACGTCACCGCCTCGCGCGTGGAAGCGAGCTTCGACGTCGAAGCCTCGGCGACGCTCAGTGAGGCGCAGCGCACGCGGCTGCTCGCGCGCGCCGGCACACGCGTCGCTGCTGTCGCCCAGGCGGAGCGCTCGCAGCGGCGCAATCGCGAGCTGGCGCTCGCGCAGCTCGCCGAGCGGATCGCCCAGGCGCTCGTCGTGCCCAAGCGCCGGCGCGCGACCAAACCGACCGCCGCCTCGCGCGAGCGCCGGTTGGCGGCCAAGCGCCGAGGCACCGAACGCAAGCGCGAGCGTCGGCCGCCCGACAGTTAGATCCCGCGGCTAGTTCAAGAGCTCCTTGACGTAGCGCTGGTGCAGCCGCCCGAGCGAGGTCTTCTCCGGGTGAAAGCCGATCGCGTTCCAGAGCAAGCCGGACGCCGGCGCCCACGCGACGATCAGGTAGACCCCGAGCGCGAGAGCCGCCCGTCGCAGCCGGCGCGAGCTCGACAGCGCGGCCATCGGCAGCACCCACAGCACGTACCAGGGAAGCACCCAGCTCAGCGTCACCAGCAGCGCGACGCTCGACCAGCCCGACGCGGTCAGCGAGCCGCGCCGGCGCCACGCTTGCACGCAGCACAGCAGCACCGAGATCACGAGCACGGCGCTCAGCACTGTGTGCAGCGATTCCGTCTCTCCCCCCTGCTCGAGCGCGAGCCCGATCAGGTTGGGAACGCTCACATTCGTGACCAGCCGGCTCTGTGTGCTCAGGTCGGGGATGTGCAGCCCGAACGCGATCAGGCTGGCGGTGGCCGTGGCGAGCGCCGCGAGCCCCATGCCGAGCAGCACTTGGGTCAGGCGCCGCGGCGCCCGCAGCAGACCGGCCAGGACGACAGGGATCAGCACGCCACCGGAGGCCTTGATCGCGGTCGCGATCACGAACGCCGCGCCCGCGCCGATCTCGAGCGCCCTCAGCGGCAGCAGGCAGCCGCGCAGCCGCGCTGGGAGCGCTGGGAGCGCTGGGAGCGCTCGAGCCTTCGCCGTCGAGCCTTCGGCGGCAACCTGCGGCGCGGCGAGGTCCCCGCCCTCGCCAGCGCCCTCCCGGCGGCGCGCGAGCAGCAGCAGGTAGAAGCCGAGCACGATGCAGAAGACCATGAGGAAGTCGTTGTGATCCCCGCCCAGCCCCCACACGAGCACGATCGGGTTCAGCCCGACGAGCACGATCGCCGCGACCGGGTCGCGGCCGAGCAGCCGCGCGCACTTCCACACCAGGAACAGCGTCCCGAGGCTCGCGAGCGCGAGCACGCCCTTGAGCGCCCAGAACGAGGCGGCGACCCCGAGCGGCACTACCACAAACGTCAGCAGCGTGAACAGCGGCCCATACGGGCTCAGCAGCTGATGCCAGTTGCTGAGGTCATAGCTCGGGTCGTTGTGCGGCTCGAGGATCGGGATCGTCGTATACGGGTTGAGGTGGTGCACTACCTCCATGCGCCCGTAGTTGACGTAGTTGAAGATGTCCGTCAGCGCCAGCGGCGGCGCGAGCACGAAGATCGCGTGCACGGCCACGACCGTTGCGATCGCCCAGCGCGCGCGCAGGCGCGGCACGTAGCGAAGGCCTACGAGGTAGCTGAAATACATCAGCACGACCGCCCCCGAGAACATGTACTTGAGCGTCGTGTTGTTGCGCGTCAATCCTGGCAGCAGGCCGCCGAGCGGGCCGGCCATCCAGTGCGGGAAGAAGTTCGCGTGCGTGGTGGCCGAGAGGATGCTCGGCCGGTTGGCCGCCATCAGCACGACCAGCAGGCTGCAGGCGATGATCGTCAGCAGGCAGACGCGCCCCACCCAAGTGTGCTCGCCGGCGACCGCCAGCGCTCTCGTGCGACCGCGCAGCCGGCCGCGGCGGCGCTCGCTTCCCGGGTTCTCCAGCTGCGTCTCGCGCAGGGGGAATGTGCTTGCGTCGCTGGACATGCGTGAGGGCCCGCCGAAGCGAGCCCTCAAAAGGTTAGACCTATGTGGCTGCGGCTAGATCGCCGCCGCGATTAGATCGCCTGGACGTTGACGGCCTTCGGCCCCTTGTCGCCCTGCTCCGGGTCGTAGGAGACCTTTGCGCCCTCCTGCAACGAGCGATAACCCTCGCCGTTGATTCCGGTGTGATGAACGAACAGGTCCTTGTCGCCGTCGTCGGGGGTAATGAAACCAAACCCCTTGTCGTCGCTGAACCACTTTACTGTGCCAGTAGGCATGTGGGTACTCCTCCACGGTATGTGCGTGCTGTCGCGGAGGATGCTGCTTAGAGCTTCGACCTGCGAGCGCTTGCACTACTTTCGCCGGTCTATGTGCCGGCCAGACAGGACGACCGTAGCAGGTCCCCGCAAGCCTGTGTTGTCAATCTATTTTAGATCGAACGGTCGATATAAGACTCGTCCATCCGGCTGATCGGCGCTGCCGGCGCGAAGCTCTGTGATCGGGTGACTAGGGTGAGGTCGATGAGCTCCTCGCCGCAGGCGCACGGCGCGCACGGACAGCCGCTGGACGCGAGCGCGGCGCAACTGTTCAGACGGCTACTTCCGCCGAGTGCAAACGCCGACGCGCAGGAGATCGTCGGCGCACTGGACTTCGCCGAGCGCGCGCGCGGGGACAGCGGGCGGCCGTACGTGATCCTCAACATGACCAGCACAGTCGACGGGCGCGCGAGCATCGGCGGGCGCTCGGGCGCGATCGGCAACCTTGCCGATCGCGAGCTGTTCCACGCGCTGCGCGCAGGCGTCGACGCCGTCATGGCCGGCGCCGGTACGGTGCGGGTGGAGCGCTACGGCAGGATCATCCGCGAGGAGTCCACGCGCCGGCAGCGCATGGAGCGCGGGCTCAGCGCGGAGCCGCTCGCGTGCATCGTCTCCGGGCGCGTGTCGCTGCCACCGGACACGCCGCTGCTGGAAGAGCCGCAGGCGCGCGTCGTGATCCTCACGCCATCGTCCGCCAGCCTCGCCGACAGCGCTGCGCAGGTCGACTACATCCGCGCCGAGCGTGCCGGGCACCTGGACCTCCCCGCGGCCGTGGCCGAGCTGGGCGAGCGCTTCGGGGTGCGCACGCTGCTGTGCGAGGGCGGGCCGCACCTCAACACCGAGCTGCTGCTCGCCGGCCTAGTCGACGAGCTGTTTCTGTCGCTCTCCCCCAAGCTCGCCGGCGGCGAGGACGGCACCGGCGAGGCGCTGCGAATCCTCGCCGGCGCGGAGTTCAAGAAGCCGGTCGAGCTGGAGCTGCTGAGCGCGCAGGAGAGCGGCTCGCATCTGTTCCTGCGCTACGGCGTGCGCGCCTCGGCCCCGGAGCGCGTCTCGCGCGAGACGATGCCCAGCAGTTCGCTCGCCAGCTGACGCCCTTCGGCGCTCGCGCGTGGCGTCGCCGAGATCCGGACGACGACCTCCTCGCCGTCCAGCTCCTCGAGCGTGATCCGCGGCGGCTCGCGCAGCGGCGTGTCGAGCTGCTTCTCGAGCAGCTCCTGCATGTCGCTCGGCGTCATCCCAGCGCGCAAGCGCGCTCGCAAGTTGACCGCCTCGGGCTCGCGTAGCGGTATCACCGCGCTGTTGAGCACGACGCTGTTCGGCACCATGATCGAGTCCTCGCCTTTGGCGAAGATCGTGTAGAGCAGTCCGAGCGAGCTGACCGTCCCCTCGAGCTGGCCCGCGAGCGGGCCCCCCTGCAAGCGCACGCGGTCGCCGACGCGAAACGGCCGCGCGCTCAGCAGCACCGTGCCCGCGATCACGTTGCCGAGCGTCTGCTGCGCGGCGAGACCGAAGATGACCGCGGTGAAGGCGCCCCCGAGGGCGAGCGTGCGCGGTTCGATGCCGGCCACGCGCAGCGCCACCAGCAGCGCCAGCACGACCGTGAGCAGCCGGATCAGGAACCCGGTGGTACCAGCCGTCGCCGGGTCCAGGCGGCGGAACAGCGGCGGCCCGAGGCTGCGCCCGATGTCTCGCGCGATCGCCCAGCCGAGGATCACCAGCGCAATCACCGTGACCACCGTCACCGGCGTTTCGATCGCCGGTTCGAGCTCTTTCGCAGCACGGCCGTGGCGACCGGCCGCGCCGAGCAGGCGGACGCGGTTGTCGTAGAAGATCACGACACCGACGAACAGCGGCACCAGCACGAGCGCCTCCAGGCGCGCCCGCTTGACCACGCGCGGGCTGATCTGGCGCAGCAGGCCGACCTCGCGCCAGGCCTGGCTGCGTGTCTCGAACATCTTCGGGGGAGTTCTCGGAGCCGGCACGGCACCCCAATGATGGCGGTTGCGAGCGCCCAAGCGTCGACGTGGGCGCAATTGTGCTCTACAGTCTTGCGGCGATGACCTCCGATCTGCGCAAGCTCGTCGTTCCCATCGCGGTTCTCGGCGTTTTGTTCGTCGTGGTCGCAATCATCTACTTCGTCGACACCGCACACGGGCTGCCCTCGTTCTTCCCCGGCCACGTCTCGGCCGGCAGCTCCGAGGCAGCCCACCACCACACCAAGCACGGCATCGCCGCCCTGGTAGTCGCGCTGGCGTGCTTCGCGTTTGCCTGGTTTCAGAGCGGGCCGAAGACGCAGACCGCCGGCGCCTGAGCGCCGCAGACGGGTGCGCGGCCGCTCAGCCGCCCAGCGCGAACACGAGCGTGCAGATCACGCCAAACCCGACGCAATAGATGCCGAACGGCGTCAGGCGGTTCGTCTCGAAGAAGCGCAGCAGGAACTTGACGGCGAAGAAAGTGCTCACCGCGGCGCACAGCCCTGCCACGAGCGCCGGGCCGCGCACGCCGTCGCCGGCCGAGCCGAACAGTTCGGGCAACTTCAGGGCGGCGGCGGCGAAGATCACCGGGGTCGCGAGCAGGAAGCCGAAGCGCGCGGCATCCTCGTTGGAGAGACCTGCGAGCAGGCCACCCCCCATCGTGAAGCCGGACCGCGAGATGCCGGGGATCAAAGCCGCCGCCTGCGAGGTCCCGACCGCGATCGCCTGGCGCCACGTGAGCTTGGCCAGACGCCCGTCGACGTCGCCTTCATAGTCACCCGGGCGCGGGGGGCGGCGTCGCAAGCGCTCGAACGCCAGCAGCGCAACGCCGTTGACGATCAGGAATGCGGCCGCGGTCTGCGGCGAGGCGAACAGCGCGCGCAGCGGGTCCTGCAGCAGCAGCCCGATGACCCCCACCGGAATCGTCGCTGCCACCAGGCGCCAGCCGAGACGCGCGTCGATGTCGTCCTCGCGAATCTCGCGCTGCTGCAGCGAGCGCCCCAGGCCCTTGACGATCCGGACCCAGTCCTTGAGGAAGAACAGCAGCAGCACGATCGCCGTCGCCAGGTGCGTGGCGATCAGGAAGGTCAGGAAGAACTTGTCGTTCTGGTGGATGTGCCATCCGAACAGGCGCGGCAGCACGACGCCGTGGCCGAGGCTCGAGATCGGAAACGGCTCGGCTATCCCCTGCGTCAAGCCGAGGATGACCGCCTGGAAGTAGGAGATCGGGTCGTGCACGCCGCGCAAGCTTAGGGGCTCGGGCCGTCTGACGATGCCGCGCTGCGGGAGAGCTCGAGCCGCTCACCGATTCACGAGACGTTCACACGCTGGTTGCCGCCTGGTCACAGAAGGGGGTGGTTTGCGGGGGAATCTGTGTGCTGTGGATCGTCAGAGAAGCGATAGCTCGTCGGGCCGGCGCACGATCGCGGTCGCGCTGCACGACATCGAGCCGGCAACGTTCGAGCGCTGTGCGCTGATCCGCGACTGGCTGCACGATCACGGCGTCGACCGCGTGACGCTGCTCGTGATCCCCGCGCGTGACCTGCATCCGCTCGGCGAGCGCTCGCCTGAGATGGCCGCCTGGCTGGCCGAGCGCCGCGACGCCGGCGACTCGATCGCCCAGCACGGCTTTCAGCACACGCGCGCAGGTCGCCGCGGCATCTCCCGCCAGACGCTGCTGCGCGCGCCGAGGCACCGCGCCGGCGAGTTCGTCGGGCTCGACGCGAGTGAGACCCGCCAGGCTGTGAACGCAGGCTGGCGCCTGCTCAAGCTCGCCGGCATCGAGCCGGACGGCTTCGTCGCTCCTGCCTACGCCTACACGCCCGCGCTGCGCGAGTTGCTGCCGCGGCGCTTCCGCTGGTGGGCCGGCCTGCTCGGGCTGCACCGGCCCCCTCATGCCGAGCATCTGAGCAGCGAATGGCTGCGCGCCCCCGCCTGGGGCATGGGCAGCGGCACGCCGCTCCAGCGCGCGCTCTCGCCGGCCGCGATCCGCGCCGGTGGGTGCCTCAGCCGCAGCACGCTGCGGCTGGACCTGCACCCGGCGGACCTACAGCACCCCCGCCACATGCTCGCGCTCGAGTGGGTGCTCGGGCGTGCCGGTCGCCGCCGCGAAGCGATCACCTACGACCAGATGCTCGCCGCGCACGTTTAGTACCCGAGAGCCACGGGCCAGCGCTCGAAGCCGCTAGCGAGCCGACTTGGGCTGGAACAGCGACGGTTCGAGCGACGTGACGTGCGGGCCGGCCGCGTAGCCGAGGTGCTCGAGACCGAACAGGTCCTCGATCGTGCGCAGCAGCGAGTAGTGGTTGTACGGTTCCTGGCTGATCGCATGGCCTTTCACGTAGGGGGAGAGCATCAGCGCGCCCACTTGGCCACCGCCTTCCGCCGGCAGGCCCGCAGCGGCGCCGCTCGGAGCCGGCAGGTTGGGGAAGCGCGGCTGCCCGCAGCATGAGCTCGAGTCGGCGAATTCGCCGGCCGTCGGCGCCTGGTCGGTCGTGATCAGCAGCAGCCCCCCCTGCTTGTATGCCTTCGAGGCGAGGATTCCGGGGACGACTTGGCGCAGGAAGCCGTCTGTTGCGGGCAGTCCACCCGGCGCCCCGCCGGGGCACGGACCGGCACTGCCGTCGTGGCATCGGTCGGGGACGATGTAGGAAAAGCTGGGCGTGCTCGCGGGCCTCGACAAGTCGCCTGCCAGAGCGCCCAGCCCCACGTCGGTGCTGGCGCACGCCGGTGAGTCGGTGAGCGAGTGGAAGTAGACGAACGAATTGCGAAAGCCCGCGTATGGAGCGCTGGGCGGCTGCGCGGAGGCCGGGTCCGGCACACCCAGCGCCGGATGCACGCATGCGGGCGCTGAGCTGCCCGCTTCGTCGATTCCCTGGACGTATGCGCGCGACTTCAGGTGCTTGGCGGCGAGCTGGCCAGGCAACGTCTGCGTCGTGCTCGGATACACGCAGCCATCGCCGAGGACCTGCCCTTCGCTCGCCGCCGTGGCCGGCGCGACATCGCCGTAGAGAGGGCAGTCGGCTGCCGTCGCCGGCGTCGGGCCCTGGCCGCTGAGCAGCGCGATCCCGTCCGCCAGTCCAGCGTGCGCGACGGCGTAGTAGCGCACGAGCAGCTCGCCACGGCGCTCGAGCGTGCGCGCCAGGTAAGGCGCCTCCGATTCCGGGCCGAACACGCCGGCGTAAGGCTGATCTGAGAGTACGACAAGGAACACGTGCTTGATCGCCGGGAGCTTCGCCGGCGCGGGCGCGGTGGTCTTTGCGCCGTTGGAGCCCGTCGGCGCCTTGCCGGCGGAGCTCGGCGGCGACGGAGTGCTAGCCGCCGGCGCGCTGGGCGCTTCTTCCGGAAGCGGCGCTTCAGGCGTTGCCTGCGCAACCGCGGGCGGAGGTTCGCTCGCGGGCGCTGCTTCAGCGGTGGAGCTCGTACCCGCGCTCGCTGCCGGCAGCAGCAGCTTCACGCGCGGTTGTGAGGAGGCGGCCAGGGCGTAGTCAGGGCGGTTGCGTGCCACGTTGCCGAGCACCACCCCGAAGCCCACGAACGCGAGCACGAGCAGGGCTGAGATCCGCGCCGAGGGCAACCTGAATGCGGATAGGCCCGCGATCAGCGCCGCCGGTGAGAGCCCGGCGCCGGCTCGCACGTGGCTCTGCTCTTCTTCCCCGCGCTCGCCTGCGGCCGGGATCGGCGCCGGCGTCGCCGCGGTGCCACGGGCGCGGCACAAGAGCTCGTCGAGCTTCCCGCTGCGCGCGCCGACACGCTCGCCGCAGGCGAGACAGTAGCGCTGCTCCCGAGCGAGGTGGGCGCCGCAGGCGGCGCAGATTTCGCCAGCCTCGCCGCCGGAGCTCAACGCCCGCTCTGCTCCTCTGGCGCGGGATCGAAGCCCGGCGCGCGCACCGCGGACGCTCGCGACCTCGAGACGGCGTCGCCGTCCGGCGCGAGCAGCGCGTCCATCACGGCAGTGCTCGTCATTCCAGCCGGCTCACGCGCGGGCATCCCGAGCGAAGGCATCGCCGTGCTCGGAGCGCTCTGCAGGAGCGTCGCCCCGCACTGCCAGCAGAACACCGCGCCGCGGCTGTGCGGGGCGTGGCAGGCAGGACAGCTGCCGGCGCTCGCGCTCTCCTCCAGCCGCAACAGCCGCTCGACCTCAGCCAGCTCTGCGTCTCGCTCCTGCAATATCGCCGCACGCCGCACGAGCACGTCGAGACGAAAGTGGTCGCGGATCGCCATCTCATAAGCCAGCCCGCCGAGGTCCCAGTGAAGCTCGGTCACCTGCTCGGCCAGGTCGTCGCGTCGCCGGCGCAGATCGCTGCGCTCGTCGCCGATGGCGACGGAGAGGGCGAGCTGCTGCTCACGCGACGCACGCGTCGGTGCGGGTGGCTCCGGCGCCGTGCGGCGCTTCCTTCTGGCGATCGCGTCCCCGAGCGTGCTCATGTCACGGCGTCACAACTTGGTTGGGGAGGTTCTTGGATTCCTGCTCGTAGTTCTTGCCGTTTGGCTGTTTGGCGATTTTTTCGACGGCTTTCTGCGCGGGTGGCGCTTTCGCGCTGACGCCCGGCTGCGTACTCTTGGCGTGTGCCGAGCCGGCGGCCGCTGCACCCGTCGAGACCGTGATCACTTTGGCGCCGGGGAAGCGCTTCCTCAGGCCCTTGAGCGCGCTGTCTGCCTGCGGCTTCTTCGCGTAGACACCGGAGTAGACGACGTAACTCCCCGCCGTGAGGCTGCCGAAGTCATCGGACTTCAGCGCCCCCACTCCCTTTGCCCCCTTGGCGCTAGCGGCACCCTTTGCCGCCACGATGGCGCTCGTTTGCGTTACCGCCAGTGGCAGCTTCTGCAACTGAACCGTGTATCCGTTCGTGCCCGCCGGCCAGTCGTCCGAGAAAGCGGCGGATTCAGTCGCCGCGGCCCCCGTCGCCGCGGCACCAGCGGCAGGGACGTTGATGACCTGTGGTGCGACTGCGGCAGTCTGCCTGCCCCCTCCGCCAGAGCGCCCGATCAGCACGCCTACGCCCATCGCGAGCAGCAGCACGCCGACGCACGCGATTACCGTCACGGCGTTTCCGCGCTCGCGTCCGTCAGGTGGCGCCGGGCCAAGCGGCGGCGCGGGTGTTCCGGGGTCGAACATGCTCGTCTCGAGGGTCGGCGCAGGCCCACCGAGCAGTACGCTGCTCATCGGCGTGCGACGCGCGCCGCACTGCAGGCAGTAGCGCTGATCCGGCGCCAGGGGCGCCCCACAGCCCGCGCAGGGCCCCGCTGCGGGCGGGCTGGCCGCGAATGGGCTGGAGATCGATTCGCTCGACACGTTGGCTTCTGGCTCTCAAGGACCTCTGCAGGACCGCCCGGCGACGGGCATGGAACTCCCCGAGGCCTCGGCTTCGGAATCAATGGTCTTGCGACTTCGCTCTGGAGGGGTGACGATTCGGTGAACAGAGAGACCGCGATCGGATCCGTCGGGAGGAGACGCCGAGCCGGGACCCATCCGTTGGGACGGCGGCCGCGCCCGCCGAGTCGCACTAAGATTCGTTGACAGGCGCACCTTTTCGAGCCCCAGCGCACCCTTTGGAGTCCAGAGGTGTTGAAGGAGTCGATCGCGCGACTGGCGTCCTGTCAGCGCGCGACCGCAACCGCTTAAGATAAGGATCGGACATGAGCGCATCGACAGCCGCAAGGAGAATCGTCTCGGGCCTCGCCCTGATGAGCGTCGCCCTGGCCCCCGGTCTCGCTCAGCCGACTTCGTCTGGGGCGGCACCGACCGACCTCCGTCCACACGCCTCAACCGGTGCCGTGACACACATCCGCGGCACCTCCGGCACGCTGCAGGGAACGGTCGACCCCCAGGGACTCGAAACCAGCTATTTCTTCCAGTACGGACCGACGATCGCCTACGGGGCCCAGACGCTTGCCGCGCCGGTCGGCAAGGGCACCCTGAGCGTGAAGGTCGGCCAGACGGTGGCCAGGCTGTCGATCGGCAGCCACTACCGGATCGTTGCCACCAACAGCGCCGGCACCACGCCCGGACACGACCGCGTCTTCGGCGGCGACAAGAGCAAGAATCGCCTCAAATTCGCTGTTGCGAACTCCACGAAAGATCCCCCCACTTCCTACGGCGGCACGTTCCTGCTGCGCGGAACGCTGTCCGGCCCTGGCGGCGCGCTTCGTCCGATCGCCGTGCAGTCCAGCCCTTATCCGTTCCTCACCCCCTTCGTGGACCTCGTTTCGAGCCTGCCTACGAACGCGGGCGGCGGGTTCGTCTTTCAGGTCGCGAACATGACACAGAGCACCCAGTTCCGAGCAGTCACACGCGACGCACGTCCTCTCCTCGGGCCGATCTTCACCGCTCGCGTCGCCGTCAAGGTCAAGCTCAGAGTGCGGACCGCCGCGCACAGGGGCCTGGTCCGCCTGTACGGGACGGTCACGCCGTCCCGGATTGGGGCGCGAGTCCTGTTCCAGCTCGAAAAGGCGATCCGGCCCACCGGCAAGTCCGAAAAGGAAGTGCGATTTGCGACGCAGGGGAGCACTGTGCTCAAGCGCGCGACCAAGACCTTCTCGCGCTTCAGCAGCGTGCTCACCGTGCATAACGGCGGCCGCTACCGCGCCTACGTTGTGCTCCCCTCCGGCGCGCTCGTCTCAGGCGCGAGTTCCAGCATCGCACTGCACGCCGCCCCGCACAAGAAACGCTAGGCCTCGCTGAGCTGACCTCGCCGAGCTGACCTGCCGCCCCGAGCGCTCAGCTGGGCCGAGATCAGCTTCCTGCAGACAGGATCCCGAGTCCGGCAAGCAGCTCGAGCACGCGCTCGACTCCGCGCTCGACCGTTTCCTCGGGTGCCCCGAGCACCAGGTCCGGGTCAACGGGCGCCTCGTACGGCGCCCCGACCCCGGTGAGCCCGGTGAGCTCCCCGGCGCGAGCTCTCGCATAGAGGCCCTTGGGGTCGCGCTCCTCGCACAACTCCAAGGACACGTCGACGAACACCTCGACGAATTCGAGCTCGTCGGCCGTGTGCAGCCCCGCCGCAAACTCGCGGTCGGCCCTGTAGGGGCTGACCAGGCTCACCAGTGCGATCGTCCCGGACTCGGCCAACAGCCTCGCGACGTGGGCAGTGCGCCGAACGTTCTCGCGTCGCGCCGGCTCGTCGAAGCCGAGATCGCCGTTCAAGCCGTGGCGGAGGTTGTCCCCATCGAGCAGAAATGCCGGCTGGCGCGCCGCGATGAGCCGCTCCTCGACGGCTGCCGCGATAGTGGACTTACCGGCGCCGGGCAGGCCGGTGAACCACAGCGTCGCGCCAGGATGCCCGAGCGAGCTCCAGCGTCGCTCGCGCGTCATCCGCGTGCCCTGCCAGCGGACGTTCGGGCTGCGCTCGCTCTTCGCCTCGCTGGGGAGATCCTCGACCTCGGTGTCCAATATCACTCCCGCGGCGACCGTTTCGTTGGTTGCCTCGTCGATCACGATCAGGCTGCCCGTCGTGCGGTTACGGCGGTAGGAGTCGAAGACGAGTGGTCCGCTCAGATCCATGCGCACGCGTCCCAGATCGTTCAGCTCCAGGACGGTCGCGCTCGCGTCGCGGTGGAGGCTCTCTACGTCTATCCGGTAGCGAACGTCCAGTCCGCCGACGAGTGCCGTGCGAGTTGTGTGCTTGACCTGGTATCGCCGGCGCGGATCGAGCGGGCGCTCGGACATCCAGCACAGAAGGGCCTCGAAGCTGCTCGAGACGGTCGGCTGGTTACGTGTGCGCACGATCGTGCTGCCCCGGCCGACATCGATGTCGTCCTCGAGTCGCAACGCCACGGACATCGGCGGAAAGGCCTCCTCGACGGGCCCGTCAAACGTGTCGATCGCGCTTATCGTGCTGCGATGCCCCCCTGGCAACACGACGACCTCGTCTCCGGGGCGCATGACGCCGCCGGCGACCTGGCCGGCGAAGGCCCGGTAGTCGGCGACACTCGAGGACGGCGGGCGGATCACCCACTGCACGGGGAAGCGGACGTCGATCAGGTTGCGGTCGGAGGCGATGTGCACGTGCTCGAGGTGGTAGAGCAGCGGCGGCCCCTGATACCACGGCATCGCCGTCGATCGCTCCACCACGTTGTCGCCGAGCAGCGCCGAGATAGGGACGAACGTCACGTCTGACATCTCCAGCCGCGCCGCGAAGCGATCAAAATCGTCGACGATCGCGTCGAACACCGACTCGTCGTAGTCAACGAGGTCCATCTTGTTCACGCATACGACGACGTGCGGGATCGCCAGCAGCGAGCTGATGAACGCGTGGCGCTTGGATTGCGCGAGCACTCCCTTGCGCGCGTCCACCAGGACGATCGCCAGGTCGGCCGTCGACGCGCCGGTGACCATGTTGCGCGTGTACTGCTCGTGGCCCGGCGTGTCCGCGATGATGAACCTGCGCTGCGCCGTCGCGAAGTAGCGGTATGCGACATCGATCGTGATCCCCTGCTCGCGCTCCGCGCGCAACCCGTCGGTCAGGAGCGACAGGTCCAGGAAGTCGTGCCCCATCCGCTTGCTTGTCTGCTCGACATGCTCGAGCTGATCGGTGAGAACCTGCTTGGAGTCGTACAGGAGGCGGCCGATCAGCGTGCTCTTGCCATCGTCGACCGAACCCGCGGTCGCGAAGCGCAACAGCTCGGCTGGGCGCTCGCTCAGCCGCCGGAACACCTCCCGAGAGGAGTCGGCGTCCGAGGACCGCGCAGCAACGTCCGACGCGGGCGCCCGGACGTTGCCGTTGCTCGTGACGTCCTCTGAGCTCGGAATCTTCATTAGAAGTACCCCTGGCGCTTGCGATCCTCCATCGCCGCCTCGCTAACCCGATCATCGGCTCGCGTCTGTCCTCGCTCGGTCACCGCGGTTGCGGCGATCTCGGCCACCACCGCCTCAAGCGTCGACGCAGAGGACTCAACGGCACCCGTGCAGCTCATGTCCCCAACCGTCCGATATCGGACTTTCGCCGAGAACGCGCGCTCACCATCGATCATCTCCATGAACGGACTCACCGCGTACAGCATGCCGTCGCGCTCGAAGACCTCGCGGTCGTGGGCGAAGTAGATCGACGGCACCTCCAGCGCCTCCTCGGCGATGTACTGCCACACGTCGAGCTCGGTCCAGTTGGAGATTGGGAAGACTCGTGCGTGCTCGCCCTTGCGGATGCGCGCGTTGTAGAGCGCCCAGACCTCCGGTCTCTGTCGTTGGGGCTCCCACTGCCCGAACTCGTCGCGGAAGGACAGAATCCGCTCCTTCGCCCGCGCCCGCTCCTCGTCGCGCCTGGCTCCGCCGAAGGCGGCATCGAACCCGTGCTCGCGAATCGCGTCCAAGAGGGTCACCGTCTGGAGACCGTTGCGCGACGCGCGCGGGCCGGTGTCCTCGATCACGCGTCCCTGATCGATCGAGTCCTCGACCGAGGCGACGATCAGCCGCTCCCCGATCTCGCTGACGCGGCGGTCGCGGAACTCGATCGCCTCCGGGAAGTTGTGCCCCGTGTCCACATGCATCACCGGGAATGGAAAGGGACCGGGGCGGAACGCCTTCTCGGCGAGTCGCAGCAACACGATCGAGTCCTTGCCGCCGCTGAACAGCAGGACCGGACGCTCGAACTCTGCGGCCACCTCGCGCATGACTTGAATCGCCTCGGACTCGAGAGCGCGCAGGTGGGATAAGTGGTATGTGTTGGGCATCCGTGCTAGGGCGGGAGGTTTGCTTGAACTTCGGATCTGCGTTTTCCCGATACAACCTTACGCGGCTCCGGGAAGGCTTGTCAACACCAGGCCTGAGGGCGTACGCGTAACCAACGTTACCGGCGGACGAGGGCCGTCACAGTTACACTCGGCGGCCGTGGACGCATCCGCTGACAGCTCAGCTGAACCGTTACGGCCGAGGTCGACTCGGCTTCCTGACTTCTTCATCGTCGGACATGCAAAGAGCGGCACGACGGCGCTCTATGAGATGTTGAAACGCCACCCGCAGATCTACATGAGCGAGATCAAGGAGACGCGGTTCTTTGCGCAAGAGCTGCACCCGCACTCTCGTTCCTCGGCGAGGCTTCCGAGCACACTGGAGCAGTATCTCTCGCTGTTCGCGGCGGCCAAGCCGGGCCAGCGCGCCGGGGAGGCATCGCCGTCTTACCTCAGATCGCTCCACGCCGCCGAGCGGATCGGCGCGCTGCGACCGGACGCTCGCATAGTCGCGATCCTGCGCGAGCCCGCGAGCTTTGTGCGATCACTGCACCTGCAGCTGCTGCAGGCGCACGTCGAGACGGAGAAGGACCTCGGCAAGGCGCTCGCCCTCGAGGAGGGCAGACGTCGAGAGGCCGAGGCCCAAAACGAGCCGATTCCGCAGGGTCTCATGTACTCCGAGCACGTGCGATATGTCCAGCAACTGGGCCGCTTTCAGGCCACATTCCCGCCCGAGCAGATGCTAGTTCTCATCTACGACGACTTTCGGGCGGACAATGCCAGGACACTCCGGCAGGTGCAGCGTTTTCTCGAGGTCGACGAGAGCACGCCGGTCGAGCTCGTGGAGGCCAACCCGACGGTACGCGTTCGCTCCCCTCGCCTTTACGGGGCGATGCGCTCGCTTTACATGGGACGCGGACCGGCGGCACGCCTGCTCAAGCCGAGCATCAAGGCGATCACCCCTCGACGTCTGCGCCGCGAGGCCATGGCCATGCAGCGTCGCCTTCAATGGAGTCAACCGCAAGCGCGCGATCGGGCGCTGATGCTCGAGTTACGTCGGCGCTACAAGGATGAGGTCCACGCGCTGAGCGAGGCCCTGGGTCGGGATCTCGTCAAGCTATGGGGATACGACACGCTCAAGTGACGGCCGAGGGAAGCCGGATCGAGGGCAGCTGTCTCTACCGAACGGCTGCGTCCTAGAGGGCGCGGCGCCTCTTGGTGAGCGCGATCGCGCGCTCGTAGATCCTGATCATCGCCGCGACATGATCAGCGCTGGTGAATGCCTGCTCCACTCTGAGCCGCCCGGCGCGACCCATCCCCCGCCCCCCGTCCTCGCTCTGCACAACGCGGCGAATGGCTCTCGCCCACGCGCCCGGCTCATGTGGCGGGACGAGATAGCCCTCGCGGCCGTCCTCGATGATCTCTCGGGTGCCGCCGACGTTCGTCGCTACCACCGGCACCCCCAGCGCCATCGCCTCGATCACCGCACGCCCGAACGGCTCCTCCCAGGAGGGCAGCAGAAGCACGTCCAGCGCCCGTATGAGCTCCGGGATGTCCTCGCGCTCGCCGAGCCACGACACGTCTTCCTCGAGGCCGGCGTCCGCGATCAGCCCGCGGAGCCGGGTGACGTAGTCCTCGTTGTCGAAGCGCGTCGATCGTGCCACGAACTTTGCCGATCCGACGAGCAGCAGGTGAGCGTCCAGTCCTTGCGCACGCAGCAGCTGCAGCGCTCTGATCGCCGTGTCCTGCCCCTTCCAGGGGCTCAGCTGAGCCACCACGCCGAGCAGCAGCTGCGTGGCTCCCGCGTGCGCAAGCTCTGCTCTCACGCGGGCACGATCTGTCCTCGCCGGATCGAAGCGTGTGAGATCCACCGGGTTGTGGACGACCTCGATGTGGGCGTCGTGGGCCCGCGATCTCACCGACTCAGCCGTGTAGCTCGAGTTGGCCACGACCGTTCCCGCCGTCGCCCCGATCAGTCGCAGCGTCGCCGTACTCACGACCCCCGGCGGCAGGCAGTCGCGAACGTGGACCACCTTCGCGGCCCCGCTCACGCGCGCCGGCGCCAGCACCAGCCCGGCACGGATCGAGTTGGCGTGCACGATCTCGGCGCGGTGGCGCGCCGCGGTACGGCCTACCTGCCAGGCCGCGATGCTCATCTCGGCTATGGCTCGCGTCGTGTGCAGCGGGTGCATTCGCAAGCTCCCCGAGGTACCTGCGATTGGCACGGTCGGGACGCCAAGCTCCCGAGCGAGCTCCTGCAGACGGCCCGGGGGCGAAGCCAGCAGCGCCTGCACGGTCTCGGGCAGGGCACCGAGGAGCTCCAGCAGCGAGCGCTCGGCGCCGCTGACCTCGGCAGTGTGGCTCACGAACAGAACCCTCACCGGGGCACGTCCACCGAGCGCTCCGGGGGAGCGCCCACCTGCTCGGGGCTGACCAGCTCGAGCAGCTGCTCTTCGACGCGCTTGACGACCACCGGCCACGCGTGCGCTCGCGCCCACTCGTGCCCGCCTGCGCCCAGGCGGGCAGTCAGCGCAGGGTCGAGCAGCAGCCGCGCGATCGCTCCGGCCACGGCGAGCGTGTCAGTCGGATCCACGAGCAGACCGGTCTCGCCGTCGAGCACCGCATCGAGCGCCCCCCCCACGTTGCCCGCCACCACGGGCTTGCCATAGGCCCCGGCCTCGAGGTAGACGATCCCAAAGCCCTCGCCGGCGAAGCCGCCTGCCGGCAGCCGGCTCGGCATCGCCAGCAGCTGCGCTCGCCGCAGCCAGGAATTACGCTGCTCGTCGGATATCGCCCCGAGGAAGCGAACCGAGCGCTCAATCCCGTAGGAGCGGGCAAGCTCTTCGAGACCGGGACGAAGCGAGCCGTCGCCGATCACGATCCACTGCGCCTGCGGCACGCTGCGCAAGACGAGCGCCATCGCGCGGACCATCACGTCGTGGCCCTTGTAGCGCTCCTCGATTCGGGCCACGGTGAGGACCGTCGGGCGCTCGAGCGGCTCGGGGCTCCACTCCTCCGGCATGTCCGTTCCGTTCGCGATCACGCAAAGACGTGCCGGCGTCGCGCCCGTGGCCGCGACGAGCCCTGCCGTGTAGCGGCTCACGGCGATCGAGAGGTCCGCATGCCGTGCCGCGAATGCCGCGAGCTTCGGCTTGGCGCCGATCTCTTCTGCATGGAAGTACTGCGCGGTACGCGCGCCCAGCCGCCGGCCGATCAGGCGCGCCGCCGGGCTCGCGACGATGTGGGTGCTGAGCACCACGTCGGGACGAAAACGCAGCGCGTACCCGAGCGCTGCGGCGTTGAGCAGTGCATTTCGTCCGCCGCGCAGGCGCCCGCCTCCGCGCACCCGGCGCACGCGCACCCCGCTCGCTGCGTCGAAGCTCTCCGCGCCGGGGCCGTCGGGCGCTACGACCTCGGTCTCGAAGCCCGCGATGCCCGACGCGAGCCGCTGGGCGACGATCTGGATCCCTCCCGGCGCCGGAGGAAAGTCGGGCGTGAGAATCAGCAGTCTTGGGCTGCCCGTTCGTGGGATGCCGTCAGGACTCCGTGAGCTAATCGACATCGAGCCCATGGAAGCGGTCCGCCCACACCCCGAGGGAGAGCAGCGGCCACAGTACGTCGCTGTGGTCGTGAGTGCCCGCGGCGTGCTCGCTCACGAGAGTGCGCGCGACGCCTCGCTGGAAGTACCCCTCCTCGAAGATGACGCCGCGTGCCAGCTGCCGCTCGAGCACCGCCGCCAGGGGACCACGAAGCCACTCCGCGGCCGGAACCCGGAAGGCCTTCTTGCGATAGCCACCACCACGGCCGGGCGAAAGGAGCCCGGGCGGCAGCAGGCCGTGCACGATCGCCTTGCCGGCGCCGGCGAGATGCATCGAGGTGTCGACGGACCCCGCCAGCTCGGCCAGGCCGCTGTGCAGGAACACGGTGCGCAGCTCCAGCGATGCGAGCATGCTCGCGCGGTCGGTCTTGACCAGCACGTCGTCGGGCAGGTAGTGAACCTGATCGAGGTGCATCAGCCAGCGGGCCGCGGCCCCACCGTTCTGCGCGCCCGCTGTGGCACCAAGGTCTGCAAGCACGCGCCTGCCGTCCAGCGCCGCGAGGCGCGGGCCGTAGAGGCCCTCGCGGCGGTGGCGGCGCCCGCTGGTGACCCAGTCGAGGTTGCGCTCTAGCATCGGCGTCGGCGCCAGGCGCGCAGAGGCGCGCGCCGTCGCGGACAGATGCCCGGCCTGGCGCAAAGCACGGCTCAGCGGCCGCACCGCGAAACCCGGCAGAGCGGCATGGATCCTCCTCGCTGCTTCCAGATAGCGGTAGCGCGGATATCCGCCGAACAGCTCGTCCGCGCCCTCGCCGCCAAGCGCGACGGTCACACGCGGACGCGCGAAGTGCGAGAGCACGTGCAGCGGGAGCGTCGCTTGGTCTGCCAGCGGCTGGTCCAGGCCGGCGAGCATCGCGGGCGCACGCTCGGCGACGTCGGACTGCGTGAGCGTGACCTCGTGGTGGTCGCTGCCGAGGCGCTCGGCGACGGCGCGAGCGCGCTCGGTCTCGCTGACGGCGCCTGTGTCGTACCCCACGGTGAAGGTCTGCAGCGGCTGCGTTGTCACTTTGGCCGCCGTCGCAGCAACCACCGTCGAATCGACGCCGCCACTGAGGAACACTCCCACGGGCACGTCCGCGATCATGCGGGTCCGCACCGCCTCCTCGAACTGCAGCTTCGCCTCGGCCACCACCGACTGCAGCGACTCGCGGCGGCGCACGGCTCGCTCCGGGGGCGCCCACCAACTGCGCTGCGAGCACCCTCCACCATCCCGTTTCCACGTGAGCAGGTCACCGGGCGGCAGCTGACGTACACGTCGAACGACCGATCCGGGTCCTGGGACGTAGGCGAACACGAAGAAGGCGTCAAGCGCGTGCGGATCGAGTTCGCGCAGGTGCGGCTTGACCTTCAGCAGAGCCGTCAGCTCTGAGGCGAACTGCAGCTCGCCGTCGTGCTCGTGCAGGAACAGCGGCTTCTCCCCGAAGCGGTCTCGCGCGAGCAGCATGCGACGCGCGCGCGCGTCCCAGATCGCGAAGGTGAACATCCCCTCCAACGGGTGCACCATCGCCTCGCCGTACTCCTCGTAGAGATGAACCAGGACCTCGGTGTCCCCATCGGTCGAGAACCGGTGTCCGCGCGCAAGGAGATCCTCACGAAGCCTGCGGTGGTTGTAGATCTCGCCGTTGAACGCCACCCACACCGTTCCATCCTCGTTGCTCAGCGGCTGGTGTCCGCCCGGCAGATCCATGATCGCCAGACGACGGGCGCCGATGCTGACAGCGGCGGCGACATCGGTGTGCACGCCCTCGTCGTCGGGCCCACGATGGCGCAACGTCTCGCACATCGACCGAACCGTGCGGCCCTCGGGGTCCTGCGTGCTTCCTGCGATGCCGCACATCCGAGCAAACATAGATCATCGCGCGCGGCGCCAGCCTCGGACGAGGGGACGGCTCGGGCGATCCTCAGCGCGTACGTCCCGGCACGTCCAAGCCGCGACTCACAGGCTCAAGGCGCCGATCGTGAGTGCCGATAGATCCGGCGTACGGCCCCAGCGAAACGCCCGCGCGCCGCCCTGGCGCGCCGCCAGCAATCTCTACGACGGGAGCAACGTGTCAGTCCATTCTCGCAAGACGCCACTGCGCCCCCTCCTCGTCCTCGCCGCTGCGCTGCTGCTGCTGCCGGCTCTCGCCTCAGCCGACCAGAACGAAGCAGAACCGCCGAGCCGCGCCTCAGAACGAGTCAGCCGACAGGGAAAACGCGCCGAGCAGTCGCAAGCGCGCAGGGCCGCGCGTCTGGAAGCGAAAGCTGCGCGAGAAGCCGAACGCGATCACCGCCGCGTCGCCCGCGTCGAAGCGAACGCCGAGCGTACCTCCGCCAAAGCGCTCAAGGGCTGCCGTCTCAGCATCTCCACGGACTCCAAGCGGATCACCGCGGGCGACGCCGTGTCGATCTCCGGCGAGCTGGTCTGCCCTCCGGGCACCTCCGCCGGCGGCCAGCAGGTCACCGTCTCCGAGCGCCCCACCGGCGCCGGTCGATCGGCCTTCGCCGTCGCCGCGACCGCGACCACCGAACCTGACGGCTCCTATCTCCTGCCCGCCTCCTCCCCGCAACAGAACGCGATCTTCAAGGCACGCGTCGGCACCAGCGCCCACGGTGCCCAGACGGCAGTCAAGGTCGCCCCCCTCGTGACGCTCGACGCCCCGCAGTCCACCGCGACCTCCTCGGCGTTGGTTACCGGTACCCCGCGCGTCCCTCGCGTGAAAACAACCTTCACGGGCACCGTCACGCCGGCCGACCCGGGCGCGCAGGTGGCCCTGCAGGTCGACTACCCGGGCAGCGCCGATCAATGGCGGACGGTAGCGCTCGGTCGCGTCGGCGCAGGTGGCACCTACGCGATCAAGCACGGCTTCCGGATCGCTGCGGCGATGCACGTCAGGACAATCGCGCACACGGGCAAAGCCCACGTTCCCGCTGCCTCCAACATCATCTCTTTCCAAGCGCCCCAGGCTCAGAACCCGAAGCTCACGATCCACGCCGCGGCCGACCCGATCTCGGCGGGAGAACCCATCACGATCAGCGGCGTTGCGGGGGCAGGCGCGGGTCAGAGCGTGAAGCTGCTCGCTCGCACGACGAGCGGCTCCTTTGCGACGGTCACCACCGCGACGACAGGTCCGGAAGGGAACTACAGCTTCACTCAAGCGCCGACGCAGAACACCAGCTACCTCGTCAGCGATGCCTCCGAGAAGTCGGCCGTAGCATTCGAGGGAGTACGTCGAGCGATCACGGTGGGGACCGCGCCCAGCGCCCTGGACAGCGGCGCACCGCTGACGCTCACCGGCAGCGTCAGTCCCGCCGTGGCGGACGAGCAGGTTTATCTCGAAACCCAGACCCCCTTCGGCTTCAGCTTCCACGTGATCGCGAGCGCGACAGTCGCCAGCGACGGCAGCTACACGATCAGCGCCAGCTTCGTGGTCGCCCGCGAATACACACTGCGCGTGAAGACACCGGCCGACGCTCACAACCAAGCGAGCACGAGCGCGAGCATGCAGGTCGCGGTCGGGCCGCCGGCCAGTCCGCTCGCTCACTGAACCGCGCTCGCGTCATCTGAGCGCACCGCCCGATCGCGGCCGCTCCGCCGCAGAGCTCGGCGTCCCCGACCACGGCCCACGCCACCGCGAGGCTCCGCTACGTTTCGAGGACCGTGCTCGATGATCGAAATCCCCCCCGCCGGACACTTCTGTGCATATCGCAGTCGTTTCCGCCGGACACCACGCCGACCGCGATTCGCGCCGGCAAGCTGCTCGAGCGCCTGAACGACCGCTGGGACGTCGAGGTCCTGACCGAGAGCGCGGGTCCGAGCGTGCGCTGCCGGGTGCGCGTCCACACCGTCGCCGGCTGGCGCCCGCGAAAGCTCTTATCAGCGCTGCGGCGCGCGCGCCTGGACAAGCTGCTGGAGCTCCTTGTCTGGCCTGACGATTCGATCTTTTGGGTCCTGCCCGCCATCCTCGCGGCGCGGCGCCTTAGCTGGGAGCGCGCCCCGGCAGCGATTGTCGTGTTCATGATGCCCTACTCCGCCGGGCTGGCCGGAGTTGCTCTGGGCCGCCTGATGAAGCTGCCGCTGGTGCTCAACCTCGACGACTCGCCGACGTGCACCGACATGCACCCCAGCTTCCCCACACACCTGCACTACCGGCTCGCCAAGTGGCTCGAGGACATGTACGCCCGCCGCGCGGACGCGGTCGTCTACGTTTCTGAGACGAACCTCGAGGCGGTGGGTTCGCGGATGCCCGCCCAGACGCGCGCCAAGTTCCACCTGGTGCGCTACGGAGGCGAACCCCCCGTACCTCCACGGCGGGCTCAGGCGAGCGAGAACTTCGAGATCGCCTACGTCGGAGCGATGTCCGGATGGTGGGCGCTGATCGAGCAGCATGAGTCGGCCAATCTGCTGCGAAGGGCATATCGCTCCTGGATCCGCCTCGGTCGCTACGAGCGCACGAGATTGGACGTGCGTAGCTCCTCCCCGGCCTACATCGGCCAAGCAATCCTCGACGCGATCAGCGAACATCCCGCGTGGAAGGGTCGGATCAGGCTGAGCGTCCTCGGCGACCCGAACACGAGCGGCGTGGTCGATCGGGCGCTCAGGAGCGCCGGGGTAGAGAACGTCGTAACGGTCCTCGGCCCCGTCCCGCACGACGAGGTCGCGCCAACCCTCACTGGGGCCGACCTTCTGTTCCTGAGCTTGCCGGCACGTCCCGACGGGTCGCGCGGCGGGCGAATCTCCGCCAAGACCTATGAGTACCTGACCACTAACCGTCCAATTCTCGCAGCCGTGCCACCCGGCGAGAATTGGGATTACCTGACCGACATGCCTGGCGTCTGGCTGGTCGAGCCCGATGATCGGTCACGGATGAGGGAGGTCATCATCGAGCTGGCCGGCGCCAAGTTCTCAGGGAGCGAACCGGTCTTTGACCGTGCGCAGATCCAGACGCAACTCTCCTACGACACTCGCGCGGCCGAATTTGCAGAGGTGATCGCGGCGGGGATCTCTCGACGCGGCAACCCTTCCAGTAAAGCGTGAACGTCCTCGACGCGCGGCCCACAGTCAGACAGCGGCTGCTCCACCGGCTAGTGGGAGTCCCTTCCAGACCCGGGCGTCGCCAGCCAGTTGACGACGACCGTGTTCTCGGCGAAGGCAGAGCGTGTGAAGGGACCGTCGCCGGTCACGGAGTAGATCCGGTAGCCCAAATCGCCGAGCAGATCCCATGGTGCTTGCGGGGGAGCGTCGTACAGCTGCGCGGCAGCATTGACGTGCTCGAATATCACGAGCGGCCTCGTTCGCGCGAGCAGGGCTCGGGCTCCTTCGAGAACGTCCAACTCAGCACCCTCGACATCGATCTTCAGAACGCTCGGGGACAATCCCTGCAGCTCGGCGTCGAGAGTGGAGACCTGCACGGAGATGAATTCCGGGTCACCGAGCTCATCGCTGATCTCGGGGCTGCGCTCCAGGCCGCTCCAGCCGTCCATCGTCCGGAAATGACAGAACTGCGATGTCGTCGCCTCTCTGCCCACCGCGAGCTGGCGGCAGTCAACGCTGGGGTACTCTCTGCGGAGCGCATTCGCGAGCTCCGGGATCGGCTCGAAGGCGACGTGGTTTCCCTGCGGAGCGACGCGCAGCGCGTGGCGGAGCAGCTGGCCTCTGTTCGCGCCTACATCGACGTAGACCGAATCTGCGGCGAGAGCTCCGGCGAGCAGGGATCTGATGGCGATCTCCTCGCGCATGATCTGTCGGGCACCCGGATAGAACGCAGCCAGCAGCTCGGGGCGCTGCAGGCGCCGCGCGGCTGCGCCAAGCGCTCTCCTGGCTAGCTGCACGTGCCCATCAGATCTCCGCTGACCCCTCCGCCTGAGTCCGAATCCTCGCTCTGGCTGTCGGCACGCCGCTCCGCCCCGCGCGCGGGATCGCGGGGAATTCGCTCATCAGCGCCCCCCCTGATCGCCTGCGGGCGCAGACGCCGCAGCACGCCTGCCCAGGGAAGCTGAAGGAGCGACGTGAGCGGATCCGCTCGACGCCTGGGTCTTGGCTCGGTGTTCGAGGCTCTGACCGCGACGGTGTCGGTCCGGATCAACCTATTGCCCTGGAGCGGCGCCTCGATCCGCAACGCCTGGAGATCGGGCACATCGACCGATGAACCAAGCATGTAGAGGATCTGCCTTACAACCCCGGCGGGATCGGCGAGGAAGTCCTCGTGGCGCAGGAAGATCCGACGGTCGGCAGGGTGGCTCAAGAATGTCGATACCGCCATCAGCTGCGTGAGCCAGAGATTCGCGTTCATCACGAGCGTGCGCCATCTGATCTCGGCGACTTCATGCGGGCTCAGCTCGCGCGTATTGGATGCGACCACCTCCTGTGGACACCTGACCAGGTAGATCAGATGGAGATCGATGCCGCCAAGCGCGCGCAGCTCTCTCGCCCGCAGCGGAAAGTGCGAGGTATCCACTACGTAGCTCGCGCCGGCCACCTCTGCGACGGCGGCGACGAGATCCTCAGCGACTCGCCGGTAGAGCCCGCGAATCCGCCTGCGGGTAGACCATCGATCCACGCGGAAGACGGCCGACGAGCGCTCGATGCAGCGGTTGGCGGCGCCTCCAAATAGGCTCTCGGCCCCCTGCACGCGATCTTTGACAGCGCTCCAGAAGTCCTGGCGGTCCGAGGCTCCCCAGCGGGGACCGTCGGCGGTCATCAGCCACTCCTCGAGCTCACCGGCGTAGAAGAACCCGTCGCAGTTGCCCAAGGTGACTCCGAGGATCGTGCTACCGCTCTGCCCGGCGCCCATCACATAGACGACCTTGCGCCGCTCCCCTTGCGTATGTTGGTTCATCGCCTCAATCTAACGGCCGTCCTCGCGTCGCGACGCTATCATCCTCGATCCGCGCGAGAGAGCCAGGATGTCAGACAGCTGACAGGGATGGAGCGATTGACATGTCGGGGATGACGGATTCGGTCCTGCTCGTCACCCCTCGTTGGACCCGGGACGGCGGCGTAGGCGCACACGTGATGGCGAGCGCCGCAGCGTTGGCCGGTGCGGGAGCCGACGTACACGTGCTCGTCGCTCGAATCGAATCGCACGAGCCGCTGCAGGGAGTGACCGTCCACCGCTCCCCGACCCTCTACGACGAGACCCTCCCGCCCGAGCGGCGGGTCGGTGAGGTCGCCTCGCTGATCCCCTCTGTGGTGCACACTCAGCAATTCGACGATCCGCTGGTGACCGGCTTCCTGCAACGCCGCGCGCCGCTGCTCGTCAGTGCCCACGGCTTCCCTGCGTGCACCTCCGGCGTGCACTACTTCCGCCCCGGTCAGGAATGCCAGCGTGCGCACGGACCGGGCTGCGTTCCCAACCTGATCGCACGCGGTTGTGCGCACACCCGTGATCCCCGCTGGCTGCCGCGAAGCTATGCGCGTTCAACGGGCGCCCTTGCCTCGCTCCGACGTTCGGATCTTGCGATCTCGTACTCGAGCGCGGTCGACCGCCATCTGGCGATCAACGGGGTCGAGCGGCGTGCGCGGGTCCCGCTGTTCAGCACGGTGCCCACGCTGCGCGGCTCAGGACACGAGCGGCGGCGGCGGGTCGTCTTCGCGGGCCGGATGGTCAGGCCGAAGGGGATCGAGGTGCTGATCCGCGCCGCCCGCGCCGTGGACGGCGAGTTCTTGATCTGTGGGGAGGGAAGACGATCGGACGCGATGCGTCGTCTCGCTCGACGGCTGGGGGTGCAGGACCGGGTCTCCTTCGTAGGCTGGCTAGGCCCCGAGCGACTCGCACGAGAGCTCGCAGAAGCCTCGGTCGTGGCGATCCCATCGCTCTGGCCCGAGCCATTTGGACTTGTCGGCATCGAGGCTCACGCGGCCGGCCGGCCTGTGATCGCCAGCTCGACGGGCGGGGTGGAGGATTGGCTTGAGGACGGACGGAGTGGCATCTGTGTCCCGGCGGGCGACGCCGCCGCGCTCGCCCACGCGATCTCAGCGCTGCTCGCGGATCCCGAGCTTCAGCACAGAATGGGAGCGGCGGGTGAGGTGAGCGTGCGCGAGAGGTTCACCGAGGCTCATCACGTAACAGCACTGCTCGAGGCATACGCCCTCGCTCGCGAACGCTGGCAGCAGCGTCTCACGCCCGTCCGCTGAGAACCCCGTCAAGCACGCGGGCGAGAACTCTTGCGCTGCGCTCGACGCCCATCTCCCGCTCGGCGAACTCGCGGCCGCGGGTCCCGAGCTTCTCAGCCCTGCTCGGGTCGGCGAGGAGCGCGGCGAGCGCATCGGCGAGCGCGTCGGCGCTGGCCTCGACGACCAACGCCGCCTCGGCGCGCACCAGCTCTGGCCAGCTGTGGCGTCCGTCGAGCGCGATTACAGGGCGTCCGGATGCCAGCGAGGCCGCCAGCGTCGTCTTGCGGGAGGTCGGTCCTGTCGGATCGGCGGAGAGCAGCACATCGCAGGCGGTGAGTGCGTCGGAGAGGTCCTGCGCTGCGAGGGTCCCGGAGAAGCTGAGCGCGCCGTCCATATCGCGAGCCCGCGCGCCCTCCGACCACACATCGGCGGCGGCCGAAGGAATTCCCGGAGCGCCGAGCAGCATCAACCGGGGCTGCATGCCGCGATCCTCGAGCAGACGCAGCGCGTCGAGGATCAACGCTCGGGCTGCGCCCTCATAGCCGAAGCCGAACAGTCCGATTACCTGCCCGGCCCGTTGCGGAGAATGCCCGTGCCTCCTGGGCGGAAGATTCGAGAACACCGGCGCGATCGCGGTCGGCCTGTGAGGCAGCCATACGCGCCGGCCAAGCCAGTCGGCCCGGGAGTCAGAGGTGACGAGGACTCCAGCCGATGCTCGCATCACCTCGCGCAGGAGAACACGCTGGGTCAACGCCCATGCCTTGCCGCGCGCGCCACCCATCTGCCAAGGATAGGCATACTCGTGGAGCACGGTCACGAGCGGGATATTCAGCTCGGTCAGCGCCGAAAGGAGGGGATGGACGAAGACTGGGATCCCCCGATAGGAGTAAGCGAACACGGAGTAGTGAATCAGCACGGCATCGAGCTCGCCTCGTTCCAATTCCGGCATGAGCGTCGCGTTCCAGTCGCGAAACTCCGAGCGGGCCGCGCCCACGGACCCCCCCTTTCGCCAGAGCCAGTGGAGCGAGCACGCCACGCCCTCCACAGCGAGCGCGTCTGCCAGCAGCACGGCGTGATCGCGGACGCCGCAGGTCTGGCTGGTCGACATTCCGACGGCGCCGATTCGACGCGATCCGCTCCCGGGCAGCCCCGCGGCTCCTCTCACTCCGAGGCCATCATCGACTGTCCGGCTCGACCGCAACGCCGCCACCTAGGAGACTCCGAAGGCCTCGCCCCGGTAGGCGGCTTGCATCGCCTCCGTGAGGGCCTCGAGATCTCCGGTCGGGAGGATCAAGCCGGTGCGAGGAGCGTCGATGAG
This sequence comes from Solirubrobacterales bacterium, assembly GCA_038240205.1. Taxonomy (GTDB): domain Bacteria; phylum Actinomycetota; class Thermoleophilia; order Solirubrobacterales; family Solirubrobacteraceae; genus Palsa-744. The sequence goes on along the minus strand of JBBSDZ010000001.1, from coordinate 161,907 downwards.
ATCCTTCATTCCCGTGTCTTCACTGACGAGGACCGGGACGCCACACGCGAGCGCCTCGGCGGGAGCGTAAGCGAAGCCGTCCTCATAGGCCGGATGCACGCTCAAGCTCGCACCGCGCAGGTGAGGCAGTGGGTCGCCCGGGCCGGCGGTGATGCGGCTGTCGGCGGCGCAGGCGCTCTCGACAAACCGGCGCATGCCACGCGTGCCCCATCCGCCGACGAGCTTCAGTCGCATATCGGCGTAGGGCAGCCTTCGAAAGGCGTCGATGAGAAGTGGAACTCCCTTGTGCACGGCGAGGCTCCCGCTGTAGACGACATCGAAGCGATCCGAGCCGGCACGCGAGCGCGCGCAGTCAAAGCGCGGATCAGGGGTGAGCGGAAACTGGGCCAGGAGATGCTCGGGAAAGCCTTCCTCCAGGAAGGATTCCCGAACGTAACGCGAGGCGACGTAGATGACGTCGGCGCGTGCGTACTCCTGAAGATTGCGCCCGAGCAGCCGAGTGGTCCATGACCGCTCGAGCGGATACTGCGATCTGGCGCGCTCGTGCTGTCGGATCACGCGCCGCATGTGCGAGTTCGCCGACACGAGCGCGGTCGAGCTATAGCCCTCGCGCCGCGCGACTCCGAACTGGGTCAGCGCCTGGCCGTTGAACGCGATCAGGTGATCGGCACTGGCAAGCCGCCGCGCCGCGTGTGCATCAAATTCACTCGCGAATGCCAGAGCGCGCAGGTCCGCGGGCAGCGGGAGCGGTAGGCGCGAAGGACCGATCGTCGCACTCCAGAGATCAGGCCTCCCGGGGAGCGAGCGTCGAGCAGGCGCCCGGAAGGCGTCGTTGGAGCCGCAGATGCAGGACGTCGGCTGCCCACCGCGAGCGAGTGCGGCGAGGATCTCTTGGAGATGGCGTCCCAGCCCCCCCTTTCCGAGAGGCGCCGAGCAGGAGACCGCCACGCGTCCGCGGGGCAGCACGGCGCACTGCTCCTCTGCCATAGCGGCGCGCCAGCGCCGGAGGAAGTGCCCGTCAGCGCGGCTGTCGGATTCGGGCGCCTCAGTCGATGTCGTCATAGCCCCACAGCTTCACGAGGTCGCGATCGAGGTAGTCGCTCAGTGCGACCACCTCCCCTTTGAAGCGACGACGCAGCTCGCGCATCAGCGCCTCGTCCACCGGCTCCGGCTTGCCCACGATCAGACGACGACGGGTCGTGCGTAGCGCGCTGCTGCGCAGCCGCTCAGGAGTCAGCAGCTTCAAACCGGCCTTTAGTGCGCGCGACCCCGGGCCCCTGCCGACCGACACGATGTTCACCAATTCATCCAACTGCTGCGAGCGCATGCGCACGCGGGTCGGGTTCGCGTCCTTTGAATGGGTCGGAACGGCGTCATCTACTCCCAGAAAGCGCTGCACCGCGCGAAGGGTTCGCTCGTTGTCGGCGCGAAAATCGTCGTAGATCAGCGTTAAGACCTGCTCGGGGGGAAACGCGGCGCGGTAGCGGCGTAGCTGCTCCACGTAGCGCACATGACTGGAGTAGTTCAAGAGCTGCGGACGGTGCGAGCGGCGAGGCACCCGCTTCCCCGTCCTGCGCGCCGCCTCGAGGTCGATCGCACGCCTCAGGTCCTTCTCGCCCTCCACGTGGGTTCCCAGCAGTTGCAGGTGCAGCGACCGCAAAAAGCTCGCGGGCTCGCGCAGGATCGCGATGATCCGCGCATCCGGCCGCAGCGAGGAGATCTCCTCGGCGGCTGTCTCGGAGAGGAGGTAGCAGGAGGACGCCTCGCCGGCACGCTGCCGCGGTCCGGCCGCGGCAAACAGCGCAAGGTAGTCGTCCAGGTTCTCGGGCGGTGAGGCCGACCTCGGCGGCGGGAAGCGGGGCTTCATGTCGCTGGCGAGAAACCACGGCTCCTTCAGGTCCGGCATATAGATCTGGGGGTGGCCGCGCAACATCTCATATAGCGCCGTGGTACCGGACTTCGGGTGTCCAACGATGAAGAAGTCCGGCGAGCGCGTGCCCTTTGCGAGCGCGACCGCCGCGTGCTCAGTCGAGGCAGTCATAGCCCCACCTGCTGACCAGGTCACGATCCAGATACTCGCTCAGCGCCTCCACCTCTGCCTTGAACCTCCGGCGCAGCTCCAGCATCAGATCCGCGTCGGGCGCGTCCGGCTGCCCGTAGACCACGCGATGGCGAAATAAGGCAAGCGCGTCGCGTCGCATCTGCTCAGGGGTCAGCGCCTTGATCGCTCGCTTGAGGCTTCCTCCAGCGATTCCGTCGCCAAGGTAGAGTGAGCGTATGAACTGATCGAGGCGCAGTGAGCGAACACGCACCGTTGGGTTCGCTTCGATGATCTCCAGCTCGGAGCTCTCCTCGACTTCCAAGAAGCCCAGAACTGCCCTCACGGTCGCCTCGTTGTCATCCCTGAAGTCATCGTAGATCAGCACCGTCATCTGCTCGCGCGAGAACTCCGCCTCGTAGCGGCGGAGTTGCTCCACATAGTGAATGTAGTCTGAATAGACGAGCCCGGGACGACGGCTGAGCTCGGCCTCCCCGCGCCTGACGCCCTCGAGCGCGACGGCCTTGCGCAAGTCCTTCTCGGTCTCGACATGATCCCGAAGCAACTCGAAGTGAAGTGAGCGGATGAAACTCGCGGGCTCGCGCAGGATGGCGATGATGCGCGCGTCGGGCCGGACCTCGGCAATTCGCGCCGCCGCCAGCTGCGACCTGAGGTAAGAAGGGGAGGCCTCACCCACACGCTGCTCAGGGGCTGCCGCTTCGAACAGAGCGAGGTAATCGTCGAAGGTACCGGGATGCGCGCCGAACTCATAAGAGCCAGGGTGCAACTCTGGAGCGAAGAACCTGGTCTCCTTCAGATCCGCCATAAAGATTTGGGGGTGGCGGCGCAGCATCTCATACAGCGCAGTGGTACCGCACTTCGGGTGACCGACGATGAAGAAATCGGGCGCTCGGCGACGACCGCGCCGCGCGCCGGCGGCTCGTTCGCCGACATTCACGCTCGCTGCCTGATCAGAGTCGATCATAGCCCCACAGCGCCACCAGGTCGCGGTCGAGATACTCGCTCAGGGCGACCACCTGATCGGTGTAGCGCAAGCGCAGTCTGCGCATCACCTCCTCATCCGGCGCGCGCGGCGGACCGAAGACCAGCTGTCGCTTCAGCGCATAGAGGGCGCGCCGACGCGGTCCGGCCGGGGTGACTGACTTAATCATCTCCTTGAACCTGTGCGACACGGGTCCGCGGCCGACGCCGACGGCGTGGACCAGCTCGTTGAGTGTCTGCGAGCGCGGTCGCACGGTCGGGTTCGCCTCAACGGTCGCGAGCGGCCCGGAATCCTCGACCCCCAAGAAGCGCATCACGCCGCGCACGGTGCCCTCGTTGTCCGCGCGGAAGTCGTCGTAGATCAAAAGCTTGATCTGCTCCGCTGGAAAGACCGCGTAGAACCGCTGCATCTGCTCGACATAGTGAACGTGATCGGAGTACAGGAGCATCCGTGGCCAGAAGGTGTAACGCGGGACGGAGCGGCCCAGCCTGCGCTCCTGCTCGAGCTCGGTCGCCTTGCCAAAGTCCTTCTCGACCTCGATGTACAGTTCGAGCAGCTGCAAGTGAAGCGAGAAGAGGAAGCTGGCAGGCTCCCGCAGGATCGCGATGATACGCGCGTCGGGCCGCACGCGGGCGATGTTGGCGGCTGCCGTGCCGGTGCCCAGATAGAAGGGCGAAGCCTCTCCGATCCTCTGGCCGACTCCGGCTTGCGCGAACCACTCGGCGTACTCGGTGAGCGTCCGCGGCGTGCCTCCAGGTCGCGGGGGCGCAGACTCATGGAGCTCCTCGCCGAAGAACCACGGCTCCTTCAGGGAGGGCATGAAGATCTGCGGGTGGCGTCGGAGCATCTCGTGGAGCGCCGTCGTGCCGCACTTGGGGTGGCCGACGATGTAAAAGTCGGGAATCCTGCCAGTGAACCCCTCGGGTGTCGAGAGGTCAATCGAGGGCGTCATAGCCCCATAGGCTAACGAGATCTCGGTCCAGGTACCGGCTTAGCTCGACGACCTCAGGCTTCAGCTTTTTGCGCAGGTCTGCCATCAGCAGCGGGTCAGCCGGTGTCGGTGCACCAAAGACCAGCCGCCGCTGGACATAGCGGAACGCGCCACGCCTCAGCGATGGCGGCGTGAGCGCCTTGATTGAGGCCTTGAGCGTATTTGCGACCGGCCCTCTACCGACCCCAACCGCGTGCACGAGTTCGTTGAGCATCTGAGAGCGGGGAGAGACTGTCGGATTCGCGCGCGATTGGTTAATCGGAACGGAGTCTTCGACATCGAGGAAGCGCAGCACCTCGCGGATGGTTCGCTCATTGTCCGCGAGGAAATCCTCATATATGATCACGTGGACGTTGCCGCGAGGAAAAACCTCGTGAAAGCGGCGCAGCTGCTCGGCGTAGCGGACGTGGTCGGAGTAGAAGATCGCTCTCGGCCAGTAGGTGTGTCGTGGCAGCTCCAGGCCGAGGCGCCTGCTCTGCTCGAGACTCAGCGCGCGCGCGAAATCGCTCTCGGTCTCGACATTTGCTTGCACATATTGCAGGTGCAGGGAGTACAGAAAGCTCGCCGGCTCTCGAAATATCACGATGATGCGTGCGTCTGGACAAACCTCTGCGATGCTCCGGGCGGCGGTCGGTGAACGGAGGTACTGCGGACTCGCCTCACCAACGCGCTGCTCGGGCGCGGCCGAGCTGAACCACTCGGCATACTCGGCCAAGGTGCCGGGGATGCCTTCCGGGCGAGGCGGCGGGCGTTCGCGCAACTCCTCGGCGAAGAACCAGGGCTCCTTGCCGGCGGGCATGTAGATCTGCGGATGCTGCCTGAGCATCTCGTACAGAGCCGTCGTGCCGCTCTTTGAGTGGCCGGCTATGAAGAAGTCGGGGAGGCGCACGGCGACAAGCAGATCTGCCGGCAGCTTCTCAGCTGCCCTGCCCGGCGGTGGCCAGCCGTGAGGCGTTCCGGTAATACGGGTTGTCCCGCTGCAGGGCGGCTTTGGTGTCGAGACCTGCCACGCGGCCATCGAGGATCACCATCACGCGGTCGCACATCTCGAGCGTCGACATGCGGTGGGCGACGATGAACAGCGTCAGATCGCTTCGTATCGCCAGCAGCGAGGCGCTGATGAGCGCCTCGGACTGTGGGTCCAGGGCGCTCGTCGGCTCGTCGAGTATCAGCACCTGCGGCTGGGCGGCCAACGCGCGTGCCAGGCAGATTCGTTGTTGCTGACCGCCCGAGACGGCGTCGGCTCGGGGGCCGACGATCGTCTCGTATCCGTCCTTCCATCCCACGATGTCATCGTGGATCCGAGCGAGACGGGCCGCGCGCTCAACCTGCGCAGCATCGATCTCACGGAAGAAGCGGATGTTCTCTGCCACGGAAGCGTGCAGCAGGCGCGGCTCCTGGGGCACGTAGGAGATCTGCCTGTGCCAGTCGGCGTCTGCGAAGTTCTCCGCGGGAGCGCCATTTATCAGATACCGCCCGTCGACTGGACGCCGTAGGCGCAACAGCAGCTGCACCAGCGTTGACTTGCCGGCGCCGGAGGGACCGACGATCCCGATCGCTTCGCCTGCGCGAACGTCGAAGCAGATCTCCGAGAGGACCGGAGCCGTCTGCCGGTAGGCGAATGAGACGCGATCGAAGCTGAGCGTCGAAATCGACGTCAGCCGTACCTCGCCGCTCCGCTCGACGCTTGCCTCATAGCCCAACAGCGCATTCTGGGTTCGCTCGATGAACGGCAGCGCCTGGATCAGGCTTTGATAGGCGCTCTGCACGGTCTGCCCAGTCATTCCGGCGCGCAGGAGCACGAGGACGACGGCACCGAGCGACCCCGCATGACCTCCCCCGATGAGATAGAGGATGCCGATGCCCGCCACGAGCAGCAGAACGATCAGGCTCTGATAGACGTTGGTGATCAGGCGCGTGAGCAGCTGCGCGCGATAGAAGAAGCGCTGGGACTGAGACACGAGTAGAGCGATCCGTTCGCGCTGCGCCCCGGCCGCGCCGAAGACATGGGCCTCTTCGGCGAGGCGGTTGCTCTCCGCGATACCGCCCGCGTAACCCACCTGCGCAGCGGAGAGCTTCCGGGCGTTCCGTACGCCGCGCCCGCGCAACGGCCGCAGCAGGGCGAACATCCCCACGGACATCGAGCCCACGAGCACAGCCGCGAGCGGACTCAACAGAATCGCCGAGACCATCAGGACGATGAATTGAAACGTCGAAGTGATGAGTCCAGTCATCCCCACGGCGCCGCCCACGGCCTGCATCACCTGACCGGTCATCACCTCCTGCAGCCTGCCCTCCCGATCGCCGGACTGGACCGACCAGGAGGCACGGCTGAACGCGTCGAACAGCTCCGTCCGCACCCTCGCCTGAACGTCGGATGCGATCCGGGCGGGCAATATCGAAAGAGGCACCTGAAACAGCAGACGCAGTCCGCAGAGCGCAAAGGCAACCAGGATGAGCGTTCCCTCGCTCGCGTGCAGATTGAAGAGGGAGAGCTGTGTGTGGCCGGCACCGGATCCATGGCGCGCTTGTCCCACCAGTGACACGGCGAGGTGCGCGACGAGCGCCAGCGTCGCGGCTTCAATGAACCCAGAGACGATCGAGCATGCGGCCAGCGCCGCGATCAAGCGGCGTCTGTCACCGATCAGCAGGTTGAGACGCGACCCCAGCGAGGTTGGTGTGGCCGCGTCTGCGCCCGTCAGAGCCTTGGCGCCCTTAGGCAGCGGCAGTTGGCGCATCTTCCCTCCGAGGGGTCAGGCTCGCCTGGGCGCGGCCTGGCCCGACAAACCAGTACGCCGCCACCCCGATCGCAAACCAGAAATATGGCCCGCTCGCCGTGCTGGCGCTGATGAACCCGGAGAAGCCCTCGATCGGGAACGGAGCGAGGGCGGCGATGGTCCCGGCGAGGCAGAGCGCGAGATCGCCGTCGCGAATCCCCCGCATCCTGCGCGCGACGAGCGCGACGACGTAGATCGTGAGCACCGGCCAGAGGACAAGGCCGGGCGCTCCCAGTTCCTTGACGAGCACGTTGTACTCGCTCTCGGAGGTGAGACCGTGACCTTCGATCAGGTTGTTGCTATGGCCTCCGAACCCAGAGACGGCGCCACTGTTGCCGAGGCCGAACCCAAGCGGCGAGGTGGCGACGTACTTCGGGATTTTGTTCCACGCGCTTTCCTTGTGCAGCGCGGTTTCCGAATTGATGCCGATCCGTTCATATCGCTGGAATGTTCCCTTGTTCAAGGCGGATACGAGCAGTGCTCCGGCCGGGATCGCAAGGACCACGATCGCAAGCAGCGCGCCCATCGCACGCGTGAAGCGACGGCCGGCCAGCGCAGCGAGCCCGGCGAAGGCGAGCACACCGAGTCCCGCTCCGATCAGCGGCAGACGTCCGAGCCCGACGACCACCGCGACGGTCGTTCCCACGCACAGGAGCGCGGCGACCCACTTCCTCCTTCGGGAGATGGCCAGCAGCGCGAGGCACATCGGCAAGGCGATGTGGCCGAAGGCGCCGCTGAAGCCGGCCTCCGAACCGAGTCCGGGCGGTCGCACCCTTCCTTCTCCTTCGACGCTGTAGGTACGCCCTGAACCCTGCGTTCCTTCGGGATGAATGAGTGCTTGGTAACCAGGACCCCAGCTCGCGAGCTGATCTGGTGTCAGCTTTGTCTGATACGCCGCCACGGCCCCGTTCGCGAGCGCGATCACGCCGACGATGATGAAGAGCTGGCGGAAGCGACGCTTCGAGCGCATCAGGACGTAGCCGAAGAAGAAGAACGGAACGAACTCGAGCTGCTGACGGAAGCCGCCGAGCACGTGGAGAATGCCTTCCGTTCGCGGATTGAAGGCATTCACGACGACAAGGACGACCCACGCGAGCACCCATCCTGAGAGGGCAGGGAAATGGACGCGCTGCCTCTGCACCGCCATGCGCATCACGGCCCCGAGGCAGACCGCGAGGATGATCACGTCCTGCACCGACGCGGTCACCTGCCTCGCCGGAAGCAGCAGCTTGACCGGCCCGTTGAGCAGCCCGAGATACAGCACTAACACCGCGACCGTCACCTCCAGACGGCTGCACATGACGAGTGCCACGATTCCCAGTGCGGCGGCTATGCCTCCCAGCACTAGCAGGAGGCTCGCCGTGGGAAACGCGAGCGTGACCGCGAGCGCGCACGCCGCGGGTACGAGCGCGCTCAGGCCGAGCAGCAGCACATCCTTCAGCCGCCGCTCCAAGACCAGCGGATGGCCGGCCCAGGCATGCGCAGACCAACCCAGACGGGGAGTGCTCATCGTCCCCGGATCTTGCTCCCCGCCCGGACCCGTCCATTGAGGGAGCTGAAGCCGTAGCGCTTTAGCTCGCCGCGCGGGATGAAGTTCGCCACGACCCCGAGCACAGGGGCATGCGAGGGCCGGTCGAGCAGCTGCCGCAGACGCTGGGCGGAGGCTTCGCGCGTGTGGCCGGCCCGTGCGACGACCACGATTCCTTCGACGATTGCGAGCAGCGGCATCGCGTCGCTGACCGCGAGCGGACAGGGGGCGTCGATCAGCACATAGTCAAACCGGTCCGCGAGCTCTCGCAAAACCTCTGCGGTGGATCCACCCGCCAAGAGCGCCGGCGGGTTCGCAACCGAGCTGTCTCCAGCCAGCACGAACAGCGAGCCGACCCCGGTCTGCGCAGCGGTGGCAATGCCGCCGTCGCCGGCGCCATGCGAGATCGAGGGCTCCGCGGCCTGCGCCGGCAACACGCGCTGCATCGCATCATCGACGTCGATCCGGCCGGTGAGCACCTCGGCGAGCTGCCCGGCACCCTCCAAGCCAAGCAGCCGAGCCTGGATCGGGCGACGAAAATTCGCCTCGACGACGACGACGCGCTCGCCCGCATCGCGCTGGATCAGAGCGAGATCCGCTGCGAGCGTCGACTTGCCATCGCCGGGGTCTGCGCTCACAAAGAGGATCACGCGAGCGGATCTGGGATTCGAGGAGGCCGGGTCGGGGGCGCCGAGTGCCTGCAGGGCACTATGAAGGCGCCGCAGGGGCTCGAGCAGCTGCTTCGAGGGCCGAGGAGAGCCGCCGGCACCCACGATCGGTCGTCTGACCTTCGGCAGCGCGGCGAGGAGCGGTGCCTGGACGACGGCTTCGATTCCCGCGAGCGAACGAAGACGCCGGTCGAACCGGCTGAATGCGTAAGCGGCGATCGCTGCCAGCACGAGCCCGAGCACGAAGCCGAAGATCGCGTCTTTTCTGGGTTTGGGAGACAGCAGCAGCGAGCTCCTCGGCTTTGCCGGGCGGACCTGCTCGACCCCGACTGTGCCCAAACTCGATTCCAACTGGTTGATCTTCGAGCTGAGGTTCGCCGCTTGGATCACGTTTGCGCTGCTCGCGCCAGCTGGAGGGCTGGCACCGGTCCCATTACCAGCCCCGGCCCCCGTGGCGGCTCCGCCCTTCTTTGCCGTGGGTTTCGGAGCCTTGGGTACGCCTGCAGCTTCAATCCTGCGCAGCTGGCGGCGGCTTATCGAGATCGCCCTCTGAATCGCGGCTTCGCGATTTGCCGTCTGCCGCTTGATGTAGATTTTGGCCGTGAGATTCGCGACGAGCGCAGCGCCCCTGCCGGAGCCGGCTTCCGTCGTGATCGCTATGAATTCGCTTTTTTCGGGAGACTTGGCCCGGATCTTGGTGGTGCGCGCCAGCACCGCTTTGTGCTCCTTACGCAGTTGACGGCGCACGCTTTCGACGACGATCGAGTTGATGACCGCCGCCTGATTGGTAACGGCAGTGCCGCCGAGCTTCTTGCTCCCCTTTTCGCTCGGCGCCTGTTCTTCGGCGCTGGCCCCGAGGAACACCTGCGTCGTCGCCTGGTAAGTGGGCGATTGGCGCTTGTAGTAAGCGTAGCTGGCCACGCCCACGACGACCGCTACGGCGAGGATCACCCACTTGCGCCTCCAGATTGGAGCGAAGATGGCAGTGGCATCGGTGGTCTCGTTCATCGACTTGTGGATTCGTCCGTGGCCGCTGGCGAGCCAGCCTTGAGGCGCAGCGTAACTGACCGATAGAGCCTACCGTGCCGCAGGCGCCGCCGAACGGGTGCTCATGCGAGGATGTTGGTATGCCGTCATGGTCGCCCAGCACGCGCAAGGACCGCTCCGAGCAAGCCGTCGGCGAGCACCACCGGCGGCCCCGCCTGCTGGTGGTCAGCCACCCCGCCGTCGTAAGCGTCAATCAGGAGGTTTATCGCGAGCTCGCGCGACGCGGGTGGGAGGTAACGATCATCCTCCCTAAGCGCTGGCGCCACGAGTATTCGGACGTCGACGTGGCTCCTCAGGCGCTCGATGGCATGGAGGGCGCGTTGCTGGCGGTGCCCGTGGCCCTGCGTGGACGCCCCCAGCGTCACTTCTACCTGGCCCGCTGCCGCAGGCTCTGCGCCCGAATAGGACCTGAGGTGGCCTTCCTGGAGGCCGAGCCGTTCTCGCTGCCGGCCGCGCAGTGGGGCTCGGCCCTGAAGCGCGCAGGCGTGCCGTTCGGAGTTCAGAGCTATGAGAACATCGATCGCCGGCTCCCGGCGCCGGTGCGATGGCTGCGCTCCCGTGTGCTGCGCGACGCGGCTTTCGTGGCCGCCCGCTCGGCAACCGCTGTCGATCTCGTGCGAGAGTGGGGCGCGCTGGGGGAGGTCGGGCTTGCGCCGCCGGCCGTTCCCGGTTGGGACAGTCCCCCGGCGGCGCCGCAGCGGCCATTCACGGTTGGATACGCCGGGCGGCTGGTGGAGAGCAAGGGGCTCTTGGATCTGCTTGCAGCCGTGCGCCGGCTTGAGGCGCCGGTCGAGCTCGTCCTGATCGGCAACGGTGAGATGAGGGAGCAGCTCGACGGGCAGCCGATTCCCGGCTCGAACGTGCGCGTGCTGCACGACTTGACACACGAGCAGATGCCATCGGGTTACGCCCTGCTCGACGTGCTCGTCCTACCCTCACATACGACGCCCACGTGGAAGGAGCAGTTCGGCCGAGTGATCATCGAGGCCCTGTGGTGCGGAATTCCCGTCGTCGGGTCCGATTCCGGGGAGATTCCGTGGCTGATCGAGTTGACCGGCGGAGGACTCACGTTCTCCGAGGGCGATCGCGACATGCTCGCGATGCGCCTGTGCGAACTGCGAGAGGATCCATCCCTACGCATGCTGCTCGCGACGGCCGGGAGAGCCGCCGTCGAGAGGTTGTTCTCGGTCGCGGCGGCGACAGATCCCTTGGAGCAGATGCTCCTGCGTGCGATTCAGGCCCGCGACTCATGATCACGCAGGAGGACCGCGAGGCTGGCGTATAGCTGTTCGTGTCGTTCCACCATCATCTCCCAGCTGTATTGAAGCGCCGAGCGACGAGCAGCGCGTCCGAGGCGCTCCTGCAGTCCGGGCTGATCGGAGAGCTGCCGCAGGCGAGCGGCGATATCGTCCGGGTCGCGACTGATCAAGAACCCATTCGCGCCATGCTGCACCAGCTCTCGCACACCGTTGACGGGGGCCGCCAGGATCGGGAGACCGCTCGCCGCCGCCTCCAGCGCCACCAGCGGAAAGGCCTCGTAGCTCGTGGGAAAAACGAACGCGTCAGCCATCTGATAGATCGGGGCAACGTCGCGCGAGACGCCCAGCCAGTGGACCGCGCTCCCCGCCCCCGCCCGTTCCGCCGCCGCCTGATAGCGGGGTCGGTCCCCGTTTCCGACCACCAACAGGTCCCACCCGTCTGCGAGCGCGACCGCCTGGATAGCAGGCTCGAGGCCCTTGCGGTCCCACTCGCTACCCACGAAGATCGCGAGACGGCGATCCGCGGGGATGTTCAGCTTCTGGCGCAGCGCCGCGGACTCCTGAGGGCGCGAGCCGGGGGCGAAGGCGTCGATGTCGACGCCGTTGGGGATCGAGATCGCACGATCCGCCTGCGCGGGGAAATATTTGCGTATCTCTTCAGCCACGCCCTCTGATGCGCATGCGAAACGCCGTGGGCGATTAAGAGGAAAGCAGACCCGCTCGGCGGTCCGGCCGAAGAGAGCCACCGCTCTCACGTTCAGCCGGTACAGCCAGTGTGAGCGGCTGGGCGTGGCAGGCCCGACCTGCTGGCAGTACTGGATGGCGATCACGTCAACAGGATTGAGAACGATGGCTCCCATCGCCTGCACCAGGCCGCGTCGCCACCTCCACACTGCGATCGTGCCAGCCAGCATGAACCATGGATAACCCAAGATGAACGGACGACTGGGCCCGGGGATCCGACGAAATATGACTCCTGAGTCGGGGGGCAAGTCGCACGCGAAGGCGATCACCGTGACCTCGTAGCCCCGGCGGCGAAGACCGAGCGCGAGTTCGCTGAGGATGCGCTCCATCCCGCCGACCGGGCCGACGTGGTGCGCGACGAGCGTCAGCTCACGCGGCCGAGCCGTGGGGTCGGTCAAGCGCTCGGGCTTACTCGCGGCGAGAGCTCGCATCCCACTCCCCGTTGGCGTGGACGATGTCCTCGAGCGATTTGAAGAAGCGCTCGCGCATCGCCACATCCGTATATTCGTGCATGAAGCGCTCGCGACCCGCAGCGCCGAGCGTGTGGCGCATTGCGGGCGAGTCCAGCAGCGGCTCGAGCGCGTCCGCCAGCGCGTCGGGGGCCCCCGAGCGGGCGAGCATTCCGGACTCCTCGTGCGCAACGATGTCTGCCGGGCCTCCGGAGTTCACCGCGACAACCGGGATTCCCGATGCCATCCCCTCCAGGAGCACGATGCCGAACGGCTCTGGGTCCGAAGCGTTGACGAGCACGTCCATCTGCTGGATGAACGGCCCTGCATCCGGGACTTCGCCCGTCATCGTTACAGCCTCGTTCAAGCCCAGTCGCGCGATCAACCCCGGCAGCGATGCCGCGTACTCGGGTGAAAGCCCGTAAGAGTCGCCGCCGACGATGACGAGATGCATGCGCTGCCCCCGTTCGTGCAGGATCGCCTGGGCCTGGAGTAGCCGGTCCTGCCCCTTCCACGGTTGCAGGCGGCCTACGATGCCCACCACAGGCACGCCAGCCGGCGTGGTCAGCGGGCGGTCCTTCGGGGCCTCGGTTACAGGCTTAGCCCCTGCAGGGATCACGACCGTCCGCCGGCGCGGTCGCACGCGGTCCTGGGCTCGAGCAGCGGCTGCCGAGTAGCACGCGATCGCCCGCGCCGGGAGCAGATGCGCTATGTACTCGAGCCAAGTACGGGTCACGATCGCGTGCTGCCACCAGACGACCTTGTCCGACATTCCGACGAGCTTGGCCGCAGGCGAGCCGTAGACCTGCGTTTTCGCCGCCCAGTTGAGTATTACGCCGGGTCGGCGCCGTCGGAAGATCACGGCAAGGCGAATCACCGTCGCCAGCCAGCGATGCAATTCCCGCACGCGCCCGGCCCTGATCACCTCGACCCGCATCCCCGCCTCGATCAGCTCATCGGGCCAGGGGCCCTCCTCGGTGAACACGAGCTCGATCTCATGCCCGCTCTCCCCGGCGCCATCGAGGATCGTCTGCAGCATCGCCTCGGCGCCGCCAAGCCGCTCGGACCACGGAACCGTGATCAGTATGCGCACGGTTCAGCCGCTCGTCGCGGGCCTGACCGCGCGCACAGCGACACACAGGTGCGGATAGCGCAACACACCGGTAAGCACCTCGTCGAGGATCACGAGCGGTCGCAGGGGAAGGACGATCAGCCACGCCGCGAGCAGCCCGAACCGCGATGTGAGGATCCACAGCAGGCTGGTCAGCTTCTGCGAGATTACGCCGCTGACGAATACCTCGCTCTCCACCCGCAGGCCGGCCTCCTCTGCGAGTTGCGCGAGCCGTTTCTGCGAGTAACCGAAGCGAACGTGCGAGCCGTCCTCGACCTCGCTCGGATCTGATGCCTCGCCGTAGAGCGGCCGGTGACGATCGAAGGGGGTGCTCAGGAGAAGCTGTCCGCCCGGCTCGAGCAGCCGGGCGAGCGATCGCATGAGGCCCTCGTCGTCGCTCAGATGCTCGATAGTCTCGAGGCAGATGATCTGGTCGAACATCCCCAAGGAGGCGCGACGGGACTCCAGTTCGCGTAGGTCGAGCAGGCGAAAATCGATCCCTCCGATGTCGAGCGAATCGGCCCTGCGCTTGGCCGACTCCTGCTCCTCAGCGGAGAACGACGCGGCCACAACGTGGTTTCCACAGCGCCTGGCATACATGCTGAACACGCCGTTGCCGCACCCCGCGTCGAGCGTCCTGAGCGAACCGCCTCTGAGATTTCGCCGTACCCAGAGAAATCGGTCGAGCACCAGCGAGTCGCTGTGAAACAGCAGCAGTCGCCACCCGAGAATCCGGAGCATGAGGTCACGCACGCGCCGGATGCTATCCGAACGGCCGCTCCTTCCCACACTCCGTTTGTGCGCCAGCCCGACTCCATCGTTGAGCCTCCAACTGCCGGGAAAGCCAACGGCGTCGGGCGAGTCACCCTGGTCCACGACTATCTGCTCGTCATGCGTGGTGCGGAGCGAACATTTGCGGCGATGGCAGATCTGTATTCCGACTCTCCGATTTTCACCCTACTCTATGACGAGCAGGCAATCGGTACCCGCTTCACCGGTCACCTGGTCACCGCCTCCTCGCTGGAGAAACTCAAGCTCACCCAGCGCAACTTCCGCAGGCTTCTGCCGCTCTATCCGTGGGCGATCCAGAGACTGAGTCTTCCTCCGAGCGAGGTCGTCTTGAGCAGCAGCAGCGCATTCGCACACGGTGTGTTGGTACCTGCGGAATCGGTTCATATCTGCTACTGCCACACGCCCTTCCGCTACGCTTGGAGCGAGGAACGCCGCGCACTGCGTGAAGTCCCTGGGCCCCTGCGAGGCCTTCTCCGGCTGCAGCTGGCGAGGATGCGCCGGTGGGACGTGTCCGCCAGCAAACGCGTCGATTCCTACGTCGCAAACTCGCAGGTCACCCGCGAGCGGATCAGGGGCTTCTATGGTCGCGACGCCACCGTCATCCATCCGCCAGTTGAAACACACCGGTTCAAGACCGGCGTGCCCGGTGACTCGTTGCTCGTGGTCTCAGAGCTGGTCGCGCACAAGCGCGTGCACATAGCTCTGGAGGCCGCGCGGCTCGCCGGCGTCCCAATCGTGGTTGTCGGCTCCGGGCCGGATCATGCGGCGCTCTCCGCGGCATATCCGGAGGCCGACTTCATCGGCCGAGCCAGCGACGAGGAGCTGGTCGAGCGCTATGCCACGGCCCGCGCCGTGATCGTCCCCGGCATCGAGGAGTTCGGGATCACCGCCGTCGAGGCGCAGGCGGCGGGTCGACCGGTGATTGCGGCCGCTGCGGGAGGCGTACTCGAGACTGTGCTCGACGGTCAGACGGGCCTACTAGTCAGGCCCGATGACGCGAAGTCCTTCGCTGCGGCAATCGATAGGCTCGAGACGATCAACTTCACCCCAGCGCGCGCCGTAGAGAACGCAGAGCATTTCTCGGTGAGAAGCTTTCAGGCTCGCCTCTCGAGCCACGTGAAGTCGGTCCTGCGCTGAGCCGCAGCCTCCCGGGTCCGCCGACCGGGCGCCCAGCGGCGCGCGACTCCGTGCTCAAACCGTTATCCCAGGCCCTTCGTCCGAGGCTCCGCGCGCGGACGCAGCCGAGCGAGCAGCACGGTGGCGGGCAGGTCAAGCAGCCGCTTCCATGAACGTGGCCGGTCGATGGGGGTCTGGCGACGCTTGAGCGACACCACATCCTCGCGGATCAGGCGGTTGCCCTGCAGCGGAATGCCGGTGCTGAGTGACTCCAGATCTGGGATCGGTGCCGAGGATCCGAGGTGATCCAGCACGGATCGCAGGACGCCTTCCGGATCTTCAAGAAAGCTCTCATGGGAGAGCACGATGCGCTGCTCGGGCGGATGCCTGAGGAACACCCAGGCCGAAAGCAGATACGTCAGCAAAAGATACGCGCGTGTCGTGGCCGCTTTGAAACTTGGCTCAAGGACGTCACTCCGCGCGAACGAGGCAATCACCTCCTGCGGATCTCTCACCAACAGCAGAATGTATAGGTCTATGTCGCTGACAGACTGAAGCTCACGGGCGCGGAGCGGATAGTGCGAGCTGTCGACCACGTGTGTCGCCCCAGCGGTCGTCGCAATCGCAGCGTAAAGTTCACCCATAGCACGCCGATACGGCTCGCGAATGCGCCTGCGGACCGACCGGCCACCGATGCGAAACAACGCCGAGGAGCGCTCGAGGTAGCGATGCGCCTGTCCGCCGAACAGCGACTCCGGGTCGGCGACCCGCTCCCGCACGCTCTGCCAGAACTGGGCGCGCCGGCGGCCCTCCAGCTTTGGCTCGCCGGCGCGCGGCAGCCACTTGTCGAGCTCGCCGGCGTAGAACACATCCTCACAGTTGCCCAACGTCACGCCCAGAATCGTGCTCCCGCTGCGGCCTGCGCCCATCACATAAAGGACTCTGGGCCGGCGTCCGACGGGGCGAGAGTCAGCGGAGGTCGTCGAACGCGGCGCCATTGCGGGCAGTCTCGCAGATCGATTGAACATCGCTGAGGTAAGCGATATAGGGTACGTCGTCGTGCCCGTCAAGTCGCTGCATATCGCCTGGATAGGAGCCGGTCCCGGCGCGCGCGAGTCCGGCGGTGTGCCCGGCGTCGCCAGCGAGCTGCTGCTCGGGCTCGTCAGGCTCGGGCATCGCATCGACTGCTACATCCCGGCGAGCGAGCGAGCCCTGCCCGACCGGATCGCCGAGGCCAGCGGTCTGAGCTTCATCTGGGGCACCGGTACCTGGCGATGGGATCGCTGGTACAACCGCACGAGAATCGGGGTATTCGCGACGGGGCTGCTGACCCGCGCTCTCGGCTCCGTCCGGCTCCGCAGAGGACTCGCACGACGACATCGGTCGGACCCCTACGACCTGATTTACCAGTTCTCGAACATCGAGGCGCTGGCGATGCCGGCGTCCCTCACGGATTCAGTGCCGCTCGTCATACATCCCGAGACCCATATCGCGGGAGAGCTGCGCTTTCAGCTCGCCGAGCGACGGCTGAGCCTCCGCTGTCAGCCGGCATACGTCTTCGTGCTCACCACGAGCATGATGCTCTTTCGTGTCTTTGTTCAGCGTCGCAAGATTCGCGATGCGCGCCTGCTCATCTGTATAAGCAGCGTATTTCGCGATCACCTGCTGCGGGACTACCGCTTTCCGCGGGAGGACACGGTCGTCATACCTAATCCGGTGCGACTTGACAGGTTCACCGAGGTGGACGGCAACCGAGAAGTGGGACAGCCGCCGACCATCCTCGTGCTGGGACGGATAGCGGCACGGAAGGGCGTCGAGGACGTGATCGCGATGGCGTGGCTCCTGGAGGAACGCGGAATCGACGTTCGCATCCGTCTCATCGGTGGACCGAGCTTGTGGTCGGACTACTCGAAGCTGCTCGCGGACCTCCCGCGGGGCAACTCTGAGTACGTCAAGCGTGTGCCCCCTGACGCTATTCCCCACGAGCTTGCCCGCACGGACCTGTTACTGCAGGCGAGCAAGTATGAGCCGTTCGGTCTCACCGTTGCCGAGGCCCTCGCGGCGGGCGTCCCCGTTGTTGCAACTAGTGAGGTTGGGGCGATCGAGCACGTCGATCGCAGGGTCGTCGCCGAGGTCGCGCCGGGCGACGTTGAGGGTCTGGCCGGGGCCGTCGTCGAGATGCTCGGGCGCCTGCGCAGCGCTCCTGCGGAAATGCGTCAGCTTGCGCGCTCAGAGGCGGAGCGCCTATTCGCGCCGGATCTCGTCTGCGAGCAGATCTCGCGCGCGCTCGAGATGGTTGTGGAAAACAGCCGATCTGGCTAGTCCCACGACGGGATCTCGCCCATTCTTGCGCTCAGACCCCGGTCAGGGCGCGCGGATCGCGCAACCACCAGGGGAGCAGTCGACCCCTCTTCTCCGCTGGCAGCCCAGCGAGGTCGAAGTTCCTCGAGCAGATGAACGCACACCGCCGTTCACGGCGGTAGTCATCCATCCCGTCGAAGTCAGTGAGGTTCAGCGCGAGCGCCACCGTGTCGAAGCCGTGCCGCCTCGCAAGGTCTGCGACTGCCCCGCGGCTCGGAATGAGCACCATCCCGTCTCCCTCGACATCTCGCGTGCTGTAGAGCGTGGAAACCTCGAACAGGCTAGAGCGGGCGCGCGATACTTCCGTATCGATCGCGATCAGGTCCGCTCCGGCGGCGTTCATCACCTCGAACAGCTCGAGCGGCCGGTTGACGTGATCCATCACGCCCAGGCACAGAACGAGGTCGAATGCGCCGTCGGGCTTCCGGGCGAAGAAATCTCCCTGCTCGAACCGATAGCGGTCCTGCGCGACTCCCCTCGCCTCGAACACGAGGTTCGCCTGATCGACGTATTCCTGCTTCAGGTCCACACCGAGCACGAACTCGGCGCCCGATTCGATCGCGGCGAGCGACCAGAATCCGGCATTGCATCCCAGGTCCAGTACCCGCCGACCGCTGAGGGTACCCCCGAGCAAGCCGAGGAGCGGCTCCAACACATAGCGCCGGCGCTGATCGTGGCGCTTGGCCCGCTTCGGATCAGCCAGCGGCGTGCTGACATCGTGATCGAAGTCGAACCGGTAGTTCCAGCGCGGAAACGCGGCGATCCGTTCTCGCAGTTCCTGAGTCTCCACGGGCCAAGAGCGTACGGCAACAGGAGCGGCGACGATGCCCGGACCGGATTAGACTGCGACGGGTGACCGAGCTCCTGCCGCTCTGCGAGCGCCCCGCATGGATGGAGCTTCGCAGCCACCATCGCAGGATCGCCGACGTAGAGCTCCGCGACCTGTTCGCCGAGGACCCAGCCCGCGGCGAGCGACTGGCGGCGGAGGGCGCCGGCCTTTATCTCGACTACTCAAAGAACCGTGTCACGGACAGGACGCTCGAGCTCCTGCTAGCGCTCGCGGCGCAGTCGGGCGTGCGCGAGCGGATCGACGCGATGTTCGCGGGAGAGCGGATCAACGTCTCGGAGAACCGCTCGGTGCTGCATGTCGCGCTGCGCATGCCCGAGGGATCCTCGCTGCTCGTCGATGGAACCGACATCGTCGCGGAGGTTCACGCCGTTCTGCGGCGCATGGCCGACTTCTCCGAACGCTTGCGCTCGAGTGAGTGGACCGGCCACACCGGCAAGCCGATTCGCAACGTCGTCAACATCGGCATCGGCGGCTCGGATCTTGGTCCCGTGATGGCCTACGAGGCACTCCGCCACTTCGCGCGGCGCGACCTGCGCTTCAGCTTCGTCTCAAACGTCGACTCCACCGACCTCGTAGAGGCGACGCGCGACCTCGACCCCGCCGAGACGCTGTTCATCATCTCATCCAAGACGTTTAACACGCTCGAGACGATGACCAATGCTCATTCCGCGCGAGCGTGGGCGCTGTCTGCGCTCGGGGATCCCGCGGCGATCGCCAAGCACTTCGTGGCCGTCTCCACCAACGAGGCGGCGGTTCGCGCATTTGGAATCGAGACGGAGAACATGTTCGGCTTCTGGGACTGGGTCGGCGGGCGCTACTCGATGGACTCCGCGATCGGGCTCTCAACGATGCTCGCGATCGGTCCGGATGCGTTCGCCGAGCTGCTGAGCGGCCTCCACGCGATGGACGAGCACTTCCGCGAGGTTCCGTTCAAGCGCAACCTGCCGGTTCTGATGGGACTGCTCGCGGTCTGGTACTGCGACTTCTTCGACGTGCAGAGCGTAGGGGTGATGCCCTACGAGCAGTACCTGAAGAGGTTTCCCGCCTACCTGCAGCAGCTCACGATGGAGTCGAACGGAAAGCACGTGACGCTGAGCGGAGAGCGCGTGGAATACCAGACGGGAGCGGTCTACTGGGGCGAGCCGGGCACGAACGGACAGCACAGCTTCTTCCAGCTGCTCCACCAGGGGACGAAGCTGGTGCCAGTCGACCTGATCGGCTTTGCGAAGCCATTGAATCCGCTCGCCGACCATCACGACATTCTGATGTCGAACGTCTTCGCCCAGGCCCAGGCGCTCGCGTTCGGCAGGTCCGAGCAGGAGCTCCGAGCCGAGGGGACCCCAGAGGACGTGGTGGCGCACCGCGTGATGGAGGGCAACCGCCCCAGCAACGTGATCCTCGCCGAGCAGCTCTCGCCACGGACGCTCGGGACTCTCATCGCGCTGTACGAGCACAGCGTTTTCACGCAGGGCGCGATCTGGGGGATCGACTCCTTCGATCAGTGGGGGGTCGAGCTGGGCAAGGACCTGGCGAAGCAGATCGTCCCTGAGCTCCTCAGCAGGGCCGAGCCCGTCCTCGAGCACGACAGCTCAACCAACGCGCTCGTCCGTCGCTACCGAGCTCTGCGCGGAGCGTCTGGAGATAGCCCCTGACATGATCGGCAGCTGCATGAACAAACGACGAGAGGACAGCTGATGGCGACAGGCACACCGATGCAGCTCGGGATGGTGGGACTGGGGCGGATGGGCGCCAACATCGTGCGACGCCTGATGCGCGACGGGCACAGCTGCGTCGGTTACGACGTCAACGAGGCCGCAGTCGCCGAGCTGCAAGCCGACGGCGCGCTCGGGTCATCTTCGATCGAGGAGTTCGTCGCCAAGCTCGAGCGGCCGCGCGCTGCGTGGGTGATGGTCCCCGCCGGCGAGATCACGGAGAAGACGATCGCGCAGTTGGCGCTGGCGATGGATCCGGGCGACGTCATCGTCGACGGCGGCAACACCCACTATCACGACGATATCCGCCACGCCGAGCAGTTGCGCCAAGTGGGTATCCACCACATCGATTGTGGTACGAGCGGCGGCGTGTGGGGTCTCGAACGCGGCTATTGCCTGATGATCGGAGGCGAGTCCGAGCCGGTGGAGCGGCTCGACCCGCTGTTCGCGTCGATCGCGCCGGGGGTGCAGTCTGCGCCGCGTACGCCTGGTCGAGAGGACGCCGTAACTCCCGCGGAGCAGGGGTATCTGCACTGCGGAGGCAACGGCGCCGGGCATTTCGTGAAGATGGTGCACAACGGCATCGAGTATGGGCTGATGGCCGCATACGCTGAGGGGCTGAGCATCATCAACGGCGCAAGCGCCGGTCTCCGCACGCAAGAGCGGGACGCCGAGACGAGCCCACTCGAGCATCCCGAGCACTACCGCTACGAGATCGACACGACCGAGGTGGCGGAGGTGTGGCGGCGCGGCAGCGTGATCGGATCGTGGCTGCTGGACCTGACGGCGCAGGCACTGCTGCAGTCGCCGACGCTCGAGGAGTTCGCCGGACGCGTCTCCGACTCCGGCGAGGGACGCTGGACGTCCTTGGCAGCGATCGAGGAGGGAGTCCCGGTCCCGGTGCTGACGAGCGCGCTGTACTCGCGTTTCGCCTCGCGCGGCCTGAACGAGTATGCCGACAAGGTCCAGTCGGCCATGCGTAAGGGCTTCGGCGGCCACGCCGAAAAGCCGGCCGACTAGCGTCTGCGAAGCATTGCGACAGCGGTCCACCGATGCCGCTGGACGTTCGTCTCAGCTCCAACCACCGGATTCAAGTCGCCAGGCATCTCGTCCGAAGGCAGGAATAGACCTTCCTGTCTCGAACCTGGTACCAATCCGCACGAAGCCGCCACATGCTCCTCCTCCTCATCCCCACCGTCTGGCTAGCAGCCCTGCTGCTGGTGTTCTGCATCTGCAGCATCGCTGCCGGCGCTGACGCGGGTCATGCGAGCGCCGAGAAGCCCCGCGGCGACATCGGCCAGCGGATCGTGCTGCTGCGAACGCCCGTCACCCCCGGCCGTGGATCGCGACACCTAAGCCAGCGGCGGCCCTTGGTTGCCAGAGCCCGTCCCCGACGGCAGCACGCCGTCGCACACCTGGGACGCTAGCCGACTCCGCCGGCCGGGTCTCGACCGAGCCTGCGGTTCGCCTACAGGCCGCGTCCGCCCAACACGTGCGGCACCGTTCGCAGCAGGATCTTTACGTCGGTCCACAGCGACCAGTTAGCCACGTAGAGGTAGTCGAGCGCCACCATCTCCTTCAGCGGCACGCGCGCGGGTCCCAGGATCTGCCACGGGCCCGTCATCCCGGGCATCAGTTCCAGGCGCCGGCGGTGCCAGCCCTCGATCCGCTCGTCCTCCTCGATCACGAGCGGGCGCGGGCCGACGAGGCTCATCTCGCCCCGGACGATGTTGAGCAGCTGCGGCAACTCGTCCAGGGCGGTCTTGCGCAGCAGACGCCCGATCCGCGTCACACGCGGATCCGCGGCGATCTTGAACAGTCCCTCCTGCGCCTCGTTGCGGTCGCGCAGCGAGTCCTTCAGCTCCTCGGCCCCCGGGACCATCGTGCGGAACTTGAGCATGTAGAAGCGGCGTCCGTGGCGCCCGACGCGCAGCTGGCGGAAGAACACCGGGCCGCGACCGTCGAGCTTGATCGCGACCGCGCAGGCGATCATCAGCGGCGAGATCGCGAGCAGCCCGAGCGATGCGCCGAGCAGGTCGAAGCTACGCTTCAGCGCCGCCGAGGAGCGCGAGAGATCGAAGCGCCTGACACCCATCAGCGTGACGCCGTGCAGCTCGTCGAACTCGACCGCGGATCCGACGACCTCGAGCATCCGCGGCAAGACGCTCACGCGCACGCCGACCGCCTTCAGCGTGCGTACGAGGTTGAGCGTCTCGCCGGCGTCAGCGTTCGCGCCCCACCCCGGCGCGATGATCGCCCGGTGCACGTCCAGCGTCTGGGCGAGGTCACGGATCTCGGTCAGCCTCGGCGCGGAGAACGCGTCGGTCGACCACGGCGCGACCTGATCCATGTCGAGGTGCGCGACGATCTTGGCGTTGATCCCCCCGTGGCCGCTCAGCTTCGAGCTGACCATGCCGGCCGAGCGCTCGTCGCCGATGAACAGGCACCGCTCGGCCGGCCCAACGCGGAGTGCGATGCCCCGGGCGCTCGCGCGGCATAGGACGAGCAGGCCTCCGAGCGCGAGCCACAGGAACAGCGCCTCTTTGTGGTCGAGGTTGCCGGCCACGACGAGGCGACCGGCCAGCAGCGCGACGAGCGTGCTCAGCGTCGCGAGTTGAAACAGCTTTGGCGCCTCGTCCAGCGTGGTCTTGCGTAGCAGCGTCTCATCGCGGTCATAGAGCCCCAGCACCTTTGCGACCACGAGCAACAGCGGCACGCCCACGAGGCTCTCCCAAGTGAGCTGGAGCGGGATCCGACGGGAGGACAGCAAGACGGTCAGGATCAGCGCGCCGAGAATCGCCAGCACGTCGGCGACGAGCAGCGAGCGCCTGAAGAGGGCGTCGCGACGTGTGCATGCGGCCGGCCCGCGAGCCTCCGCGATCCGTCCGGTGACAGTGCGGCGCCGGCCCACGCCCGCGCCCGCGCCCACGCCCGCCGAGCCCAGGGGCGCCCCCCACTGCATTCCCGCTGCGTCCCTGCCGTTCCCCGTCTCAACACTCATAAGCGCTCCCCGCTTCCTTGCTTGCCACCGGCACTTCCCCGATGATGGCGACGCCAACTCGAACAGTTGTCGAGATCCAGTGATCGGCGATCAATGTTTTGCATCATGCCCTTAAGTCGGCCGTAAAGTCAAGCCCTGGGAGGCCGATTCTCTCGCCAGACAGCCAAAGTGGCGCTTCTGGCCCGTCGCCTGAGCCGGGGGCTCTTTACCGCGCGATGCTCGAGCCCGCGAAGTTCTCGAGCCTCGCATCGCGCCGAGCACCGCGTCTGGCTCAGCTCGGTGCGACGGGCAGGCACCCGGCCATCCTTCAAGGCTCGCGTTGTCTGGTTCGCGGCCGCGAGCTGCGCAATACCGCATGACCATCCAGGCGCCACGGCTGAGCGATGGCTGCAGCCCGCGTGCGGGCGGGCGGGCGTAGCGACCCGGCCGGCGTTCGCCTCGCGGCAACCGGTCCTCGCGGAGACCAACCCCTCCCAATGCGCCGGCCGGGCCGCTAAGTAGAGCGGCCCGGCCGGGTGCATCGATGCGCGCTGTCGAGGGCCGCGAGCGGCCGACTCAGCGACTGTTACCGGCCATCCTTAGAACTGGATGTCTTTGAGTCCCGTTTCCGAGATTTTCTTGACGTTGGTCGGCAGCTTTTCGTAGTCGTGGTTTTTGATGAAGGCCGAGCCGCCTTCTTTGCTGGTCGTGACCGCGTACAGCAGAAAGTTCTCCGCCGTCGTGGCCTCGGTGAGGCTCGTTCCCGGGTACTTCGAGTACTGACGCAGAGCGAGGTCGTACGTGAGTCCGCACAGCGGGTACTTGACCTGGTTCAGAGCCGCCTGCGCCTGGTCCCACAGTTCACGCGTGCTGGCAGGAGGGAATTCCGTTTTGCCATCCGTGTAGACCGTTTTGGAGCAGTTCGCGTTGGCCAGTTTTTCGACGTCCTTGTTGCTG
This sequence comes from Solirubrobacterales bacterium, assembly GCA_038240205.1. Classification (GTDB taxonomy): domain Bacteria; phylum Actinomycetota; class Thermoleophilia; order Solirubrobacterales; family Solirubrobacteraceae; genus Palsa-744. The sequence goes on along the minus strand of JBBSDZ010000001.1, from coordinate 137,524 downwards.
GACGGGTCGGCGTACGATTCCGAGCCGGTTTTGTTCTGAACGACAGCCCAGAATTTCGCCGTGCCTTTACCACCGACGCTCGGCGTGAACGATTTGTTCGCGCGCGCGTCCGCAAGGTTTACGTAGCTGATGCTGCCTGCGGTTTTTTCGACTTCTTTCGCAAGCGCGCCACCACCGTTTTCGCCGGGGCGAATCACTGCCGCCGCGACAGGCCAGCGCTGGTTTCCACAGCCTGTCGTGATTTCCGCCCACGTCTTCGATTCTTCAGAGGTCGCCGGGCAGGCTTCCGTCACAGCAGTCGCTTCGGCCGTGAACGGGGTTTTGCTGATTGCGCCCAGGTACTTCTTGAAGATGTTCGTCGTGCCAGACTGGTCTCTACGGACCACTCGCTTGATTTCCGATTCTTCTTCTGCTTTGCCGCCGCTGCACGTGAGCTTGTCGCCGGCGTCTTTGACTTCGCTCCATTTGCTGATCGTGCCGCGGAAGATCGCCTCGATCGTCGCGTCCTTGAGCGCGAGACGGCCCTTGTAGGCACCGACACCCGTTTCGTTTTCGGCCGTGCAGCCGTTCGGGAGGTGCACGATGATCGCGATTGCCACCTGCTCGACGGGAATCGTCTCGAGCGACTTTTCTTCTGCCCCCGAAGCGTGCGATTCGATTTCGACTTTCTGAGCCGCGTCCGGAGCTTCGTCCGTCCCGACGAACGCGTTGTTCGTGTAATCGGGCGTCGCTTTTTCGGCGCCGAAGGCTTTCAGCCCTGCTCCGCTTCCGGTGGAGTTGTATTTGACAGTCGGTTTGCCTTTTGCGCCCTGCGTCCCGTTGCAGGCCACTTTGTTCGCCGACGTGTTGAACGTCGGACCCCACACGGTCTGCTGCGCGAGCTTCTGCGTCGAGGCTCCCTGTGCTTCGATGTTGCTGCCGGAGCACTGGGCACCGAGTGGTTCGGCGCTTGCGGCGCCCGGGGCCGCGAGTGCGGCCACCGCTGCTGCCGATACTACGCCCGCCGAGAGCACTCGGCGCGCGAGAGAGAACGTCATGATGTGGCTACCTCCTGGATAGCAAGTCCCATTGCTGGATTACGTGCTGCGACGGAAGCCTCCTGGCCCCCAACACATACTCTCGCGCCTCGCCACGTTGACAACGTTGCCAAGCTGTTGTATCGGCGAGCCCCGTTTATCCAGCGGCAATCGCCACCGCCTGAGCGACGCCGACCGTGCCCTCGCCTCGGCGCGAGTCAGTGCCTGCCGGCGCGCTTGGCGGCGCGCAGGGTGATCGTCGCGACAGTCGTGTGACTCACACCCGCCTGATCGCGCGCGGCAATCGTCACCTTGGCAGGCAGGGTGTGCGCCTTCGCGAGCAGGGCACGCGCCTTCGCGGAGAGGTGAATCGTGATCGTGATCACGTGTTTGCCCGCGGCAGAGAAAGACGCCGATCCGATGGTGAGAATCGACTTGTGCCTCGACTTGGGCGCCGAGGTGCCGGCGCTGACGGCGCGCAGCGTCTTCAGCGTGACCGTGCCCTTGCAGCTACTCGGGCCACCGCAGTTCACCTTGAGCACCGCCGAGCCCGCACGGCCGACGCTTATGCTCGTCGACGCGACGCTGGCGTGATAGGCGAGCACGCCGGTTGACGGCGGTGGCGGCACGACGCTCGGACCTGGCGTCGAACCGGAAGTCGTGGTCGTCTGTTCGCCACCACCGCCACCGCCTCCGCCTCCGCCTCCGCCCCCTCCTTCGGTCGGGTTGGAGACGGTAATTGGGTGGGTAGCCGCAGCGCTGGTGCCCAGCGCATTGACGACCTTGAGCGCGACCACGTAGGTCCCGGCGGTCGGGTACACGTGGCCGATAGTCGGCACGGTCACCGTGACTTCAGGAGTGCCGTCTCCGAAGCTCCAAATGTATTTTGTTATCGGCGACCCGTTCGATTCCGAGCTGCTCGCGTTGAATTTCGCTTCTTCGCCGACGATCAGTCCCGCGACAGCTGGGAACCGGGCGATCGGAGACGCGGCTACCACGGTGAAGTTTCGCGCGACAACGATTGTCGGCGATGCCAGGTTGTCCGTCGCGATCGTCTCTGTTACCTCATACACACCGGCCGTCCCGAACTTGTGCCCGACTTTGGTCGTCTGTCCTTCGCCGGTGGACGTGACTTCGGTGGCGATTTTGGTCGCGGTGTTTTCGAATCGCCACGTCACTTTCAGCGCATTGGCGACGGCGACTTTCGAGCTCAGCAGCACTTCGTCGCTCGGACCTGCCGATGAGGCTTCTTTGCCGAGAACGCTCGCGGTCGGTTCGGTCGCGCTGCCGTGGGGGCAGCCGGAGCCTCCAGGCCCGAACTCTGTCACGTGCGGTTCGTTAGCTTCGGAGAATTCTTCCACTGCGTGATGGGGGTCGAGTACGAAGACGAGGTCGCCCGAGCCACCCGCGACCGAGCTTTTCCCCGACAGCCCGATGCTGCATTTCGGCAGTGCCGCGCTCTGCCCGCCTGTCCAGCCGTGCTCGGTGGCGGTCGCGACGCCGGCGGTTTCGGCGAAGTCGAAGCCGAGCACGCCACGATAGAGAGAGCTTTCCAGGCGAATGCCGGCCGCGACGTAGATCTTGCCTTTTCCGGCGCCTTCGCCTACGAACGAGAGACCGCCGCCGTGCGGCTCCAGATTCGGGACGAAAAAGGTCACCAGAGGATTCGTGAACTGCTGGAACAGCTTCGGGTTGCCCGACACGAATTTGCCGCCGGCGCTCGGAATTTCCCAGATCTGCTCGGTCTCGCCCACGAACACCTTGCCGCCTTCGGAGACGATCGGCGAGCTCGGACCTTCTTCAGCCGACGGCGGGCAGCTTTCCGCCGGTTCGTTTCCGTTCAGGCAGTTGTTGCTGTCGACGTAGCGGCCGCCCACCGGGTTGACTTCTCCCGCTGCGCTCGTACCGACCCGCTGCAGGATCGTGTGCCATTCCGTTTCTTCTTCGTTTTCGGTGCCCAGATCGCTCTGTCCGACGATTACGACGTCATGCGTGGAGGGGTCGACGGCGATTCCGGCGGGTTCGAGAATCGCCTGACCGCGGGTTTCGGACTGAGCCAGGAGCGCGGCGTTGCTCGCAATCACGCCTTCGGCGCTGGCGACAGACGCCGGGACGAGTTTTTCGCCCGAGGCAACGGTTGAGAAGGCGTAGAGGGTGCCTGCGGTTTCGACATTCGGGTCGACCGGTTCGGCGCCTGTTTCGTCACGTTCATACACGGTCAGGACATACAGCCGTTTGAGCGCCGAGTCGATCGCCACGCCCTGGATCCCTTTGAGGCGGCCGGCTTTCGTGACGGGAATCGACGCCGACGCGACGAACGCTCCGTTCGCGGTCAGCTTCTGGATCCGGTATTCGGTGGCTTTGCCGACGGTCTGTTCGTCGGCGACGTACACCGCATTGCCGTCGCTCGAATCGACCCCGAAGGCGTGAACTTCGTCACTCAAGCCGCTTGGCCCGAGTTTGAACTGCGCGTGCCCTGTTCCCTCTTTGCCGAAGCGGGCGAGTTCACCGTAAGGGTCTGCTGCCACGGCGCTCGCTGCGCTGAGCAGCACAATCAATGTGCAAGCAAGTCCCGTCAGCAGCGAACGCCGCGGAAGCTGCAGTCGGGCGTGCTGTGTCAGCCGCGGCATCCCGGAGATGCTCGCGCCTTTGGTGTCGCGCCATGTTGCAAAGCGGTGAACCACGCGTGAACACTTTGTAAGTGTCAGAGCCGGCGCCGCCACCTGTGCGGTGGCCGCGTGCGGTCGTCCATCAGCAATGCTGGGGCGACACGCGGGCGTCGCAGGCCACGGCGAGGGCGACGCCGCACCGAGACTCCAGCAAACGCGGCGAGTGCGACGAGGCCGAGCAGATAGGCCGGCGAGGGAGTCCCTTCGGAAGGTCGATAGACGACAGCCTGGTTGCTGACGGACTCCGTCGCTTCCTCCTCCTCTTCTTGCTTTTCGGCGACCTCGATCGGCGACGTCACGGCGGAGGTGCCGGTCGGCGGCGACGGCCTCGCCGGCGTCGGCAGCGGTGGCGGAACGAACGGCAGCAGCGGCGCGATCGGGGGCGCAAGGGTCAAGAACTGTGGCGCCGGCGCAGGCGGACGCGCTGGGCTCGGCTGCGCTGCAGGCGCCGCTGGCGGCGTGGGGACCGGGACGGGTGTCGGAGCGGTGCCGGGCGGGGTTTCCGTCGGCGCGGGCGAAGGCGCCGGCGCGGGAGGAGGAAGCGGTACGCCCTGGGCCTGCGCGGCTTCGGCGGCATCCAGCGAGGGCTGAGTTCCGCACGGGCGCCGCACGCTGCCTGCCTGAACCGTTACGGGCACGGACGCCGACAGTCCCCCGGCGCTGATCGTGACGATCGTCGTGCCTGCGTTGTACGCGCAGAACAAGCCGGACTGGGAGCTCGAGATCGGCTTGTCGCCGGGCCCGAGCAGCACCGCGTGTGCATCGGGCGAGGCGAGGTTCGGGCGCACGAAATCTCCGACATCCGGGCGCGATGACGTGAACGAGTACTCGGGGAGGATTGCACCGGCACAACCGGCGCCAACGCAGTTGGAGGGGATCGGGATGTACGGATCGGTTTCGGACGCCCCGTTGTTTCCGTGCGAGTCGCCGCCGGCGCGGGGGCGCCGCGCAAGCGCGCTGAACAGCGCCGCCTGACTGCGGCGCAGCAGCGTGCCGTCTTTGCCTTCCATCGCCAGTTCGCCGATGCTCGGGATCAGGCGAGCCGTCACCGGAAACAGCTTCGTGACCGGATTGCGGGCGGCCGGGGCGGCCTTCACCTGGGTGAGCAGGAACCCGCTCGCGCCGTGAAATTCGCTGCTTCGCTCGTTGACGAGGCTGACATAGCCGAGCGTTCCCGAGCCAAAGCTGGGTACGGCCCCGGATCCGACTCGCAGGGGCTTGGCGACGTTCTCTTCGGGAGAGTCATAGAAGTAGGCCGACGCGTGATTCTGCACCAGCACCTGCGCGGTCGCCAAGGCTTCGCCATCCCCGGCTGATATCTCCGCGCCGAGGTCGGCTTCGCCGACGACGATCGCCGGCTCGCCTCGTTCGCCGGCTTGGGTCAGCTCGCCGGCAAGCCACGCCCGCTGCGTCGGCCCGACGTCGCGGCTGTTGTCGAGGATGACCACGCGCACGGTCCCGCCCACACCGGCGGAGTCGAGCGCGTAGTAGGCCGCCTGACAGCCAGGTGCGTTCGCACACTCTTCTGAGCGTCCGGCATTGGTGAGCCCCGCCGCGGCGGCTTCCGGTTCGGTCCCGAACGGGCGCGGGAAGCGCGAGAAGGACTGCTCGAAGCTCGTCTCCGTCCCGTTTGCAAAGGGGCGGCCGTCGAGCTCGTTGGGCGTGATCACGGCGAACGCTGGAACCGGGCTCGAGGCGAGCAGTTCCGCGTAGCGGGGAAGCTCGCGGGCGAACGGGACGGGCACCGTTTCCGGCCCGTTCGTCTTGCCGGCAGTAACGTGGGGTCCGGTGTAGAGAAAGCTCCGTGTTCCAACGATCTGTCCGGCGCGAGCGAGCGCCGATGTCAGCCAAATGTCCGGCCCCAAGCGCGCGTTTGCGCGATCGGCGCAGGGCGCCAGACACTGCGCGCCTCCGCCGATCGCAAACGTCGCGGATTCGGAGTTGGTCGGAACAACCGCAGCGCCGACTCCGCTCGGCGGGGACCCGTCGGCCGGGTAGCGGGCGACATCGCCGGTCGAGAGCCCTTCCGTGGCGCTGGCAAAGCCGCCCACGGCCCATCCCTGCGAGCCATCCGGAGCGATCATCACGGCGAAAACCGGGTCGGGCTCATAGACTTTGTCTTCGCCGGCGTAGCCGCCCGGCAGTTCCTTGCCTTCGAAGTCGAGTTCGTGCTGCTCGTCGCTCCATCCGCTCGCCGTCTGCCGCAGCACCCCTCCCCCGACAGGGCCGTACGGAGCAATCAGATTCGGGGGGAATCCAGGTGGCGCCGGGGTGACGCTTTCTGCGCCGAACCCGTTGGCCGGCCCACCTGCGGCGATCACCCGCAGCGCGTTGCCTTCCCGAAACAGCGCCAGCGACCCGGGCTGACTCGCTGGAGGCAGCGGCGAGGCCGTCGGCTGCCACGGGCTCGCTTGAGATTGGCGCTCGTAGACCGCCGGGCCTTCGCGCGAGCCGGAGGCCGAGACCGCAGCGCCGCCGTCAGGCAGGCCGGCGACGGTGTCGGGTGCATTTTCGCCGAGCTTGGCGGCGAGATCTTCGTCCACGCGCCAACCCGTGCCGTCGTTGAGCAGCAGCCCGCCGACGAAGTGGTTGACCTGACGGTCGGGCAAGATCCGGTAGGCGACGATCGCCTGCGATCCGGCGAACGCGATCGAAGTGAAGCTCGCTCCCTGCACCTGTGCCGGGAGCGCTTCCTGCGACCAGGTCTTGCCGTAGCGCAGCAGGACACCCCCCGACCCCACGGCGTATCCGCGCGCCGGGTTGCTCGGATCGAACGCCACCCCGAGCAGGTTGCCGCGGAAGTTGCGCGGGGCCGCGGGGTCGGGCTCCCACAGTCTGGTTTCCCCGCGCCAGCGCCACATCTGGCCGAGGTCGCCGACGGCGAACGCGCGCCCGGGCGTCGGCCAGGCGACAGCGCGCAGGTGCGGGGTCTGGCGATGGCCGCCGGCCCCAAACAGGCTCTCCGGCAGCCAGCCCTTGCCAGGTGTGTAGCGAGCGACCTGCCCGCGTTCGCCGACGGCGAGTGCTTCGCTGGAGATCGCCCCGACCGCAATCCCCGGTCGCGGCACGACCGCGTCGAGGGAGTGGCGGAAGGGCACCGGCCACGGCGCCAGGCGCGTCGGCACGGGGTTCTCGGTCAGGTGCACCGGCAAGCTGGGCGCGCCGAGCCATCCCTCGCGCGGGCTGGAGAACGCGGCGCCGTAGTTGCCGCCGGGGTCGCGCGCGGACCCGCCGAGCGCGAGCACGCGGGTGAACGATTCGCCGTCGAGTCTCATGCTGACCCCGTCGGAGAGGCCGGTGATCACACGTTCGCCGAAAGGCAGACTCGGATTCCCCCAGGCGACGCTCCGCGACGGTCCGCTGGGCACAGCCGCGGGCAGCGCGTGGTCACATTCCGGCGTACCCGTGGGGGCGCCCGAGGGCAGCAGGCACCAAGCGCCCTGCACGTTCCCGTCGAGCGAGTGAGACCCCGGTGAGGGTTTGAAGTAGAGCGTCGTCGAAGCGCCTGCGTCGGCGCGTTCGCCGTCGATCCAGACGCCTTCGCCGGTCACGGTGAGCAGCTGCGCCTGGACGGTCGGGGGGTCGCTGCCGCGAACCGTGAATGGTTGCCCGTCGGCCGTCAGCGGATGCGCTTCTTCAGCGCCGCCGCCGGCACCCAAGGCAACGGGCTTCCAGATGAAGCCGCCCGCTTCGCCGCCTTCGTCGGGCACCCGCCGGAACAGGGCGACGGCCCCGCTTGGATAGGCATCCGAGAGCTGCGCGAGCAGCCAGGCGTCGTTGGGAGAGCTGGCCGCGACGGCAAGGACCCGGAAGTGTTCGCTGCTGTTCGCAGGTATTGCGATCGGCTCGCGCGTCCAGTTGTTGCCGTCCCAGTGCAGCACGCCGTCTTCGACGCTTCCTGCTTCGGTGATCGGCACGACGAGGGCGCCCGCGCGGCCGCCACCTTCATCCAGCGCCGCCAGCAGCGGCGCTCGTCTGTCGCCGAACAGGCGCTCGCCCGGCTTGAGCAGTTCCGCTTCGCCTTCACCTTCGACCGCGGGCGCCGCTTGGAACGCTCCCCCCGGCCGGCGCACCAGCACGAGCTGACGCGAACCTCCGCCACCGGCAGCGGGGACGGTGCCGATCATCGCTCCGGCGCCGTTGAACGTGATCTGCCCCGACAGGGGGCTGGCCGCGTCAAGGCCCTGAGGATGGTCCAGCCGGAAGCCCTGGAGCTGGGCTCCTTCGGTGTCCTGCAACGCTGGCCCCGTGCCCCATCCGGAGTCTGTGGTGTAGCGCACGAGGCGCGTGGGGAAAGCCGCGAGGCCTTCGCTCACTTCACCGAGTCCCCAGGTCTCGCCGGGTGTCTCGCCGGGCGAGGCGCCGATCATCGTGACCTTCGGCGCCGGCACCCCCGCGTCCGTCTGGGGAGTTGGTTCGCCGCCTCCGGCTGCCGCGCGCGAGGTGCCGGCTGATCCCTCGAGCACAGCCACCGCAACACCGACGAGGACGCCGATCAGCAGCAGAGCCGCGAGCGTTGGCGACCTGCGAAGCATGCCGCGGCTGCGCACGCGTCCGCGGCTCACGGCAGCAAGCCCGATCCGCTCAAGAGGGGCGTGCCTTTGAGCGATGCGAAGCCTGTGCTCACCGTGCCCACGCCCGCTGAGGTCGTGGAGACCGTGGGCAGCTTGGCGAGCGCGTGGGTCTCGAGTTTGAGCTTGGTCGGCCAGCGACGACGATCCAGCCGCAACAACAGCTTCCGGTCGCCGGCGGCGAACGTCCGCGTACCCGTCTTGGCCACCACCTTCGTGCCGCGCTTGGCCAGCAGACGCACTCGTGCCTTCACCGCCAGGTGAAAGCTCACCTGCAGCGTCGTGCCGTGCACGAGGCGAGTGCGCAAGTGCGACAGCAGAGGCACATTGACGCGCGATTCCGCCGGCGGAGGTGCAGTTTCGACCAGCAGGCCGGGTAGGGCCGGCACTTCGCCGAGTAGCCCCGAGTCGTCCGAGGGCGGGGCGTCGGGGGCGATCTGTGGCAGGCCCTCGTCGGCCGGGCGGAACGTGATCAGGCCGGCCATCGCAGGGTCGCGGTCTTCAGCAAGCGTTCTTTCGCCTTCGAGAGCGAGGTGGAAGAGCCAGCCTTTCGTCGTCGTCATCCAGCAGTCGTGCGGAGCGGGGCAGCTCAGCTTTGCGGCCGCCCCCTTCGGCCCGACGCCTTCGGCTTCTTCGCTCGGGGAGGGAAAGGCCTGAACGTCGGAGACGCTGCCGTCAGCGGCCACACGCGCGAGGATCGCGTGGGGGATCTGAGCAGATTGGAAGCCGGCGGCATCGGACTGAGTGTCGAGCCCGACCCACGCCGCTTCGGAGCCCGGCACGGCCGCGACGGCAGTGACCGCGGCGCCCTTCACGCCTTCGGGGAGCAGGGCTTCTTCTCCTTCGAGCAGCCCAGCAGGAGCTGGATGTTCAGGCCCAAGGAGCTGCGTCCACCCGCTTTCCGGCGAGTAGCGCACGACTGTGAGCTGCCCGGGCTGCGACCCGGAGGGCGTCACGCGGGCGCTGCCTGCCGCTCCCCAGAGCTGGCCGTCGGCAGTCGACAGATGCAGGTAGCCCAAGGCCGAGGGAAACTCGCCGGCTTCGTACAGCGGCGCGGCGCCTTCGCCTTCGAAATCCGCAGTCGGCCCAGCGTTGATGTCGTGGAGTGGGAACACTCGCAACGATTCGGGGTCTGGGACGAGATGCCGGTCCTCTTCGGCGAATCGCACGCTCTCGACCAAGCGGCCTTCAAGCGGCTGCATGTCCTCAACCGCGTGCCCCGCTTCGGTGTACGGTTCGGCGATCGGCGAGCCCCCGGTCCAATGCAGGTGGAAGGATCCGACGGGCAGCGGTTCAGGGAGGGGATCTCCGCCAAACCAGCAGTTGGTCGAGCTGATGCAGGCAGCGGCTTTCATCGCTTGGTAGGAGTCAGCTTCGAAGGCCGGGTGCGCGTAGGAGGCGACAACCTGTCCATTGACGAAGTGGCAGAGGGTGTTGTCCTGTGACGGCGGGATTTCGCCGAGCGGTCCGCTCGCCTGACCCGGGCGCCCGTCGGAGACCGTCCAGAAGTCTTTGGCCGACCCCCAGGCGATGCGACCGTCGCTCGCCCCGCAGACGGTCGAGAGCTGGTGCCAGCGCTGACCGTTGTACGCCCAGAGGCCCGGTGCGATGGTCGGAGAGTTGCCGGCCGTGATCAGCAGCCCCCGGTTGGGCGCCCAGAACTCGATGTCGCCGACGGCGCCCAGGCCGATCGGCGTCGGCGATCCTGTGACTCCCGGCGGTGGCGGTGGAGGCGGCGGCTGCTCGAGCTGCCACGAGGCACCGCCTTCGTCGCTCAGTTCGGCGCCGGTTGCGGTCGCGGCGAAGCCGGCGGCCACGGAGCCGAGCGCACAGCAGCTCAACGCAAGCAGCAGGACCAGCCTGAAGCGGGAGAGGCTCATTGTGCAACCCCCCCTCGATCGGATCGAGCTCCGGCCGAGGCGCGGTGGGCGCGCTTCTTGGCCCTGGCGAACGTGACCTCGACCGACGTGCGCAGGCTCGGATGACCGGGCGAGGCGAAAGAGAGCTGGACAGTGGAGGACAGCCCGCCGCGGACCCTCGCGAGGGCCCGGAATGGCTTTGCCAGCTCGAGTGTCAGCGTCAACAGCCCACCGCGAGCCCGGGCGCTGCGACTGGCGACGGTGCGCGTGGCGACGCCGGATTTGGCGCGCTCGGACGGACGGACGGCGGCGGCGGCGGCGGCGCGACCGTTCCGGGCTCGGCGCGCCGTGCGGTTGGCCCGCACGCGCACAGCGCTACGAGCGCGGGCGCGGAGCAGACCCGGACCCGGCGCCCTGACTTGCAGTTGAACCTCTCCGTTGCGCAGCGAGCGGGCGGTTGCACTCAGTCTCCAAGCGGGTGTGAGCGCCGGACCTGCGGGCGCCGGCGAGACGATCTGTGGCGCGACGTTCTCGCCGAACACCGCTCGTTGCACCACGAATGCGTCGCTGCCGTCGAAGTTCGAACCCGGCGCGGAGGGCGTATTGCCATCGCCGAAGGCGAGGTTGGATGCTGTCGATGCGAACACCAGCTCCCTGCCGTCGGCGGAGAAGGACGGCGAGAGCGCACCATCTCCTTCGGTGTACGGGTCGGTGCCCGGCGCCTGCGTCGGATGCGGGTGTTCGCCGCCGCCCCCTTCATAACCCGACGTGACGCGCGTGAGCGTGTCGTCGGCGAGGTCGACCTGGAACAGTTCGCCCATCCCGGCCTGGGCGGCGGCGGCGGTCACGTACGACGGCGAGCCGAGCACGAAGCGCGTCCGGCGGGTGCTGAACGCGAGCTGGCTGCCGTCCGGCGAGATCCCGAAGTCGAGGATCGCCGCCGTGGTTGCAACATCGGTTTCGTTGCCGCTGGCCAGCCGGGTCAGCTGCCTCAGAGCATCCATACGCGTGTGGCCGTTGCGCATGTTGACGACGTACAGGTCGCTCGGCCCGTCGGGACCGATCCCGAAGCCTTCGCCGAGCGAGGCGAGCTGGGCGCGCGCGATGAATGCCACCGTGTACCCGTCGGCGCTCAGTCGCGGGACGAAATTGCCATCGCCTCCTCCCGCCCAGATCCCGCTTGGCAGCGATCCTTCTGGCGTCGAGAAGGGTCCCTGGCAGGGATCGGACGGCGGCGGGCTGTTGCCAATCGAGGACTCTCCGCTGGCGATGCAGGCTGGGTCAAGGGGATCGGAGCCGCCCGTGACCCGCTCGGTGGGCGTTTCCGAACCCGGCGCGATGCGCCGCCAGAGCGGCTCGGTGTAGGCGGGACTGCGAGCTTCCGCGGGAAGCAGCGTCGCCTGCTGTTGGACGTTGACTCCCATCCACGCGACCGTCGAGCCGTCGGCGCTGATCGACGCCGCGAGCGGCGGCCCCGCTGCATAGCGGCCGTAAGCGGGAGGTTCGCTGAACGCCGGCGCCTTCCCGGGCTGGCCCGTGAACACGGCTCCATAGACTTCCGTTCCTTCCTGGGTCGAAACTGGCTCGTCGCTCGAGCCCAGCTGCGTGCTGATGAGCCGCGTTTCAGCCGTGTCGAGGTTGCGCACGACAACCTGAAGCGGCGGCGTGATCGGTTCGGCCGGGGTCTGCGGATCGGTGAGGTCCGAAGCGGCGCTTGTGACAAAGACGACCGTGCGACCGTCGGCGCTCAAGGCAGAGCGCCCGCCGGCGAGCGAACCATAATGTTCTTCTTCGAACGTTCGCCGGTTGTCGGTCGGTTCGCTGGCGTAGCCATAGGCGAGGCCTTTGGTCGACCCTTCCACCGTCACCGCCGACGCCAGTTCGAACGCCCCTTCTTCGCCTGGCGGCGAGGCAATGTTGCGCACGTACACATCCGGGCCCTTGTTCTGGTCGAGCGGCGACAGCCTCGCGGTGGTCGTGAAGCTGATGAATTGCCCGTTGGCGCTGATCGAGGGCAGCTCCGCATCCGTCCCTGCCACGGCGGCGATCTCACCGGTGCGCAGGTCGCGCCGCCATACCCCGGTGACGCCGCCGAAGGAGCCGTCGAAGGCGACGTAGCGTCCGTCGGCCGAGACGGCGGGGTCGTGCGCATAGTCGACCTGCTGTGCGGGGCTCTGCGAGACGAGCGCGATCGGCCCGAACACATCGCCCCACGCGGGCGCGGACGGGACGAGCACCGCGGCAAGCAGGCCGGCCATGGTGAACATGCGCACCGGCGTGCTCATCGGATGCTCACCAGGCGGCGGACGACGGATTGATTGCCGAGCTTGTCGCGAGCCTGAACCACCACGGTGTAGACGCCCGCACGGGCATAGCGATGGCCCGAGCGCGCGTGGTGAGAGGTGCTCGCGCCGTCGCCGAAGCGCACGTGCACGAAGCGCTTGTTGACGCCCGAATTCGGGTCGAGCACGCGCACGGCGACCCCGGAGCCACTACGCGAGCGCACGATCTTTACCGTTGGACCGCTGCCGTCGATCTGCAGGGGTTCTGCGGGCGTGAGCACGGATTGTCCGTCGATATCGGTCGCGAGCACTTGAACGCGGTGCTGCCCCGAGCTGAGCCCGCCGGCGCTCAGGCGCAGCACCCGCGCTCCGGCGGGCGTGGCCTGGACGCGGCCGTCAACGACTACGGCGTATCGCAGCGGGCCGTCCGAGCTCGCCGCCGGCTGCCAGGAGACGGTCGCTGCGCCGGGCTTGACCCAGCCTTTTGGAGCGTTGATGACGAAGCGCACGGGCGGCGCCGTGGCTCGCGCCGCAACGATCGCCGCGTCCCCGAGTGGGCCTTGCTGGAAGGCGATCAGTCCGTCGCCCAAACCGGAGCGCCCGACCGCCAGTTCGCCGATTTCGCCGCCTGCGCCACCGCCGACGAGCGCGGTCTGCACAGCACCGCCGGCGAAGTCCTCACGCACCGCGACGGCACGCCGCCCGCGCGCGTCGGCGCTCGCCCACGCCGAGACCCCGCCGCCGGTGGGGTTCATCACGCTTGCCGATCGGAGTTCTCCGCCGACAAACGGTGGACCGAGCGAGAACGCACCCGAGAGGCCGCGGTTGTTCCCCTCGATCACACGCGGGGTTCCGTTGCTGTCATAGAGGACCCGCAGATCCTGCTTTTCGTCGACGTCGATGTCGGGCGGCCCGATCGAGGCGCCCGCCCCGCCGCTGACCGAGGAGTCGAGCACCGTAGCTCCGGAGAACTGCGAGCCGTCGGCGGATTCGCCGTCCGGCAGCGTGTTGAGGAAGATTCGCGGTCCGGGCAGCGGGCTGCCGGGACCGGCCGCCTGGCGATATGCGAGCTCGGCCTGCCCGAGCCGCGAGAAGGCGATGCTCGGAGCGTCCGCGTCGTCGCCGATCGGCCTGTCGTTGAAGCTGGTCACGCTTGCCGGCAGGACGTAGTTGAGCGTCGCGCCGAACAGCCGCCGCGCCCAGATCCGAGCGACGCCGCTGATGTCCGGCTCCTGCCAAGCAACGATTCCCGTCCCGCTCGGCCCAATTGCCACCTGGGGTGCGTTGGCGGGCGTCGGCGGGCGCATCGACACGCCCGAATCGCGGTTGATCGCTCCGAGCGCCGACCACGTTTCCCCGTTGAAGTGAGCAACCCGAACGTCCTCAACGACGTCTCCGGGTCGCAGCAGCGGGATGTTCGAGGTCTGTCCCGATGCGAACGTGCGCACGACGCGGTAGACCAGATCGGCCTGGCCCGTCGAGCTCATCGCGAGCTGCGGGCTGGTCCCGGCCGCTTCGCGTATGTCCGGGTCCACGATTGTCTCCGTCCCGAAGCTTTCGGCGCCGGGCGCGAGCGTCGCACCGAGCAACTCGAACACCTCTTTGCTCTGTTCGGTCGCGAACGGCGTCGCCCACACGACGACGAGCTGCCCACCGTCCGAAGCGCCGATCCGCGGCCAGCTCGCCGCGAACGATTGATCGGTATCGACGCGTATAGGCGCCGACCAATGACCTTCGCGGTAGCGCGAGACGAAGACGTGCGGGATCCCGGCGACCCGCTTGAGGTAGACGAGCCCGCCTGTGCCGTCTTCGGCCATCGAGACTCCACCGAAGCCGACGATCTCCTCGCCCGGGCCATCGATTGTCGTGGCGGGCAGGATCACCGCGCTCGCGCAGGAGCAGCTCAGCGCGAGCAGGATCGCGGCGAGGAATGCCGTCGCAAGCGCCCTTCTGCGCGTGCGGTTCGAGGCCATGGGGCACCTCGCGGGTTCGGTTCTTCGCCGGCGCACGCGACGGCTCAGGAGCTGGCGTTGTTGAGTGCTCCAGGCGCCTTGTTGAACGCACAGCGGAAGTTCTCAGGGCTCGTCACCGGCTCAGAGCCTGCGAAGCCCCCCTTGGTGCCGTTGCTGTAGACGGTCACGTACTGCAGCGATTCGGGCAGCGGGTTCGACGGCAGTGGCACCGGATTGGGCTGGCCTTGGCGTGGATTGCCGGTCGCGCCGTCGCTGACGCCCTCGAAGCCCGCCGCGGAGGAGCCGGCTTCGGTTGTGACGAGCGTCGAGCTCATCTCACGCTGGTCCTTCAGACCGCGGCTGGGATCGAGCGGGATCGTGGCCGTGAGCTGAGAGTCGTGGATCGTCGACTCGAGCTTGACGCGGCTCGCGGCGCCGATCAACTGCGCGGCCGTGGGCAGCCAGCCGCCTTCGGCCACGCACGCTTTGCTCGCGAACATGTAGTTGTTCTTGCCGGCATCGGCGTTCGTGACGGGGTAGGGCGCCGTCTGCAGGCACCAGGTGCCGAGATCGACGGTCGCCGGCGGGCAGGTGCCGGTCAGCTGTTCGCTCGTCTTGCCTCCGATACGGCTTGCGTTCTTCACCGTGGGTATCGCCGACGCGGGGAACTTCCTGTTCTTCCCGAGCAGCAGCAGCCCGCCGGCGTGAGGCTTGGAGCTGATTGGGTGTCCTGCGACCGCGCTGATCACGGCTTGCCGTGCGGCGCTTGCCAGCCCTGTCGTCGAGAACACGAGCGCGATCAGCGAGACGATCAGAGCCGGCGACAGGAACGAGCGCCTCTCGCGCGCAGGCTTGGCCGGCCGCGCTTCGCTCACGTGGCGTCCTTGTTGCGCACCGTGAAGCGCGGCTGTGTGGCGCGGCGGACTCCGCGCAGCTCCTCGAGCGTCGTCTCGTGCACGGTTGAGAGCACGGCCTCGAGGGCAACGCCAGACAGGGTCTCGTGCTCCAGCAGCGCCGCCGCCGTCTCCTCGACGGTGTTCCAGTTTCGGTCGAGGATCGTCGCCGCGCGAGCCTCGGCGTCGCCGACCAGCCGCTCGACCTCGTTGTCGATCACGTTGAGCGTCTCCGGCCCGACGGAGCCGAGATCCTGCAGCGAGGCGCCGAGGAACACCTCGCCGCCCTTCTCGCCGATCGTGACGAGCCCGAGCGCCTCGGACATGCCAAAGGACGTGACCATGCTGCGGGCGAGTGCCGTGGCCGCGTGCAGGTCGTCGTTGACGCTCGTGGACATGTGCCCGAACGCGATCCGCTCCCCGGCCAATCCCGCGGTGATCACGATCAGCTGGCTCTGCAGGTCGGGCTCGGTCATGATCGTCTGGTCGCGGTCGGAGAGCATGTGAGCGGCCGTGCCGAGCTGGCGGCCGCGCGCGACGATCGACAGCTTCCGCGTAGATGCTGTGTGCCCGAGCGCGTCGGTCACGACCGCGTGAGAGGACTCGTGGATCGCGATCAGCCAGCGCTCCTCCTCGGTCAGGATGTGCTTCTTTGCCGGCCCGGCGACGACGCGGTCGATCGCCTCCTCGAGCGTCGCCTGGTCGATCAGTACGCGCCCGTCGCGGACGCTCAGCAGCGCCGCCTCGTTGATCACGTTCGCAAGCTCAGCGCCGCTGAATCCCGGGGTCTGGCGCGCGACCTCCTCGAGCGAGGCGTCTGGTGCAAGCGGACGCTTGCCGCCGTGCAGGCGCAAGATCTCGATGCGCCCGTGCACGTCGGGGACGTCGACGACGATCTGCCGGTCGAAGCGTCCCGGGCGCAACAGCGCCGGGTCGAGGATGTCGGGGCGGTTGGTGGCGCCCATCACGACCAAGCCGCCGTCCCCGGCGAAGCCATCCATCTCGACAAGGATCTGGTTGAGCGTCTGCTCGCGCTCGTCGTTGCCCTGGCCGATTCCGGCGCCTCGCTTTCGCCCCGCGGCGTCGAGCTCGTCGATGAAGATGATCGCCGGCGCCGCTTTGCGTGCCTTGCGGAACAGGTCGCGGACGCGCGCGGCGCCGACTCCCACGAGCGACTCGACGAAGTCCGAGCCCGACAGCGAGAAGAAGGAGGCGTCGGCTTCGCCCGCGACGGACTTTGCGAGCAACGTCTTGCCGGTACCCGGGGGTCCGACCAGGAGCACTCCCTTCGGCGCAGCCGCGCCGACCGCGAGGTACTTGGAGGGATCGGCGAGGTAGTCACGGATCTCGCGAAGCTCGGCGAGCGCCTCGCCCGCGCCGGCGACGTCGTTGAAGGTGATGCGGTCGCTTGAGCCCTTGCCCTTCTTGCGCCCTTTGCCGGTGAACTCCGAGAAGCCCGCGATGCCGCCCGCGCCCCCCTCGCCACCCAGTCGCATGAAGAAGGAGAAGAGACACACGAGCAGCAGGATCGGGATCAGGAACTGCACGACGATCGTCTTGGTCGGCTTGCCCGACTGCTGGTCGATCGTGACGCTGGCGCCGCCGGTCGAGAGTTCGTTGGCGAGCTGCTCGGTCTGTGCGCCCGAGGCCGGGTAGGCCGCCCACAGGTGCTGCGGCGGACCGACCGGCGTGGAGCTTTCCGCCGTCCCTCCCGTCTTCTTGCTGCCTTTGGGAAGTGTGGTCGTACCTGACCCTGTCGTGTTGAGCACCACACGACTGTCGTGGTCGAGCAACGTCGCGCTCGCGACTTCGTGGTGCTTGGCGAGCTTCTGCACCGCGCTGAGCGGCACCTGCGTGCCGGAGCTCGCGGGCTTGATCGCCCCGAGCAGCGACGCGAAGGTGATGGCCAGCGCGATCGAGGCAAGCAGCAGGAACAGCGCGAGCGGGTCGCGCAGGGCGATCCGCCGAACCGCCTGCGCGGTCTCGAGGAACTTCACAAGTACCGGGTTGCGCCTGTTAGCGAGGCCCGAGCGGACAGCTTTCGCGCCCGCGGCCGAGTGGCCGTTGGTCGATGCGGGCGGTGGTTTCTGTGACTCGTCGGGCATGTCTCGAATGAGGCCGATCCGGGCGGGTGCGACCGGGCGATCGGTCGACCCGCGGCCAGCGTCACACGCCCTGAGGTGAATTGCAATGTCGTTCACAAAAACGACACATGGCGAGCCACGACCGAGCACGTTTTTCACATACCGGCAACAAACTCTTTACACCCAAACCGTTCACAAAAACGACACACCAGGCAAATCCGGGCTCGCCACTGTTGCGCCCCGGGAATGGTTCTCGCACGACCGCATCGATTGCTCCAACGAGTTGTTGCGCTCCGCGAGTTGTTTCCGCGCTCGGCCCCGCCGAGCATCGACCAAGCCCGACCGCAAAGGAGCACTTAGTGCGCGCACACCGAACTCTAATCCTCTGCCTCATAGTCACACTCGGCCTCGCCATCCCAGCAGCCGCGATGGCCAAGCAGCTGATCGTCGGCGGCTCGACATCGGTGTTGCCGCTGGCGCAAAAACTCGCGTCGGCCTATCACAAGGCCTACCCGAAGATCCCAACTCCGAAGGTCGGCGGCGGGCAGTCGGACATCGGCATCACCAACGCGGCGAGCGGGCGCTTCGACATCGGCGACTCCTCGCGCAACCCGATCCCGGGCGTGGACCCGAAAGGGCTCGTGTTCACGAAGATCGCGCAGGACGGCATCTGCGTCATCACCAGCCCCCAGAACCCGATCGCGAACCTCTCCCAGCAGACGGTGACGAGCATCTTCACCGGCGCCATCCGCGATTGGAGCCAGATCCCGGGCGCGCACGTCTCGGGTCCGATCGACCTGTTCGACCGCGACGGGGCCTCCGGAACCCAGGACGCCTTCCAGCACATCTTCCTCGGCGAAACACTGAAGGTCTCACCGAGCGCCACCGAAGAGACCTCAAACGGCCTCGAGCAGAACGCGGTCCACACCGACCCGCAGGGGATCGGCTTCGTCTCTTTCGCGTACACGGCGGGCGTTACGGCGGTCGGCTACCAGGGCGTCGCATGCAACCTGCGCAACGCCAAGTCAGGCCAATACGGCGGCGTACGTAACTTCTGGATGGTCACCAAGGGCGCGCCCAAGGGCGAAGCGGCCAAGTTCCTCGGATGGGTGACGAAGGCCGGGAACAAGACGGCGCGCTCGATCATCAACTCCAGCTGGATCGCCATTCACTGACGCGGTGTCCGCTCGGTTCGCTCAAGCACGCAAGCCACGGACGGGACGCGCCGAAGACCGCCGCGCCGAGCGCATGCTCGGCGCGCTCGGCGCGGCGCTGCTCGTGCTCATCGGCGCGATGGTCGTCACCGTCTTCATCAAGGCGTGGCCGTCGTTCTCTGCGAACGGGCTTCACTGGTTCGGCGCGGGTGGCAATGTCGACACGCAGCTGCGGGCGATGCAGGAATCCTCGCCGCTGCCGGGACACGAGCTTTCCTACTTCCGGGCCTGGCCGCTGATCTGGGGAACCGTTCTGACGACCGTCCTTGCTGTGCTGCTCGCGCTCGTCGTCTCCACGCTCGCCGCCGTGTTCTTGACGGAATTTGCGCCGGAGCCCGTGCGACGCACGCTCGAGCCCGTGATCCGACTGCTCGCCGGCGTGCCCTCGGTGGTGTACGGGCTGATCGGGATCCTCGCGCTGGCGCCGCTGATCAACAGCCACCTGATCAGCAACTCGCGCAAGTCTTCGGTGGCATACGTGGTGCAGCTCAACGGCGCCGACCTCACGACTGCGACGATCATCCTCGCCGTCATGATCACTCCGATCATGGTCGCGCTGATCGCCGGTGCGCTCGCGGCCGTGCCGGCTCCCTGGCGGGAGGGATCGGCGGCTCTCGGTGTGAACCGGTGGCGCACGGTCGTACGCGTTTCTCTGCGCACCGCGCGCCCGGCGATCGTCGCGGCGACCGTGCTCGCCACCGCGCGGGCGCTCGGTGAGGCGATCATGCTCTCGATGGTCTCCGGCGGGCGCGGCTTCGCCGCCAACCCGCTCGACGGCATCACCTTCCTGTTCGAGCCTGTGAGGCCGCTCGCCGCGACGATCGTGCAGGAGTCCGAGGGCCTCTCGATCGGGCCGCTCGCGCACACGGTCTACGCGCTTGCAGCGGTGCTGCTCGTATCTGCGGCGCTGCTGTCGATCGCCGGGTGGGCAGCCAAGCAGCCCTTGAAGCGTTATGGGGTCCGCGCCTGATGGAGTCGGCGCACCTCGCCCCGTCCCCAGGCGGCGCGCCGGTCGCGCGCCCGCAGCGGCACGGCACCGCGTCCTGGCCGCTGGCCGATCGCATCGGCTACTGCCTGTGCTGGGTGACGGGCATCGCGCTGTGCCTGATCGCTCTCGGAATCGTGCTGTTCATGCTCGTGAAGGGCATCGGCTATCTGCGCCCCGCCCTGTTCCTCGAATCCCCGGCAGCCTCACTGCAGCAGAGCAAGGCCGGTGGCTTCCTCGACCCGATCATCGGGACGCTGATCATCACGGTCATCGGCACGCTGATCGCGGCGCCCACGGGTGTCGCGATCGCCGCGTGGATCTCCGAGTACGGCCGCCCGGCGCCGCTGGCACGCGCGGTCGAATCGGCGATCGACGTGATCGCGGGCGTGCCGAGCGTCGTGCTCGCGATCTTCGGGCTGCTCGTGTTCTCGGAGAGCTTCCTCGGATTCCTCTCACAGAACGCCGTCAACGGCGCCGTCTACGGCCGCTCGTTCTTCGCCGCCGGGATCGTGATGGCGCTGCTGGCGCTGCCGCTGATCGTTGGCTCCACGCGCGAGGCGCTCGCGCAGGTTCCTGACCGCATACGCGAGGCCTCCTATGCCCTGGGCAAGTCGCGCGCGAGCACGATTCGATACGTGCTGCTACCGGCGATACGGCCGGACATCGCCAGCGGGATCGCTCTCGGCATGGGCCGGATCATCGGCGACACGGCGATCATCACGATCCTGCTCGGGGTAACGCTGACGAACGAGAAAGTCGGCGGGGTGCCGCTGATCGGCAACCTGCGCGGGAGCGGCTCGACGTTGACCAGCTACGTCTACAACAACTCACCCGCCGGCGAGGGCAACGCACCACAGAAGGCTTATGCCGCGGCGTTCGTGCTGCTGATGGTCGTGCTTGGCCTCAACGCGCTCGTGACCCGGCTGACGGGTGCGCGCGAGCCCGGCGTCGCGGGCAGCCTGTTCCGCCGCGCCGTAGAAGCCGGGAGGCGCGCATGGACCCGCTGATGCCACCTCCCGTGCGCAGGATCGCCGTCGACCGTGAGCCGCACGTCGCCGAGCCGACCGCGCCCGGCGCAAACGGCACGGCTGGGCCTGCGCCCGGTGCCCCCGGCGCCCGCCGGCGCGTCCTCAGAGGCGCGCCGACGGTCGTGCGTGAGCGCATGCGGATCGAATCCGTGTCCCTCGCCTACGGGCCGACCTGGGTCGTGCGAAACGTCAGCCTGCCCGTCCGCCAGGGCGAGGTGCTCGCCCTGATCGGTGCGTCCGGCTCGGGCAAGACCACGCTGCTGCGCTCGCTCAACCGGCTGACCGAGGTGACGGCGGGCGCCACCCGCGCCGGGTGCATCCTGCTCGACGGACAGGACATCCACGAGCTCGAGGTCAACGACTTGCGCCGCCGTGTCTCGATGGTCTTCCAGCAGCCGAACCCCTTCCCCATGAGCATCTATGACAACGTCGCCTACGCGCTGGCCGAGCAGCGCCCGCCGCGCGGCCGCCGCCGCCGACGGACCCCCGAGCTGGAAGCCGCCGCTACCGATGCGTTGCGCAGGGCCGGGCTCTACGAAGAGGTCTCGACGGACCTCGAGCGCTCCGCGCTGAAGCTCTCCGGCGGCCAGCAGCAGCGCCTGTGCATCGCCCGCGCGCTCGCTGCCGGGCCGGAGGTGCTGCTGCTGGACGAGCCATGCTCGGCGCTCGACCCGATCTCGACCGCGACGATCGAGGAGCTGATCGTCGGCCTGCGCGACAGCGTCGCGATCGTGATCGTCACGCACAACCTCCAGCAGGCTTTCCGCGTCGCCGATCATGTCGCCTTCATGCACCTCGGCGAGCTCGTCGAGTATGGCTCCAGCGACCAGGTCTTCGACCGCCCGCTGCAGCGGCGCACGCGCGAGTACATCAGCGGCGCCTTCGGATGAGGCTCGCGGAGCGACGCGCGTGAGGCTTGGCGTCCTCGCGGTGCTGCTGCTCGCCGCGCTCTCGCTTAGCGCCTGTCAGACGACAGCCGAAAAGAGCGCCGAGCTGCAGCGCAAGGCAAAGCGCGTCTCGGTGACCGAGCGCGGGCTCTCGATCGCCAAGACGAGTCGCCAGGTGAGCGTCCTGCAGGCGAGCGTCGTGCGCAGTGCCGAAGGGGCCGCCGTGGTCGTCGAGCTGCGCAATCGCTCGGCGAGCGCGCTACACGAAGTTCCGATCGCGATCACGGTCAAGGCCGCGGACGGACGCGTGCTGTTCCAGAACAACGGCGGCGGGCTGGAACGAGCATTGATCGCCGTCCCCTCGATCGGGCCACGCGAGACGGCCGTGTGGGTCGACGATCAGATCCCGCCCGGCGGCGCGCCGGCGAGCGCGAGCGCGCGCGTCGGCGAAGCACCCCCCGTCGCAACGCCATTGCCCGACCTCCAGGTCACAGACGTGCGTGTGAGCGAAGACCCGGCCAACGGCCTCGTCGCGACCGGCACCGTCCGCAACCGCTCGAAGCTCGCTCAGACGAGCCTCGTGCTCTACGGAACGGCGAGCAGGGCCGACCGGATCGTCGCCGCCGGTCGCCAGATCCTGCCCAAGCTCCCCGCCGGCGCGTCGAGCACCGTTGAAGTCGCGCTGCTCGGAGACGCGCACGGAGCCAAGCCGCAGATTGCGGCGCCCGCCAGCAGTTTTCGCTGAGCTTTCGGCAGGTGCGCCGGCCAGGTGCAGCCCCCACGATGGCGTTCCGGGGGCGCGGCCTGGATGCGATCTGCGGCGCGCGGTCGGCCGTCGCGCCGTCTTTCCTCAGCGGCCACGCCCGCGCTGCTTCAAGGTGATGCCCTCGAGCACGTGCGCGACCGTCTCGCAGGCGTCCACCGCTGCCTCGAGCGACTCAAAGATGTCCTTCCAGCGGATCACGACCATTGGGTCGATGCCGCCGGCGAAGAGAGATGCGACGCCGTCGCGCTGGAGGCGATCCCCCTCGTTCTCCAATCGATGTATCTCGACCAGGTGCGTGCTCAGCTCGGTGCCGGTGCGCAGGCAGCGCAGCGCCTGGGCGATCTGCTCCCCGGCGCCGACGAGCACGTCGGCGAACTCGACGGCCTGCTCCATCGGCGCCTCGACCCCGTAGAGGCCGAGCTGCGCCGCCGCCTGCTCAGAGTGATCGACGATGTCGTCGAGCGCCGTGGCGAGGGCGTAACCGTCGCCGGCTGAGAACGGAGCACGCACGCGACCGCCGGCGAGCCGGTGGATGATGTCGTGCGTGATGCGGTCGCCTTCCTGCTCGCAGACCTTCAGGTCTTGGGCCAGCGGCGCGCGCTCGGGGTAGTCCACGAGCAGGTCGCGCAGCAGCAGCCCGGAGCGCTGCACGTTGCGACCGGCCTCCTCCACGAGGGACATCAACACGGGGTCCGGCGCACGGCTGAGGAAGCTCATCGCGCGAGGATATTCACCGCTGCCCGCGGATAGGAGCCTTTCACGATTTTTTTACGACCCGATTACGACATCGCAACCTCGCGCGCGTGGAGCACTGACAGGCTGATGCGGTGGCGAGCCTTCCTGACAGGGGCGACAGCGAGGACACGCTCTACGCGGGCGAGCTCGAGATTCGGCTCCGCGACGGCCTCGTGCTGGCCAGCGGCCGCGCCCTGCGACTGTCCGTGCGCGAGTTCGAGCTGCTCGTCGCGATGGCTCGCAGGATCGGCGCGATCGCCACGCGCGAGCAGCTCTACGCGACGGTCTGGGGGGGCGAGCTGCGCCATGGCGATCGCTCCGTGGACGTCTACGTGAGCAAGCTTCGCGGCAAGCTCGAAGCGGCGATGCCCGACCGCCGCTTCATTCACACGCATCCCGGCTTCGGCTACCGCTTCCAGCCGCAGGCCTCCTCGCAGGCGGCGAGCTCCGGTGGGATCTCGCGCGCCGATGGATCTCTCGACGATTCGCAGGCGCTTTCACGAAATGTTCACATCGGGGCGGCCGGCGGTTAAGAGACTGCTCGCAGCACCAGACCGGCGACGGCTCCCAGCCCCTGCCGGCACTCGACACGCAAACCAGCCAGAGGAGACGTAGTGATCAAGAACAAGATTGGCGCGCTCGCGAGCGTCGCGCTGCTCGCAGTCGGACTCGCCGCCTGCGGCAGCAGCTCCAGTTCGTCCAGCAGCTCCGCCAGCTCCACTCCCTCGAGCGGCGGATCTGGCACGGTCTCGGGCGCCGGCTCGACCTTTGCGGCGCCGGTCTACGAACAGTGGGCTTCCGCCCAGTCCGGGCTGACGATCAACTACCAGGCGGTCGGCTCCGGTGCCGGCATCACCTCGCTGGAGTCAAAGACGGTCGACTTCGGCGCCAGCGACCCGCCGCTGAAGCCCGAAGACGAAGAAGCGATCGCCAAGAACGGCAGCCCCGCTGTCCAGATCCCTATGTTCCTGGGCGCCATCACGGTCTCCTACAACGTCTCCGGAGTGCAGACGGGCCTGAAGCTCGACGGCAAGACGATCGCCGACATCTATCTCGGCAAGGTCAAGACGTGGGACGACGCGGAGATCAAGGCGCTGAACCCAGGCGTCTCGCTTCCGAGCACCGCTATCACCGTCGTCCACCGTTCGGACTCCTCCGGCACGACTTCCGGCTTCACCAGCTTCCTCGCCGCCGTCGACCCTGAATTCAAGAGCAAGGTGGGCGAAGGCAAGGACGTGAACTGGCCGACTGGCACTGGCGCGAAGGGCAACGCCGGCGTCGCCGGCGCGGTCCAGCAAACCGACGGCGCAGTCGGCTACGTCGAGCAGGCCTACGCGCTGCAGCACAAATTCACGACCGCATCGGTCAAGAACAAGGCCGGGAAGTTCGTGGTCCCCAGCCTCGCGTCGGCGACAGCCGCGGCGCAGGGCGTGACGGTGCCGGCGAACCTGGGCATCAAGATCAGCAATCCGGACGGCGCCGGCAGCTACCCGATCACCTCGCAGACGTTCGTCGTCGTCAACAAGGACCTATGCAAGGCGGGCACCCCCGGGGGCGAAAGCGCCGCCAAGGGCGTCGTGAAGTTCATCACCTACGGACTGAACGAAGGGCAGTCGATCCTCTCGCAGGCCGACTACGCGAGCCTCCCGGCCGCGATCCTCGCCAAGTCCAAGGCAGCCGCAGCGGCACTGGAATGCAACGGCTCGCCGATCGGCGGCTGAGCACGACAAGCCGTCCGGCAATCGGGTAGACAGAGGCCATGCAGACCGCAGCCATGCCAGGCGGTGACCGCTCGATTCTCGCGCGGTCACCGCTTGCGCGGCTGCCCGATCGCGCGCTGCGCTGGGGGCTGACGACGCTCGCGGCGCTGATCCTCGCGCTGATCGTCTACTTCTTCATCCGCCTCGTCGGAGAGGCCCGGCCCGCATTCGCGCACACAGGCGTGTTCGGCTTCACGTTCGACAACAACTGGAACGTCAGCGCCGACAAGTTCGGGGCGCTGCCGCTGGTCCTCGGCACGCTCATCACCTCGGCGCTGGCGCTGCTGATCGGCGTGCCCGTGGCGGTGGCGACGGCCATCTACGCCAACGAGCTGTGCCCGCTGCGGCTGCGTACGGCGCTGACTGTGCTCGTCGAGCTGCTCGCCGCCGTGCCCTCGGTCGTCTACGGCCTCTGGGGGATCTTCTTCCTCGCCCCCAAGCTGCAGCCGATCGAGCAGTGGCTGGCCGATCGTCTCTCCTTCATCCCCTTCATCGGCGGGGGCGCCGTGACGATCCCCAACTACTTCGTCGCCGGCCTGATCCTGGCGATCATGATCCTGCCGATCGTCAGCGCGATCAGCCGTGAGGTGATGGCGACCGTCCCGGCCGACCACAAGGAAGCCGCGCTCGGGCTCGGGGCGACGCGCTGGGAGATGATCCGCACCGCCGTGCTCCCTTACTGCCGCTCGGGCATCGTCGGCGGCGCGATGCTCGGCCTCGGTCGCGCGATCGGCGAGACGATCGCAGTGACGATCGTGATCGGCGACGCGCCGCAGCTCGGCAGCCACCTGTTCGGGCAGGGCTACAGCCTTGCCGCGGTGATCGCCAATGAGTTCGGCGAGGCTCAAGGCCTGCACCGCTCGGCCTTGTTCGCCGCCGGCCTCGTGCTGTTCGTGCTGACGCTGCTCGTCAACGGGCTCGCTCGCGTGCTCGTCATCCGCGCGTCCCGGACCAGCGAGGCGGCCGCGCCGCGGGTCTCCTCCGGGGTCCAGCCCTCCGCGGGCGCGGTGGCAGGAGCATGAGCACGCCCGGCACCGCGCCCGACCAGTTCGCGCGCTTCGCGGTCTCGCCGGCGCGCAGGCGCAAGGACAAGGCCGCGCGCGTCACGATCGCCGCCGGGACCGCGATCGCGCTGGTGCCGCTGGCGCTGGTCGTCTACTACCTGCTCAGCAAGGGTCTGGGATCGTGGAGCCCGGACTTCTTCACGACCGACCCCACCGGCAACACGTTCTTCAAGAGCTCGAGCATCGGCGGGATCAAGAGCGCGATCCTCGGGACGGTCGAGATCGTCGCGCTCGCCTCGGTGATCGCGATCCCCATCGGCGTCGGAGTCGCCGTGTGGCTGGTCGAGTACGGGCGCAACAGCTGGTTCGCGAACACCGTTCGCTTCTTCGTCGACGTGCTGACGGGCGTGCCGTCGATCGTCTTCGGGCTGTTCATCTACATAGTGCTGATCGTCGGCACCGGCAGCTCTTACGCCGGCTACAAGGGCTCGCTCGCGCTCGCGCTGCTGATGCTGCCGGTGGTGATTCGCTCCGCCGAGGTGATCCTGCTGCTGATCCCAGGGGCGCTGCGCGAGTCGGCGCTCGCGCTCGGCGCGCCGCGCTGGCGCGTGATCTTCAGCATCGTGCTCCCGACCGCCCTGCCCGGCATGGTCACCGGCGTGCTGCTGGCGATCGCGCGCGCCGCTGGAGAGACCGCGCCGCTGCTGTTCACTGCCGCCACGACGCGCAACACGAACCTCAATCTCGGCCAGTTCATGAACTCGCTGCCGGTGCAGATATACAACGACGTAACCTCTCCGACGACAGCCGTGGTAAACCGTGCGTGGGGAGCTGCACTGACGCTGGTCGTCATGATCCTCTTGCTCAACCTCATCGCCCGTCTCGTATCGCGAAGGAGCCGCCTTGCATGACATCCGAGAGAATGCCCTCACAGGTGGCTGACATGGAGCCGGAGAGCCGGACCGCGGCGGAGCAGACCGAGAGCGGACGAGAGCGCATCTCGCCCGCGCCAGCCACTGTGGGCACGGGCGCCGGCTCACGGCCGGAGCCGGCCGCCGCGATCGAACCGAAGGCTGGCCTGAGCGTCACGCTGCAGCAGCTCCGCGCCTTCTACGGCAACGCCGAACAGGTCAAAGGCATCGACCTGGACTTCCGCGCCAACGAGGTGACCGCGATCATCGGGCCCTCCGGCTGCGGCAAGTCGACGATGGTCCGCTGCATCAACCGCATGCACGAGGAGATCCCGGGTGCTCACGCCGAGGGCAAGGTGCTGCTCGACGATCTCGACGTCTACGACTCCTCGGTCGATGTCGTCGCGGTGAGGCGCGCGATCGGCATGGTCTTCCAGAAGCCGAACCCGTTCCCGACGATGTCCGTGTTCGACAACGTCGCCGCCGGCCTACGGCTCAGCTCCAGCGGGCGCGGCACGCATGGCAAGTCGGGCATGCACGCGAAGGTCGAGACTGCGCTGCGTGGCGCGGGCCTCTGGGACGAGGTCGCCGAGCGCCTGGACGAGGCCGGCGCCGGCCTCTCCGGAGGTCAGCAGCAGCGTCTGTGCATCGCGCGCTCGCTCGCCGTCGAACCCGAGGTGATCTTGATGGATGAGCCGTGCTCGGCGCTCGACCCGATCGCGACGCTCAAGATCGAGGAGCTGATCGAGGAGCTCAAGCAGCGCGTGACGATCGTGATCGTCACGCACAACATGCAGCAGGCGGCGCGCGTCGCCGATCGCACGGCCTTCATGCTCAGTGGTGAGCTCGTCGAGGTCGGTCCGACCGAGGAGATCTTCACGAACCCGAGCGACTCGCGAACCGAGGAATATGTCACCGGCAAGTTCGGCTAGCGGCGAGGATCGCCCGCCCGCGGCCGAGTCGCCCCGGGCCGCCGCCAGCGGCACCGCCCCGGGGCGCCGGGCTTTCGGTGGCGGACAGCAGGGTCGCGCGCACTTCCAGCAGCAGTTGCATGAGCTCGAGACCCACGCCCTCGGCGGCCTCGATCTGATCATCGAGCAGCTCGACCGCGTGCTCGAGGCGCTCGGTCACCAGGACGTAGAGCTGGCGCAGATGGTGATCGCCGACGACGACCGCGTCGACGGCCGCTACCTGGAGGTCCACCAGGGGATCCTCTCGCTGCTCGCGTTGCAGGCGCCCGTCGCGGGCGACCTGAGACTCGTCGCAGCGCTGCTGCACATGATCAAGCACATCGAGCGCATGGGCGATCAATGCGTGAACATCGCCAAGCTGATCCCCCTCTCCGGGCACGAGCCGCCAGTGCGCCAGGAGGTGCTCGACGCGCTCGCGAAGATGGGAGCGCACGCGCGCTCGGAGGTCGTCCAGAGCAAGGCGGCATTTGGCGGGCGCGACATCGGGCTCGCCGAGGATCTGGTGCGCCAGGATCGCGAGATCAACCGCCTCAACCGCGAGATCTTCCGCATGGCACTGGAGATCGGCGACGATCCGGACACGCGCGAGTGGGCGATGCACATGATCCTCGTCGCGCGGGCACTCGAGCGAATCGGCGACAACGCCGTGGACATCGGCGAGCAGACCGCTTTCGTTGTCACCGGCCTGTTTCGCGAGTTCTCAGACTCTTCGCATCCGGCTGACGTTCGCCCCGATTCAGCGCCAGATGGGACGCCCGAGTCCTTCTAGGAGCAGGGAGCGCGTCGAGGCGCGCCGCGGCCGTCGCAAACTGCGAAACCGCCCTGTGAACATCCTGTGATGATTCTCTCCCATTCGATCCCGAGGCCGGATGTTGCCCTAGACTCACGCGCAATGACGGACAGCATCACCGCCTCGGACGTGGCGGCGCCGTCGGGCCAGGGGGGCGTGTCTGCCGCACTGCGGATCGCCGTGCTGGACCGCGACAGCGGCTTCATCCAGGTCCTCAGCAAGCGTTTGGACCGGCTCGGCTGGGAGCACCGTGTGCTCGCGAGCCCGGTTCCCGCCGACGAGGTCGTGGCGATGCGCCTGAGCGCGCTCGTCGTCGACCTGGCCGTGCTCGGCCCGCAGGCGTGGGAGTGGCTGGAGCGGCTGTGCGGAGCGCTTCCCGACCTCGGCATCGTCGTCTGCACCGGTCCGTCCACCGTGGCCCAGCGCGTGCGCGGGCTGCGACTGGGCGCAGACGACTGGATCACCAAGCCCTGCCACCCGGAGGAGGTGATCGCGCGCGTGCAGAGCGTCGTGCGCCGGCGCCGGCGTCCGAGCGGGCGCGCGACCGAGACCAAGCCGGTGATGGCCGGCGAGGTCGAGATCCGCTCCGACCGCTTCCAGGCGTTCGTCGCCGGTTCGAGCCTCGACCTCACCCGCCGCGAGTTCGAGCTGATCGAGCTGCTCGCCGCGGCCGAGGGCCGCGTGCTCGAGCGCGAGGAAATCTACTCGCGCCTATGGGGCTACACGATGGTCCGCGGCGACCGCTCGGTCGACGTGTTCGTGCGAAAGCTCCGCCAGAAGCTCGAGAAGGCCTCGCCGCGCTGGCGCTACATCCACACGCACTTCGGAATCGGCTACCGCTTCGCGGCCGAATCGCTGGACGTCGACTCGGTCGACGTCGTCGTCCCCGCCTCAGTCCCCGCCGACTGGGACCCCGCCCGCGATCAGAGCGAGCTCGCGCGGGCGCATGAGGACCGCGAGCTCACCTCCGACGCCCTCTAGGCGCACCACCGCCAGGCCGCCCTTCTTGAGGTCGACGCGACCGCCGGTGAGGTCGGCAACGACGCGTGAGAAGTCCGGCTCGTGACCGACGAGCAGCAGGCGCCCGTCAGCGCCGAGCTCCGCGATCGCCTCGAGCGCCTGCGAGGCGTCAAAGCCAGACGCGAGCCGATCGTGCGCGCGCAGCAGCGCGCGCTGCGCCTGATCCCACTGCTCAGCCGCCAGCTCGGCCGTGCGCTTGGCTCGCGCCTTGGGGCTGAACAGGACCGCGTCGAAGCTCGCGCCGAGCCGCGCCAGAGCGCCGCCGGCGGCGCTCGCCTGAGCTTCGCCGCGCGATGTCAGGCGCCGCTCGGAATCCGAGCGCGCGCCGTGCGGCTCGGCCTCGGCATGACGTAGTAACCAGAGCTGTCGAGCCATAGCCCGCGCCCACACTACAACCTCGCATCGGAGCGTCTGTGTCGGACTTGTGATGCGGCCGGGCTGTGCGACTCTGAGAGCAGCCGCCACCGTGTAGCTTGAGAGCATGGAAGATCGCAATCACAACTCGGACGTCGCTGCCGCGAGCACCAGCGAGCACGAGCTCGACGATCACGATGCGGCGCTGTACCTGAACCGCGAGCTCTCCTGGCTCGACTTCAACGACCGCGTCCTGCAGCTCGCCGAGGACGAGCGCCTGCCGCTGCTCGAGCGCGTCAAGTTCTGCGCGATCTACACGACCAACCTCGACGAGTTCTACATGGTGCGCGTCGCCGGGCTGCGCGACCAGATCGACGCCGGTGTGGAGAAACCCGGCCAGGATGGGCGCACGCCGTCTGAGACGATCGCGCTGATCCGCGAGCGCGCGCTCGGCCTCGGGCGCAGGCTCAGCGACTGCTTCGAGCACGAGCTGCGCCCTGCGCTGGCCGATCACGACATCCAGCTCGTCGGCGTGCGCGAGCTCGACGAGGAGCGCCGCGCCGACCTGGCCGCGCACTTCCAGAAGAAGATCTTCCCGGCGCTGACGCCGCTCGCCGTCGCCCCCGGCCGGCCGTTCCCTTACATCTCGAACCTCTCGCTCAGCCTCGGTGTGCTCGTGCGCGACCCGGTCACCGACCAGACCGTGTTCGCGCGCGTGAAGGTGCCGACAGAGATCCTGCCGCGCTTTGTCACGCTCAAGCAGCCCGCGCCCGAGCCGGCGCTGCTCGTGCCGCTGGAGGACGTGATCGCGCACCACCTCGACGCGCTGTTCCCGGGCATGGAGATCGCCGACTACAACGTGTTCCGCGTCACGCGCGACGCAGACCTCGAGGTCTCAGACGACGCCGCCGACCTGCTGCAGGCGGTCGAGGACGAGCTGCGCCGCAGGCGCTTCGGCGAGATCGTGCGCGTGGAGGTCGGCACGGACTGCTCGCAGCGGCTGCTCTCCGAGCTCTCTGGTCTGCTAGGCGTGCAGGACGAGGAGGTCTATCCGGTCGATGGGCTGCTCGACATGGGCGCCCTGTGGCAGCTGGTCAAGCTGCCCGGCCACGCCGAGCTGCGCGACGAGCCGTTGAGCACGATCACGCACCCGCGCCTGTTGCGTCACGAGGACGAGCGCCCGGACGTGCTCGGCGCGATGCGCGAAGGCGACC
This sequence comes from Solirubrobacterales bacterium, assembly GCA_038240205.1. Taxonomy (GTDB): domain Bacteria; phylum Actinomycetota; class Thermoleophilia; order Solirubrobacterales; family Solirubrobacteraceae; genus Palsa-744. The sequence continues at coordinate 106,556 of JBBSDZ010000001.1, read as the reverse complement.
TGCTCGTGCACCACCCTTACATCTCCTTCGCGACCTCCGTCGAGCGCTTCGTCGAGCAGGCCGTCGCCGATCCGAATGTGCTCGCGATCAAGCAGACCGTCTACCGCACGAGCGATGACTCCCCGCTCGTGCCGGCGCTGATCGACGCGACCGAGCGCGGCAAGCAGGCGGTCGCGCTGGTCGAGTTGAAGGCGCGCTTCGACGAGGGCATGAACATCCACTGGGCCAAGGCGATGGAGGAGGCCGGCGTGCACGTCGTCTACGGCCAGCCGTCGCTGAAGACCCACGCCAAGTGCGTGCTCGTCGTCCGCCGCGAGGGCGACGGGGTGCGCAATTACGTCCACATCGGCACCGGCAACTACCACTCGGCCACGGCCCGCCTCTACACCGACTTCGGGCTGTTCACGACCGACGAGGCGATCGGCGCGGACGTCGCCGACATGTTCAACTACCTCACCGGCTACGGGCGTCCGCTGCACTACCGCAAGGTGCTGATGGCCCCCAACCAGCTGCGCGACGGCATCCTCGAGCAGATCGAGCGCACGATCGAGGCGCACTCCGAGCAGCAGCCCGCACGGATCATGATGAAGATGAACTCGCTCGTCGACGGGCGCTGCATCCGCGCGCTCTACCGCGCCTCTCAGGCCGGCGTGCAAGTCGATCTGAACGTCCGCGGTATCTGCTGCCTGCGCCCCGGCGTGCCCGGCGTCTCGGAGAACATACGCGTCGTCTCGATCGTCGGGCGGCTGCTCGAGCACGCCCGCGTGTACACGTTCCGGCGCGATGGAGAGCACACGATCTACATCTCATCGGCCGACTTGATGCCGCGCAACCTCGATCACCGCGTCGAGCTCGCGGCGCCGATCGAGTCCGAGGAACTGCGCGCCGAGCTGCTCGACACGCTCGAGCGCGCATTCGCCGACAACCAGAACTCGTGGGTGCTCGACGAAAAAGGAGAGTGGCGCAGACGCACGCCGGCCCCTGGAGAGCTGCCGCGCAGCCTGCAGCTGGAGCTTGCCGAGTTGTACTCCGGACGGGCGGAGGAGCCGCGCCCGACGCTCGAGCCCGAAGGCGCCGCCGGCCTGCCCCGCTGAGAGCCTGCGGTCGCATCTCACCGCTCCGGCGAGCGGCGGCACCCGCGCTCAGCCGAGCTGCTCGAGCGCCGCCTCGAGATCGTCGACGGACTGAAAGTCGAGCCCGAGCATGTGGTCGTGGCGATGGCGCACGACGCCCTCCTCGTCGATCACGATCACCGCTCGCTTCGTTCCCAGCGTGGATGAGTAGGCGCTGTAGGACTTCGCGACCTTCTTGTCCACGTCGGCCAGCAGCGGCACGTTCAGCTGGTGCTTGGCGACGAACTCCTCGTGCGAGGCGAGGTCCTGCGAGGAGATCCCGAGCACGGTTGCGTTGAGCGACGCGAAGTCGCCGCCGCGGTCGCGATAGGAGCAAAACTGTTTTGTACACACCATCGTGTTGTCGCCCGGATAGAACAGCAGCACGACACGCTCGCCGCGGTGCTCAGAGAGCCGGAACGGGCCATCCGTGCCGGGCAGCTCGAAGTCCGGCGCCTGCTCGCCCACCTGCGGGGTCTTGGCCATCTCACGCTCCTGTCTCGCTCCCCTCCGCTGTCCTGCCAGCGCTTGCAACTCAGGATAACGACCACTCGCAGAAGAGCCCAATGCCGCAATACGCCCGCGCCGGCCGCGCCGCGCTCGCTCTAGCCGCGCGCCGCTCAACCCATGCTCACCGACAACGCCTGCGCGGCGTCTTCGAGCAGCTTCAGCCACACCTCGCTGCGCGTCGGGAAGCAGGGCACCGCGTGCACGAGCGCCTCCAGCGGCAACTCGGCGGTGACGGCGATCGTCGCGGCATGCAGCCACTCGGCCACGTCCACTCCTACGAACGTGGCGCCGACGATCACGCGCCGCTCGGCGTCGACAACGATACGCGCCGTCCCTGGCGCGCCGTGCCCGACGAAGCTGCCGCCGGCGTTGCCCTGCACCGGTTGGTCGAACGCGCGCGCCTCGACTCCCGCCTCGAGCGCGCCCGCAAGCGTGTAACCGACGGCCGCCACCTGTGGCTCGGTGAAGATCACGCGCGGGGAGAGGGCGCCATCGGAGCGAAGCGAGACCGGCCGGCCGAGAATGTGATCGGCCGCGAGGCGGGCTTGGTACTTGCCCATGTGCGTGAGCAGCACGCGACCGTTGGCGTCGCCGATCGCATACAGCCAGTCCCTGCCGGGCACCCGCATCGTGTCGTCCACCTCGATCGCGCCGGCAGGCACGATGCCGATCGAATCCAGTCCGAGCGCCTCCGTGCGCGGGCGCCGACCAACCGCCACGAGCAGCTCCTGCGCCTGCAACGAGCGCCCGTCCTTCAGTCCGAGCGTGACCGGCCGCTCGCCACCGGCGCCCGCGCCGCGCGAGACGGCGGTCGCCTCGACTCCGAGGACAACCTTCACGCCGAGACCCTCGAGCGCGTCTGCGACGAGCTCCGAGGCGAACTCCTCCTCGCGCGAGATCAGTCGCGGGAGCGCCTCCACCACCGTCACCTCTGCCCCGAGCGTGGCGTAGGCCTGGGCGAGCTCCACGGCGACGACGCCTCCGCCGAGAACGAGTAGCGAGCGGGGCACGGTTTTGGTCGTCGTCGCCTCGCGGTTGGTCCACGGGTCCGCCTCGTGCAACCCGTCGATCGGCGGAAGCAGCGCATCGGTGCCGGGCGCGAGCACGATCGCCCGCCGCGCGCTCAGCCGTTGCTCGCCGACGCGTACGCTCCGCTCGCCGGTCAGCTCGCCGTGGCCGCGGAAGAGCGCGATGCCGCGATCGCGCACCCACGGAACCTGGGCGGAGTCGTCGAGGTCGTGGATGATCTCATCGCGACGCTCCAGCACCGCAGCGACGTCGAGCTCGCCCGAGGCCGCCTGCGCGGCGCCCTCCACGCGGCGCGCCTCCGCGAGCGCCTGCGCCGGGCGCAGCAGGCCCTTTGAGGGCATGCAGGCGTAGAAAGAGCACTCCCCTCCGATCAGCTCCTGCTCGATCAGCGCGACCGACAGCTCGCCGTCGGCGAGGCGCCCTGCGCACACCTCGCCGGCCGGTCCGGCGCCCAGCACGATCACGTCGAACTCCTGGTGCTCGTTCACGCTCACCACGCTCGCCTTCCGCTCGAGGTTTCTTTCGCTCTGTAGCGCCCGGAGAGGCGCGCCGCCGCCCATTCCAGCACGCGAGGTGCAGTTTCCCCGCTCGCCCTCTCGCTAGCCTCAGCGCACATGCAAGCTTCGCTCGCCGGACAGCTCCTGCTCGCGTCTCCCTCGCTGCACGATCCCAACTTCGAGCGAACGGTCGTGCTGATCGGAATGCACAACCCAGACGGCGCGATGGGCGTGGTCCTGAACCGGCCATCGGAGCTGTCCGTCGGTGAGGCGGCACCGCGACTGCAAGAGGCCGTCGACGGCACCGACCGCGTCTACTTCGGCGGCCCGGTGCAGCCGAGCTCGATCGTCTTTCTCGCCGAGTTCCTCGATCCCACGCTCGCGGGGCTGCTCGTGCTCGGGCGCATCGGCTTTCCCGACCCTGAGGCCGAGATCGAGGAGCTCGCCAACGCCACCGAGCGGGTGCGCGTGTTCGCCGGGTTCGCCGGCTGGGGCGAGGGTCAGCTCGATGCCGAGGTGCAGGAGAACGACTGGATCGCGCAGGCCGCGACTCCCGCGGACGTGTTCACCGACGAGCCCGAGCAGCTATGGAGCAGCGTGCTCACGCGCAAGGGCGGAAGCTACGCGTTGCTCGCGCGGATGCCGTCCGATCCGAGCCTCAACTGAGGCGCTCGGGCTGCGGTTCGGCCTCTGCCGGCACTCGAGCGGCGGGCGCGCCGGCGCGCGCCGCAGGGTGCTCATCGCGCGAGCGTGACAAGCGCGCAAGCCCCGCGTACTACTCTTAGGTCGAGGTCCCCGTCGTCCGATACAGCTCCTTCCGAGCCCTCCGACCGACCCCTCAGGATTGAACGCATGCTCAAGCTTGCACGCTGGTCGACAACCCATCGCATTTACGTCGTCCTCGGCTGGATCGTGCTGCTCCTCGCCATCAACGCGCTCGCGCAGTCGGCCGGGACCAGCTACTCGAACAACTTCACGCTGCCCAACTCAGATGCGCAGCGCGCCTCCGACCTGCTGCAGCACAGCTTCCCGGCACAGGCAGGCGACCGCGACACGATCGCCTTCAAGACCGGCTCCGGTACCGTCGCCGACCCACAAGTGCGAGCGCGGATGACGGCCGCGTTCAACCGCATCGCCAAGCTCCCGCATGTCGCCGCCGTGATCAGCCCGTATGCCGGCGCAACCGCCGGAAAGTCGATCTCAGCGAACCAGAAGATCGCCTTTGCGACGGTCGTGTTCGACGAAAAAGCGAACCTGCTGCCCGTCGCGGCCGCCGAACGCGTTGCCGATACTGCGCGCGCCGCGGCCCGTCCGGGGCTTCGGGTCGAGCTCGGTGGCCAAGCGATCGAGGCGACCGAGCAGTCGGGCTTTGGGCTGTCCACCGCCGTCGGACTGCTCGCTGCGATCGTCGTGCTGCTGCTGACCTTCGGCTCGCTGATCGCGATGGGGCTGCCGATCGTGACCGCCCTGTTCGGGCTCGGGACCGGGCTTGGCGTGATCGCGCTGTTCACGCACGTGGTCGACACCCCCAACTTCTCCTCCGAGCTCGCGGCGATGATCGGCCTCGGCGTCGGTATCGACTACTCGCTGTTCATCCTCACGCGCTTCCGCGAGGCCTACGTGACGCCGGGGTCCACCCTCGGCGATTCGCGCGAATCGGTTGTGCAGGCGATGGACACCGCCGGGCGCGCGGTGCTGTTCGCCGGCTGCACCGTCGTGATCGCGCTGCTGGGGATGATGCTGCTCGGTGTCAGCTTCCTCTACGGCGTCGCGATCTCCGCATCGATCGGCGTGCTGCTCGTGATGCTCGCCTCGCTGACGCTTCTGCCGGCGCTGCTGACGCTCGTCGGTGCGCGGCTGGCGCGACCGGGGCGGCGCGCGCGCCGCCGTGCGCGCAACGCCCCCGACGCAGGCGCCGGGGCCTCAGCCGAGTCCGCGCAAGCCGCCGTCTCGGGCGGCCGTCGCTGGCTGGCGCTGAGCATGTTCGTCGAGCGCCGCCCGCGCACGATCGCCCTGCTGGCGACGCTCGTGATGCTGCTGATCGCCGCACCCGCGACGGCATTGCGCCTCGGCTCGAGCGACGCCTCCAACGACCCGTCCAAGCAGACGACTCACAAAGCCTATGAGCTGCTGGCCGAGGGCTTTGGCCAGGGCTTCAACGGCCCGTTGCTCGTCGCCGCCCGCGTCCCTGCCAACCCGCAGCTGACGGTCGCTCGGCTGGAACGCGCGATCGCCGGGACGCGCGACGTCGCCGCCGTCGCGCCGGCCAAGCTCAACACGGCCGGAAACGTGGCGACGATCACCGTGTATCCGCGCTCCTCCCCGCAGGAATATGCGACAACGCAGCTCGTCAACCGGCTGCGCGGCCAGGTTGTGCCTCCTGTGGAGGCGAGCACGAGGGCCACGGTCTACGTCGGCGGCGTCACAGCGGGCTCGGTCGACTTCGCCAAGACGCTCGGACAGAAGCTGCCGCTGTTCATCGGCGTCGTCGTGCTGCTCTCCGCGCTGCTGCTGATGGTCGTGTTCCGCTCGATCGTGATCCCGCTGCAGGCGGCGGCGATGAACCTGCTCAGCATCGGCGCCGCGCTCGGCGTGATCGTGGCGATCTTCCAATGGGGCTGGTTCGGTGGGTTGATGGGCGTCAGCAGCGGCCCGATCGAGTCCTTCATCCCGGTGATGCTGTTTGCGATCGTGTTCGGCCTGTCAATGGATTACGAGGTGTTCCTCGTATCGCGCATCCACGAGCACTGGACGCGAACACGTGACAACTCACGCGCCGTCGCCGAAGGCCTCGCGCTCACCGGCCGCGTCGTCACGGCCGCCGCGGCGATCATGGTGTGCGTGTTCCTCTCGTTCATGCTCGGCGAAGACCGTGTGATCAAGGAGTTCGGGCTGAGCCTCGCAAGCGCCGTGTTTCTCGACGCGCTCGTGATCCGCTGCCTGCTGCTACCGGCCGTGCTGCACCTGATCGGCGCGCGCACCTGGGCGCTCCCGGGCCGGCTCGATCGCGTGCTGCCGCGACTGAACATCGAGGGCACCGTGCTGCCTGCGCAGGCCGTGGCCGCCCACGCCCACGCGCCCGCGCACGCGCCTGCGCCGGGGGCTGCCCGCGGCGTGCCCAGCGGCGTGGCCACAGAGGGGGCTGAAGGCTGAGGCCGATCGGCCGGGGCAGGCTGCGTCTGGGCCTTTCCCTTCTCTGCCTCGCGACACTCCTCGCCGCCGCGCCGCGCAACGCCGCGGCGGCGGGCGGCGAACGACCGGCGAGCGGCCCGTCCGGTGCAGGCGCGGGCGCCGGCGCCGAAGCCGCCGACAAGCCCGCTCGCTCGGTCGTGCTCGCATTCGTCCCGGTCGGCGAGCGCCGCCTGGCGAGCGTCAGCGGCCTCTCCGTCGGCATCATGTCAGCGACGCAAGGCGGCTATTCCAGCGAGCAGATGCTGCTCGACATCGGACAGGGCGCCCGCATCGCAGCTTCCGCCTACCGCTCCCCTGCGCCGCTGCTGTCGTTGCGCCCGAGCGCCGCCACGGCGGCCATTGACGGCTGGCAGGCGGCGGTCGGGCGCGCCGAAGCCGCACCGCAGCTGCTGCGGCCCGGCCTGCTCGCCTCTCGGATCCCGGGCGGCGCCGCATACGCGGGGCTCAGCGGCGATGAGCACCTCGATGCGATCGCAGCGAGCGACCGCGCCGGTCGCGTCGCAGCGGTCTCGCTCGGAAGCGCCGCAACGCTGCGCGCTCGCGTCTCGGCGCTCGGCGCAACGCGGCGGCTGGTGGTGTGCGACCTGCCGGCGGGCGCCGCCGGGCTGGAGGACTTGCGCGCGCTCAGCGACTCCCGGCGGGCCGGAGAGCTGCTGGTCGTGGTCGAGCGCGCCTCTGAGGGGTCCCGGCACGCGCTGCTGTGGGCAGCAGCCGGTGGGCTGCACGGCGGCGGCAGGCGCGAGCTGACCTCACGTACGACCCGCCAGCGCGGGCTGGTGGCTGCCGTCGACATCGCGCCGACGATCCTCGAGCACCTGGGCGTCGCGGTGCCCGCCGACATGCGCGGCGAGCAACTCGAAACGGACGGGGCACTCGACTCCTCCGATCTGCGCGCCTTCTCGGCGCGGCTGCACGTCGTCGGCGCCAGGCGCCTGAGCGCGCTCGGCTTCCTGCTGAGCGCGTGGGCGCTGCTGCTGCTCGCCGCGGCCCTTCCTAGCCGCGCCCGTGGTCGCAGCGGGCGGGCACGCGCGCTGCGGATCGGCGGTCTGGCTGTGCTGTGGGCTCCTCCTGCCGCGATGATCGCCGCCGCCGCAATGCCGAGCGCAGCCGTCGAGTACGTCACGATCACAGCTGCCTGCCTGCTGCTGGCGGCGCTCAGCGACGCACTGCTGCCGTGGCCGCGCGCGCCGCTTGTGCCCGCAGTAGCAGTGATCCTCGCGCTCGTGATCGACGCGCTGGCCGGCACGCAACTGCTCGTGCGCTCGCTGCTCGGGCCCAACCCGATGCTCGGCGCGCGCTTCTACGGATTCGGCAACGAGCTCAAGTCGGGGCTCGCCGTGCTCGTGCTTGCCGCGCTCGCCGGCGCGCTGTACCCCGCGGTGCGGGGGCGGCGCGCCGCAATCGCCGTCGCAGGCGCAGGCGTGTTGCTGGCGGCGATCGAGGGCTCGGCGCGACTCGGCGCCGGCGTAGGCGGGGTGATCCTCGTCAGCGCCGGATTCGCCGTCGCGACGATTCTGCTGCTCGCAGGCGGCCTCACGCGCAAGCGCATCCTGCTCGCACTGGGCGCCCCGCTCGCCGGGCTGATCCTGCTCGCGGCGCTCGACCTCGCCACCGCGCACGGCTCCGGGCACTTCACCGGCAGCATCCTGCACGCGCGCTCGGCCGGTGACCTGCGCGACGTGATCGTGCGCCGCTACTCGGCGGCGTGGCACGAGCTGCGCAACCACGCGATGCCCGTCGCGTCCGCGCTCGCGCTGCTCTGCGCGGTCGTTGGAGTGCGTATGCGCCGGAGCCTGCTCGCGCCGGTCGCCGGCGATCCTGCGTGGCTCGCAGCGCTGGCCGGTGGCCTCACCGCGGGGATCGTCGGCGCGCTCAGCGAGGACTCAGGCCCGGTGCTGCTCGTCGTCGCCGTGTTCACCTGCGGTTGTGTCGCGAGCTACCTGTGGGGCCGCCCGCAGCCACCGTCGGTGACCGCCGAAGCGCAGCGCACCTACGCGACCGCCGCAGAGAGGTAGTAGATGCCGACGGCAATCGTCACGATCGCCGTCGACGGCGGCAGCGACGGGATCGCGTAGGCGAGCGCAAGCCCGGCCCACATCGCCAGCACCGCAAACGCGCCGGCTAGTGCGATGCCCGCGAACGGGGAGCGAGCGAGGCGATGCGCAGCAGCAGCAGGCGCCGCCAGCAGGCCGAGCAGCAGCAGCGCCCCGACCACCTGCGCGGCCTCCGCAGCGCCGATCCCCAGCAGCGCCATGAAGCCGACGCCGAGCAGCCGCGTCGGAACGCCCCGCGCGGCGGCCACATCGGGGGCGAGCGAGGAGAACAGAAGCGGCCGCGCGATCGCGAGCGTGAGCAGCGTCGCCGCCAGCGCGACCGCCGCCGCGAGCCGCGCTTCGCCTGCCGCGAGCCCGAAGATCGAGCCGAACAGCGTGCGCGCCCCGGCGATCCCCGAGCCCCCGCTCGAGCTCATGCTCGCGCGCGCCAGGAAGAACACGCCGAGGCCGAGGATGAACGTGAACGCCGTCCCGATCGCAGTGTCATCGCTCGAAGATCCCCCGCCCGCGCCGCCGGTGCCCGCGAGCACGCCGCGGCCGAGCGCGCCGATCGTCAGCGCCACCGCCACGGTCGCCGCGAACAGGCCGATGCGGGCGTCCACACCCGCCGCCGCGGCCGCCAGCGCTCCCGGGAAGGCGACGTGGCTGAGCGCGTCGCCCGCGAACACCTGCCCGCGCAGCACGACGAACCAGCCGCTCACACCGCAAGCCAGCGCGGCGAACGTCCCCGCCAGCAGCGCGTTGCGCATGAACGCCTCAGAGAGCATCAGAGCACCGGCTCGGGACGGCGCCCGGCGACGGCGCCGGGGGGCGTGCGCCCGCTGCCCAGCCGACCGCGCGCGAAGGCGAGCGCTCGCGCCAGGACGTAGATCGCGAACGAGATCGTCGCGACGAAGAAGCCAGGCGGGTACACCGAGAAGTAGGCGAGCCCGAGCCCGAGCCAGACGACGAGCAGGCCGAAGCAGACCGTCAGCGCCAGGCTCAGCAGCGGGCGCGCAGTGATCGCCTGGGCCGCCGCAGCAGGGGCGACGAGCAGTGCGAACACGAGCAGCACGCCCGTGATCTGGCTGGTCGCGGCGACCGTCAAGCCGAGCAGCAGCAGGAACGCGAACGACAGCGCCGCGACCGGCACCCCGCGCGCGAACGCGACGTCGGGGTCAGCCGAGGCGAACAGCAGCGGGCGCGCCAGCGCGCCGAGCGCGGAGAGCACCGCCAGCGCTACGCCCGCGAGCAGCAGCACCTCGCCGTCGCCGACGCCGAGCAGGCCGCCGAACAGCAGGCTCTCGAGGTCACCGAGGACGCCCCCGTAGAGGCTGAGAAGTAGGAAGCCGACGCTCAGCGCGAGCGCCTGCACCGCGCCGATGCTCGCCGAGCGATCGCTCCACGATGCTCGCCCGCCGCGCGTCGAGCCCGCGATCGCCGCGGCGCCGGCGCCGCAGAAGAGGAAGTACCCCCACGCGGCGGGAATCCCGGCCAGCGCCGCCGCCGCGGCGCCCGGGAAGGCCATCATCGACAGCGTGTGTCCCGCGAACGCCTCGCCGCGCAGCACCATCAGCCAGCCCACCAGCCCCGACATCACCGCGACCGCTCCGCCGGCCAGCAGCGCGTTGACCATGAAGTGGTATTCGAGCACCTCGCTCACGTCGTGCACGAGGTTCCACGTGAGCGTCGGGTTGGCCACCTCAGCCGGCACGAGCGTGACCGTCGGCGCGGGTGTGACCGTCGGCGTGGGTGTGACCGTCGGCGTGGGTGTGACCGTCGGCGTGGGCGTGACCGTCGGCGTGGGTGTGACCGTCGGCGTGGGCGTGGCGATCGTGGTGATGGGCCGGCGGATCGGGCTGGCCGACGACGACCAGGCGGCCGTCGGAGGCCCGCAGCACCTCGACCGGCAGCCCGTAGAGCGCCGTCAGCGCCTGCGTCGTGATGACCTCCTGCACCGTGCCCTCGACGGCGTGGCCTTCGGCGAGATAGAGCACCCGGTCGACGTAGCCGAGCAGTGGGTTGACGTCGTGTGCGACGAGCAGCACTGCGACCCCCTGCTCGCGGCAGATCTCTCCGACGAGCGCAGCGACCGCGGCCTGGTTGCGCAGGTCGAGGCTGTCGAGCGGCTCGTCCAGCAACAGCATCTGAGGACGGCGCACGAGCGCCTGCGCGATCAACAGGCGCTGCTGCTCGCCGCCCGAGAGCTCGCCGATCGGCCGCTGCGCGTAGGCGCCCGCGCCGACCAGCTCGATGACCTCGGCGACGCGGCGGCGCGCCGCGCGCTCGCGCTCGCCTATGCGCCCCCAGCTCAGGACCGCCGGCAGCGGCACGCCCCAGCGGTCCCCGTCGAGGCCGAGGCGGACGACGTCGCTGCCACGAAGGCGCGTTCCCTGCGCGAACGAGCGACGCTGCGGCAGATATCCGATCGCGCCACCAGCCGCGCCTGGCGCGGCGCCGAGCACCGCGATGCTGCCCGTCGCGAGCGGCAGCGCCCCGAGCAGCACCTTCAACAGCGTCGACTTTCCCGCGCCGTTACCTCCCAGCACCGCCACGAACTCGCCGTGCTGCACCTGCATCGACAGACCGCTCCAGACCGTGCGGCGGCCGAGGCGCACCGCAGCCTCGCGCAACTCGATCGCCGGCGCCGCTGCCATCCCCCGACCATAGCAAGACTGAGTCTTGTTCTTGTCTTTGCGGGGCTGCGACCAGGCGGCGGGAGACTCGCAGCTCCGATCGCGCGCGGATGTCCGATACTCAGGCGCGGCCGGCGCCGACGGCGCCGGCCGAGAGACCATCGATCGCGGGAGGCATCCGATGCACAAGCTGAACCTCGACTCCGAGGAGGTCCTCTCACCGACGTACGCGGCGAGATCGTTCTCGCACGAGATCCCCAAGTACCGCCTCCCGGCCGAGGGCGCAAGCGCAGATGCCGCCTATCAGCTGGTGCACGACGAGCTCAACCTCGACGGCAACCCGGCGCTCAACCTCGCCTCGTTCGTCACGAGCTGGATGGAGCCGCAGGCCGACCTGTTGGCGGCCGAGACGCTCGCCAAGAACCTGATCGACCAGGACGAGTACCCACAGACCGAGGTCGTCCACCGGCGCGTCGTCTCGATGATCGGGCGCCTCTTCCACGCTCCCGCCGGCTCCGGCTCGACCGGGACGGCAACGATCGGCTCCTCAGAGGCGATCATGCTCGCGATGCTCGCGCACAAGCGCAGCTGGCAGCGCCGGCGCGAGGCCGCCGGCGAGCCGATCGATCGGCCAAACGTGGTGATGGGGGCAGACGTACACACCTGCTGGGAGAAGTTCGCGCGCTACTTCGAGGTGGAGGCACGCGTCGTGCCGATGCAGGAGGGCCGCTTTACGATCGGCGCCGCTGACGTGGAGCCGTTGCTGGACGAGCGCACGATCGGCGTCGCCGGGCTGCTCGGGACGACGTTCACCGGGCAGATGGACGACCTCGCCTCGATCGACGCGCTGCTCGGGCGCGTCGAGTCAGAGCGCGGGTTGCGCATCCCCCTACACGTCGACGCCGCCAGCGGCGGCTTCCTCACGCCCTTCTCCGAACCGGAGCTGGCGTGGGACTTCCGCTTGGCGAATGTCCGCTCGATCAACGTGTCCAACCACAAGTTCGGGTTGGTCTACCCGGGGATGGGGACGGTCGTGTTCCGCGAGGAGAGCGACCTGCCGCAGGAGCTCGTGTTCCACATCAACTACCTCGGCGGCGACATGCCCAACTACTCGCTCAACTTCTCGCGGCCGTCGAACTCGGTCATCCTGCAGTACTTCACGTTCCTGCGCCTCGGGGTCGAGGGCTATCGCGAGATCGTCTCGAGCGTGCTCGCCAACGCCCGTGCGCTGGCCGAGAAGCTCGGCGCGAGTGAGGGCCTGCAGCTGGTCAACGACGCCAAGCAGTTCCCGATCGTGGTGGTACGCGCGGAGGACCCGCAGAAGCTCGACCTGACGTTGCTCTCGCGGGTGCTGCGCGAGCGCGGCTGGATCGTTCCCGCCTACACGCTCCCGCCCGACGCCGAGCACATCACGGTGCTGCGGATGGTAATCAAGGAGAACTTCTCGCGCGACATGGTCGACATGCTCGCCCACGACATCGGCGCCGCAAAGCACAAGCTCGAACATGGGCCCGTCGGGCCCGCGCATCGTGAGCGCCGGCGGCCGCACTGCTGAGCGCGTGACTCAGTCGCGACGGCCGCGGCGCATCAGCAGCACGGCGCCGACGATCACGATCACCGCGATCAGCACGCCGCCCACGATGTATCGAATTGTGTGGTGCTTCGGTTTTTCCTTCGCTTCTATTGTGGCTTCCGCCTTGGCCAGCACCGTGACCGGGACATGCTTGGCCTGGAGCTTGGAGATCAGCGCCGCCGAACCTTTCTTTTCGTAGACGACGAGCTTGTGTTCGCCGTTCTTCAAGGTCAGGCGTATCGAGCGAATGCGCTTGTTGAAGGTCGCCGCCTGGATCTGGCCGCCGGAGAGCTGCGTTTCAAATTCGGGGAGCTTCTCCTTTGTGTATGTGACGTCGGCCGCCAGAGCACTGATCCCGGGGGCCAGCAGCGCCAGCGTCACGAAGAGCGCAATCGCGGTGCTCGAGAACCGCCTGGTCGATGTGTTCATCGGCCGTACCCTAATGACTACACACGCTCGGTGTCGCGGCGGCGGGCACTAGGCAAGCGCGCTCGGCCACGCCCCAACAGCTGGGGTCATTTGCGCAGTTGCCTCGCGGTCTTCAGGCGCTCGACCTTCGGCAGCACGACCTTGCGCATGCGCACTGACAGCGGCGTGGCCTCGACGGCCTCGTCCTCGCGCACGAACTCGAGCGCCTCATCCAGCGACAACCTGCGGTGGGCGTCCAGGCGCACGAGCACATCAGAGGTCGAGGAGCGCATGTTCGTCAGGTGCTTCTCCTTGACCGGGTTGACGTCGAGGTCCTCAGAGCGCGAGTTCTCGCCGATGATCATGCCCTCGTAAACCTCCTCGCCCGGGCCGACGAACAGCGAGCCGCGCTCCTGCAAGGTGAACAGCGAGAAGGTCACCGTTGCCCCGGTGCGGTCGGACACGAGCACGCCTGAGTTGCGCGTCAACAGCTCCCCCGCCCACGGCTCCCAGCGGTCGAAGACGTGGTGCATGATGCCGGTGCCGCGAGTCTCCGTGAGGAACTCCGTGCGGAAGCCGATCAGCCCGCGAGCCGGCACGAGGTAGTCCATGCGCACCCAGCCCGTGCCGTGATTGGTCATGTGCTCCATGCGGCCTTTGCGCGCGGCGAGCAGCTGCGTGACCGTGCCGACGTACTCCTCCGGCACGTCCACCGACAACAGCTCGACCGGCTCGTGGCGCTTGCCGTCGATCTCGCGCTCGACCACGTGCGGCTGCCCGACCGTCAGCTCAAAGCCCTCGCGGCGCATCATCTCCACGAGCACCGCGAGCTGAAGCTCGCCGCGGCCCTGGACCTCGTAGGTGTCCGGCCGCTCGGTCTCGCGCACCCGCAAGGACACGTTTCCAACTAGCTCCTGATCCAGCCGTGCCTCGATCTGGCGCGCGGTCAGCTTGGAGCCGTCTTTGCCTGCCAGCGGCGAGGTGTTGACGCCGATCGTGATCGACATCGCCGGCTCGTCGACTTTGATCACCGGCAGCGGCCGCGGGTCCTCCAGGTCTGCGAGCGTCTCGCCGATCGTCACCTCGGCGATGCCCGCCACCGCGATGATCTCGCCCGGTCCGGCCTCCGGCGCATCGACGCGCTCGAGCGCGTCGGTGACGTAGAGCTCGGCGACCTGCACGCGCTGGATCGAGCCGTTCTCGCGGCACCAGGCGATCTGCTGGCCCTTCTTGATCGTGCCGTGGCGCACGCGGCAGATCGCCAGTCGGCCAACGTAAGGCGAGGCGTCGAGGTTGGTGACGAGCGCCTGCAGCGGGTGTTCCGGGTCATATGTCGGCGCCGGGATGCGCTCGAGCAGCAAGTCCAGCAACGGCGCCAGGTCCTCCTCCTCGATCGCGTGCTCAGCGTCGTATTTCAGCGACGCGCGCCCGGCCTTCGCGTTGCAGTAGACGATCGGGAAGTCGATCTGCTCCTCGTCCGCTTCGAGGTCGAGGAACAGCTCGTAGACCTCGTCGATCACCTCGGTGACGCGCGCGTCAGGGCGGTCGACCTTGTTGACGACCAGGATTACCGGCAGCTTCGCCTCGAGCGCCTTGCGCAGCACGAAGCGCGTCTGCGGCAGGGGCCCCTCGGAGGCGTCGACCAGCAGCAGCACCCCGTCCACCATCGTCAGGCCGCGCTCGACCTCGCCGCCGAAGTCCGCATGCCCGGGCGTGTCGATGATGTTCAGCTTCACGTCCTTGTAGCGCAGCGAAGTGTTCTTGGCGAGGATCGTGATGCCCTTCTCGCGCTCCAGGTCCATCGAGTCGAGCACGCGCGTGGCGACGTCCTGCCCGACGCGGAAAGCGCCCGACTGCCACAGCATCGCGTCCACGAGCGTGGTCTTGCCGTGGTCGACGTGCGCGACGATCGCGACGTTGCGTATGTCATCTCTGGGGACGAGCACAGCGGACTAGGCTAGCGGCGCACGCCCGCAGCCCTCAAACCGGTGCGCGCTCCGAAGCGCGCAAGCGCCGAGGGATAGTGCTCGGCAGCCGCCACCGCTTCCTCTAGAGCAGCGGCAAAGCGGCGGATCTCCGACTCTTCGATCACCAGCGCCGGCAGCGCCTTGATCGTGTTCATGCGATGACCTGCCACCTGGCAGACGATCCGGTGCTCGTGAAACAGCGGGACGGTGATCAGCTGCGAGAACAGCCCCGCCTGGCGGCGCTCGACGGCGTCCCAGACGCGCCGCCCGACGCGACCGGCCGGCGGCCCGAACTCGATCGCCCACATCAGCCCGGCCCCGCGCACGTCCTGCACGACCTCGTAGCGCTCGACGAGCGGGCGTGTCAGCTCGAGCAGCAGCTCCCCGAGGCGCTCCGAGCGCGCGACCAGGTGCTCCTGCTCGAGCACGCGCAGGGTCGCAAGCGCGGCCGCCGCCGCGAGGTCGTTACCGCCGAACGTCGAGCCGTGACGCACGGCGCGCTCCATTCCGTCGAAGACCGCGTCGAAGGCGGCACGCGAGACGAGCACCGCGCCGATCGGCACGAGGCCGCCCGAAAGCGCCTTCGCGACACAGACCATGTCCGGCTGCAGCTCCCAATGCTCGAGCGCGAGGAAGCGCCCGGTGCGCCCGATGCCCGTCTGCACCTCGTCACACACGAACAGCGCGCCCGCGTCGCGGCACAGCGCCTGCGCGGTGCTCAGATACTCACCCGGCGGGAAGTTGACGCCCTTGCCCTGGACCGGCTCGACGACGAACGCCGCCACGTCGCCGCGTTCGAGCTCGCGGCGCAGCGCCTCGGCGTCGCCGAAAGGGACCGCCTCGCAGCCCGCCAGCAGCGGCCCAAAGCCGTCGCGGAACTCGGCGTTGCCGTTGAGCGAGAGCGAGCCGAGCGTGAGCCCGTGGAAAGCGTGCTCGGCGTAGAGCACCCGTGGCCGCCCGGTCGCCGCACGGGCGATCTTGATCGCCGCCTCGACCGCCTCCGTGCCGCTGTTCGCCGGCACCATCGCCGCGACGCTCTCAGGCGCCCGCGCCAGCAGCTGCTCGGCCAGCACACCGCTGAGGAGCGTCACGCCGAGCTGCGGCAGGTTGCCCGTTCGTGCCGCCATCACATCCTGGACCGCCGCGATCGCCTGCGGATGATTGCGACCGATCGCGAATACGCC
The DNA here is from genome assembly GCA_038240205.1 of Solirubrobacterales bacterium. Taxonomy (GTDB): domain Bacteria; phylum Actinomycetota; class Thermoleophilia; order Solirubrobacterales; family Solirubrobacteraceae; genus Palsa-744. The sequence goes on along the minus strand of JBBSDZ010000001.1, from coordinate 90,415 downwards.
GTAGCCGCCGAACAGGTCCAGATAACGGTCGCCGGCGGCGTCGATCAGGTGCGCCCCTTCGCCCCCGCTCCACGTCTTGTCGAACCCGAGCGTGCGCAGGATGCGGCCCATCTGCGGATTCAAGTAACGGTCGTTGAGCGTCATCTCCTCGCCCGCGCGCTCGCTGAGGATCTGCGCCACGGTTGCGGGCGTCGAATCGATCATGCGCTAAGCGTACGAGAGCGGCGACAGCCGACAGCGTGTGACGCGGACGGTCGGCGCCGCCGCGGCGATGCCCCGCTGTGCGGCATTGCCTATGAGCGGGTCGGCGCCGCCGCGGCGATGCCCCGCTGTGCGGCATTGCCTATGAGCTGCGCAAGCGGCTGCACTCCTTCGAGCTCGTCTACCGACTCGGCGGCGAGGAGTTCCCCGTCTGCTTCCAGGAGTCGGCGGCGACGTCGGGCGTGAGGTCGCCGAGCGGCTGCGACTGGCCGTCTGCCAGGTGCAGCCGGCGGGTATGGGGATCACGCTCTCGATCGGCGTCGCGCCGCGCGCGGAGAGGCCGTCGACTACGAGCCGCTGTTCAAGGCCGCCGACGAGGCGCTCTATCGGGCCAAGCGGGCAGGGCGCGATCGGGTGGTCGTCGCCGGCGAGCCTGTGGCCGAGCAGCCCGCCGAGCAGGTGGCGATGGCCGGACGCGCGGCGCCCGGCGCGGCCCCTGTGTTGGTACTCGAGAACCCGGGCGGCTGAGGCGACCGGCCGCCCCGCGCCGCGGCGCGCCACTACCTAAAAATAGGTGAACTGATCGGCGGGGACGCTTTTCGGGCTGCCGAACCCGTTGGCGGTCGCTTTCACATCCACCGTCCCGGCTTTCGAGCGCGGTGGCGAGGTGGCTGTGCATGAGCTGGTGGAGGTGCAATTGACCCCCGTTGCGATCCCTGTCGCGAATTTGAACGTGGTCGCGCCACCGAGCGCGAAGCCGCTGCCGCTGATCGCAACGCTCGTGCCACCGGCTTTCGTTCCGGAGCTTGGGCTCACTGCGGTAATCCTTGGCGATTTGTATTTGAACAGGTCCGCGCTCGAGGTGGCACTCGCACCGGCCGCAGTGGTGACTGTCACGTCCACGCTGCCCGATGTAGCCGGCGGAGCGAGCGCAGAGATCGAGGTGGCCGAGTTGACTTTGTAGCTGGACGCGGGCGTCGAGCCGAAGCTGAGCGCCGTCGCGCCGGTGAAGCCGCTGCCGGTGATCGTCACGCTCGTGCCCCCCGCGGCCGGGCCCGTTTTCGGCGACACTGCGCTCACGACCGGGGTCACGGCCACGACGCCCAAGCGCTGAAGGCAATTGGTCGTTTCGTTGCTCCACTCCTGCTGGTACCAGTACTCGTTGCCGTTGACGAGCTGGTTGTAGCGCGAGCCGTCAGGGGCTTTGCCGAGCGGCGTTCCGTATTCGCTCGAGTCGGTGAACGTGCGGCATTTGTCGCCGTTCTCTTCGCCGTTGGATGCGTACCACGCGTCCAGTTCCGGATCGGTCGTCGACTCGTTGTGCTCGTGGCTGAGGCCGCCCAGCAACGCCGAATCGGAGGGGCTTTCGTTGGGGTGTTCGCTGGAGTCGCAGCCGGAGATGCCGAGGACGTACGGGTCGTTGGCGTAGACGATCACGCCACCCGCGACCGAGATGTCGCCGTGGTAGGCGCAGAACGCGCCCGCGCTCGTCCCCGCCGAGCATTCGGCACCCGCCGCCGTGAAGCACGATTCGACGCCCGGCGGCGTCAGCAGGAAGTACTCGTGCGTCAGGTCCGTCGGCAGGCCGTTGGCTTTGACGTAGCTCGATATCTCAGCCTGGATCTGCGCATCGGTAAGGCAGATGGCCGCTTTTTTGCAGCCGTTGGCCGGGTAGGGGTCGGTGTCGACGATCGCACCGGCGAAGTGCGAGTCGTACGCGGCCGCCTGAGCGCTCGAGTCGGTGTACTGCACTGCGACCGAGTCGACGTTCTGGCTGCCGCCGCTGTCGTGCGCGAGGTCTTCGAAGTAGCGGTCGACGCCCGTCTGGTAGCCCGCGGCGTAAGCCGGCGAGCTGGACGGCGCCCAGTAAAAGGTGTAGTTCGTGTTCGACGGCATCACCGGGCCGCCGTGGTAGAGCAGTTTGCCAGTGCCCGCGAATGGCGTCGCCGCGAGCGTGTTCGCACCGGCGCCGCGGAGGGGCTGGTAGCTGACCGTCCTGCCATTGCCGAGGTGCACGATCACAGCAGAGGCGCTCCCAGCGCCGAGGGCGAGCAGCAGGGCGAGCGCGACAGCCGCCACCATCGCGCCGCGTAGCGAGCCGCGCGCGGCTGCCGGTCGGCTGCACATCCTCGAATCGAAGCCCTGTAGACGGCGACCGGCGCTCGTGTGAAGACTGCCTCGCATCATCCCCTACCTCTCCTTGGCTCTGGATTCCCTCTGATCCGATGAGAACCGTACACGCGCGGTGTGCCAGCTGTCCAGCGGGGTGGACGGAATACCGGGCGCGCAGCCGTACACATTCTCGATCGCGACGCACGGCCGCGGCGAGCGGACAGCCTCGCGCGCGGCGCAGGGATTCGCGCCTACTTGCCCGTGCTTCCGACTCACATCGGGACTACGAGATATCGGGGCGCCGAGATTCGAACTCGGGACCTCACCGACCCGAACGGTGCGCGCTACCAGGCTGCGCCACGCCCCGACGCGCTACCAGTATTCCATAGGCGCGCACGAGAGGGCGCGGCCGCGTCAGAGACCGCTATGTTCGCGAGCATGCCGGCGTCAGCGCGAGAGATGATCGAGGAGCTCGACCGCCTGCTCGAGGCCGAACGCTTCGAGGACTACGGCCCGAACGGCCTACAGGTACCGGGAGCCGCCGAGGTCACGACCGTCGCCACCGGCGTCTCGGCACATCTCGAGCTGTTCGAGCGCGCCGCGGCCGAGCGGGCAGAGCTGCTCCTCGTCCATCACGGCCTCTTCTGGGGGTCGAGCCCCGGCCCGATCGACCCCCAGCTCAAGCATCGCCTGCAGGTCCTGTTCCACGCAGACATCGGTCTCGCCGCCTACCACCTGCCGCTCGACGCGCACCCGCAGCTCGGCAACAACGCCCTGCTCGCGCGTGCGCTGGGCGCCGAGCGCCTCGAGCCGTTCGCGCTGCACCGCGGCGAGCCGATCGGCTTCATCGCGCACCTCCCCGGCGGGGGCATCGCAGCGGCCGACCTGTTTGCGAGCGTGCGTGAGATCACCGAGCGCGACCCACTCGTCATCGACGCCGGGCCGGAGCGCGTGCGCAGCATCGCAATCGTCTCCGGCGCGGGCTCGGACTACCTCGCCGACGCAGCCGCCGCCGGGGCCGACGCACTGCTCACGGGCGAGCCTGCAGAGCGCGTCATGGCGCAGGCACGCGAGCACCGACTGCACTTCATCGCCGCCGGCCACTACGCGACGGAGACGTTCGGCGTGCGCGCGCTCGGCGAGCACCTCTCCGAGCGCTTTGGCGTGCGCCACGTCTTCATCGACGTGCCCAATCCGATCTGAGCGCGAACGCTCGCCGAGATACTCGCTTGCGCTCGCGCAATTTGCGCTCTCTCGGGCTACCATTCATCGCCAAGCCAGTCTTGATCTGTTCGAGGAGGAGGAGTCGCAATGGAGGGCACCGCAACGGCGTCGACCACGGGGTCGGCAACGGGGTCGCAAACGATCGCCGACCTGATCCCGTCCGCCGCCGCGGCGCACGGCGAGAACCCGGCAATCCGCTACAAGCGCGACGGCGCCTGGCACGACGTCAGCTACAACCGGCTCGCCGAGACCGTGCAGGAGATCGCGCTCGGGTTAATCGACATCGGCGTCAAGCCCGGCGATCGTCTGTGCATCCTCGCCAACACGCGCCCTGAGTGGTCATACGCGGACATGGCCGCCGCCTCCGCCGGCGCCGTCGTCGTGCCGATCTACCAGACCAACTCCCCCGAGGAGTGCCTGTGGGTCATCTCCGACTCCGCCGCCAGCACGATCGTCTGCGAGAACGAGGAACAGCTCGAGAAGATCCTCGCCATCCGCGAGCAGATCCCCGGCATCCGCACGATCATCGTGATCGACCCGCCTTCGGGCGAGGGCGCGAGCAACGGCTCGGCGGGCATCGCCTCGCTCGGCGCCATCACGCTCGAGCAGGTGCGCGAGCGTGGGCGCGGACACTCGACCGACGAGCTCGAGGCTCGCCGCGCGGCCGTGCGCGGCGAGGACCCGTTCACGTTCATATACACCTCCGGGACCACCGGCCCGCCGAAGGGCTGCGTGCTCACGCACGGCAACTACCGCGCGATCATCGACATGGTCGGCGAGGCCGGTGAGATCCAGAGCGACGAGGTCATATATCTGTATCTCCCGCTCGCGCACTCCTTCGCGCTGCTGATCCAGCTCGCCGTGTTCCACCTCGGCGGCACGCTCGCGTACTTCGGCGGCGACACCAAGCAGATCGTCCCGGAGCTGATGGAGGTCAAACCCACATACCTGCCATCCGTGCCGCGCGTGTTCGAGAAGATCTACACGCTCGCCCACGGCGCGATCGAGGCGCAGCCGGCCGAGGAGCAGCAGCGCGCCGAGGCGGCGATCAGGCTGGGCGTCAAGGTGCGTGACATGATGAACCGTGGCGAAGCCGTGCCCGAGGAGCTGCAGAAGCCCTTCGAAGAGGCCGACGAGCAGCTGTTCAAGAACGTGCGAGCGATCTTCGGCGGCAATGTGCGTCACGCGACCAGCGGCGCCGCGCCGATCGCCCGTGAGATCCTCGAGTTCTTCTGGGCGTGCGGCGTACCCGTGCTCGAGGGCTACGGCATGACCGAGACCGCCACCGCAGCGACCACCTCGACGGTCGAGCACCATCGCTTCGGCACGGTCGGGCGCGCGCTCCCGGGCGTCGAGCTGAAGATCGCCGAGGACGGCGAGATCCTCGTCAAAGGGCCGAACATCTTCGCCGGGTACCACAACAACGCCGACGCCAGCTTCGGCGCCGTCGAACAAGGATGGCTGCACACGGGCGACCTCGGCGCGATCGACGAGGACGGCTACCTCTCGATCACCGGGCGCAAGAAGGACATCATCATCACCGCCGGCGGCAAGAACCTCACGCCGGCGAACATCGAGAACGACCTCAAGCAGTGCCGCTGGATCTCACAGGCGGTCATGCACGGCGATCAGCGCCCGTTCCCCGTCGTCCTGATCACGCTCGACGAGGAGGAGATCCCGATCTATGCCGGCGAGCACGACCTGCCGAGCGACATCTCCGAGCTCGCCGAGCACCCGCAGATCCGCTCGCTGATCCAGCACGAGGTCGACCGCGCAAACGCCAAATACGCGCAGGTCGAGCAGGTCAAGAAGTTCGCCATCCTCGACCACGATCTCTCGCAGGCCACAGGCGAGCTGACGCCGACGCTGAAGGTCAAGCGCAACGTCGTCAACGAGAAATACGCGCAGGTCTTCGACGGCCTCTACAGCGGCTGAGACGAGCGAACCCACGATGGCCTGCCATCCGGCTGCGACCGGCCCGACCGAAGCTACCCGGAAGCGGCGGGTTAGCTGCGAACATAGGAACTGATGCGTACCGATCCGACTGAAACCGGCGGGCTGTTCGTAGGGCGTCGCCCGGGCACCGCGCCCGTGCGCTTCCGCTCGCTTCCCGAGCGCGGCAGCGCGGCGCGCCAACGCGTCGACGGGTCGATTGCCGCGTTGATGGTCGCCGCGATGATCTTCCTCAGCCTGTTGTGCTGGGGGCCGATACCGCTCGCGTGCCTGTGGGTCGGCTCGGAGATGAACTACCTCTCGGGTAGCGTCGGCATCGGCATCCTCGTCTCTTTCGTCGCCCTGTTCGTGTTGCTGTTCGGCACGCTGGCGCTGCTTAAGCGCCTGGACCAGGCGTGGATCCTCGTGCGCCGCGCCGCCGGGCACGACCAGCGCACCGGCGTCATGGGCCGGATCTTCGGCGCCACCGCGTTCGTCTGCGCCGTCGTGTTCGCGTTCTGGTTCATCGTCATCCACGGGCCCGGGTCGGTAACGATGTCCGGCGGGGGCAAGTCCTGAGCGCGATGCGCGCGCACCGGCCGACGCGACGCCGGGCGATGCGCGAGATCCGCTGCTAGAACGGCCGTACCGTGGGTCTGCTCGACTACTACCGCCAGTTCGAAGGGATGTCCGAGGAGGAGGTCAACGAGGGCTTGCGCGAGGAGGCGGCCGAGCGCCGGCGCAAAGCGCTCACGCGCGTTGAGACGCTCGACCTCTCCCAGACAAGCTGGCCGCATCTTCCCCACCCGCGCATCGTCAACGCGATCACGTACGTCGCGCGGCGTGGGCTGCACCGCTACCCCCACCTAACCGGCTCGCCATTGCGCGCCCAGCTCGCAGCCAGCCTGGAGATCGACCCGTCGCGGCTGATCCTCGGCAACGGCTCCGCCGAGCTGCTGAGCGCCGCCACGCGCGCGCTGATCGAGCCCGGTCAGCAGCTGCTGACCTCATGGCCCTCCTACCCGCTGTATCCGATCATGGCGCGCCGCGCGCACGGGCGGGCCGTGCCGATCACCGGCGGCGTCGATGAGCTGATCGCCGCCGCCGCCGAGCCGAGCACGCGCGTGATCGCGCTCGCCAGCCCCAACGACCCGACCGGCGAGCTGCTCTCGAGCGCCGAGCTGCAGCGCCTGCTCAGCGGCATCCCCGAGGGCGTCGCCGTGCTGCTCGACGAGTCTCTCGTCGAGTTCTCAGACGCCCAGCCGACCGACAGCTCGCTGAAACTGCTCGAGCGCTATCCGCGTCTCCTCGTCTTCCGCAGCTTCTCCAAGGCCTGGGGCCTCGCCGGCCTGCGCGTCGGCTACGCGCTCGGCGGCCCAGGCTCGGAGGACCTGCTCGCCGAGCTCGAGCCGGATCTCGGCGTCTCAGAGGTCTCCCAGGCGGGCGCGCTGGAGGCACTGCGCACCTGCTCGGCACTGCTCGCCCGCCAGGTACAGGCGATCTGCGAAGAGCGCCCGCGGCTGACCGAGGGCCTGCGCGAGCGCGGCTTCGAGGTCAGCGACAGCCAGGCCAACTTCGTCTTTGCGGCCCACCACTCCGTCTCCGGCGGCGAGCTGGCGGCCCGGCTGGCTCAGGCAGGCGTGCTCGTGGCCGAAGGCGACGCGCTCGGCGAGCCGATGCACGTGCGCATCAGCATTCGCGACACCGCCGCGACGACGCGCCTGCTCGCCGCCGTCGACAAAGCGGTCTAGCCAGACGCCGAGATGCGCCGGCCCGGCGTCAGCCGGAGCCGGACTGGCGCAGCAGCGTGCCCGTCGTCCCCTCGAGGATCTTGCGCCAGGCGCTGACCTCCTGCTCGGGCTCCTCCTCGAAGTGCTCGACCACCTTGCGCACGCGCTTGCCCGAGATGTCGATCCCGTGCTTGCGGGCGATCTCCTCGTAGTGCTCGTACTGCCCGGCCAGGTGCTTGGTCACCGACTCGAAGCCGTGGCGGGCAATCTCCACGCGCGAGGTGAAGTTCATCATCGAGGTCTGGAACATCAGTTCGTCGGTCGGTTCCGGCTCGATCAACACGATGTCGACGCCCGGGTAGCGGCGCTCCCACGTCTTCGCCAGTTCGTGCAGGCGCTGGTGGGCGACCAGCTTGAACGCCTGATAGCCGATCTGTGGGAAGCCCATGTCCGAGACGCGGCGCGGGCGCGTGCCCCGGAGCGTGCGAACCTGCGCGGCGAAGTCGTTGACGAACGGCACGATCGGGTTGATGACGACGACGAACTTCGCCCCCGCCTCGACCGCGATGTCGAGGTTGGTCGTCGAGACCATGCCGCCGTCGATCAGCTCACGATCCTTGACGCGGACCGGCGCGTAGACCATCGGAAGCGCCCCTGAGGCGCGCACGGCCGTGGAGATCGGCACGTCCTCGGCGCCCTCGACGCCGAACACCACACGCTCGCACGTGTCGAGATCGGTCGCCGTCAAGTACAGCTCGCACGCCAGAGCGCTGAAGTCGTCGGTGCGGCCCGGCTCGCTGAGCACCTCGTGCATGTATTTCTCGATGCCCGCGCCGGTGTAGGCGCCCGACGGCAGCCCCTCGGCGAAGCCGAGCAGCACGTCCATCAGCGAGACGTTGCCCCGCTGGGCGACGACTTCGCGTGCGAGCGAGAGCGCGCGCAGCGGCAGCACGGCGCCCTTGCGCGCGAACTCGACGATGTTCGGACGCAGCAGATCGTTGAGGCTCACGTCTTTGAACGGCGGCTTGCCCTGGCGCGTGACGACGCGCATCATCTCCTCGGGCGTGACGCCATTTGCACTCAGCGCGGCGATGAACGCTCCAGCTGAGGTGCCCACGTAGACGTCGAACTGGTTGACGCTGCTGTTCACCGCCAGCAGGTCGAGCGCGCGCAGCGCGCCGATCTCATAGACACCGCCCGTGAATCCGCCGCCGCCGAGCACGAGCGCAGTCTTGTGACGGCGCGGCCGGCGCCTGCGATCGGACGAGCCGTTCTGCCCGACGCCGCGCGCGGCCGCCAGCCTCGCTCGCCTCCGCTTGGCCGCAACCTTGGCCTCGTCCGTCGGTTCCAGCTTGACAACCTTGCCCATGGCAGCTTGATTCTAAGGGACAGATGAGCCAGAAGCGACTCGCTCCGCCGCCGCGGCCGTCCGTCGGCAGCCACAGGACCCCGCTTAGCACCGCCAGGCCACGGCCGTTCACAGGCTCTTGCAGGCCTCTGCTGGTGCTGCTGGCGGCGCTCGCGGCCCTTTGCATGGTGCCCGCAGCGGCCGGCGCAGCTGGACTCGCGGCGCTGCAGAGCGACCTCGGCCATCAGATGCGGATCGCCGGCTCGCGCTCCAGCGCCTACGTGTACGACCTCAGCGCCAAACAGGCGCTCTTCTCCGAACGGGCCACGACGCCGCGCCCGCCCGCCTCGGTGGAGAAGCTCTACACCGCCACGGCGGCGCTCCAGCGCCTCGGCCCCACCGGCCACCTCTCGACGACCGTGCTCGGCGCCGGCCAGCTGAGCCCGGCAGGGGTCTGGGAAGGCAACATCTACCTGCGCGGCGGTGGTGACTCGACGTTTGGCAGCAGCTCGTTCATCCGCTCCCACTACGGCGGCCTCGGCGCGAGCGTGACGACGCTCGTCTCCCAGCTCGTGCGCGTCGATCACATCCACGCGATCACAGGCTCGGTCTACGGAGATGAGTCCGACTTCGACGCTCTGCGCGGAGAGCCTTCCAGCGGCTTCTCCCAGGATCCGTTCCTGGAAGGCACGCTCAGCGGACTCGCGTTCGACCGCGGCGCCAGCGGCGCCGAAAAGATCGCCCACGCCCCCGCCGCCTACGCTGCCCGGAAGCTGTGGGCAGCGCTCAAGAACGTCGGCGTCAGCATCCGCGGCGCAAGCGGCGCCGCGAGCGCGCCCGCCGGCGCCGCGCAGCTCGCACAGGTCAGCTCGCCGACCATCTCCGAGCTGCTCGGGCTGATGCTGCCGCCGTCAGACAACTTCTTCGCCGAGATGCTCGTCAAGGATCTCGGCGCGGCGTTTGGCGGCGCCGGCACGACTGCCGCAGGCGCGGGCGTCGTCAGCCAGACGATCTCAGCGCTGCTCGCGATCCACCCGCGCATCGTCGACGGCTCCGGCCTGTCTGAAGCGAACAGGACCTCCACCTACCAGGTCGCCACCCTGCTCAGCGCGCTGCAGCCGACCCCGCTCGGCACGATCCTGCGTGGGAGCATGGCCGTCGCCGGCCACACCGGCACGCTCGCTCACCGCATGCGCAACACCGGCGCCTCCGGCCGTTGCCAAGGCAAGACCGGCACGCTCACCGGCTACTCCAACCTCGTCGGCTACTGCCAGGCCGCCAATGGCCACCTGCTCGTGTTCGCGTTCTTCAACGACGGCATCTCGACCACGCTCGCGCACGTGATCCAGGATCACATGACGATCAGCCTGGCGAACGCGTCGTTCGCTACGCCGTCAGGATCTGCCACGCGTTCGCCGCTCCACGAGCCAGCCGCTCAAGGCGTCGCAGCCCGCGCCCGCACCGCATCCAGAGCGCGGCGATCGGCCGGCCGGACACCGTCTGGGTCGGCGCGCCGGCACACCGCACCGGGAGTCCCGTAACGGGGAGTGGGCTTGGAGAGCTGAGCCCCATCGCCCGTCTGTTCTGGCCCTACGTGGTTCGGGAAAGGAACCAAGCCTGCTGGTGCCGCCCGAAAGGATAGGCTTGCCATGAGATGAGCCGGATGCGCAAAGCCCTGAGCAGAGCGACGGTGGCTGGGCGCCGGCGGGTTTTCCGGATGACGTCGCGGACCTCTGCGCGACACGCGCTCGTCGGCCCTCCGAAGCTGTGGGAGGTAAAGCGACGTTTCCAATTCGAATTTCTGACCTCATCCGGCTTGCGACCCGAGCACCGGCTCCTGGACATCGGCTGCGGAGCGCTGCGTGGGGGTATCCCGTTGATCCACTATCTCGAAACCGGACATTACACCGGTATTGAGGCGCGTGAGAATGTGCTCGAGGAGGGACGCAAGGAGTTGGCTGAGGCCGGGCTGGAGAATAAGTCACCCACCCTGATCCACACGGATGATCCTGCTCAAGTGCACCTCGAGGCCCGTGTTCAGATTGCCTGGGCGTTCTCGGTGCTTATTCATATGCCCGACGAGGTCGTCGACTCATGTTTTGGACTGGTCGATCGCGAGCTGACGTCTGACGGCAGGTTCTATGCGAACGTCATGCTCGGGGCGCGAGCAGAGGGCAGGTGGCAGGAGTTCCCTGTACTCTCACGCCCGCGCGATCTGTACGAGAGCATGGCCGCTCGGCACGGGCTGGCAATGAGTGACCTCGGGGCGCTGAATACGCTCGGTTGGCCTGGCGAGTCTCAGGGCGGCAACGGCACGATGCTCTGCTTCTCACGCGCCGGTGCGTCGTTGAAAACAGGGAATTGAGACGCCCGCTCCGGGATCCGGACCGTACGGCGCGCTACCCCTCGGCGCGCGGCACAGCCCGCCCGGCGCGCCCGGCGTCCCCTCCCCTCCTCCGGTCTGCGATCCGTAGAACTCCCCCCTCGCGACCTATCAGAATATCGTGAGCGCGTCAGCCGCGCGTGCGAGTGGAATGAGAATTCCTGACTTTTTCATCGTTGGTCAGTTCAAGAGCGGTACCACTGCCCTCTACCAGATTCTGCGTCAGCATCCGCAGGTCTTCATGCCCGAGCTCAAGGAGCTCTGGTTCCATTCACCGGAGCTGCGCGCCCGTGCCTTGGCGCGAGGCTCCAAGACCCGGCCGACCACGCTCGAGGGTTATCTTTCGCTGTTTGAGGAGGCACGCCCAGGGCAGCGCATCGGCGAGGCGACTCCTTCTTACCTCATCTCCCCCGGAGCGGCCGGGCGTATCGCAGACCTCCAACCCGACGCGCGGATAATAGCCATCTTTCGGGAGCCGGCGAGCTTCTTGCGGTCGTTTCACCTGCAAAATGTGCAGAACCACAACGAGACCGAGGGTGATCTCCGCAAGGCGCTCGCGCTCGTCGAGCTCAGACGAGAAGGGAAGGCGATCCCGCCGTTTGCCGGCCGGCCCTTGGAACTGCTCTATTCCGACCACGTGAGATATGTCGAGCAGCTCCGCCGCTACCACGCCGTTTTTGCCGCCGATCAGATCAAGGTTCTCATATATGAGGACTTTCGCGCCGACAACGAGGGGATCGTGCGTGAGGTGCTGCGCTTTCTCGAGGTTGACGACACGCTTGCGATCGCGGCGATCGATGCAAACCCCACCGTCCGCGTCCGCTCACCCCGCATCCACGAGGCCGTACGATCGGTCTCGATGGGCCGGGGCCGTGCGCCACGCCTCGTAAAGGCAGCAGTCAAGACAGTCACGCCTCAGCGGCTACGGCGCGACGCCGCCGCGTTCGAACGCCGGCTGCAATTTGGCAAGCCGCGAATACCCGATGAGCAGCTGATGGCCGAGCTCCAGAACAGGTTCCGCGGCGAGGTTGTCGCTTTGAGCGAGTACCTGGATCGCGATCTGGTCGAGCTCTGGGGCTACGACTCCCGCACCTGACCTGGGCTGTGCGCCGGCCGTAAGGCGAGCAGCCCACGCAGCCCGGCTTCGTCGATCACGGCCACCCCCAGCCGCTCGGCCTTCTGCAGCTTCGACCCAGCGCTCTCGCCGGCGACGAGGTAGTCGGTCTTCTTGGACACTGAGCTGGTCACGCGCCCGCCGGCGGCCATGATCTTCTCGGTCGCCTGCTCGCGCGACCAGTCGGGCAGCGATCCGGTGAGCACGAGCGTCTTCTCCGCGAGCGGCCCCTCCGAAGGCGCCGGACCCTCCTCGGCAAATCGCAGCCCGAGCTCGCGCAAGTCGGCGATCAGCTCGCGCATGCGCTCGTCGTCCAGCTGAGCGCGGATCGACGCGGCCATCTTCTCTCCGACGCCCGGCGTCTGCTCGATCTGCTCAGGCGGGGCCGCCAGCAGCGCGTCGATGTCGCGGAACCGCTGGGCGAGGTTGCGCCCGGTGACCTCGCCGACCTCCTCGATCCCGAGCGCGAACAGCACACGCGCAAACGGCCGCTCCTTCGAGGACTCCAAGGCCGCGAGCAGGTTCTTGACCGACAGCGCGCCGAAGCCCTCCAGCTCGAGCAGCTGCTCCTCGTTCAGGCGGTAGAAGTCGCCGGCAGTGCGCACCAGCCCGGCGTCCTGAAGCTGGGCGACCTGCTTCTCGCCGAGGCCCTCGATGTCCATCGCCCCACGCGAGACGAAGTGCTTGAGCAGCTGCCAGGCGCGGCCGGGACACAGCGGGTTGGGGCACTTCGTGAACACCGCCCCCTCGGCCTTGATCGTCTTCGTGGCGCAGAATGGGCATTTTGCGGGCGGGCGCGGGCGCCGCGGGCGCCCCTTTCGCTCGACCACGTGCGGCGCCGGCGATACGACCTGCGGGATCACGTCGCCTGCGCGCAGCACGATCACCTCCTCGCCCGCGCGAATGTCCTTGCGCTGTAGGTCCTCCTCGTTGTGCAGCGTCGCCATGCCGATGCGCACGCCGCCGACGACGACCGGCTCGAGCACCGCGTAAGGGCGCATGTCGCCGAACTTGCCGACGTTCCACATCACCTTCTCCAGTCGCGTGACTGCGGTCGTCGGCGGGAACTTCCACGCGACCGCCCAGCGCGGGTCGCGACCGACCGAGCCGAGGCGGCGCTGCAACGCCAAGTCGTCGACCTTGATGACGACGCCGTCGATCTCGAACTCGAGCTCGCCGCGACGCCGCTGCCACGCCAGGCACTGCTCGATCACCTCGTCCTCGCCCGCGAGCAGCTTGATGTCCGGGTTGACGCGGAAGCCGTGCTCGCGCAGCCAGTCGAGCGCTTGTGAGTGGCGCTCGAAGGAGAGGCCATCCGTGACCCCCACCTGGTAGCACCAGATCGACAGCGGCCGCTTCAGCGCATCGGCCGGGTCGAGCTGGCGGATCGTGCCGGCCGCCGAGTTGCGCGGGTTCATGAACGTCGACTCGCCCGCTTCGGCACGGCGCTCGTTAAGCGCCGTGAAATCGGCGAGCGACATGTAGGCCTCGCCGCGGACCTCCACGAGCGCCGGCGCGTCGCTCACCTGCAGCGGGATCGCGCCGATCGTGCGCAGGTTGTGCGTGACGTCCTCGCCGATCTCGCCATTGCCGCGCGTGGCGCCGCGGTCCAGCGCGCCGTCGCGGTAGACGAGGCTGATCGCCAGGCCGTCGATCTTCGGCTCGACGACGTACTGGAAGTCCGCCACCGAGATGCCCTCGCGCGCGAGGTGGTTGCGCATTCGCTCCACCCACGCGCGCAGCTCCTCCGGCGAGCGTACGTTGCCGAGGGAGAGCATCGGCTCCAGGTGCTCGACTTTCTCCAGGCGGCTGACCGGCTCGCCGCCGACCCGCTGCGTCGGCGAGTCGGGGCTGAGCAGCTCAGGGTGCTCACGCTCGATCGTCCGCAGCTCATCCAGCAGAGCGTCGTACTCCGCGTCGCCGATCTCCGGGTCATCGAGTACGTAGTAGCGGCGCGAGTGATGCTCGAGCAGCTTTCGCAGCTCCTTGGCCCGCGCGGCAGCCGGCCCCGCGCTCACGGAGCCTCGCGCGCTGGCCGATCTCCGATCGGTGGTGCGAGCAGCTCCTTCAGATCGAAGCGCTTCAGCGCCTCCAGGCCCGGGCGGTCGGTCAGGTCGAAGTGGATCGGCGTCACAGCGATCTTGCCGGCAGCGACAGCCGCCAGGTCGGTCCCAGGTTCGTCGTGGAAGCCGGGATCTGAGCCGTAGATCCAGTAGCGGCTGCGGCCCTCCTCCTCGCTGTCCAGCTTCAGCTCGTCACGGTAGATGCGCTTGCCGAGGCTCGTCACCTCGACCCCGTCCGGCTCGCCCGCCGGCACGTTGACGTTGAGCAGCGTCGTCGCCGGCAGCGGCACGTCCTCCATGCGCTCGACCAGGCGCGCGACGAAGCCGGCGGCGACGTCGAAGCCGAAGCCGCCGTGGTAGCGGTAGTCCAGAGCGCGCGCGCCGGACTGCTGGGAGACGGCGACCGAGGGCAGGCCGAGCACGACGCCCTCGAGCGCGGCCGCGACCGTGCCCGAGTAGGTGATGTCGTCACCGAGATTGGCGCCGTGGTTGATCCCCGCGACGACCACGTCCGCGCTGAAGTCTTCGATCAGCCCGAGCCGCGCCAGGCGCACGCAGTCGACCGGCGTGCCGTCGGTGGCGTAACCGACCGTACCGTCCTCGAACGGCGTCTCGGCGACCCACAACGGACGCCGCGTGGTGATCGAGCGTGCCATCGCCGAGCGGTTTCCGTCAGGCGCGATCACCGCGAGGCGCACGCCGTCGAGCGCCACGAGCGCGCGCCGCATCGCCTGCAGGCCCTCGGCCTCGATCCCGTCGTCGTTGGTCAGCAGGACGTTCAGCATTGCTCGCTCCAGCATAGGTGCAAGCCCCTACGCATAGCTGACGCTCACCAGCGCCAGCCCGTGCGCGGGCGCCGTTTTGCCGGCATCCGACCGCGGGCGCCCTTCCAGTAGGGCCTTGAACTGCTCGACCGTGCCCGCTCCGGCGGCGACGTCGAGCATCGTCCCGACGAGCGTGCGTGTCATGTGGCGCATGAACGTGTCCGCCTCCAGCCAGCACTCGAGCAGCGCCTGCGGCTGCTCGCCGGCCGCGGACGCGCCGTGGGCACCCAGGCCGTCGCTCGCGCGCTCCACGGCCGCCCCCGCGAGCGTGTGCAAGGGCCGCGTGCGCCACTGCGCGCTCAGGACAGTGCGCTCGAAGCGCAAGTGTTCGGTCTCCGTCGGGGTGAACGCTGTGAAGTCGTGGCGCCCGAGCAGCGCCGCCGCGCACTCATCCAGCGCTGCGCGATCGAGCTCGCCCGGCCACCACAGCGCGTGGGCCCGCCGAAGCGGACTGCGCGCGCGGCGCGTGAGCACCCGGTAGCAGTAGGTACGGCTGCGGGCGTCGCGGCGGGCGTCGAAGCCCTCCGCGGACGGCTCGGCGGCGAGTACGGCCACATCGTCGTCGAGCAGACCGTTCAACCGCAGCGGATCGACCGCCTCGTGGTGGTAGCTGGCGACCTGACCCCAGGCGTGAACGCCGCGGTCGGTGCGCCCCGCGACCGTGAGCTTCAGCGGCCCGCCGTCGCTGCCCGTCTCACCGAGCACCGTCTGCAGCGCGCGCTCGAGCTCCTCCTGCACCGTGCGCAGGCCCGGCTGGCGCACCCAGCCGGCAAAGCCGCTGCCGTCGTACTCGAGCGTCAGCTTCGTGACCATCCGGCAGCGCGCGTCCGCGCCGGGTCAGACGAGCTCGATGAAGACCATCTCGGTCGCGTCGCTCTTGCGCGGGCCGAGTTTGAGGATGCGCGTGTAGCCGCCCGGACGGTCGACGTAGCGCGGCGCGAGGTCCTCGAACAGCTTGTGCACCGCGAACTTGTCCTGCGAGAGCGT
Organism: Solirubrobacterales bacterium; assembly: GCA_038240205.1. GTDB lineage: Bacteria > Actinomycetota > Thermoleophilia > Solirubrobacterales > Solirubrobacteraceae > Palsa-744. Next base: position 74,497 of record JBBSDZ010000001.1, on the reverse strand, counting down.
CGAGAGCGCTTGGCGGCGCGCGTGCAGGTCGCCCCGCTTGGCGAGCGTGATCAGTTTCTCGATCTGCGGCTTGACCGCCTTGGCCTTCGCCTCGGAGGTCTTGATCCGCTCGTGCTCGATGATCTCCTTGCTCAGGTTCATGAGCAGCGACTTGCGATGCGCGCTGTCGCGGCTGAGCTTGTGTTTTGTTCGCTGGTGTCTCATGGCTGGGTCGTGGAGTCTAGTTCGCGGCCGAGGGCGCCGCTTGGCGCCACTCGGACTGCGGTTCTAGTCTTGGCGGAGGTTCAGGCCCCTTGCATGCAGCGTTTCGATGACCTCGTCGATCGACTTCTTGCCGAAGTTCGGGATCGCGTTGAGCTCGGCCTCCGACTTGGAGATCAGGTCGCCGACCGTCTGGATGCCGGCACGCTTGAGGCAGTTGTACGAGCGCACGCCGAGCTCGAGCTCCTCGATAAGGATGCTCCACTCCTCGCCCTGCAGCGCCGCCGGCGCACCGTTGCCGCTGACCGCGAGGCCGTGACTGTCGAGCTGGCCGCCGGGCGCCGCGCGCAGCTCCTGGATGCGGTCCGCGTCAGTGAAGATCGCAAGCTGTGAGATCAGCAGCTCGGCCGCCTCGCGCAACGCTGCCTGCGGGTCGATCGAGCCATCGGTCTCGATGTCGAGCGTGAGCTTGTCGAAGTCTGTCTTCTGACCGACACGTGCCTGCTCGACGGCATAGGCGACCCGCCGCACCGGCGAGAAGATCGAGTCGATCGGGATCACGCCGATCGGCTGGTCGGCCGACTTATTCTCCTCGGCCGGGCGGTAGCCGCGGCCGCGGCCGATCGTCATGTACAGCTCGAGCTTTGTTTTCTTCTCGAGCGTCGCGATGTGGATGTCCGGGTTGAGGATCTCCACGCCCGCGGGCAGGTCGATGTCCTTGGCCGTGATCTCACCGGGTCCAGTGACCACGAGCGGCGCCTCGACCTCACTCGCGTCAGAGTGCATGCGGCAGACGACGCCCTTGAGGTTCAGGACGATGTCGGTCACGTCCTCCTTGACGCCGTTGATCGTCGAGAACTCGTGGGCGACGCCCTCGATGCGCACGCTCGTGACTGCCGCCCCTGAAAGGGAGGAGAGCAACACGCGGCGCAGGGAGTTTCCGAACGTGTAGCCGAATCCGCGGTCCAACGGCTCAATTGTGAACGTGCCACGGTTCTGCTCCACGGACTCGCTGGTGATCCGCGGGATTTGGAAGTCGAGCATCTGAGTCCTAACGTCGTTTTGGTGTCGCACCGGCGTCGCCCGGACGCCGGCTCGGGAGCGCCGCCCATCTCTGGCGCGGCGCGTGAAAAGTTCCTACTACTTCGAGTACAGCTCGACGATGAGCTGCTCCTGCACCGGCGCGGCGACCTCGCGTCGCTCCGGCTTGCGCAGCACCTTGGCCGTGAGCGACTCGTGGTCGGCCTGGAGCCATGCGGGAATCTGTCCGGTGAGCTCGGTGGCGTCTCTGACCACCTGCGTGGCAGGAGTGTCCGCCTTGATGGCGATCACCTCGCCTGGGCGCACCTGATAGCTGGGGATGTTCACCCGCCGGCCATTGACCGTCCAATGGCCGTGGCGGATCAGCTGGCGAGCCTGGCGACGCGAAGCCGCGAAGCCGAGGCGAACAAGGACGTTGTCGAGGCGGCACTCGAGCAGCGCGAGCAGGTTCTCGCCAGTGATGCCCGGCTGGCGCGAAGCTTTCTCGTAGTAACCGGCGAACTGCCTCTCGAGCACTCCGTAGTAGCGGCGCGCCTTCTGCTTCTCGCGCAGCTGCACGCGGTACTCGCTCTGTTTCATGCGCCCACGGCCGTGCTCGCCCGGCGGGTAGGAGCGGCGCTCGACGCCGCACTTGTCCGTCAGGCAGCGCTCACCCTTGAGGAACAGCTTCTGTCCCTCGCGACGGCACTGCTTGCACTGTGGGCCTGTATCTCTCGCCATTGGTGTTCTTCTTCTGCTCTCTTTGGATGAAGTTCTTAGACGCGGCGGCGCTTGCGCGGACGGCAGCCGTTGTGGGCCTGCGGGGTCACGTCCTTGACGCCCGTCACCTCCAGGCCGGCGGCCTGGAGCGAGCGGATCGCCGTCTCACGCCCCGAGCCGGGGCCCTTGACGTAGACCTCGACCTTCTGAAGACCCTGCTCGAGGCCCTTGCGGGCGGCGGCGTCAGCCGTCACCTGCGCAGCGAACGGCGTCGACTTGCGCGAGCCCTTGAAGCCGGCGCCTCCAGCCGACTCCCAGGCGATCACGTTGCCCCCGGTGTCGGTCAGCGAGACGATCGTGTTGTTGAACGAAGTCTTGATGTGCGCCTGCCCGATCGGGATGTTCTTTTTTGGCTTGCGCCGTCCGCGGGCGCGTTTGGGTGCGGGGGGCATCAGATCCTGTCGCTCACTTCTTGCCTGCGCGTTTCTTGCCCGCCACCTGCATCCGCTTGGGGCCCTTGCGCGTGCGCGCGTTGGTCTTCGTCTTCTGGCCGCGGACCGGCAGGCCGCGTCGGTGGCGCAGGCCGCGGTAGCAGGCGATCTCCTGCAGGCGCTTGATGTCCTGCGAGCGCTCGCGCCGCAGGTCGCCCTCGACCGAGAGACCCTCGTCGATCGCGTCGCGCAGCTTGGTGACCTCTTCCTCGGTCAGGTCGCGGATGTAGGTGTCCGGACTCACGCCGACCTCCGCGAGGATCTTGTTCGAGGTCGCGCGACCGATCCCGTAGATGTAGGTGAGCCCGATCTCCGAGCGCTTGTTCAAGGGGAGGTTGATCCCGGCGATACGCGCCATCGGCTAGCCCTGACGCTGCTTGTGGCGCTTGTTCTGACAGATCACGAGTACGACGCCGTGGCGGCGGATGATCTTGCACTTCTCGCACATCGGCTTGACCGACGGTCTTACCTTCATGATCCCTTTCTGCGGCTGGGTTCCGGCGACGTGGCTCTGGCTGCCGTTGCGGCCGCCGCTACCAAGTCGTGGATGCTCTGGCGAGACTACACAACCTCGCTTACGAGCAGGACTCCGGATGTTAGCAATTCTCAGGTGCCTACGGCGGTGCGTGCAGCGCCCTGAGAGGAGCGTTCCTCGGGGGCGAGGTGCCACGGCGTCAGCACGCTCGGCCCGTCGCCGGTGATCGCGACGGTGAGCTCGAAATGCGCCGCCGGCGAGCCGTCCTGGGAGTAGATCGCCCAGCCGTCTCCGCCGACGCGCACGGACGCACGCCCGGCGGTCATCATCGGCTCCACGGCGATCACCATGCCCTCCTCCAGCAGCGGGCCCTTGCCGGGCTTGCCGTAGTTGGGCACCTGCGGGTCCTCGTGCATGTTGCGCCCGACGCCGTGGCCGACGAGCGAGCGCACGACCGACAGCCCGGCGGCCTCGGCGACTCGCTGGATCGCACTCGACATGTCGCCCATGCGGTTGCCGGCGCGCGCCTCGGCGATACCCGCGTGCAGCGACTGCTCAGTGGCGCTCAGCAGGTTCTGCTCGGTGGCGCCGATCTCCCCCACGGCGAACGTGCGAGCCGCGTCTGCGACCCAGCCGTCGAGCGTGACGCCGACGTCGATCGAGATGATGTCGCCCGCGCTCAAGCGCTCCGGGCCGGGGATACCGTGCACGATCATCGCGTTCGGCGAGGCGCAGATCGAGCCGGGAAAGCCGCGATAGCCCTTGAACGTCGGCACGCCGCCACGGGAACGTATGAAGCGCTCGGCGAGGAGATCGAGCTCCTCGGTGCTGACGCCGGGGGCGATCTTCGCCTCGAGCTCAGCGAGCGTCTCGACGAGGATCTCGCCGGCGCTGCGCATCTTCTCGATCTCCGCTGGGGACTTCTTGATGATCACCCCGAGGAGCTTAGCTAGCCCCCTAGAGCTTCTCCTCCAGGCGCAGCGTCGCGACGGTCGCGCGAATGTGGTCGTGCACCTCGTCCGGATTGCGCGTGCCGTCGAAGCGGCGCAGCAGCCCGGCTTTGTCGTAGTGGTCGATCAGCGGCTCGGTCTGGGAGTGGTAGACCTGCAGCCGGCGACGGATCGTCTCCTCCTTGTCGTCGTCGCGCTGGATCAGGCGCGTGCCGTCCTGATCGCAGATGTCCTCGTGCTTGGGCGGGTCGAACTCGACGTGGTAGATGTGACTCGGGTTCTTCACGCACACGCGCCGCCCGGCCAGGCGCCGCACGACCTCGTCGTCGCCCACCTCGATCTGCAGCGCAGCCGTCAGGCGCCGGCCGAGACCCTCGAGCGCCCCGCTCAGCGCGCTGGCCTGCTCGGCATTGCGCGGAAACCCGTCGAGCAGGAAGCCGTCGCGGGCGTCGCCGTCGCTGAGGCGCCGGATGATCATGCCGACGATCACCTCGTCCGGCACGAGCTCACCGGCATCCATGAAACGCTTCGCCTCACGCCCGAGATCGCTGTTGGCGGTGACCTCGGCGCGCAGGATGTCGCCGGTGGAGATGAGCGGCATCGAGAAGTCCTCGCGCAAGCGCTCGGCCTGCGTTCCCTTCCCCGCGCCCGGGGGACCGAGCAGTATCAGGTTCAATTCCGGCACGACCGAGGCAGCCTACCTCTTGCGCTGCTGGGCCACTACTTCAAGAAGTCCTCGCACTATCGCGGGAAAGGGGCAAGCCCCCTCCCGACCTCCTCCCGAGAAACTACTTCAAGAAGCCCTCGTAACTTCGCATCATCAGCTGCGCCTCGAGCTGCTTCATCGTTTCGAGCGCGACGCCGATCACGATCAGGATCGAGGTTCCACCGAGCGGAATGTTTTGATGCGTGCGCGCGATCAGAATCGTCGGCAGCGCGGCCACCGCGGCGAGGAACAGAGCGCCCGGGAAGGTCAGGCGCGCGAGGATGCGATCGAGGAATTCAGCCGTCGGGCGCCCCGGACGCACGCCAGGGATGAAGCCACCGTACTTCTTCAGATTGTCCGCCTGGTCGACCGGGTTGAACGTGACGGCCGTGTAGAAGTACGTGAACAGGACGATGAAGATCGACTCGCCGACGACGTAGTGCCACCCGTTGGGCGAGAAGAAGTCTGAGATCGACTGGCCCCAGTGCGTTTTGACGAGCTGCCCGACGGTCGGCGGGAAGGCCATGATGCTCGCGGCGAAGATCACCGGGATCACGCCGGCCATGTTCACGCGCAGCGGCAGGTAGGTCTGCCCGCCCTCGGTCATGCGCCGACCGATCACGCGCTTTGCGTATTGCACGGGAATCCGCCGCTGGCCTTCCTGCACGAACACGATGCCCGCGACAACGGCCAACACGAGGAACGGCATCATCACCTTGAAGACCTGGTCCTGTGAGGTCCACCAGGTCTGAATGCCGCTCGGCAGGCGCGCGACGATCGAGGCGAAGATCAGCAGCGAGATGCCGTTGCCGATTCCGCGCTGTGTGATCAGCTCGCCGATCCACATCAACAACACGCAACCCGTGGTCAGGCATATGACGATCAGGAAGATGTGCGGCGCGTCGAAGTGCGTGACGACCGATTCGCCGGCTTTCGCCTGCAGCGTGTGGAAGAGGAAGACGTAGCCGATCGACTGCGCGAAGGCCAAGCCGACGGTCAAGTAGCGCGTGTACTGCGTGATCCGCGCCTGCCCGACCTCGCCTTCCTTGGAGAGCTTTTCAAGTGACGGCACCGCGACCTGCAGCAGCTGCAGGATGATCGAGGCGGTGATGTACGGCATGATGCCGAGCGCGAACAGTGCGATCCGCGAGAGCCCGCCGCCGGAGAACAGGTTCAGCAGCCCGAGGATGTTGGAGCCGCCGAACTGCTTCTGGATGTTGTTGACCGCCGTCAGGTTCACGCCGGGCACGGGGATGTGCGAGCCGAGGCGGTAGATCAGCAGCATCCCCGCCGTGAAGGCGATCTTCTTGCGGATGTCCGCAACCTGGAAGGCGTTGAGTATGGTCGAGAGCATGGGCTTGGCTCCGCGGCTCAGGGCGCCGCTGCACTGCCTCCCGCGGAGCGAGCGATTCTAATGGATGCGCCCGAGCGTGCCGCCGATTGCACGGCTTGCAGAGCTCGCTAGCGCTCGACGAGCTGGCAGGTGCCGCCGGCAGCCTCGATGCGCTCGCGCGCACCGGCGCTGAAGGCATGGGCGTGGACGGTGAGCGCCTTGCTCAAGTCGCCCTTGGCGAGCACCTTGATCGGGATGCCCTTCCGGGTACCCAGGCCGTTGGCCTGCATCAGCTCGATCGTCACCTCGGCACCCGCCTCGAAGCGAGTCTCGAGCGCGGCGAGGTTGACCGGCTGGGTGTGCGTGCGGAAGGGCTCGAACGGCATCGACTTCTTCATGTGCGGCCCGCGAAGCTTGCGCATGCGCATGTGGATCGGCATCTGCCCGCCCTCGAAGCGCGCCCTGCGCTTGGAGCCCGAGCGCGAGCCGGCGCCCTTCTGCCCGCGGCCTGAGGTCTTGCCCGTGCCCGAGCCTTCGCCACGGCCGATGCGCTTGCGCGGACGGCGGCTGTTCGGCGAAGGCGAGAGGTTGTGCAGGCCGATGACGACCTCCTGCTCGGTGTCTTTGGCAGGGCTCACTTGCCCTCCTCGACCTCGACCAAGTGACGTACGGCGTGCAGCATGCCGCGCGATTGCTCGCAGTCCCTGACCTCCACCGTGTGTCCGATTCGGCGCAGGCCGAGCGAGCGAAGCGTGTCGAGCTGTTTCTGGTTGGCGCCGTTGCGCGAGCGTCGCTGGGTGACGGTGAGCTGAGCCATCACGCGGACGCCTCTCCGCCGACCGCAGCGGCGGGCTCCGGCTCTGCTGCTGTCTCCGAAGTCGTCGCCGGCGCACCGTTGGCCGGCTCACTGGTGAGGCCGAGCACCTGGTTCACCGACAAACCGCGCAGCTTGGCGACCTCGGCAGGGGTGCGCAGGCCGCGCAGGCCGGCGACAGTCGCCTTGACGAGGTTGATCGGGTTCTGCGTGCCGAGGCTCTTGGAGAGGATGTCGTGGATGCCCGCGAGCTCGAGCACCGCGCGCACGCCGCCGCCTGCGATCACCCCGGTACCGGGCGAGGCCGGCTTGAGCAGCACGCGCCCGGCACCGAAGATGCCGGTCGTCTGATGGGTGATCGTGCTGCCGTGCTTGGGCACGCGGAAGAGGTCCTTCTTCGCGCGCTCGACGCCCTTCTGGATCGCCAGCGGCACCTCGTTGGCCTTGCCGTAGCCGACGCCCACGACTTCGCGTTCGTCGCCGACGACGACGAGCGCGGTGAACGAGAAGCGCCGGCCGCCCTTGACGACCTTGGCGACGCGGTTGATCTCGACCACGCGCTCCTGGAGATCCAGGCCGGCGGGGTTCACTGAGCGATCTACGATTATTGGCATGAGAAGAGTGAGAGGGTAGCGGTCGCGGGCTGCCTGGACGCTCAGACGGTGATGCCGCTCTCGCGGATCGCCTCGGCAAACGCGCGAACGTGGCCGTGATAGCGGTAGCCGCCGCGGTCGAACACGGCTTCGTTGACGCCGGCAGCTTTCGCGCGCTCGGCGAGGGCCTCGCCGGAGCGCTTCGTGCGCTCGGGCTTGGAGAGGTTGCGCAGGTCCGGCTCGTACCAGTTGACGGCGGCCAGCGTGCGTCCAGAGATGTCGTCGATCAGCTGCGCCGAGACGCCCTGATTGGAGCGGAACACGGAGATGCGCGGCCGCTCGGCCGTGCCCGAGACCTTCGCCCGCACGCGGCGGCGGCGCTTGAGCCGGCGATCGCCCTTGGTGATGACGCTCATGCGCGCTTTCCGACCTTTCTTTGGACGTACTCGCCCTCGTAGCGAATGCCCTTGCCCTTGTAAGGCTCAGGCGGGCGCTGCTTGCGGATGATCGCCGCCGTCTCGCCTACGAGCTGCTTGGAGATGCCTTTGACGACCACGCGCGTCGGCTGCGGGACTTCGAATTCGATCCCATCCGGCGCGACGATCGGGACCGGGTGCGAGTAGCCGACGGCGAGCTCGAGGTTCTTGCCCTTCAGCTGCGCGCGGTAGCCGACGCCCTGGATCTCCAGACGCTTCTCGTAGCCAGCCGTGACGCCCTCCACCATGTTCGCCACGAGCGAGCGCGTCAGGCCGTGCAGCGCGCGGTGCTCGCCGCGGTCGGTCGGGCGCGAGACGAGCAGCTGCTCGCCGTCCTGCTTGACCACGATGTCCTTGTGGATGCGCTCGGACAGTTCGCCTTTCGGGCCGTTGACGCGCACGGCGTCCGGCTCGATGTCGACGGTCACGCCACTGGGGACGAGGATGGGCTGTCTGCCGATTCGCGACATCAGCTCACCAGACCTGCGCCAGGACCTCGCCGCCGACGCCGGCCGAGCGTGCGTCGTGGCCGGTCATCACGCCGTGGGAAGTGGAGACGATCGAGGTGCCCATGCCGCCGAGCACCTTCGGGATGTGCTTGGCGTCGACATACGTCCGGCGTCCAGGGCGCGAGACGCGCCGCAGGCCGGAGATCGCCGACGTGCGGTCCTCTGTGTACTTCAGGCGGATCTGGATCAACTGACCGGGACCGCCGTCGGGATCCGGGATGACCGTGTGAGAGTCGATGTAGCCCTGCTCGGTGAGGATGCGGGCGAGCTCGCTCTTGAGTTTCGAAGCGGGGATCTCGACCGTCTCGTGAGCAGCGTGGATCGCATTGCGCACGCGCGTGAGGAAGTCGGCGATTGGATCGGTCATTGACATAGCTGAGTGGTTACCTGAAAGTCGTGGCGCCAGCGCCTACCAGGAGGACTTCGTCATCCCTGGGATCTGGCCGTTGTGGGCGAGCTCGCGCAAGCAGATGCGGCACACCCCGAACTTGCGATACACCGCGCGAGGACGTCCGCAGCGGTTGCACCGAGTATAGGCGCGGGTTTTGAACTTCGGCGTCCGCGCCTGCTTGACGCGCTGAGATGTCTTGGCCATCAGTCGTTGCTCTCTTTCTCGGTCGCGTCCTCGGTGGTCTCTGTCGAGGCCTCTGGCTCAGCTGCGTCGCTCTCGCCCTGTGGCTCGGCGTCTGCGCTCTCGGCCACAGCCTCGGGCTCGGTCTTGGAAGTCTCCGGCTCGGAAGCCTCTTGCGCCGCGTTCGGCTCGGAGGTCTCAGGCTCGGCAGTCTCGTCGTCGGCGGTGTCGTCCTCGGCGGTCTCGGCCTCCGTAGTCTCTGCCTTTGCCTCGGCTTGCGGCTCGGAGTCCTCGGCGGGCTCCTCGGTCGCGGGCGCATCCTGCGGCGGCGCCTCTGCCGGCGCTTTCGCCGCCGGGGCGGCGTCCTCGGCGCCGTCGGGGGCGTCCTCGGCGCTCTGCTCGCCCTCGGGGTCAAAGCCCTTGGGACGGCCTTGCGTGGCGAACGGCATCCCGAACGCCCGCAGCAGCGCGAACGCCTCGACGTCGGTGGCGGCGCTCGTGCTGATCGTGATGTCGAGCCCGCGCACCTGATCGATCGCGTCGTAGTCGATCTCGGGGAAGATGATCTGCTCGCGCACACCCATCGAGTAGTTGCCGCGGCCATCGAAGGAGCGCGGGTTCAGACCGCGGAAGTCGCGGATGCGCGGGATCGCGATCGAGACGAGCCGGTCGAGGAACTCATACGCGCGCTCGGCGCGCAGCGTCACGGCCACGCCGACCGGCATGCCCTCGCGCAGTTTGAAAGCGGCAATCGACTTGCGCGCGCGACGCACGCTCGGCTGCTGGCCGGCGATCGTCGCGAGCTGCTCGGTCGCCGCCTTGAGCACTTTGGAGTCCTGCTTGGCGAGGCCGACGCCCATGTTCAGCGTGATCTTCTCCAGCCTCGGCGCTTGCATCATCGATGAGTAGCCGAAGCGCTCGGTCATCGCCGGGCGGATCTCGTCCATGTAGCGGGCCTTCAGGCGCGCCGGCGGAGCCTCTGTAGTCGTCGCAGCCATAATCAGTCGAGCCTCGCGCCGGTGCTCTTGGCGACGCGCACGCGCGAGCCGCCGTCGCGCTCGATGCGCACGCGCGTCGGGTTGCCCTTGGCGTCGAGCAGCATCACGTTGGAGATGTGGATCGGGCCCTCGCGCTCGATCACGCCGCCGAGCTGGCCGTCGGTTCCGGGCAGCGCGCCCGAGCGCTGGTTGACCTGCGGACGCACGTGGCGCTTGACCATGTTCAAGCCCTCGACGTACAGGCGCTCCTTGGTCGGTTCGACACGCAGCACCTTGCCGGTCTTGCCGCGGTCCTTGCCCGCTGTCACCTTGACGTGATCGTCGGAGCGGATCTTCAGCGTGCGCCGCTTGGCGGCGGGCTTGGGGCGGCCCATCAGAGAACCTCCGGTGCCAGCGAGACGATCTTCATGAAGTTGCGCTCGCGCAGTTCGCGCGCGACCGGGCCGAAGACGCGCGTGCCGCGCGGGTTGTTCTGGTCGTCAATGATCACCGCGGCGTTCTCGTCGAAGGCGATGTACGTGCCGTCGTTGCGCCCGATCGGCTTCTTCGTGCGCACGATCACGGCTGTTACGACCTCGCCCTTTTTGACCGCGCCCTGGGGGTTGGCCTGCTTGACGGTCGCCGTGATGACGTCGCCGACGAAGGCGTAGCGGCGCTGCGAGCCACCCTTGACGCGGATACACAGGATCTCGCGCGCACCCGTGTTGTCGGCCACGCGAAGTCGTGTCTCGTTCTGGATCATCGAGCCCGCTCCAGCACGTCGACGAGCGCCCAGCGCTTGGTGCGCGACAGCGGGCGGCTCTCGATCACGCGGACCACGTCGCCCTCGTGCGCGTCGTTGTTCTCGTCGTGGGCGTGCAGCGTGCTCGAGCTGCGCACGATCTTCTCGTAGCGGCGGTGCCGGCGCGCGACGTCGATGCGCACTGTGATCGTCTTGGCAGCCTTGTCCGAGACGACGATCCCCTGGCGCACCCTGCGCCTGCCCTCGACCGGGGCGTGTACAGGCGCGAGTGGCTCCGCCGCCGGGGCGGCAGCACGGCGCTCGGCAGCTTTCGCGCGTTCCTGCAGCCGTCGCGCACGGCGGCGCACAGCCTTGTCCTTGCGCGTGGCAACGCGTTCGGCGTGGCGCTCCTCGGCGGAGCGGACCGGACGCGTCTCGCCTGAGTGCGCAGAGCGCGAGCGCCGGCGGCGCTCCTTCGGCGAGAGCTGCTCGACAGGCTCCTCCGGGGCAGCGGGCGCGGCGGCGGCCACCGGCTCCTCGTCGGCGGAAGCGTCCGCCTCGGGGGCCTCGGCCTGGGGCTCGGCGTCCTGCGGCGCGTCTGCCTCGGCCGCAGCCTCGGGCTCTGCAGCCTCAGGCGCGGCAGCCTCGGGCGTCTCCGCGGCAGGGGCGTCCGTCGCCGGCGCCTGCGCGTCGGCGTCGTCGGGCGTTGGTGGTGTGTCGTTGTCTGGTTCGTCAGCCATGTTTTCCGTTTCGTCTTCGCGAATTCTCGAGTCTCGTTATTTGCGCTCAGCGTCGAGCGAGCGCTCGCGCGCCACCGTCAGCGCCCGCGCCAGGTCGCGCCTGGCGTGACCGACACCGGCGGTGTTGTCCAGTTCGCCCGTCGCATTGGCGAAGCGCAGACCGAACACCTCTTTGCGCAGCACGCCGAGCTGTTTGACCAGCTCTGAGTCCTCCATGTCGCGCATCTCCTTGGCCTTCATCGCTCAGTCCTCTCGCAGCACAAACTTGGACTTCACCGGCAGCTTGTGCGCCGCCAGCCTGATCGCGTCGCGGGCGAGCGGCTCGGAGACCCCGGCCAGCTCGAACATCACGCGGCCGGGCTTGACCACGGCGACCCAGCCTTCCGGCGAGCCCTTGCCCGAGCCCATGCGCGTCTCGGCCGGCTTCTTGGTGACCGGCTTGTCCGGGAACACGTTGATCCACACCTTGCCGCCACGCTTGATCTTGCGCGTCATCGCGACACGAGCTGCCTCGATCTGACGGTTGGTCAGCCAGCCGCACTCGAGCGCCTTCAGCCCGTACTCGCCGAACTGGACCTTGACCTGGCCACGCGAGTTGCCGGCTCTGCGCCCACGATGCTGCTTGCGGTGCTTTACGCGCTTTGGCGAGAGCATCAGCGACCGCCTCCGCCACCGGGACGCGGTCCGCCACGCCCGCCACCTCCGCCGCCTCCGCCGCCGCCGCCGGGCCCACGCCCGCCACCGCTGCGACCGCCCTGTCCACCGAAGCCACCGGGGCCGCGTCCGCCACCGCCGCCGCCCTGGCCGCCCTGGCCGCCCTGGCCGCCGCGTCCGCGTCCGCCTGCACCGCCACCGCCGCCGCCCTGGCCACCACGTCCGCGTCCGCGTCCGTCGCGTCCATCGCGTCCCCCACGACCGTCACGGTCGGAGTTCGGCGCCGCCGGAGCGGTCATGTCGGTGAGGTCTGCGCCGGTGTAGCCCTCGGGCATGATTTCGCCCTTGTTGATCCAGCACTTGACGCCGATGCGGCCGAACGTCGTGCGCGACTCGTAGAAGCCGTAGTCGATGTCCGCGCGCATCGTGTGCAGCGGCACGCGGCCGTCAGAGTAGCTTTCGGTGCGGGCCATCTCGGCGCCGCCGAGGCGACCTGAGACCTGCACCTTCACGCCCTTTGCGCCCGAGCGCATCGCGCTAGTGAGCGCGCGCTTCATCGCGCGACGAAAGGCGACTCGGTTCTGCAACTGCTCGGCGATCGACTGCGCTACGAGCGAGGCGTCGAGCTCCGGGCGCTTGATCTCGAGGATGTTGACCTTGATCTGCTTGTTGGTCATCTTGTGCAGGTCGCGGCGCAGGGCGTCCACTTCGCTGCCCGACTTGCCGATGACGATGCCCGGACGGGCGGTGTGGATGTTGACCTCGAGTTCGTTTGCGTCCTTGCGGATCGTGATGCTCGAGAGCCCGGCGTGAGAGAGCTTGCCGACGATGTGCTCGCGGATGCGCACATCCTCCGCGAGATACTCGGCGAAGTGCTTTTCGTTGAACCAGTTCGACTTCCAGTCGTGGATGTAACCCACGCGCATTGCCTCTGGATGAACCTTCTGTCCCATTCTTCTTCTCTCTAGCCGTTTCGCTTCGTTGTCCGGTGCGCCGGGTCCGGGGTGAGCGCGATCGTCAGGTGGCTGGTGCGCTTGCGGATCGGCGTTGCGCGTCCCATCGCGCGCGGCCGAAAGCGCTTGATCGTCGGCCCCTCGTCCGCATACGCCTCACGGACGATCAGATCGTCCTCGAGCAACTCGTGGTTGCTCTCTGCGTTCGCAACTGCCGACTCGAGCAGCTTGCTCCAGTCGCGCGCCACCTCACGAGGAGTGAAGGCGAGGATAGCGCGTGCCTCCTGCACGGACTTGCCTCGCAGATGCCCGCAGACCATGCGCGCCTTGCGTGCTGAGGTGCGCACGTAGCGGGCGTGCGCGCGAACGACGCGCCTGCGCGCCACAGGTTTGTCCTGAGCTTTGGCGCGACTGGCCTTTTTCTGCTCGGCCACCGGCTCTTTGGCGGGCGCTTTTTTCGCGGCAGCTTTTTTTGCGGGCGCTTTTTTGGCGGCAGGTTTGCTGGCCTCCGTCGCTTTCGCGTCGTCAGCTTTCCCTTCGGCGCCTTTGGCCGTGCTTTTGGCAGCGGCTTTGGCCGGTTTTTTGGCGGCTTTTTTCCCAGCCGGTTTGGCGGCCGCCTGCGCGTCCTTGCCCGTCACCTCGTCCTTCTCATCCTCGGTGCTCATCGCACGCGACCCGATCCGACGTGTCCGCGGAACATGCGCGTCGGCGCGAACTCGCCGAGCTTGTGACCGACCATCGACTCGCTGATGAAGACGGGCACGTGTTTACGACCGTCGTGGACGGCGATCGTGTGTCCGACCATCTCCGGGAAGATCGTCGACGCACGCGACCACGTACGCAGCATTTTCTTGTTGTTCGCAGTGTTGAGCGCTTCGATGCGGTTCATCAAACGCTCTTCCACCCACGGGCCCTTCTTGCTGGAGCGGCTCATCGTTGCTTGCCCTTCCCGCGGCGCCTGCCGCGCACGATGTAGGAGTCGGAGCTCTTGTTCTTCTTGCGCGTGCGGTACCCGAGCGTCGGAACGCCCCAAGGGGTGACCGGGTGGCGGCCGGCTGTCGTCGAGCCCTCGCCACCGCCGTGCGGGTGGTCGACCGGGTTCATCGCCACGCCGCGCGTCTGCGGGCGGACGCCCATGTGACGCTTGCGCCCGGCCTTGCCGACCTTCACGTTCTGGTGCTCGGCGTTGCCGAGCGTTCCGACCGTGGCGCGGCACTCGGCGCGAACGAGCCGCATCTCACCGGAGGGCAGGCGCAGCGTCGCCAAGTCGCCGTCCTTCGCCATCAGCTGCACCGAGGCGCCGGCCGAGCGGGCCATCTGCCCGCCGCGCCCAGGCTGCAGCTCGACGTTGTGGATGACCGTGCCGACCGGCATCCGCGACAGCTCCATGCAGTTGCCGACGGCGATGTCGGCGCCGTCGCCGGAGGCGACCATCATGCCGACGGTCAGCCGCTGCGGGGCGAGAATGTAGCGCTTCTCGCCGTCGACGTAGTGCAGCAGCGCGATGTAGGCGGAGCGGTTGGGGTCGTACTCGATCGCTGCGACCTTCGCGTTGACTCCGTCCTTGCGGCGCTTGAAGTCCACGCGCCGGTAGGCGCGCTTGGCACCGCCGCCGCGGTGGCGTGACGTCTTGCGCCCGTGCGCGTTGCGCCCGCCGCTCTTCTTCAAGCCTTCAACGAGCGTCTTCTCGGGCTTCGACTTTGTGATCTCCGCGTAGTCCGGGTATGACACGAAGCGCATCCCCGGGCTGGTCGGCTTTGGCTTTCTGATCGGCATCTCTGGGTCCTAGGACTCGAGGGCTTGGAGGCCCTGGAAAATCGGAATGTTCTCGCCGTCGCGTACCTGCACGATGGCCTTCTTCCAGGCGCGCGTGCGTCCGCTCGTGGTGCCGCGGCGCTTGGGCTTGGACTTGACCGTCGAGGTGCGCACCTCGACTACGTGCACGTCGAACAGCGCCTCGACCGCCTGGCGGATCTGCGTCTTGTGCGCTTCGTGGTGGACGCGGAAGGTGTAGCGGTTGGCAGCCGAGAGCACGTAGCTCTTCTCCGAGACGACCGGGCGGATGATGATCTGCGAGTGGTCCATCAGGCGCTCGCCTCCTCACGCGCGCTCTGGCCGGCGGCGCGCGCCGTCAGCTCGTCGACTGCGGCCTGTGAGAGCAGGAGCGAAGCGGCCGAGAGCAAATCGGTGACGCCGACATCGGCAGCGCTCAGCACGGCGATGCGCTTGAGGTTTCGAAACGACAGCGCCGCCGTTGACTCCTCGGGGGAGAGCACGACGAGCGTCGAGCCCTTACGTCCCCAGTCGTCGAGCAGCTCGCGCGCCTGGCGCGTCTTGGGAGTCTCGAAGGATGCCGCGTCGAGGATCGCAAGCGATCCTCGCTCGGCGTGCAGCGATAGCGCGCTGCGCAGCGCTGCGCGCTGCTCCTTGCGGTTGACCTTGAAGGTGTAGGAGCGCGGGTGCGGGCCGAAGGCGACGCCACCACCGGTCCAGATCGGTGAGCGGCTGGAGCCCGCGCGGGCGCGGCCGGTGCCCTTCTGGCGCCACGGCTTGGCGCCACCGCCTGAGACCATTGCGCGGGTCTTCGTCGCAGCCGTGCCACGACGGCGCGCCGCTTGCTCCGCACGGACGCTCTGGTGAACCAGCGGACCGCGAAACCGGTCGCCGAAGGCGACATCATCCAATTTGACTTTCTTACTCGCGTTGCCGAGCACAGGTGCGTCAGGCATCGCTGCGTACCTCCACGACTGAGCCACGCGGACCTGGAACTGAGCCGCGGACGAGCAGCAGGTTCTCCTTGGCGTCGATCGAGACGATCTCGAGGCCCTTCTGCGTGACGCGCTTGTTGCCCATCTGACCTGGGCCGCGGATCCCCTTCATCACGCGTGCCGGCCACGCCGAGGCGCCGATCGAACCCGGCGCGCGCTTGTTGTGCGAGCCGTGCGACTTCGGGCCGCTGGCAAAGTTGTGGCGCTTGATCGTGCCCTGGAAGCCCTTGCCCTTGGAGGTGCCGGAGATCTTCACGCGGCCGCCGACCTCGAATGCCTCGACCGTGACCGACTCGCCGAGCTGCAGCTCGGCGGCCTCGTCGCGAAACTCGACGACGTGGCGCATCGGCGGCGCGTCGGCCTTCTTCAAGTGACCGAGCTCGGCTTTGGTCAGGTGCTTCTCCTTGCTCGCGCCGTAGGCGAGCTGGACAGCCTCGTAGCCGTCGCGTTCGGGCGTACGAATCGCCGTCACCGGGCACGGCCCGGCTTCGAGCACGGTCACGCGCGCGACGCTTCCATCCTCCTGGAAGACCTGGGTCATGCCGAGCTTCTTGGCGAGGATCGCAGACATCGAGCGCTCGGCTGGATCAGGTCGCCAGACGGATCTCGATGTCCACACCGGCCGGGAGATGATCCAGGCGCTGGAGGGAATCGACCGTCTTGGGAGTCGGCTGGTGGATGTCGATCAGGCGCTTGTGCGTGCGGATCTCGAAGTGCTCGCGCGAGTCCTTGTCCTTGAACGGCGAGCGGATCACGCAGTAGACGTTCTTCTCGGTAGGCAGCGGGACCGGTCCCGACACGGTCGCGCCGGTGCGCGTAGCCGTCTCCACGATCTCCTTCGCCGCCGACTCGATTGCCGATGTGTCGTACGCCTTCAGGCGGATGCGAATCTTGTTCTGGGTGGCCGATGCCATGGTGTCGCTCGCGCTCTCTGTCTCTGTTTTGTGTCTTTTGGTGTGTGCTCGCGGCGGCCCCGGCGGCGGAGCTTCGCTCCCGCCGGGGACCCTCCCGGGTGGTGAGTCGAAGGCGGACCCGGTCTTCGGTCATCCGCCTGCAGCTCGCCGCCGCGCCTTGCGGGGAGGCTTTGTTAGTCGTATCGGACTGCGAATGTGCCACCGCCCCTGACGGGGCGGCGGGTGCTACTCGATGATCTCCGTGACGACGCCAGAGCCAACCGTGCGTCCACCCTCTCGGATGGCGAAGCGCAGGCCCTGGTCCATGGCGATCGGCTGAATCAGATCGATCTCCATCTGGACGTTGTCGCCGGGCATGACCATCTCGACGCCGTCGGGCAGCTTGGCCACGCCGGTGACGTCGGTCGTACGGAAGTAGAACTGCGGCCGGTAGCCCGTGAAGAACGGGGTGTGACGGCCACCCTCCTCCTTCTTCAACACGTAAACCTCGGCCTTGTACTTGGTGTGCGGCGTGATCGACCCCGGCTTGCACAGCACCTGGCCGCGCTCGATCTCCTCGCGCTTGGTACCACGCAGAAGACAGCCGACGTTGTCGCCCGCCTGACCCTGGTCGAGGATCTTGCGGAACATCTCCACGCCTGTGACGACCGTCGATGTGGAGTCGTGGACTCCCACGATTTCCACCGTGTCGCCGGTGTTGACGATGCCCTGCTCGACACGACCGGTGGCGACTGTGCCACGGCCGGTGATCGAGAAGACGTCCTCGACCGGCATCAGGAAGGGCTTGTCCAGCTCGCGAACCGGCTCGGGGATGTAGGTGTCGAGCGCAGCTGCCAGCTCGATGATCTTCTCCTTGTAAGCCTCGTCGCCTTCCAGGGCCTTCAGCGCCGAGCCCGTGATGAAGGGGATGTCGTCGCCCGGGAAGTCGTATTCGCTGAGCAGCTCGCGAACCTCGACCTCGACCAGCTCGAGCAGCTCCTCGTCGTCGACCATGTCGGCCTTGTTGAGGAACACGACGATGTACGGCACGCCGACCTGGCGGGCGAGCAGGATGTGCTCGCGCGTCTGCGGCATCGGGCCGTCGGCGGCGGAGACCACGAGGATCGCGCCGTCCATCTGCGCGGCGCCCGTGATCATGTTCTTAACGTAGTCGGCGTGACCGGGGCAGTCGACGTGGGCGTAGTGGCGGTTCTCCGTCTGGTACTCCACGTGAGAGGTCGCGATCGTGATCCCGCGTTCCTTCTCCTCCGGTGCGTTGTCGATCTCAGCGAAGGTGCGGGCTTCGGCGCCGCCCTTCTCAGCCAGGACGGTCGTTATGGCAGCGGTCAGCGTCGTCTTGCCATGGTCGATGTGACCGATGGTCCCGACGTTGACGTGCGGCTTGTCGCGCTCGAACTTCTCCTTCGCCACTTTTGTTCGCTCCTGATCTCGACTTGTATGTTCGCCCTGTGAGGACGAACCTGAGAAATCTATCTAACTGCGGCAGTCGGTGACTGCTGCCTGCTGCGTGAAGTCCTGCTCTGTGTCCTGCCCGACCCAGTTCGAGCCGTCTAGGCCGCTACCGGCTCCCCCGTCCTCTGTTCGACGATCTTCTCGGCGATGTTGGGGGGAACCTCCTCGTAGTTCTCGAACTGCATCGTGTAGTTGGCACGACCCTGCGTGTTGGAGCGCAGGTCGGTCGCGTACCCGAACATCTCGCTCAGCGGCACGCGCGCGGTGACCGCGAGCGCGTTGCCGATCCGCTCCTGGCCCTCGACGCGTCCGCGCCGGCGGCTGAGATCGCCGATGACCTCGCCGAGGAAGTCCTCCGGCGTGACCACCTCGACGGCGAAGATCGGCTCCAGCAGCACCGGCTTGGCGCGTTTGGCGGCCTCTTTGAAGGCGAGCGAGCCGGCGACCTTGAACGCGATCTCCGAGGAGTCGACGTCGTGGTACTTGCCGTCGACGAGCGTGACGCGCATGTCCACCATCGGGTAGCCGGCCTTGACGCCGTTGTCGAGCGCCTCTTCGATGCCTTTCTGCACGGCCGGGATGTATTCCGAGGGAATATTCCCGCCCTTGATCTTGTTGATGAACTCAAAGCCCTCTCCGGGAGCGGGCTCGAGGTTGATGTAGACCACGCCGAACTGTCCCGAGCCGCCGGTCTGGCGGACGAACTTGCCTTCGATCTTCTCGACCGTCCCGCGCACCGTCTCGCGGTAGGAGACCTGCGGGCGCCCGACGTTCGCCTCGACGCCGAACTCGCGCTTCATGCGGTCGACGAGCACCTCGAGGTGCAACTCGCCCATGCCCGAGATCTCGGTCTGGCCGGTCTCCTCGTTGGTGCGCACCTGGAAGGTCGGGTCCTCCTCGGCGAGGCGTCCGAGCGCGATCGACATCTTCTCCTGGTCGACCTTCGTCTTCGGCTCGACCGCGACCTTGATCACGGGCACCGGGAAGACAATGTTCTCGAGGCGGATCGGCGCGTCAGGGGCGGCGAGCGTGTCGCCGGTGATGACCTGCTTGATGCCCACCGCGGCGGCGATGTCGCCGGCGTAGACCTCGGCGACCTCCTCGCGCTCGTTCGCGTGCATCATCAGGATACGCCCGATCCGCTCGGTGCGCCCGCTGTTGACGTTGAGCACGCGCGAGCCGGCCTCCAGGCGCCCGGAGTAGACGCGGAAGTACGTGAGCTTGCCGACGTAAGGGTCGGCCGCGATCTTGAAGGCGAGCGCCGAGAACGGCTCGGCGTCGTCCGGTTTACGAACGACCTGACGCTCCTCCTCCTGGCCCTTGATCAGCTCGGTGCCGGTCATCGGCGGAACGTCCAGCGGTGAGGGGAGGTAGTCGATGACCGCGTCGAGCAGCGGCTGCACGCCCTTGTTCTTGAACGACGAGCCGCACAGCACGGGCGTCAGTTTGGTCGAGAGCGTTGCCGTCCGGATCGCCTGCTTGAGACGGTCCTCGGAGATCTCACTTTCTTCGAGGATCAGCTCGAGCAGCCCGTCGTCGTAGTGGGAGACCTCCTCGAGCAGGTGCTCGCGCGCGGACTCGGCGGCTTCGACCAAGTTCTCGGGGATGTCGACGACTTCCTGTTCGGTGCCGAGCTCGTCCTTGTAGACGATCGCCTTCATCCTCACCAGATCGACGACTCCGAGGAACTCCGACTCTGCGCCGATCGGCAGCTGGATCGGGACCGGGTGAGCGGCGAGGCGATCGATCATCGTCTGCACGCCGCGGTCGAAGTCCGCGCCGATGCGGTCCATCTTGTTGATGTATGCGATACGCGGCACGTGGTACTTGTCAGCCTGGCGCCAGACGGTCTCAGACTGGGGCTCGACGCCGGCGACTGAGTCGAACAGGGCGATCGCTCCGTCGAGCACACGCAGCGAGCGCTCGACCTCGACCGTGAAGTCGACGTGGCCGGGCGTGTCGATGATGTTGATCCGGTGGCCTTTCCACTCCGCTGTGGTAGCGGCCGAGGTGATCGTGATCCCGCGCTCCTGCTCCTGCTCCATCCAGTCCATCACGGCCGCACCCTCGTGCACCTCGCCGATCTTGTACGTGCGCCCGGTGTAGTAAAGGATGCGCTCGGTCGTCGTCGTCTTACCGGCGTCGATGTGCGCCATGATCCCGATGTTCCGGGTGTTCTCTAGTGTGAACTTGCGTGCCATGGAGTAAGTGGGGGTTCGTGGGCTCTTCGGGCGAAAAAAATGGACCCCTCGGGTCCACGCGCGCTGCTGGTCGTTAGGACCGGTCCGCTTCGCTATCTGATCGAGGTCTCCATCTTTGATTTACGACTTCGTCGAGGCTGGGAGCACGAGTGGGTGCGTAGGCCCGACGCGAGGCCGACTATAGCAGAGCAATTCGGCTCTCAGCCCGCTGTTGCGGGGCGCGAGCCGCGCTCGTCAAGCTCACCGAGTAGCTCGAACTGAGCCTGGCTGAGCTGCTCGCCGCCGAGGTGCGTGTCGCGCCCGCGCAGGCGGCTGAGACTGCGAAAGACGCCGCGAACGACCACGCCGAGCGCAGTCTGCTCGGGGGAGAAAATGTCGGCGTCTAGGCTGAGGCGATGGGTCTGCTCGCGGACTACTCCAATCAGGCGCGCGCATACGACGAGACCCGCGGCCCGAGCCCGTCGGTGCTGGGACCGCTGCGGAAAGCGCTCGCCGGCGCGCCCGGACGCAAGCTGCTGGACATCGGCGGTGGCACGGGCAACTACTCGCAGGCGCTCGCCGCCGACGGATGGCAGCCGCTCGTGCTCGACCGCTCGCCCGAGATGCTCGCACGCCGAGACGAAGGGGCTCGCGACGGTGCGTGCCGAGGCGACTGCGCTGCCGTTCCCGGCGGAGAGCTTCGACGCAGCGATGCTCGTCGCGATGATCCATCACGTCGACTCGCCGGCGCACGCGCTGAGGGAGGCCCAGCGGATTCTCAGCTCCGGCGGACACCTGGCATTGATGGCGTTCACGCGAGAGGACATGGAATCCCTGTGGTGCATGGACTACTTCCCAAGCTCGCGCGCGTGGATGCAGCAAACACACCTGCCGCTCGCACAATTGCTGGAGTGGCTCCCGGGCGCGACGTGCACGCCGGTCGTCTACGAAGACCTGGTCGACGGCTCGATGGCGGCGCTGCTCGGCCAACCCGAGCTCCTGTTCGACGCGGCGCGCCGCTCGCAGACGAGCTTCTTCGAGCGCATGGAGCGCGACCACCCGGAGGACTTGCGCTGCGGCCTCGAGCGAATCGCCGAGGAGCTTCGCGAGGGCACCGCACCGCGACGCGCGGGCGGTGCGTCGATGCTCTCATGGGGCAAGCCGAACTCAGGTTGAGAAGGGGCGCGAGAGTGGAGCGCGTGCGGCTAAGCCGACGAGTCGTGTTGACCGACCGGGTAGCGAGTCGAGGACCAAGCGAGCCAAGGACGCAGGAAGCGAAGTGTGCTCCGTACACGAGCGCCCGAGGACACCGACCGATTGTCGATCAGCTGCGCTTGCCCGATCGGCCAGCGCCGGTCCCCGGTCCGCTACCAGCGGTAGTGGGCGAAGGCCTTGTTGGCCTGCGCCATGCGATAAATGTCGTCCTTGCGCTTGTACGCCCCACCCTGCTGGGACAGCGCGTCGGTCAGCTCGTTGGCGAGGCGCTGGGCCATCGTCTTCTCGCGGCGCGAGCGAGCGAACTCGACGAGCCAGCGAACGGCGAGCGTGCGTGCGCGGCGCGATGCGACCTCGACGGGCACCTGGTAGGTGGCGCCGCCGACGCGACGCGATTTGACCTCGAGCGTCGGCGTGAGTGTTTTGATCGAAGCCTCGAGCGTCTCGATCGGGTCTTTGTCGCCGCGCTCGCCGACCAGCGCGAGGGCGTCATAGACGATCCGCTCGGCGGTCGACTTCTTGCCGTCGAGCATCACCTTGTTGATGACCTGCTGGACGAGCTTGGAGCGATGTATCGGGTCCGCCTCTATCGGGCGGATCTGGGCGGGTGCGCGGCGCGGCATCTATTTCTTCTTCACGCCGTACTGCGAGCGGGCCTTCTTGCGGTCGCTCACGCCGGCGGCGTCGAGCGTGCCGCGGACGACCTTGTAGCGAACGCCCGGCAGGTCCTTGACGCGACCGCCGCGGACGAGCACGACAGAGTGCTCCTGGAGGTTGTGTCCCTCGCCGGGGATGTACGCGGTGACCTCGATCGACCCGGAGATACGCACGCGCGCGACCTTGCGCAGCGCGGAGTTAGGCTTCTTCGGGGTCGTCGTGTAGACGCGAGTGCAGACGCCGCGGCGCTGCGGAGCAGCGACCTTCTTCTTGCGCCCCTTGCCCGACTTCAGGCCTGGGGTCGCGAGCTTCTTCTTCGGCGCGACGCGGCCCTTGCGTACGAGTTGAGAGGTCGTTGGCATCCGGGCGGAGATGCTAGCAGCGCTAGGCGCTTGCAGCAGCCCCGGCAGCGCCGGCAGCGCGCACAGGCGCGGGCATCATCGCCGACGCGACGACGATCAGCACGAATGCGATTGCCTGCAGAGTGATGCCGAACGGACTGCCGGCCATCGGATCGCCGAAGACGAGGATGCCGCCGGTGATGCCGGCGATGTTCGCAGCGGTGCCGGTGACGGCGATGACCGGCACGGCGTCTCCGTCTTGCAGACCTCGCGCGGAGGCGTAGAAGGCAATGATCGAGGCGAGCACGGCGACGATCAGCCAGGGGCTGAGCAGCAGCCCCATGAAGCCGTGCGCGCCGGTGATGCCGGTGAGCGCCTTGATCGCGGTGTCAGAGACGCCGAAGAGGATGCCTGCGGCGGCGCCGAGCATGACGCCGTGATGCTCGACCGGGCCGCCCATCTTCGGGCCCATGATCAAGAGGCCGCCGAGCCCGAACAGGCCGGCCTCGAAAGCGATCATCGCGGCGGTCGAGAACTGCGAGTGCGCGCCGTGCATTGCCGGGGCGGTGAGGCCGAGCATGGCCAGGCCGGCAGCGGTGAGCAAAAGGCCGATCCATTGACGCCTGCCGACCTCGAAGCCGAACAGGCGGTCGGCCATGACGGCGATGAAGACGACGCCGGCGGCGAGCGAGACCTGGATCACTGACATCGGCGCGAGCGCGAGCGCGGCCACGTGCAGACCCCAGCTGATCAGCGCCGTGAGCATGCCGAGCGCAAACCACTTCGACGAGTACAGGTCGCGCGCTGAGCGCAGCGGGTGCATCATCTGCACCTTCGGCACCGAGTTGGCCCCGCGGTGCTTGTAAAAGAAGCCCAGGTTCGCGACGAATGCGCAAGCGAGGGCTAGAAGGATGCCTAGGTCAAGAGTCAATGGAGGAGGTGGGAGTTGGGGGGCGCGTGAGAGAGAATCGACTGGTTCCGCCGGCTGCTTTACTGCCTGCCCCCAAGCTTCGGCGGATCGGCTTTCGCAGGAGAGTACCCGCCCGAACCTGTGCGGAAACTAAAGAGAGATAAAAGGATCGGGGAATGTCAAGCACAGATCCGCACAAGCCGCTGCTGCTGATCGACATCGACGGCGTGATCTCGCTGTTCGGGGGCGTTCCGGACACGGACGCAGGCTCGTTCCACTCGATCGACGGCATGCCCCACTTCCTTTCGTCCATCGCCGCCGCACACCTTCTCGATCTGGCCGCGCACTTCGAGCTCGTGTACGCCTCCGGCTGGGAGGAGCGGGCCAACGAACACCTCCCCCACCTGCTCGGGATGCCCCCGGGCCTGCCGTTCCTGCGCTTCGAGCGCTCGGTCGGGCGGGCAAACGCGCACTGGAAGCTCGATGCGATTGACGCGCACGCGGGCGAGCGCGCGCTGGCGTGGATCGACGACGCATTCAACCCGGCCTGCCACGAGTGGGCGCAGGCGCGCTCGGCACCGACGCTGCTCGTGCTCACCTCTCCCGAGAGCGGGCTCACGGGGCGGGAGCGGGAGCAGCTGCTGGCGTGGGCGGAGCAGCTGCAGGGGCAGTGAGCGCCGAAGCCGGCAGGAACAGCGCCGCTGAGACCGCCGCGCCGGCCTCAGGCGGGCCGCCGAAGCCGGCGGCAGCGCCCGCGTAGAGCGCGCGCAGCGAGACGCCGCCGCTCGCCGGCGCGATGCTTGCGGGCAGCGACCAGCGCCCGGCAGCGTCGCACTGGGCCTGCGCGAGCGTCTGCTCGAGCACGACTTCGCCGCGCCGCGCGACCGCGCGCGCCTGGATTTGGACGATCGCCCCGGCGACGGGTGCGCCCCCGAGCAGCGTGACCGACCCGGCGAGACCTGCCCTCGCCCCGGCCGCAGCGCCCGCTGGGGCCGGGGCGGCAGCGCTCGGCGGCGGCGTGAGCGCGATCGTCGCGAGCACCGGTTGCGGCGCCAGGCGCCGCACGCTTGCGCGGATGCCCCCCAACTCGCGGTAGAGCGCATCGCCGGGGCAGTCGGTGCTGTCGGCGTCGCGGTGCCCGGCGATACGCGGCAGCGACACGCGCGCGTTGGCCGGATAGCGGCTGTAGCCGGCGCCGGCCGGATTCACGCGCACCGTCAAGCGCCCGGCGGACGGCGTGCCGTGCAGTGAAAGCTTCCACGCGAGCAGCTGCTGCAGTGAGCGGCGCGCCGGGGCTGAAAGCGGCTGCGCGCCGAAGGAGCCGAGCACGGCCACGCCGCTCGAGACGAGGTTGTAGCCGCCCGCGTGCGCGCCGACGACCGGCTCGTCGATGCCACCCGCACGCGCCTCGAAGATGCGCCCGAAGGCGTCGATCACGAAGTTGTAGCCGATGTCGTTCCAGCCGTGAACGTCACGGTGGAAGAGGAAGATCGCGCGCAGCATCGCCGGTACCTCCCTCGCCAGATAGCCATTCGGGTTCTCCGTGTGATGCACGAACGCCAGCTCGACCGCGCCGTATCCGGGGGCGACGCGCGGATGCGAGAAGCCGCGCGCCCAGGCACGGCGGGCGATGATCGGCGGCTGCCCCGGACCGGCCTGCAAGTTCGGCGCAGCGAGCGGCAGCGCAGCGGACTGCGCCAGGCGCGCCAGCGGCGAGCGGGTCGCGGCGAGCGCGGCGCGATGCGCGCCGAGGCCATCGCTGACGTCGATAAGGTGCAGGCGCACATCCCTGAGCGTCTGCTCGGCGCGCAGCTGCACGCGATCGGTGCCGCCGCTCCAGACCGGCTCGCCTACGCTCGCGCCCACGCGCGCGGGCGCGGGCGCGGGAACGTCTGGGCCGTGGCCGCTCGCTCCGGCTGCCGCCCATTCACTCCAGCGCCCGTCCGCAGCGAGGAAGCGCATTTGCACGCGCGTGTGGGCCGGCGCCTGCCACTGCAGGCCAAGCAGGTCGGCGCTGCGTGCAAGCGCGATCGTGTGTGTCCCGGGCGAGACCTCGCCCAGCCGGCGCTCAAACAGCGCCGCACGCCCGGGCCCGGCCAGCGCCGCAAGCGCGGCCGACGGGCGCACGAGCGCAGCGCTCGCGCAGGTGCCGGTTGCAGCGAGCAGCGAGCGGCGCGTCAGCGCGGCGACGGTCATCGCCACCCACAACATCAGAGCGCCGGCAAAGGTGCGCCGGGCGGCCGAGCTCGCTCAGCTGTCCGGCGCCCTGCCAGTACTCAGTCCTCGCTCGGCTCCTCAGGCACTGCGAGGTCGGCCAGCTCCTCGACGAAGCCCGGGTCGGTGCCGCCGGCGCCGATCTTCTCGAGCGATGCCAGGTCGGCGTCGAACTCCTGCCCGTAGCCACCGCCGAGACCCTCGCCGTTTGAGAGGCCCAGCTCGGCTGCGATCTCGTCCTGGTCGAGCAACCCCACGTCGTCGATCGCGCGCGGGAGCGGTTCTGAGGGCTCGATCTCGATCCGGCGGTAGCGCTTCAGGCCGGTCGCCGCCGGGATCAGCTTGCCGATGATCACGTTCTCCTTGAGGCCGTTGAGACGATCCGTCTTGCCCTCGAGCGCCGCGTCGGTCAGGACCTTGGTGGTCTCCTGGAAGGAGGCCGCCGAGAGGAACGAGTCGGTGTTCAACGAGGCCTTCGTGATGCCGAGGATGATGTCCTCGAACTGCGCCGCCTCATCGCCCTTCTCGATCACCGCGTCGTTGACCTTCGCGAATTCGAAGCGGTCGACGAACTGCCCCGGGAGGTAGTCGGTGTCGCCCTTCTGATCCACGCGCACCTTCTTGAGCATCTGACGGACGATCAGCTCGATGTGCTTGTCGTCGATGTCCACGCCCTGTGACTTGTAGACCTCCTGGACCTCCTTCACCAGATACACCTCGGTGTCGGTGCGCCCGCGGATGGCCAGCAGCTCGTGCGGGTAGACCGACCCCTCGTTGAGCTGCTTGCCGGCGTTGATCTTTTCGCCCGCGCTCACGAACAACCGCGTGCGGCGCGGGAACGTGTGGCGGTGCTCCTCGCCGGCCTCGTCGGTGATGACAACCGTGAGCGCCTTGTCGGTCTCCTCGATCGTGACCGCGCCGTCCTGCTCGGCGATCTGCGCCAGGCCCTTCGGCTTGCGCGCCTCGAACAGCTCGACCACGCGCGGCAGGCCGTGCGTGATGTCTGCGCCGGCGACGCCGCCGGTGTGGAACGTGCGCATGGTCAGCTGTGTACCGGGCTCGCCGATCGACTGGGCCGCGATGATCCCCACCGCGTCGCCGATCTGCGCCAGCGCACCGGTCGCCATCGCTCGTCCGTAACAGGCCTGGCAAACGCCGCTCTGAGCCTCGCACTTGAGTACCGAGCGCACCGGAACCTTGACCTCGACGCCCTTCTCGTGTTCGTCAGCGAACGCCGCGACGATCTCGGCCAGCTCCGCGCGGCCGATCTCGAGGCCCTGCTCGGCGAGCATGCGGCTGCGCTTGGTCGTGATCGGCAGCGCCGCGACGCGGCCAACCAGGCCTTCGTTCGGTTCACCGCCGTCCTTGTACACCGGCATCTCGATGTGATCCTCAGTGCCGCAGTCCGGCTCGCGGATGATCACGTCCTGGGCGACGTCCACGAGGCGACGGGTCAAATAGCCGGAGTCGGCGGTACGCAGGGCCGTGTCCGCCAGCCCCTTTCGCGCGCCGTGCGTGGAGATGAAGTACTCCAGCACCGACAGGCCCTCCATGAAGTTCGCCTTGATCGGGCGCTCGATGATTTCACCCTTCGGGTTGGCCATCAGGCCACGCATGCCCGCCAACTGACGGATCTGCTTGAAGGAACCACGGGCACCCGAGTTGGCCATCATGAAGATCGGGTTGAGCGTCTCGAGGTTGGCGACCATCGCCTCGGCGACGTCGTCCGTCGCTGCGTTCCACTTCTCGACGACCGCCTCGTGGCGCTCCTCCTGGGTGATCAGGCCCATGTCGTACTGGTCGGAGATCTCGCCGACCAGCTTCTCGTAGTGGTCGATGATCGACTGCTTCTCTGGCGGGACCACGACGTCGTTCTTGGAGATCGTGATGCCGGCCTGCGTCGCGTACTTGAACCCGAGGTCCTTGAACGCGTCGAGCACGAGCGAGATAGTCGTCGCGCCGTAGGTCTGCACGAGCATGTCGATCAGCCGCGTGGTGTCACGCTTCTTCATCGACTGGTTGACGAACGTGTACTTGGAGGCGTCGAAGCCGTCTCCAAGCGCCTCCGCCAGCGCCCGCTCGATGCGGTCGTTGTAGATGATCCGCCCGATCGTCGTCAGGACATGTCCGCCCTCACGACCGTAGGGACGGAACTCGGCGATGTCGTGCAGCTTGACCACGCCACCCTCGTAGGAGAGCTCCGCCTCCTGCGCCGTGCGGAACACGTGCGGACGCGGGTCGTGCGTGGCCCTGTCGATCTTCGAGAGCTCGTCTGCTTCCGGACCGTAGGTCAGGTAGTAGGCGCCCAGGATCATGTCCTGGGTCGGCGTCGCCAGCGGCGCCCCGTGAGCTGGGCTGAGGATGTTGTTCGAGGAGAGCATCAGGATCCGCGCCTCGGCCTGAGCCTCTGCCGAGAGCGGCAAGTGCACAGCCATCTGGTCGCCGTCGAAGTCGGCGTTGAAGGCGTGGCAGACCAGCGGGTGAACCTGGATCGCCTTGCCCTCCACCAGCAGCGGCTCGAACGCCTGAATACCCAGACGGTGCAGGGTCGGCGCGCGGTTGAGCAGCACCGGGTGCTCGTGGATGACCTCCTCGAGCACGTCCCACACCTCGCCGATCATCGAGTCGACCATCTTCTTGGCCGCCTTGATGTTCTGCGCGGACTTGCGCTCGACCAGTCGAGCCATGATGAACGGCTTGAACAGCTCCAGCGCCATGATCTTCGGCAGCCCGCACTGGTGCAGCTTCAGGTACGGGCCGGCGACGATCACCGAGCGTCCCGAGTAGTCCACGCGCTTGCCGAGCAGGTTCTGACGGAAGCGTCCCTGCTTGCCCTTGAGCATGTCCGAGAGGCTCTTGAGCGGGCGGTTGCCCGGCCCGGTGACCGGTCGGCCGCGGCGGCCGTTGTCGAACAGCGCGTCGACGGCCTCCTGCAGCATGCGCTTCTCGTTGTTGACGATGATCTCCGGCGCGCCGAGGTCGAGTAGGCGCTTGAGCCGGTTGTTGCGGTTGATCACGCGCCGGTAGAGGTCGTTGAGGTCGGAGGTCGCAAAGCGGCCACCGTCGAGCTGCACCATCGGGCGCAGCTCCGGCGGGATCACGGGAACGGCGTCGAGCACCATCATCTCCGGCTTGTTGCCGGACTGGATGAAGGCGGAGACCACCTTCAGGCGCTTGACGGCGCGCGCCTGCTTCTGGCCTTTGCCGGTCTTGACCTGGTCCTCGAGCTCGATCCTTTCCTGCTCGAGGTCGACCTGCTGGAGCAGATCACGAACCGCTTCCGCGCCCATGCCGCCGCGGAAGTACTCACCAAACCCGTAAGAGGAGCCGAAGCGCTCCTTCAGCTCACGGAAAGTGGCCTCGTCGTGCTCGATCTGCTTTGACTCCATCGTCTTGAACAGCTCCCACACGTTGCGCATGCGCTCGGCCGCGTCCTCGATGTAGGCCTCTGTGTCGGAGATGTCAGCCTCGAAGGCCTTCGTCAGCTCTTTGGTGAGCTTGTCGCGCTCCTCATCGGAGATCTTCGAGAGGTTGATGTCCAGCGAGTCGGCCCACAGGTGGTCTTCGTCGTTGAAGTGAGTCTGTTTGCCGTTCTGGAGGTACTTCTCGCGGCGCTTGAGCGACTCCTGTAGCTCGAGCACGCGCTCCTCGCGCTCGGCCGTGTAGGCGTCGAGGACTTTGTTGACCTCCTTCTCCAGCGAGTCGAGGTCCTTCGTGCGAGCCTCGTCGTCCACCCACGTGACGATCGATGCCGCGAAGTACAGGACCTTCTCGAGTTCCTTGGGCGCCATGTC
Source organism: Solirubrobacterales bacterium (assembly GCA_038240205.1). Taxonomy (GTDB): domain Bacteria; phylum Actinomycetota; class Thermoleophilia; order Solirubrobacterales; family Solirubrobacteraceae; genus Palsa-744. Next base: position 45,127 of record JBBSDZ010000001.1, on the reverse strand, counting down.
GAGCAGGTAGCCGATGCGGCTCGGCACGCCCTTGAAGAACCAGATGTGGCTGACCGGGGCGGCCAGGTCCACGTGACCCATGCGCTCGCGGCGCACCTTCGAGCGCGTGACCTCAACGCCGCAGCGCTCGCACACGATTCCCTTGTAGCGAACGCGCTTGTACTTGCCGCAGTAGCACTCCCAGTCCTTGGTCGGGCCGAAGATGCGCTCGCAGAACAGCCCATCCTTCTCGGGCTTCAGCGTGCGGTAGTTGATCGTCTCCGGCTTGATGACCTCGCCCGAGCTCCAGCTGCGGATCTGCTTGGAGGAGGCGAGACTGATCTCGATGGCGTCGAAATTATTGATGTCGATCATCTGGTTAGCTTTCGCTCGCGGGTGAAACGGATTGGTGGTGCTGGGTGTCGCGGTGCTGCGTGTCCTGCTGAGAGCCGCCGTCGGGAACCTCGCCCGTGCGCCTCGGCGGCAAGCGGCGCCTGCGACTACGTCTCAGCCACCTCGGACGCGCCCTCCTCCAGCTGCTCGATCGCCTCGACGTCGAGTGCCTCCCCATCCGCCGGCGCCGCGGCCGCTGCCTCGGCGTCGGGGTCAGAGCCGTTGGCGGACGGCTCTGCGTCGGTGCTGTCCTCGCCCTCGACCGCCTCATCGGCGGCGTCGCCACTCAGGGCACGAACGCCCGAGAGGTCGATGCCGAGCTCCTCGGCGGCGCGCAGTAGGTCGTCGTCTTCGTCGCGGATCTCCGCGCGCTGACCCTCCTCGGAGACGACGTTGACGTCGAGCGCCAGCGACTGCATCTCCTTGAGCAGCACCTTGAAGGACTCCGGGATCGACGGCTCGGCGATGTTCTCGCCCTTGACGATCGCCTCGTATGCCTTCACGCGCCCGACCGTGTCGTCGGACTTGATCGTGAGCATCTCCTGCAACGTGTAGGCGGCGCCGTATGCCTCCAGCGCCCAGACCTCCATCTCGCCGAATCGCTGGCCGCCGAACTGCGCCTTGCCGCCCAGCGGCTGCTGGGTGACGAGCGAGTACGGACCGGTCGAGCGGGCGTGGATCTTGTCGTCAACGAGGTGCAGGAGCTTGAGGATGTACATGTACCCCACCGTCACCTGCTCCTCGAACGGCTCGCCCGAGCGACCGTTGAACAGCGTCATCTTGCCCGAGGCCTGCTCGCCGTCGCGCCGGGACTTATCGATGTCCATGCGGATGCGACCAGTGTGCGCGTCCTGCCACTTGACCAGCGCGTGGTCAACGTCTGCGACCGTCGCTCCGTCGAACACCGGCGTGGCCACGTAGACCTTGCCGTTGCCGCCGTTCTCGTGAGCTTCCTTGTAGGCGTCCGTCCCATCCTCGTACCAGCCCTGCGCAGCGGCCCAGCCGAGGTGGGTCTCGAGGATCTGCCCGACGTTCATGCGCGAAGGCACGCCCAGCGGGTTGAGGATCACGTCGACCGGAGTGCCGTCCTCGAGGAACGGCATGTCCTGCTGGTCGACGATCTTCGAGATGACACCCTTGTTGCCGTGACGGCCCGCGAGCTTGTCGCCCTCGGAGATCTTGCGCTTCTTGGCCACGAACACGCGCACGAGGTCGTTGACCCCCGGCGGCAGGTCGTCGCCGGCGTCGCGGCTGAAGGTCTTGACTTCGATCACGACGCCGCCCTCGCCGTGCGGCACCTTCAGGGAGGTGTCGCGCACCTCGCGCGCCTTCTCCTTGAAGATCGCGCGGATCAGCTTCTCCTCGGCTGTCAGCTCGGTCTCGCCCTTCGGCGTGACCTTGCCGACGAGCAGGTCGCCGGAGATGACCTCCGCGCCGACGCGGACGATGCCGCGGTCGTCGAGGTTGCGCAGCGACTCCTCCGAGCGGTTGGGGATGTCGCGCGTGATCTCCTCCTCGCCGAGCTTGGTCGTGCGCGCGTCGATCTCGTACTCCTCGATGTGGATCGAGGTGAGCTCGTCGTCCTGCACGAGGCGCTTGGAAAGGATGATCGCGTCCTCGAAGTTGTAGCCCTCCCACGACATGAAGGCGACCATCAGGTTCTTGCCGAGCGCCATTTCGCCCTTGTCCGTCGAGGAGCCGTCGGCGAGCACGTCGCCTGCCTTGACTTTCTGTCCGGACTTCACGCGCGGCTTGTGATGGATCAGCGTGCCCTGGTTGGAGCGCATGAACTTCTGCAGCTCGTACTCCTCCTTCTTGCCGCCCGTGCCCTCGATCACGATCTGATCGGCGTCGACGTAGTCGATCGTGCCGGCCTCCTTGGACAGCAGCACGTCGCCGGTGTCGAGCGCCGCGCGGCGCTCCATCCCGGTGCCGACGAGCGGAGCGTCCGTCTTCAGCAGCGGCACGGCCTGGCGCTGCATGTTCGAACCCATCAGCGCGCGGTTGGCGTCGTCGTGCTCGAGGAACGGGATCATCGCCGTGGCGACCGACCAGATCTGCTCAGGCGAGACGTCGACGAGGTCGACGTCCTTCGGCCCGACCGTCACGTACTGACCGGCCTGCGTGCGGCAGAGAATCTCGGTGCCCTTGAGCTTGCCCGTCTTTGAGTCGACCGGCGTGTTCGCCTGCGCGATCACCAGTTCCTCTTCCTGCGTCGCGTCGAGGCGTACGACCTCCTCGGTCACGACACCGTCCTTGACGACTCGGTAGGGCGTCGTCACGAAGCCGTACTCGGACACCTCCGCGAACGAGGACAGCGAGCCGATCAGGCCGATGTTCGGTCCCTCCGGCGTCTCGATCGGGCACATGCGCCCATAGTGGGTCGGGTGCACGTCGCGGACCTCGATCGGCGCGCGCTCGCGCGTGAGGCCTCCAGCGCCGAGCGCCGAGAGGCGGCGGCGATGGGTCAGCCCCGCAAGCGAGTTGGTCTGGTCCATGAACTGACTCAGCTGGCTGGAGCCGAAGAACTCCTTCAGCGCGGCGACGACCGGGCGGATGTTGATGATCGTCTGCGGCGTGATCGTGTCGGCGTCCTCGGTTGTCAGGCGCTCGCGCACGACGCGCTCCATCCGGTAGAGACCGATGCGGAAGGCCTCCTGGATCAGCTCGCCGACCGTGCGCAGGCGGCGGTTGCCGAAGTGCTCGTACTCGTCGAGGTGCTCGGCGACCGGCTCGCGCGGCATGCTCATCGCCTCGGCCGCGTAGTCCTTGATCTCGACCTCGCCGTCCTCGGGCAGGCCGAGGCGCTTGGGCATCATCACCAGCTCGCGCACGAGCGCGATGATGTCGTCGTGGGTCAGCGTGCGGGTGTCGATGTCGACGTCCAGGCCGAGCCGCGAGTTGAGCTTGTAGCGACCCACGCGCGTGAGGTCGTAGCGCTTGGGGTCGAAGAAGAGCTGGTTGAGTAGCGCCTTGGCGTTGTCGACGCTCGGCGGCTCGCCCGGGCGCTGCTTCTTGAACAGCTCGATCAGCGCGCCCTCTTCGGTGCGCGTGATTTCCGTGTCCGCCTCGATCGTGTTGCGGATGTACAGGGAGTTCTCGAACAGCCGCAGGATCTCCTCGTCGCTCGCGTAGCCCATCGCGCGCAGCAGCACCGTCACCGGCAGCTTGCGCTTGCGGTCGATGCGGACGAAGACCTTGCCCTTCTTGTCGATCTCAAGCTCCAGCCACGAGCCACGAGCCGGCATCAGGTTGGCGATGAAGACCTGCTTCTCGCGGTCCTTCGGCTCCATCAGGTAGGCGCCCGGGGAGCGCACCAGCTGCGTGACGACCACGCGCTCGGTGCCGTTGATCACGAACGTCCCGCGCTCGGTCATCCACGGGAAGTCGCCCATGAACACCGACTGCTCGCGGATCTCGCCCGTCTCGCGGTTGATGAACGCGACCGTGACCGTCAGCGGACGCGCGTAAGTGAGGTCCTTCTCGCGGCACTGCTCGAGCGAGGCGACCGGCTCGTCGAAGACGAACTCACCGAACTGGACGGCGAGGTTGCCCGTGTAGTCCTCGATCGGCGAGATGTCGTCGATCGTCTCGCGCAGTCCGCCCTTGCTCGGGTCGGTCAGCCACGTGAACGAGCGGCGCTGGATGTCGATGAGGTTGGGTACGTCAACGGTCTTGTTGAGGCGCGCGAAAGTGCGGCGCGTCCGGAGAGCATCTACAGCGGCCAAGAAACGACTCCTTCGGAGAGCGAGAGACGGGCAGAGGAGCGCGCCGAAGCGCGACTAGCAAAGATAGCACAGGCTATCGACGCCCTTAAGTGGGCTGCCGACGCTCACGGACCCCACCCTCGACGATCCGCGTATGTGGCGCGGCGTCGTGCTCTCCGGGTGGCTGCGGCTATTGGTCAGCGCTGGGCACTTTACCGGAAAAACCGCCCGATTGTTAGCCGCGGATAAAGATGTGCCCAGCGCTGGGACGGTGCGTCCCAAACGCCGAGCGCCCCACACCCCGCGCGCGGGGTGTGGGGCAGCAACGAGAGCCGGGCGCGGCGAGCCGCCGCGGGCCCGGCGCAGCTACTTGACCTCGACCGCCCCGCCGGCCTCCTCCAGCTCCTGCTTGAGCTTGTCGGCCTCCTCCTTTTCGACGCCCTCCTTGACGGGCTTGGGAGCCTCATCGACGAGCGCCTTGGCCTCTTTCAGGCCGAGACCGGTGGCCGCGCGAACGACCTTGATGACCTGAATCTTCTTGTCGCCCGCGGCCGTGAGGATCACGTCTACAGTCCCGCTTTCTTCCTCCTCGCCGCCGGCGTCGCCGCCACCGCCGCCCGCAGCGGCCACGGGTGCTGCGACTGCAGCCGCCGAGACGCCGAACTCCTCCTCGAGCGCTTTGATGCGCTCGGCGAGCTCGAGCACCGAGATGCCCTTGAGCTCCTCGATCCAGTCCTGTGTAGTCGTTGCTGTTGCCATCTTCGTCAGTCCTCCTTGGTGGGGTTCGCATCGGCGGGGTCGGACTTCGCCTCAGCCGAAGCGTCAGCCTGGTTGTCGTCCTCTTGGGCCGGCTCGCTAGCCGGCTCAGCTTTGTCCTCGGGCGCAGCGTCCGCCTCGGGCTCGGCTTTCGCCTCGGCCCCCGGCTCCTCGCTCGCGGGCTCCTCGGCCGGCGCCTCGTCGGCGGCGGGCGCATCATCCGCAGCGGCGTCTGCCTCGGGAGCAGGCGCCTCCTCGGCGACCGGAGCCGCTGCCTCGGCGGCCGGCGTCGATGCCTCGGCGGGCGGCTCCTCTGCTGGCGCCTGCTCTGCGGCCGGCGCCTGTGCTGCAGCGGCCGGCGCCGCAGGCGGCTCGCCTGCCGGCAGCTCGCCGGAGTCCTTCTTGTCGCGCACCTGGCCGAGGGCCGAGGCGAGACCGCTTATCAGCGCGCTCAGGGTGCGCACGACGCCGGTGACCGGCGAGGCCACGACGCCGACGAGCTGTCCGTAGAGCACCTCGCGCGAAGGCAGGCGTGAGAGCGAGCGGATCTGATCGACGTCGATCGGCGCCCCGTCCATCAGCCCGCCCTTGAACGGGAGCAGCTGCGTGGCGCGGGCGTAGTCGGCGATCGTTTTGGCAGCTGTCGCCACATCGCCGCGCACGAACGTCAGCGCGGTCGGGCCGGCGAGGTAGTCCTTCAGTGTCTCCGCACCCGCCTGGTCGGCCGCGCGTTCGGTGAGCGAGTTCTTGACCACCTTGAAGGAGGCGTCGGAGTCGCGCAGCTTGGCGCGCAGCTCGGCGACCTGCGGCACGGAGATGCCGCGGTAGTCGACCGCGAAGATCGCGTGAGACTCGTCGATGTTGGCGGCGATCTCCTCGATCGCCACTGCCTTCTGCTCTCGGTTCATTTAGTTCCGCCGCTCTCGAAGTGTTCGGTGTGCCCGTTTGCAGGCAGACGAGAGAGCGCGGTCAGAACCGCTGCTGCTCACTCCAACCTGCCCCGGACTTCTCCGCCGATCTACAAACGATCTGCGGCGCCGAGGGTCTCGGGCGGTGCGTGGTCGACAGCAGTGTAGAGAGTCGCGGCGCAGAGCGCGCGCGGCGTTTCCTGGGACGCGCGGCGCTAAGCCGCGGCTGCTGCTTCCTCGACGATTTCGCGCGTGCGGCTGGGGTCGACCTTGATCCCCGGGCCCATCGTCGAGGTGATCGTGACCGAGCGCAGGTAGCGACCCTTGGCAACGGCCGGCTTGGCCCGCACGAGCTCCTCGATCACCGCCGCGTAGTTCTCCAGCAGCTGGCCCTGCTCGAAGCTCGCCTTACCGATCACCAGATGCACGATCGCCGTGCGGTCGGTGCGGTACTCGACCTTGCCCGACTTCGACTCCTCGACGGCTTTGGCGACGTCCATCGTGACCGTGCCGACCTTCGGGTTGGGCATCTTGCCCGAGGGTCCGAGCACGCGACCGAGGCGACCGACAACCGACATCATGTCCGGCGTGGCGATCGCCACGTCGAAGTCGTCAAAGCCCTCCTCGATGCGCTTGGCCAGATCCTCGCCGCCGACCTCGTCGGCGCCCGCGGCTTCTGCCTCGGCGACCTTCGCGCCCTGCGCGAAGACGACGATCTTGACGTCTTTGCCGATGCCGTTCGGCAGCGCGATCGTGCCGCGCAGCTGCTCGTCGGCGTGGCGCACGTTCAGCCCCGTGCGTACGTGCAGCTCGATCGACTCGTCGAACTTGGCGTTTGAGAGCCCGCGCACGAGCTCGACTGCCTCCGCAGGCTCATACTCGCGCTCGCGGTCGACCTTGCCGAGACCCTCGGCGTAGCGCTTGCCGTGCGAGCTCACGAAGCCACGTCCACGCCCATCGAGCGCGCCGTCCCAGCGATGATCTTCGCCGCCTGGTCGACGTCGTGCGCGTTCAGGTCCTGGAGCTTGCGCTCGGCGATCTCGCGCAGCTGCGCCTGGCTGATCGTGCCGACCTTGACGCGGTTCGGCTCGCCCGAGCCCTTGCTCAGTTTCAGCGCCTGGCGGATCAGCACCGCAGCCGGCGGCGTCTTCGTGATGAACGTGAACGAGCGGTCCTCATACACAGTGATGACCACCGGGATGACCGTGCCCGTTTCGCTCTGCGTCTGCGCGTTGAACGCCTTGCAGAACTCCATGATGTTGATCCCATGCTGCCCCAGCGCAGGCCCCACCGGCGGCGCAGGACTCGCCTGCCCGGCATTCGCCTGCAGCTTGATCGTCGTCAAAACCTTCTTAGCCATATCGAGTCTTCAGTTCTTGGTAGTTCGTGTTCGGGATTCGCAGCTTGGGATTCAGAGTTGGGATTCGAAGGCTGGGCGTCTGAGCGGTTCGAGGATCAAGCGGAGCAAGGACCCAGTGAGCCAAGTGTGCTGGCCGAAACGGGGATGCGAGCGTAGCGAGTGTCGCCCGGCTTCGGTACACAAGCGCCCGAGGACGCCGCTCCGCGCCGGTCATCGATCCGCTCAGATCTTTTTGACTTGGTCGAAGCCAACCTCTACAGGAGTCTCCCTACCGAAGATTGATACCAGCACCTTGAGCTTCGCCGCGTCGTCGTTGATCTCAGAGATCTCGCCGGAGAAGTCAGACAGCGGCCCGGAGACGACCTTGACCGACTCGCCGATCGTGAACTGGGCGCGCGTGCGGGTGGCCGTAGCGACCTCCTTGTGCAGCAGCCGGTCGACCTCGACCTGCGTCAGCGGCACCGGCTCTTGGGAGGCGCCGACGAAGCCGGTCACGCCCGGGGTGCCCTTGACGACGCCCCACGAGTCCTCGTTGAGCTCCATGTTCACGAGCACGTAGCCGGGCATCGTGCGCTTCTCGACCGTGATCTTCTGGTTGTCCTTCATCTCCGAGACCGATTCGGTCGGTACGACGACGTTGCGCACAGCGCGCTGCTGGCCTAGCGAGACGACGCGGTGCTCGAGGTTGTGCTTGACCTTGTTCTCGTGCCCGGAGTAAGTGTTGACTACGTACCAGCGAAACATTCAGGATTCCTCAGAGGACGAATTCGACGATTTCCTTGGCGACGAAGTCAGCCAAGCCGAGATAGGCGCCCGCGATTGCCACGAAGCCGATGACGACCGCCGTCGCCTGGCTGACCTGGCGGCGGTCCGGCCACTGCACACGCTGAAGCTCCGCCCAGCTGGCACGCACGAACGCAAACGCGCGGTTGCCGCCGCGCAGCGGCGCTCCTGACGGGCGCTCCTCGCCCCCACCGCCACCGCCGTGCCCACCGCTGCGACCGTCGCCGCCGCCTCCGCCCGGAGGCGAGTCCGCGAGCTGAAGCTCGTCCGCGGCGCCGTCGCTGAGCTCGGCGGCCTCTGACTCGACCGCCTCGGGGCTGGCCGTGACGCCGCCCGCGCCGCGCACGAGCGCCGCGTCGAACTCATCGGCGTCCGCGGAGGCGTGGTCGAGCGCGCCCGGGACGTCTGCCCGGGCGGGCGTGCTCGCCGCCTGCGAGGTGCGAGCAGCCTGAGTTGCTCGGCGCTCACGGCGCTGCTTTGCGCGTTTACGGTCACGGGCCACGGCTGCGCTCCCGCGCTAGCGAGTCTCCCGGTGGCTGGTGTGCTTGCGACACCAGCGGCAGTACTTGCGCAGCCCGATCCGATCGGGGTTGTTGCGCTTGCTCTTGTTCGTCTGATAGTTACGGTGCTTGCAGTCCTCGCAAGCGAGCGTGATGGCGATTCGAACGTCTCCGCGGGCCATGTGTCGATTCCCTGCGTAATAGTGGGCGGCGGGCCTGGACGAAGAAAAACCCCGCCCAGGCGCGAGGTACGGGCAGTTTAGCGCGCTTGCCTGCAGGGTGGGTCCGACCTGCACAGGCGGGCGCTACCGTGGCCCGGTGCACGACCCCGATCGGTTGGGCGCGAGCAGCCGCCGCGCCGCCCGCGCGCTCGCAAGCACGCGCAAGCGATGCCCGCAGAGCAAGCCTGCGCCCCCGGCGCGCCGGCGCGACCGCACTGCTCGCAGCGGTGCTCGTGCTGGCCGTCGTGCTGCGCGCGAGCAGCGGCTCCAGCAAGCATCGCCGCGCCGCCCGCACGGGCTCCTCCGCATCGGCGATAGGTGCGCACGAGACGTCGCGAAAAAGTGCCGCCGCTCGGGTCTCGGCCAACAGCAAGACCGCTGAGATCGCCCGGCTGGTCGCGCTCGGCAAGCCGATCTACTGCGCCGGCACGCGCGGCAAAGAGGTGGCGCTGACCTTCGACGACGGCCCCGGCGTGTACACGCACCTGATACTCGCGAAGCTGCGCAAGCACGGCGTGCGCGCGACCTTCTTCATCGTCGGTTGCAACATCCCACTGCTCCCCGGCGCGACCCGCGCCGAGCGCGCAATCGGCGCCGTCGGCGACCACACCTTCACCCACCCGCTGCTGACGAGCCTCGCACCGAGCGAAGCCGAAGCACAGATCGCTCGAACGCAGACGGACCTCGCTCGCTCCTCCGGCGGCTCCGTGTTTCTGTTCCGCCCGCCCTACGGGGCGCATGACGCGAGCATCGACGGCATCGCGCGGGCGCGCGCGCTGCTCGAGATCCTCTGGACGATCGACAGCGCCGACTCGCTCAGCGCCAACTACGCCCGCATCGAACACAACGTCATCGCCGGGATGCACCCCGGCTCGATCATCCTCATGCACGAGAACCGCGGCCAGACGATCCGCGCGATGATCGCGATCTTCGCCGCGCTACAGCGCAAGCACCTACGCGCCGTCAGCGTGTCCGAACTGCTCAACGACGACCCGCCGAGCCTCGCGCAGGTCCACGCCGGCGGGCACGGCTGCGGCGTTCCCGCCGCCGGCGCCGTCGACTCCGGCTGACGCTCGCCGCCGCCGTCCTCCCGCCCGGCACCTGCGCCCGCGTTCACTCGTACAGCGTGAGCGTGCCGAGGATCACGTACAGCGCGACCAGCGCCCAGCCCTCGAACTCAGCCGCCTCGCCGTCGCCCGTGACCTGAGCGAGCGCAAGCGCCGTCAGCACGAGCGCGCCGATGTAGACCGGCGCGAGCGAGAACGTCAGCGTCGTCGACAGTGCGAACGAGATCAGCACGAGCAGTGGAAACAGGAACGCCGCGATCTGCGCGACCGAGTTCTTCACGACCGAGATCGCCAGGTCCGAGCGGCCCTTCCACGCGAGTACCAGCCCGGTCGCGTTCTCAACCGCGTTGCCTGCGATCGCGACGATCACCAGGCCGGCAAACGCTTGCGAGACGTGCAGCTGATCGATCGCCGGGCGCAGCCCGTTGACGAACCAGTCCGAGACGAACGCCGAGGCCGCCCCCGCGACCAGCAGCAGCGCCAGCGTCAGGCCGAGCGGCAGGCGCCGGCCGGAGGCGCTCTCCGCACTTGCCGGCTGCGTGGCACCCGCGCTCGGCCCGGCGCTCGCGGCGGCGCCGCCGGAGGCGGCGGCCGGCGGCGCAGCGGCCGTGTCAGGCGCCGGCGCAGCGGCGGCAGCCGGTCTGCTGTCCGAGCGCAGATACGGCACGACCCACGAGACGTAGACGACCAGCAGGCAGATCGCGCCGACCACCGAGATCGCCTTGACGTGATGGCTGGCCGGGTCGTGCGAGCCGAGCGATAGGCCGAGCAGGACGATGATGAACACCGTCACCTGCAGCAACGTCGCCGTGTCGCGCGGCAGGCGCTTTGAGAACCGCATCACGCCGTCCGGCGAACGTCGCGCGCCGATCACGATCACGAGCCCGAGCACGAGCAGCGCGTTGGCGAGGATCGAGCCGACGATCGCCGTCTGCGCCACGACAAGCTCGCCCTTCTGCAGCGCGAAGATCACGACGAACAGCTCCGGCAGGTTGCCGAGCGTCGACTGCAGCATCCCGGTGATCGCCGGCCCGAAGCGCTCGCCGAGCTGCTCGGTGGCGAACGACACTACCCACGCGAGGCCCGCGAGCGCGAGCGTCGCCAGCAGGAAGCGGGGCAGCACCGCCCATGCGCCGTAGTCAGCGACTCCCGCGAGGGCCGTAAGCAGCCCGATCGCCGGCAGCGCCGAGCGCTCGAAACGCGTCAGAGCGGACATCGTGCGTCGCGAGCATAGTCGCCCGCGCCCACCCTCGAACTACGCTCCGCGATGGCTGCTCGCAACGCACGCAACAGGCGGCCCTGCGGCCGCATCATCAAGAGTCCCGAGGCCGTCAGTGGCTCTCGAGCACGCGGTCGATCAGACCGTACTCGAGCGCCTGCTCGGCCGAGAAGAAGCGGTCGCGCTCCATGTCCGCGCGGACGACGTCCGTCGGTTTCTCGGTGTGATGCGCGTAGATCTCGTCGATTCGCTCGCGGACCTTGAGGATCTCGCGCGCGTGGATCTCGATGTCCGTCGACTGGCCCTGGAAGCCCGCCGAGGGCTGGTGGATGAGGATGCGCGAGTTCGGCAGCGCCGCACGCTTGCCTTTCGTGCCGCCCGCCAGCAGCAGCGAGCCCATCGACATCGCCACGCCCACGACCATCGTTGCGATGTCCGGCTTGACGAAGTTCATCGTGTCGTAGATCGCAAGGCCCGAGTAGATGCTCCCGCCCGGCGAGTTGATGTAGATCGAGATGTCCTTGTCCGGGTCCTGGCTCTCCAGGTGCAGCAGCTGCGCCACCACGAGATTCGCTACCTGATCGTCGATCGGCGTGCCGAGGAAGATGATTCGCTCGTTGAGTAGCCTCGAATAGATGTCGAACTCGCGCTCGCCTCGCGCCGTTCGCTCGATCACCATGGGGATCAGCGGCATTGACGCACCCTAGCGGTAGCGACCGCAACGACATGGTCGCCGCCCGCCGAGCGCGCGTTCTCACCCCAGCCGCAGTCGCTTCCCGTTCGGCCCGCGGCAGGCTCGCAGTGGCCACATGATCGAGTTGAGCCCGTTGCGATGAGGGGTATCGAAGACCGCGACGATGGCAGTAGGGCCGCGTCAAGCTCCGACACTGCAAACGACCGCAGGAGCCCTGACCTTCTTTCCATGAACGCTCGTTCCACCTCAAAGGGCCAACCCCTCTCACGCGCGCTCGCGCTCGCCGTGCTCGCACTGCTCGCCGGCCTCGCGCTCGTATCAGCCGCCGCCGCCATGACCAGCCACGCCGGCTGGCCACCCAACGAGCACCTCGTCATGGACAAGGGACCAGCCGGTCGTAGCAACGTGCTCACCGGCGTCTCCGGCAGGCACAACTACCTGCTCGGCGGCTACGGCGACGACACGATCTATGGCGGCGACTCCGGTGATGTGATCTGGGGCGACTACCACCCCACCGGATTCCCCTCGCAACAGACCGCCGTGATCCGCGCCGGCAACGGCAAGAACTACATCTACGCCAACGACACCGTCAACTACGTGTGGACCGGGACCAACCCGCAGACCGTCGTCCACGCGCACGAGAACTCCGGCGTGATCCACTGCGAAAACCCGCACCAGACCGTCTACACCAGCCACCACGCGCTGCCGCGCTACAAGCTCGACCGGTGCAAGCACATCAGCTTCTACTCCGTCGGCTATTGAGCATCCAGTGCTGTGGCCGGCGCGGCGCGTGTGAACGCGTGTCGTGACGAGAGGTGAGCTGAGCGCGTGTCTCAGACGCGAGGTGAGCGTGGGTCGGCTGTTCGCTTTTTCAGACTGCGGTAGCGAAGGTATATACAGGGGTGCTCAGAGGTTGACCGAGCGCATGACTGCCTCCGGGTAGCGCTCGCCAGCCGCTGCCGGCACAGCCTGCGCGATCGCCTCTACGTCCTCCTCGTTGAGGCGAACCTCCGAGGCGGCCAGGTTCTGCTCGAGATAGGAGACCCGCTTGGTCCCCGGGATCGGCACGATGTGCTCTCCGCGCGCGAGCACCCACGCGAGCGCGAGCTGCCCCGGCTGCAGCCCGCGTTCCTCCGCAAGCTCGCGCACGCGCTGCGCCAGCGCCAGATTCTTCTCGAGGTTCTCGCCTGTGAAGCGCGGGCCGTGGCGGCGGTAGTCGCTCTGCTCCAGCTCGTCCGGCGAGGTGAAGCGGCCCGAGAGGAAGCCGCGCCCGAGCGGCGAGTACGCGACCAGCGCGATTCCCAGCTCGTTCAGCGTCGGCAGGATCTCCTGCTCGACGTCGCGCGTCCACAGCGAGTACTCCGTCTGCACCGCCGTGATCGGATGTACCGCGTGCGCGCGGCGGATCGTCTCCGCGCTTGCCTCCGAGAGCCCGATGTAGCGGACCTTGCCTGCCTGCACCAGCTCGGCCATCGCCCCGACCGTGTCCTCGATCGGCGTCTTCGGGTCGACGCGGTGCTGGTAGTAGAGGTCGATGTGGTCCGTGCCCAAGCGCTGCAACGAGGCGTCGCATGCGCTGTGCACGTACTCCGGGCTGCCGTCCACCGTACGGTTGATCAGGTCGTCGTCTTTGATCAGCTTGATGCCGAACTTGCTGGCCAGGAAGACATCGTCGCGGCGATCGGCGATCGCGCTGCCGAGCAGCCGCTCGTTTGTGTGCGGCCCGTACATGTCAGACGTGTCCAAGAAGTTGCAGCCGAGATCGAGCGCGCGCGCGATCGTCGCTCGCGCCTCGCCCTCGTCCGCCTGCCCGTAGAAAGCCGACATCCCCATGCATCCGAGACCGATCTCAGAGACCTCCGGGCCACCCGGGCCGAGCGTGCGCGTCTTCATGCGTCTTCCTTTCGCTAGCGGAGATAAAGTCGGTCGGCGTGTTCCCTCTGAACCTACCCAATGTCCTGACCGTGCTGCGGATCATGCTCGTGCCCGTGCTCGTCGTAGCGCTGCTCGGCAACACGCCGGCCGGCGACGTGCTCGCGGCGATCGTGTTCGCGCTCGCCTCGCTGACCGATTTCGTCGACGGCTATCTCGCGCGGGCGCGCGGGTCGATCACCAACTTCGGCAAGCTCATGGACCCACTCGCCGACAAGCTGCTGATCGTCGCTGCGCTCGTCGCCCTCGTGTCGTTGCATCGCCTCGCCGCATGGGTGGCGATGGTGATCATCACCCGCGAGCTCGCCGTGACCGTGCTGCGCATGGGCGCCACGCAGGCCGGCGTCGTCATCGCCGCGAGCATGTTCGGCAAGGTCAAGACGTGCCTGCAGATCGCCGCCATCCTCGCCGTGATCGCCGTCCACGGCGAACCGCTGTGGGTCTCCGCCCTGCTCTATCTGACCGTCGCCGTGACCGTGCTCTCCGGCCTCGACTACTTCTTTGGCATGCGCCGGCGCATGCAGCAGGCCCAAGCTCGCGGCGCCGGCGGCTGAGCCGCACTTCGCAGTCGCGTGGGTCAGGGTCCGGCGCGGCTCGCGGCCCGCCGCGGACCGGTCAGGCGCCGAGGACAGGCGAGCCCGCGTCGAGCCACTGCTCGAGGCTCGTCTGACGCGCGACCGGCGTGCCTGAGTCGATCTCCGTGCGCAGCTCGCCGAGCAGGCCGTGGCGCTCGGCCACGACGTTGTGCTGGTGGATCGTCTCGAGGTTCTCCTGGCGCGCGGAGACAAAGCTGCGCCCGTCCAGCTCGGGGAACCCCAGCACGACCCCTGCGACCATTTCGCGCACGCAGTCCTCAACGAAACGCGGGCGGCGGTGCGCCTTTTCCACGACCTCCACCTCGTCGGAGCGCTTCATCAGCTCGTATATCTCCGAGGACATGCTGCTCTCGGCGATCTTCAGCAGCGCAGCCGCGTCGATCTCCGCGACGCACTCCTCGATGCAGCCGATGTGAAGCGTCGCCAGACCACGCTGATTGTGCGTGGCCACCGGCACACGCTCGAGGATGCGCTTGATCTCATCCTCAGAGAAGCCGTCCACTGCCAGTCGCTCTCGAGCGCGCCCGGCGACCAGCTCCTGCGCGCACGGGCACGCCGTCATACCCGTCGCCGACACGCCGACAGTGCGGCGGGTGCCGCGTTCGTACGCCACCGCTCGCCCATACAGCGTGTAGATCTCCTGCGTCTGGATGTTGGAGACAGGTGCAGGCTTGTGCTCGGGGTAGCGGGCGGCGATCGTGACCTCCGCGCGCTCGGCTCCCTGGCGCGTGCGCACGAGCTCGGCGATCCGCTGCGCAAGCGTCTCCGCGCGGAACGGCGACTCGCTCAGCACGACCTCGCCGATCGTCTCGTTGACGACCTCCTCGAAGCGCGACATGTGCGCGCCCTTCTGCTCCCCGCTCAGGTCCACGAAGCACTCCAGACGCGCGAAGAACAGCTCATCGCGGATGTGGATCACCTTCTCCACGCCCGTGACGCCTACGCGTGAGAGTCCAAGCGGCACTCGCGGAGCGCGCGACTGGACATCCTCTCCGGCTCCCGAAGGAGCCGCCGACGGAGCGCTTGAGGAGGTCCCCTGCACGCCTGCCAGCGTAGCGCGGGCGCGTGCGCGCGATGCGGGTGCGAAGCAGCCGGCCACGCTCGGCGTGGATTCTGGTATCAATCCGCTCTCGGCCAAACGGACGATCAGAACCAGCGCAAAGCCGGATGATCAGGGGGTCCAGGTTGAGGGAGAAGCGCGAGGGTGCAGTCGTGACCGCGAACACCGTGGTCGAGGTGGAGGAGCTGCAGGGAATCCTTACGAGCGCACGCGAACGCGGGCAGCTCAGCGGCGCGGTGTTGCGCGCGGCCATCGAGGAGGCGGAGCTGAGCAGCGAGCAGGCGCAAGACCTGTTCAGCTACCTCGAGGAGCACGCCATCGAGATCCTCGACGCCGAGGCGCCTGCGGCAGAGCTCCAGGCGAATGGGATCGCGACGGGCGAGGAGCCAGCGGCAGAGGACCCGGCGCTCGCCGATGAGGAGTCCGAGGAGGAGGCCGAGGAGGAAACCCACGGACTGCGCGAGCGCCTTCAGCGGCTCAAGCGTGCCGAAGCCGACCTGACCGTCGATCCGAGCCTCGACTCACTGCGCCTGTACCTGCGCTCGATCGGGCGCGTGCCGCTGCTCAACGCCGAGGAGGAGGTCGCCCTGGCCAAGCGCATCGAGCGTGGCGACATGCGCGCCAAGCAGCACATGGTCGAGGCCAACCTGCGCCTCGTCGTGTCGATCGCCAAGGGCTACGTCGGGCGCGGCCTGACGTTCCTCGACCTGATCCAAGAGGGCTCGCTCGGGCTGATCCGCGCAGTCGAGAAGTTCGACCATCGCCGCGGCTACAAGTTCTCCACGTACGCGACCTGGTGGATCCGCCAGGCCGTGAGTCGCGCGCTCGCCGACAAGGCGCGCACGATTCGCATCCCCGTCCACATGGTCGAGCGGTTGAACAAACTGATCAACGCCGAGCGCGCACTTATCCAGCAGCTTGGGCGCGAACCGAGCAACGAGGAGATCGCCGCCGAGCTCGAATGCGAGGTGCGTGAGGTGCGCGACGTGCTGCGCCTCGCCCAGCAGCCGATCTCCCTGGAGAAACCGATGGGCGAGGAGGACGACTCCGCGCTGGCCGACTTCGTCGAGGACGTCTCTGCCGAGTCGCCGTTCGAGATCGCCTCCGAGGCGCTGCGACGCGAGAACATCACGCGCGTGCTCGCCTCGCTGCCGCGGCGCGAGCGCGAGGTTCTCGAGTTGCGCTACGGAATCGTCGGCGGGCGGGCGCGCACGCTCGAGGAGGTCGGCCGCGCGTTCAACATCACGCGCGAGCGCGTGCGCCAGATCGAGAACCGCACGCTCAAAAAGCTGCAGACGCTCCCCGACGCCCAACAGCTGCGCGAGGCCTCCTAACCAGCCCTGCGCACCCGGTCGGGCCCGCCGCCCGGCACGCTCGACGGCCGCAGGCGCAGGCGGACGCCGGCCGGCAACGAAGGCCCTAAACTGTCCGCCGCCCCCGGCGGGGTTCCCGAGCGGTCAAAGGGGACGCGCTGTAAACGCGTTGGCTCTGCCTTCGCAGGTTCGAATCCTGCCCCCGCCATCCAGCGCTCCGCGCTACGCCAGGAACGACAGCAGCAACTCGCGAAACTCCTGCGGTTCCTCCAGCGGAGCCAGGTGTCCCGCTCCCGCCAGCGTCACCCGGCGCGCGTTCGGAAGTGCGTCCGCCAGCGCGTCTGCCGCCAGCTGGAAATCGACCATGTCGTGCTCGCCCACGACGATCAGCACCGGGACATCTACTCGCGCGAGCGCGTCGAGGTTGTCCTCCAGAGGGTCCTTACCCTCCGGACGGTCCTCCGGAGCCTCGCCCTGCTCGTACGCGCGGCGCTGCATGCTCGCAACCCTCTCGCGCAACTGCTCCGGCGCGCCCGCAAGCGTCCACGTGTCGAGGACCGACTGTAGGGCCGCCTCGACATCGCCTTCTGTGAATGCGCTCTCCTCGGCCTCCCATGCCGCCTGCAGTTGAGGGCTTGGCTCAATCCCCGATGCCCCACTGGAGACCAACACCAGCGTGTCCACACGCTCGGGTGCCAGCACAGCCACCCTCTGTGCCACGAGACCACCAAATGAGTTGCCGACAAACGCCGCTCGCTCGATGCCGATCGCGTCCAGCGTCTCAATGACGTCGCGCCACGGCGCGTCCTCATCGGTCGAAACGGGAGCCTCTCCGAACCCCGGCAGATCCATCGCCACAACCTGAAAGCCGCGATCGGCGAGCGGGCGCAGGTGCTCGGACCACATCGTGCGGTCGGCTACTCCGGCATGCAAGAGAACCAGCGGTCGCCCTTTTCCGAGGACATCGTGCGGAAGCCTCATCGCGTCTCACCCGCCGCCGCCCGATACTCCTCGTCGCTGACGTGCTCGCCCCATACGACCGCGTTCCCGTCCGCGTCGACCTGGTGCATGGCGAGATGGGTCATGAAGCGCCCCGGCGCCGCCCCGTGCCAGTGGTTCTCCCCGGCCTCGAAGAAGACGCGGTCGCCGGGGCGGATGACCTCGATCTGCCCGCCCTCTCGCCGGCACAGCCCGAGCCCCTCCGTGACGAAGATGGTCTGGCCGTTCGGGTGGGTGTGCCAGGCGGTCCGAGCGCCTGGGGTGAAGTGGACGCTGCTGGCCGAGAGCCGGGACGGCTCCGAGGGCGCCGCGACTGGGTCGATGTAGACGGTGCCCGTGAACCAGTCGCTCGGTCCGGGAGTGCTGTCGAGTGAGTTTCGCGTGATCTGCATGAGGCCTCCTGATCGCCTTGATCGACCGGTGCGCTCGGCTTCGCCACATCTGACCGCGATCGCTGGACGCGGCGTGGCCGAAGTGCGGCCGCCAGCGCACGAGCCTAACGGCCACGCGCCCGCGTCAGACCACGAGTAGAGTGCTCCCGTCGCCGAGCGAGTCTCCTGCGCGCCGATGAGATCCGCCTCGGGCAACCGCCTCCCGGCGAACCGACCGAAGGAAGGCGCATGGCACCTCTGACTCGTTGGGTTCTCGCGCACAAGCGCATCGTCGTCGCCTTCTGGCTGATCGTCACGCTGATCGGCATGGCCTCTGCCGGCTCGGCCACCAAGGCGCTCACACAGAAGTACTCGGTTCCCGGGAAGGAGGGCTTCGTCACCAACCAGCAGATCGCCCACGACTTCCGTGGCACGGGCGGCAACGGCGCACCGCTGCTACCCGTCGTGACGCTGCCCGCCGGTCGGGCGGAGAGCTCCGCGGCCACGGTCGCGGAGCTGCGCGGCCTCGAAGCACGCCTGCAGCGGACACTCCCAGGCAGCCGCATCGCGGGCTACGCGAGCACCCGTAGTCCAGCGTTCGTCTCCAAGGACCGGCACACGACATTTATCGTCGACTACCCGCCGCCGGACCGCACACAGGCCTTTGAAAACAACCCCAAAGCGGCCGAAAAAGCGACCGCCGCGCTGAAGGGCGCAACCGTCGCCGGGGCGCCCGTGCATCTCACCGGCTTCGACGCGCTGCAGGTCCAGAATGGCAGCGGCGGCGGAGGCAGCGGGGTGCTGCTCGAGGCGCTGCTCGGCGGCCTCGGCGCGCTGCTCGTGCTCGCCTTCGTGTTCGCATCGCTGCTTGCGATCGTCCCGATCATCATGGCTGTCGTCTCGATCCTCACGACCTTCCTCGTCGTCTGGGGCCTGACAACGTTCACAGAAATCTCGCCGATCGTGCAGTTCTTGATCGCGCTGATCGGCCTGGGCGTCTCGATCGACTACGCGCTGATCGTCGTGGTGCGCTGGCGCGAGGAGCGCGCGCATGGCCTCGACGGGGACGAGGCAATCCAGCGGGCGATGGCGACCGCAGGTCGCGCCGTCGTGTTCAGCGGCACGACCGTTGCGATCGGCTTGCTCGCGCTCGTGGCGCTGCCGTTGCCGTTCCTGCGCTCGGTCGGCTACGGCGGCATGCTGATCCCGCTGATCAGCGTGATCGTCGCCGTCACGCTGCTGCCCGTCGTGCTGAGCAAGATCGGCTCGCGCCTGGATTGGCCGCACGTGCGCAGCGACGACAACGCCAGCAGGTCGTGGACCAGATGGGCGGAGCTCGTCGTGCGCCGCCGCTGGATCGCCGCGATCGGTGCCGCTGCGATTCTCGCGGCCCTGCTCATCGCCGCCATCAACCTGCAGCCCGGAAACCCGAGCGTCGACACGATCGCCCAGAAGGGCGACGCCAAGCAGGGTCTGCTCGCGCTCGAGCGATCCGGCATCGGGCCCGGCGTGCTGCTGCCAAACGAGGCGCCCGTCGAAGGCACAACCTCACCGGAGACGGTGGCCGCGGCAATGGCAGCCGTACCGGGCGTGTATGGCGCCGTCGCCCCCGTCTCGCCGCAGTGGCGCCATGCCGGCGCGGCCGTCGTCGACGCCTTCTCGATCTCCGACGGCTCATCCTCCAGCGGGCGCGACACGCTGGGCCGGGTGCGCGACGCCGCTCACAACGCCGGGGGCGAGGTCCGCCTCGGTGGGCTGGCCGCGCAGAACGATGACTTCATCAATGCCGTCTACGGCAACTTCCCGCTGATGATCGCCCTGATCGCGATCATCACGTTCATCCTGCTTGCGCGGGCCTTCCGCTCGCTGCTGTTGCCGCTGAAGGCCGTCGTGCTCAACCTGATCAGCGTCGCTGCCGCGTGGGGGGTGCTCGACCTGGTCTGGCAGCGCGGACACGGGTCCGACCTGATCTGGGGCATCCCGGCAACCGGCTCGATCAACGCATGGCTGCCGCTGATGGTGTTCGCGTTCCTGTTTGGACTGTCGATGGACTACGAGGTGTTCATCCTCGCGCGCATGCGCGAGGAGTATGACGCCACCGGTTCCACCGATACGGCGGTCATCCGCGGCATCGGACGTACCGGCAGGCTGGTGACCAGCGCGGCACTGATCCTGTTCCTCGCGTTCGTCTCGCTCGCCTCCGGCCCAGGGACGGAAATCAAGGTGCTGGCAACCGGCCTCGCGGCCGGCATCATGCTCGACGCCACGGTCATCCGCGCCCTGCTCGTGCCCGCCGTGATCTCGCTTTTCGGGCGCTGGAACTGGTGGCTGCCGAAGTTGCCGGCCCGCCTGTTGCGGGTGGAGCCCTCGCTACCTCCGCGCACACAGCCCGGCGAGCTGTAGCTCGATATCGGCGTCTCCCCGGCCCAGGCAGATCCATCCGGACGTCGTGAGGTAACAGCAGGCGCGAATCGCTCCGGGCAGGCTCGCAGGCTCCGTGCCCCTCAAGAGGAGCGCAGCCTCCGGGCGAGCTCTTGCGCGTCCTCGGTGCTGACCAGCACGGCCCGCAGCGGGTCGTGATTGCGCACCGAGAAGGACAACGCCGGCACCCCACGGCGCACGACGAAAACCCTGTCGAGACGGATCGTGCGAGCGACGTAGTAGAGCCAAGGTAGGCGCAGTCCCACCTTCATGCCCGTGATCATCGCCTCGTGGACCGGGTCCTCGACGACCTTCACATCGCCGACGTCGGCGCGCGACACCCTGACGTCGCGCATCAACCCAAGCACCTTCTGCCATCGCGAAAGCAGCACTTCGACGGAGCCCTCACTCACGAGCACGCGCATGGCCCCAGCCTAGCCACGCTGCGGCTGGCATGATCGGCCCACACGGCATGGAAAGGAGTTCCCGACATGGAGTCCTCAGAGACACCCGCACGGGTGCTTGTGGTCGCATACAGGACGGCCGCTACGCAACCGCTGATCGATGCGATTCGCGAGCGCGCCAGGCAGAGCAAGGCCGCCTTCACGCTGCTCGTCCCCAACTCGGCGCCCGGCCTGCACAAGATCGTCGATCCTGAGGATCAGGGAGGCGGAGACGCCAAGGAGGTGATCGAGCGAGCGCTGCCCGCACTGAGCGACGCCGCCGGATCGCCGGTCGAGGGGATCGTCGGGTCCACCTCACCGCTGTCGGCGATCGAAGACGCGATCAACTTGCGCGGGTTCGACGAGGTAATCATCTCGACGCTGCCCACCAAGATCTCGCACTGGCTGAAGCTCGATTTGCCGAGCAAGGTCACCGGCCTGGGGCTGCCCGTCACCACCGTCACGCCGGCCGGCGAGTAGACCGACGGCCGGCGTTCAGCCCGGCGCCGCGGGCCAACGATCCTCGGCCCGCGGCAGGCGCGGTACAGTGCCGTCTCCCGCCCAGCTAGCTCAGTTGGTAGAGCACTTCCATGGTAAGGAAGGGGTCAGCGGTTCGAGTCCGCTGCTGGGCTTCGCTCACGGCTCGGCTTGGGCGTTCTCGACGCTCAACCAGTTCCTAGCGCCCGGCGGGGTAGGCTCTCCGAGCGATGAAGGATCCAGCCCGCCCGGTGTTGTTCTGAGATGCGCTACGCGAAGGGCCTGGAGGAGGTGGGAGACGGCCTCTACGCCTACCTGCAGCCGGACGGCGGCTGGGGCTGGAGCAACGCAGGGCTGATCGTCGACGGTGAGCACACGCTGCTGGTCGACACGCTGTTCGATCTGCGCCTCACCGAGGAGATGCTCAGCGCGATGCGCCGCGCCGTACCGGCCGCGGCGCGCATCGACACCCTCGTGAACACGCACGCCAACGGCGACCACTGCTACGGCAATCAACTCGTCGGCGACGCCGTGATCGTCGCATCCCGGCGGACGGCAGCCGAGATGAGCGATCTACCGCCCGCCACGATGGCGACGCTGCTCGAGCAAGCGCCGCAGATGGGTGAGCTCGGGGCCTTCTTCTTGCGCTGCTTTGGCGCGTTCGACTTCGACGGCATCGAGCTGGCCCTGCCCGCTCGGACCTTCGACGGGGAACTCTCGATGCGCGTCGGCGATCGCGAGTTGCGCCTGCTGGAGGTTGGACCCGCTCACACGCGTGGTGACACACTCGTCCATGTTCCTGACGATCGGGTGATCTTCTCTGGGGACATCCTCTTCTCAGGTGCCCATCCGATTGCGTGGGCGGGGCCGATATCCAACTGGATCGCAGCGTGCGATCGAATCCTCGCCCTCGATCCTCAGGTGATTGTCCCCGGGCACGGCCCACCGAGCACGACTGCTGCCGTCCACGAGCTCAAGGGTTACTTCGAATATCTCTACTCCGAGGCGCGCATACGACACCAGCAGGGCATGAGCGCGATGCAGGCTGCGCGTTCGCTGGCGCTCGACCGCTGGGCCGACTGGGGCGAGGCGGAGCGGCTGGTCGTCAACATCGCGAACATCTACGGTGAGTTGAACGAGGAGCACGAGGCGATCAGCCCGCTCCTCGCGTTTCAGCAGATGGCCGAGCTCTCAAGACAGCGACAGTAGGCGCGGCGAGCGACCGGCAGCGGGCAAGCCGAGTGGCTAGTAGAACGTGAACTGATCCCCAGGCGTCGTTGCACTGCTCGCCGTTGCAACTGTCACCTTCACGTCCACCGCACCCACCGCGTGCGCTCGTGTAAAACCCGTGCAAGTCGTAGTCGCGGTGCAGCTGACGCCAGTGGCATTCGTGGAGCCGAATCTGATCGTCGTCGATCCCGCGGGGAGCCCAAACCCAGTTCCCGTCACGGTCACCTTGGTTCCTCCTGCGCTGGACCCGGCGCTCGGGCTGAGACTGCTGACGATCGGTCGGAACGTAAACTGACCATTGGCGGATGGGAGGCTGCTGCCGCCCGACGACTCAACAGATACGTCGACCACTCCCGCCCTGCTCGCCGGTGAGACAGCGGTGATCAACGTCGTCGACTTGACGGTGAAGCTGGTGGCGCTGGAGGAGCCGAACTTCACCGCAGTGGCGCCGCCGAAGTTGCTGCCGGTGATGTTCGTCGTGGTGCCGCCCCCGACCGGACCCTGGCCGGGCGATACCTTCACGACCGCAGGCCTCGGGACGTAAGTGAACCGGTCCGCCGAGACGCTGGTGCTCGCGCCTCCCGAAGTCGTCACAGAAATATCGACCGTGCCGGTTCCGGCCGGAGCGACTGCTGTGATCGAGCCTTCGGATCCGATCGTGAAGCTGGCGGCGTCGGTGGAGCCGAACTTGACCGCCGTCGCTCCTCCCAAATTGGCACCATCGATGGCGACGGCGGCACCCCCAAATTCAGGGCCTGAGGCGGGGGTCACGAGGGTGACTTCCGGAGGATTCGGTAGCGTCATAAACGTCCCGTCCAAGGAGTAGCCAGTCCCGCTTTCGTTGGTGGCGACCACTCGAAAGTGATAAGTGGTGTTGGCGATCAGGCCGCTAGCGGCCGCCGAGACCTGCACCGGACTCCGACCCGAGCCAGGCAACGAGCTGCAAGGCTGACTGGATTCATAGAACACCGAGGTGCCATATTCGAAATGGCAGTCGCTGACGGTTTTCCCGTTCGGATTCACCGTGGCGTTCAGGTTCGCCGAGGTGCGTGTCAGCGACGACGCAGTGACCGTTTCGACCGCAGGCGCTATCGGCGGGCCGCCCGGCGGTTCGGAAGCTGGCCCGGGTTCGGGATGTGGCGAGAGGATGACCGGCGGTCGCGGCGACTGGCTGAAGTCGAACTCGCCTGCCAGATCGCCGAGCCCTGGGGCTTGCTCACGGACGGCCAGACGGCGGTCCGGGCGTCCGTCGGTCGCCGGGTCCAGTCGCGCTCCTCCGAGGAAGTCGTCCTCGATGAACTTCAGATAGGCGTCGTGGCTCAGTTGCTGGTGGTCGACGAGGCCGGCCTTGGCATACGGGCTGATGAGCAATCCCGGCACCCGCAACCCATAACCGTTGGCATCGATGACGGGTGGAATCACGTGGTCATATAGGCCGCCCCAGTCATCCCATGAGAGGAAGATTGCCGTGCTTCCCCAACATGGGCTGCGCATGATCGAGTTGATCAGCGTCGTGACATACGCCTGGCCACGCGAAACCAGCGAGTCAGGATGCTCCGAGACGGCGTCCTTCGGGTCGATCCAAGAAACGCTCGGCAGCCCGCATCCGCTCTGGTCGTGAACGGCTTCGTAGAAGTGCGTGAGCGATTGGATGTTTCCTCGTTGACCATCTTCCTGGACATCGGTGAAGGAGGCCAGCGGATTCCAAATGCCAGGTGTTTTGGGACCCTGTTTCGCCACTTCGCAACTGCTCGCTTCATCTGACTCGCAATCGGGCTCTCCGCCTTCATAGATGTAGTACCGCCAACTGACGTGCGCCTTGGCGAGCAGATACGTGACGTCGGTCCAGGTGCGTGATTTCGTGCCAGTGCTGCCATTGACATCGTTGACACAGTCGATCGGGTTGGCATCGCCGGTGGGACAGTTCGCATTCCACTCAGACACCATGTAGTTGTGCGATATCAGGCTCGCAGTCGTCGACGGCTCGAACATGTTGTCCTGGAGCACGAAGTTCTGCGCGTAGCTCCAGTAGTTGGGGATCTCCCTCGCGTCGTGGTAGCCCATCACTTCTCCACACGCTTCCGCTTTGGCTTCCGGCTGATTGCACTGACTGCACCCTTCGCCGTTACCACTGCAGTCTTTCCCGGCCTCCGCCTGAGCGACGAAGCCGTCCATGCTGCCGCCGTTGATGTCGTTGAGCGCACTGAAGTGCCCATGGGGACCTCCGACGTTCCTGTCCTTGGAGATGTGATATGGCGCCACGCAGCCACCGAACTTCGGGTCGGGCACGCACACGCCCGCTGGTATTCCGTTGGCTCCCGGATACGTGCCGAAGTAAGAGTCATACGAGCGGTTCTCCTGCATGATCGTCACCACATGCTGGATCTTCTGGATCCCTTCGGGCGCGGCGCTCGCCGTTCCGGCCGTGTTGAGGCAAACGAGCGTCGCTGCCGCCGTAGCGAGCACGCTGGCCACGCCGAGGTTCCCGCCCAGCGCGCTACGACACCCCCATGCTCCGCTTCTCAGCACCGCTTCCTCCTTGACCCTGCTTTCAAGCATTTGGAGGGACCGTATAGGAGATCCCCAATGCGAGAGCTCGTGGACCCCGTGCCACTCACCCGCAGCCATCGGCACGCTCGTGCGAACAACCGCGACGGGCTGGGCGCGCTGGCAGGTCGCTGAGGGGCGCGGTCATCTCCCGAAAGCTCTCGCTCGGCGGGCAGTCAGAGCTTGGCTAGCGACGCATCGATCGGCCGCTCCCGGCGTCGGTCACCTGTCGACTGCAGGGCGGCTCGCTGTTCGCAGTTCGCTTGTCTGAGCGACCCCGCCTCGCGCCCTACGCGTGCCTATGACGCGACGATCGATGGCGAGCGCAGGGGGAACGGGCTTTAGCTGAGCGGCTCGAAGCAGCCCGCGATCAGCTAGCCAAACTGCGCAGATAGCGAATCTGCGTTCGACAAGCTTTGATCTTGAGCCGTTTGTTGGGCCGATGCAGCAGCCAGCGTGTCGTCGTGTGCGGCAGCGTCCGCGTGAACTTCAGGCTCGCCCGGTACTTCGCAATCATTTCTTTCAGATGTTCGATGTGGCCTTGGTCACGTGCCTGGACCGGCGTAGCGGCAAAGCTCATCGGGGCGGCCGCCTCTTCGGCTGCTTCTTCCCCTTCTTCGACGGCTTCTTCTGCAGTTTCCTGCGCCGGTGAGGCAGGCGTCGCGAAGGCAGCACCGGGCACGCAGGCGATGGCGAAACAAACGACGAGCAAAAGGATCAGCAGGCGGTTCATGCAACAAGGGTGGCGGTTCGTGAGGCACTCCGGGACGGCCAAACGTCGAAAATTGACACAAACAACATTGGCCCGCTGTCTAGTCCGTACAACCCCCACGACACCCCACCGACTGGAACCCTCCAAATGCTTCGGAAGGCTCACTCTGACTGGGCCTACGACGCACCGCGCCGAAAGCGGTGTCGCATCAGGCTCAGACGATCTGCTGGTCGACCTCGCAGCCGGTGCCCTTTTCAAGGCATGAGGAGAATCACGCGGACACGACCACGTGCCGGTAGGCTCGCCTGGGCATGCAGATCTATCCCCTCCAAACAGGCACAGTGCGCGTCAAGCACTCCTTCCTGTTCGCGAGCAGTGGCCTGCGCCGCCAGCTCGACCTGTTCCTCCCGGGGCCGTGGTCGCAGCCGCTGCCGATCCACTGCTGGGTGATCGAGCACGACGGACGACTGCTGCTGCTCGATAGCGGCGAGTGCGCGTCGGTGAGCAACGTCCCGTTCGCCCGCTTCGAAGTCGCCCCCGAGCAAGAGCTGCCGGCGGCGCTCGCGGGCGCAGGTATCTCCGCAGAGGACATCTCCGAGGTGATCCTCACCCACCACCACGGCGACCATGTCGACGGGCTCCTCCACGTAGACGCCCCCGTGCGAGCGAGCGAGGCGGAGCTGGAGTTCCTCGCCACCCCTTTCCCGCGCTTGATGCGCCGCGTGCTGCGCCAGCCGCTGCCGCCGGGCTTCGCTCCCGCGCCGCTCGTGCTCGACGGCGGTCCATTTGGTGCGTTCCAGCACAGTCGC
The DNA here is from genome assembly GCA_038240205.1 of Solirubrobacterales bacterium. Taxonomy (GTDB): domain Bacteria; phylum Actinomycetota; class Thermoleophilia; order Solirubrobacterales; family Solirubrobacteraceae; genus Palsa-744. The sequence continues at coordinate 18,630 of JBBSDZ010000001.1, read as the reverse complement.
GCGCTCAGCGACGACGGCAGGATCGTCGCCGTCGCGACCCCGGGGCACACGCCGGGGCACATCTCCGTGATCTGCGTCGACGATTCCGGGCGCCACGTGATGCTCGCAGGCGACGTGACCGACACGCTCGAGCAGCTCCACGCACGCCGCGCCGACGCGATCGGGCCCGACCCGAAGGTCCACGTCGCGACGCTCGAGACGATCCTTTCCCACTGCGCCGCGCACCCGACCGTGTACCTCCCATCGCACGACCCGGAGTCGGCGGCGCGCCTGGCAGCAGGAGCCACGGTTGACGTTTGAGCGCCACGCGTCCGTGAGCGGGTAGGCTTGCGCGGCGTGAAGCGTCGCAGGAGGAGGAGAGCGAGGCAATGAGGCAGATCCCACCGTTGGATGCCGTCTGGCTCGCGCTGGAGTCGCGCGATACGCCGATGCACGTGGGCGCGCTGTTCGAGCTCACGTTGCCCGACGGCGCCCCGCTGGACCACCTCCGGCGCGAGTTCGAACGGATGCGCGAGGCGCGCGCGATCCCGCCGCCCTGGAACCTCAAGCTCGTCGACGGGCCTCTGCTCGGGGGACGCCTGCCGCTGATGCGCGAGACGCGCGACGTCGACCTCGATTACCACATTCGCCATTCCGCGCTTCCGCACCCTGGCGGCCAGCGCGAGCTCGGGATCCTCGTCTCGCGCCTGCACAGCCACCAGCTCGACCTGCATCGCCCGCTGTGGGAGGTGCACCTGATCGAGGGGCTCGAAGGCAACCGCTTCGCGCTCTACAGCAAGATGCACCACTCGCTCGTGGACGGCGTCTCGGGCATGCGCCTGCTCATGCGCGCGCTCTCCCCCGACCCGGCCAAGCGCAACATGCCGGCGTTCTGGACGGTCGGCGCAGGCGAGCGCTCGCAGCGCACCGAGCAGCCAGGCACGGAGCGCGGCAACCCGCTCAGCAGCGCGCTCGGCGCCGTGCGCGACGGCGCTGTCGGCCTCGCCGGCCTCTCGCGCGCCGCGTTCGACCTGACGCGTGCGGCGATCGACGACCGGGCGCTGCAGGCGCCCTATCGCGCTCCCGACTCCGCGCTCGGCGGCAGCCTCGGCGGCCAGCGCCGCTTCGCCACGCAGCAGTACGAGCTGGAGCAGCTGAAGACGCTCGCCAGGAGGGCCGACTGCACGCTCAACGACATCGTCCTCTACCTCAGCGGCACCGCCCTGCGCCGCTATCTGATCGAGCACGCGCGCGTGCCCGACAGCCCGCTCACCGCCGGCATCCCCGTCAACCTGCGCGACGCCGAGGACCAGTCGATGGGAACGGCGATCGGGATCATGGTGGCTGAGCTCGGCACCAACGTCGCCAACCCACGCGCGCGCCTGGATGCTGTCAGGCGCTCGACCGCCGAGGCCAAGCGCCACCTCAGCGCGCTCCCCTCCGAGGCGCGCACCTCGTACACGCTGCTCATCAACGGTCCCTACATCGCCGGGCTGATGGCCGGCCTCGCCGGGCGCACGCCGGTGCCGTTCAACGTCGCCATCTCCAACGTGCCCGGCCCGAGCACGCCGCTCTACCTCAACGGCGCGCGACTGGACGCGCTGTTCCCGCTGTCGCTGCTGCTGCACGGCAACGCTCTCAACATCACCTGCGTCAGCTATGCCGGCACGCTCAACTTCGGCTTCACCGGCGCGCGCGACAGCCTCCCGCATCTGCAACGTCTCGCCCTCTACATGGGCGAGGCGCTGACCGAGATCGAGCAGATCCTGCTCGGCGTCGCCAAGCCGGCGCCCAAACCCGCAAAGAGCCGATCTACAAACGGCCGGTCTGCGAGCGGCCGGCCCGCAAACACGCGGCCTGCGAAGCGCAAAACCGCAAAGCGCGCGCCCGCGACGCGCGCGAAAACCTAGCTGCAGCCGGCGACTTCTGCGCATGCCTTCGGTCGGCCGCTTCGTGGAAGCCTCGCCCGAGGCCGCCTGGGAGCTGATCGCGCACACGCGCAGCTGGCCGTCGTGGGGCCCGAGCGTGAGCGCCGTCCAGCCCGCCGACGCGATGCTGAGCGCCGGGCTGCGCGGGCGCGTTCGCACCCCGCTTGGGGTGTGGCTGCCATTTACGATCACCCGCTTTGAGCCCCCGCACTGCTGGTCGTGGTCGGTCCATGGGGTACCGGCGACAAGCCATCGCGTCGAGGCGGCGCCAGGCGGCTGCCGGGTGCGCTTCAGCGTTCCGCTGCCCGCGCTCGCATACCTCGCTGTCTGCCGGCTCGCGCTCGCGCGCATCGCCGCGCAGCTCGAGCAGGGCAAGGAACGGCCGCTACGCTGAGCCGGTGACCTCGACGGCCAGACTCGCCTCTCCGCCGCCGCGAAGCTGATGTCGCTCAAGCATCCGACCGAGCGCGGCGAAGCCGACCGCCGCGGCTTCTTCGACCGGCTCGCACAGCGGGTTTCCTACTTCTCGAGCTCGCCGCTGTTCTTCGCGCTCTGCCTGCTGCTCGTGCTCGCCTGGTTCGGCGGCTACGTATTCGACGCAGGCGATGGATACGAGCAGGCGCTCAGCACCCTGATCACGACCGTGACGCTGCTGCTCGTCGCGTTGCTCAAGAACGCCGAGCTCCGCGCCGAGGCGGCGATCCAGAGCAAGCTCGACGCGCTCGCGACCGGCATGCTCGAGACGATCCGCAACGAGGGTCAAGAGGCCGACCCGATGCTCGAGCGCGCCATCGGCATCGACGAGGAGATCTAAGGTGCTACCGCCGGCAGGCCTCCGGCGTGGGACCTGGCGCCGCGCGCAGGACGCTGCGGATAGGTTGAGCGGATGCTGACGCATCCGCTCAAGCAGGTGGACGCCTGGACCGGCCAGGCCGTCGAGCGGGCAGTTGGGGCGCACCATCGCCGCCGGCTGCGCCGCGCCGGGCGCCTCGCCCAGCTCGATCCGCCGCCGTCGAGCTCGCTGTGGGCCGCCGGCGACCCCGCGCCACGCGCCGGCAACTCCTTCGAGGTGCTCATCGACGGCGCACAGGCGTTGCCGCGCATCGCCCAGGCGCTCGCCGGCGCGCGATCGCACGTGCACATCGCCGGCTGGCACATCACGCCCGAGTTCGGCCTCACGCGCGACGACGGCGCCCGCGAGCTGCGCGAGCTACTGGCGGAGCTGGCCGAGCGCGTCGAGGTGCGCGTGCTGCTTTGGGGCGGCGCGCCGCTGCGCGCGTTCACGCCCGACCGCAGCGAAGTGCGCGAAGCCCGCGAGCGCCTGCTCCGCGGCTCGCGCGTGCGCTGCGCGCTCGACGTCCACGAGCGCCCGATGCACTGCCACCACGAGAAGCTCGTGATCGTCGACGGAGAGGTCGCGTTTGTCGGCGGAATCGACCTGACCTCGCTCGGAGGTGACCGCTTCGACTCCAGCGACCACCCGATGCGCAGTCGTTTGGGGTGGCACGACGCGTCCAGCCTCATCAGCGGCCCGGCGGTCGCCGACGTCGCTGCGCACTTCGCCACGCGCTGGCGCGAGGCGGCGGGCGAGGAGCTCGCCCCGACCCCACCGCCGCCGAGCGCCGGCGGGGTCGAGCTCCAGGTCGTGAGGACGGTCCCAGAGAAGGTCTACGACGCGATCCCGCATGGCGACTTCTGCATCCTCGAGGCCTACACGCGCGCGTTGCGCTCGGCCGAGTCGCTCGTCTACCTGGAGAGCCAGTTCCTGTGGTCCGAGCAGGTCTGCGAGATCCTCACCGGCAAGCTGCGCGAGCCGCCGAGCGAAGACTTCCGCGTCCTCGTGCTCCTCCCCGCCAAGCCGAACAACGGCGCCGACGCCACGCGCGGGCAGCTCGCGGCGCTCGCACGGGCCGACGACGGCGCCGGGCGCTTCCTCGCCACCACCCTCTCCGCCCGCACCGGCGGCCTCTCAGGCCCGCTCTACGTTCACGCCAAGATCGGCATTGTCGATGACCGCTGGCTGACGCTCGGCTCCGCCAATCTCAACGACCACTCGTTCTTCAACGACACCGAGATGAACGTGATCACCTGCGACCCCGCCGTCGCACGCGAGACGCGGCTGCGGCTGTGGTCTGAGCACCTGGAGCTTCCAATCGATCAGGTCAGCGGCGACCCGACCGCGCTGGTCGACGAGGTCTGGCGCCCGCTCGCCGAAGAGCAGCGCCGTCGTATGCAAGGGGGGCAGCCGCTCACCCACCGCCTGCGCGAGCTGCCTGGCGTGTCCAAGCGCTCCATGGCCCTGCTTGGACCGCTCGACAGCCTCGTCGTCGACGGCTGAGCCGAACCTCGGGGCACAATCGCCCGCGGCACGGCCGAACACGCGCCAGCACCTGAGGCCGCGCCACGCGCCATGCAGCGACGCCCGGCGCGTGACATGTCCGGTCCCGGCAATCCCGGATCAGGCGCCGCCGGCCTGCTTGTCGATCTCCTCGCCGCGCTTCTGCAGGAAGCTGCCCATCGACCCGGCGAGCGTCGCGATCACCGTAATCGCGTACAGCTCCATGAACACGTCGAGCACACGCCCGCCCGTCGAGATCGGGTTCTTCACCGAGGAGGACACCGTCAGCAGCTGGGTCGTCGCCCAGAACAGCGCGCTGCCGATCGTATTGATGTCTGTCGCCGGGGAGTGGCGCTCCAGCAGGAACGCAGCGATTGCGCAGAGCGCGTCCACGCCCAACGTCGCGAGCGTGATCGCTACGAGCCGATCGCGCAGCCGCCGATGTGTCGCAGTCGACGCGCGAACGACGTCGCGCAGCTCGCGCGTGGCGGATCTGACGGCGCGTAGCGGCACGCCCCCATGCTTGCGGGCGTCGCGGACATCTCCTGCACGCCGCTACAGCCTGTCGTGAGCCTGGTTGGCCCGACCGTCCGCCGGCCTCCGCCGGCAACTGCCTGCGCCTCAGCTGGAGCCGCCGCGCGCAGCCCCGCGCTTGCGCCCGTACAGCAGCCGCTTGGGCACTGGCACAGGGCTTAGCTTGTCTGCGGCCGCGCCCACGAACATGCGCGGCTCGAGGAGCGCGACGAGCGCCGCGAGCTCTTTGCGCTCGTCCGCGGCGAGCGAGCCCGGGCGCCCACGTGCCTTGCCCACGAGCGCCAGCAGCCGTCGCCGCTGCGCCCCGTCGAGCTTGCGCACGTGCGCCCGCGCAGCCATCGCGATCTCGGCGGCGGAGAGCAGGGCGAGCACCGGCACACCGCGCGTCAGGCGCTTGACCGGCGTGTACTTGACGAGGAACCGGAGCATCTACCCCATGCTAGGGCTACGGCTCGCCGTCACCCGCCGCTTCGCGCCAGCCGCTCTGCCACGGCCCGCCCGCGGTAGTCGAAGATCTGCTCCAGATCGCGGCGCACGAACGCCGCGTGCGCGATCTGCCCGAGCGGGCCGAACGGCAGCTTGTAGCGCACGCGGTCGCAGATGATCACCCCATCCTCGCCGTCGCGCGCGAACGTGTGCGTGTGCTCCCACAGCGCATACGGCCCCCGCAGCTGAGCGTCCACGAAGCGCAGCGGCGGCTCCCACGCCTCGATCCGGGTGCGCCAGCGAACGGGGATGCCGTGCAGCTTCAGGCGATAGTCGATCAACGCACCCGTGCGCATCTCGATCGGCCCGGGCGTCGTCACCTGGAAGCCGAGCCACGGCGGCGTGATCGCCTCGAGGTTGCGCGCCTCCCCGTAGAAGCCGAACGCCCGCTCCAGCGGCAGCTGCAGGCGCTGGCGCCGCTCGAGCACATACACACCGCGGGAGCGCAAGCTCACAGCCAGGACGCCGCATGGATCGGGAGGCGTCCAGACACAACTGCACCGTAGCCGCCCTCCCTCCCGGCGCGCGCCGTCTCTCACGGCACCCGAGAGTCCAGCTTGGCGCTGGGTGTGTCGTGTTGTCTAGGCTCTCGGAGTGCCCACCTCCGCGACCAACCGGCGAGACGCCGCGATCCTGCTCGGCCTCGCCACCGGCCTGCGAACGTTCAGCGCGCCCGCCGCGCTCGCCTTGCACAAGCGTCCGCTCGGCCCCGCCCAGCGGCTGCTGCTCGTGGCAGCCGCTGGTGAGCTGATCGCCGACAAGCTGCCCGCGATGACGAGCCGCCTCTCGCGTCGCGGCCTCGCCGGGCGGATCCTCAGCAGCTCTGTGAGCGGGGCCCTCGTCGGCGGGGGCCCAGGCGCCGGCAGCAGCGCCGCCGCGGCGCTCGCGAGCGCCGTCTGCGGTAACAGGGCGCGCGCGAGCTTCGGTGGTCGGTCCTGTGCGCTGGCCGAGGACGGCGCGGCGATCGCGCTCGCCATGCTCGGCGCCGCACGCGCGGGCCGCTGAGCCGCGCGCGCAGCTGTTTGCAACACTCCGCGCCTGTGGCCGAGACCAACCAGGAGATCACGCCCGAGCTGAGCCGCAAGCTGCTGCCAGGCTCATTCCCGGGCAATCTCGGCATCGAGCTGACCGAGATCACCGACGAGCACGTCCGCGGGCGCATGGCCATCGACGAGCGCCAGCTGCATCCGATGGGCTACGTGCACGGGGGCGCCTGGGTCGCCTTCGCGGACACCGTCGCCGCGTGGGGAACGATGCGCCACCTGCCCGAGGGCAGAGGGTTCACGACGGTCGAGCTGAAGGTCAACGTGCTCGCCTCCGCCCAGGCCGGCGATGAGCTGAGCGCACTCGGCGAGCCGCTGCACATCGGCTCGCGCACGCACGTCTGGCAGGTTCAGGTGTTCCGCAAGGAACGCCTCGCCGCCAACTTCGTGTGCACGCAGATCGTGCTCTAGCGTCCCCGCCTGAGCGCTCCGACGAGGGGCCTGCGCCTCAGCGTGTGGCCGACCCGGAGCCTGTGCCTGCCGGCACCGCTCCTGCGGGTGCGCTCGACGCGCGGTCGCGCGCCTGGAAGAACTCGCCGCCCTCGATGCTCACGTGCGGGACGATCCGCTCCAGCCATCTCGGCATCCACCAGTTGACCTTGCCCATCAGCAGCATAAGCGCCGGCACGAGCAGGCAGCGCACGACGGTTGCGTCGAGCACCACTGCGACCGCCAGCCCGATCCCGAACTGCTTGATCGTCGGGTCGCCGTTGAGCACGAAGCTGCCGAACACGAACACCATGATCAGCGCTGCAGCCGTGATCACGCGCGCGCTCGTCACGAGCCCCGAGATCACCGAGCTGCGATTGTCCTCGCCCGCGTGCACGTGCTCCTCGATCTGGCTCACCAGGAACACCTCGTAGTCCATCGAGAGCCCGAACAGCACCGCGAACATGAACAGCGGTACGTAGGAGACGATCGGAACCGCCCCGTCCAGGCCGATCGCCTTCGCCAGCCAGCCGTATTGGAAGATCGCCGTGAGCACGCCATAGGAGGCGCCGATCGAGAGCAGGTTCATCACCGCCGCCTGTGCCGGGATCACCGCCGTGCGGAAGGCAAGGATCAGCAGCACGAAGCTGAGCACGATCACGACCAGGATCTGCAGCGGCAGCTTTTCGGAGATGCGCGAGGCCAGGTCGATGTAGCCGGCCGTGCTGCCCCCCACGTCCGCCTTCATGTCCGTGCCCTTCTCGGCTCCCGGGATCACGCCCCCGCGCAGCTTTTCCACAAGGTCGGCCGTCGCGTTCTCCGCCGGCCCCTGCGTGGAAACCGCGTTGAAGAACGCTGAGGTGCCCGCCTTGTCGATCTGCGCCGGCGTCACCGCGGCGACTCCCGGCGTGCTCGAGATGTCCTTCTGCAGCCTCGCCAGTCGTGGATCCGCCGTGCGCGGATCAGAGGCGCCCGCCGAGCTGGACGATCCCTTACTGGCGGAGCTGTTGCCGGAGGACCCGGAGGAGCCCTTGCCCGAGCTCTCACCGCCGGCGCCGGCGCCCGCCGCCTTCTGTGAGCCGGACGAGGACTTCGAGGCGGAGGTGCTCTGCGAGGGCGGCGCCTTCGCCGGCGAGCCGAGCGTGACGGCGACGATCAGCGGACCGTTGACGCCCGGGCCGAAGCTCTTGGCGAGCAGGTCGTACGCCTTGCGCGCGGTCGTCGAGGTGGACAGCGCGGCGACGTCCTGCTGGCCGAGATTGAGCGACAGCAGCGGAATCGTCAGCGGGATCAGGATCGCCAGCGCCGCCAGGCCGGCGACGAGCGGGAAGCGCGCGATCTCGTTCGCCCATTTCGCCCACAGCCCCCGCTTGGCCTGCTCGTCGGACTGCGGGTGGCGCACGCGCAGTGAGCTCACGTGCGGGCCCACGAGCGCCAGCGTCGCCGGAAGCAGGGTGAGGGCGGCGAGCACCGCGACCACGACCGCGACAGCCGCCATCAACCCAAGCGTCGTTATCAGCGGGATCCCGGCGACTGCGAGCGAGACGAGCGCAATCGTGACTGTGCCGCCGGCGAAGAACACGGCGCCCCCGGACGTCGCCGCTGCGCGCGCGATCGACTCCTCGATCGACAGGCCGTCCTTCATGCCGCGGAAATGTCGCGTGACGATGAACAGCGCGTAGTCGATCCCCACGCCCAGCCCGATCATCGTCGCGAGCGTCGGCGCGACAGTCGGCACGGTCGCCACGTGGCCGAGCATGCGGATGATCGCGAGCGTCATCAGCAGCGCGACGATCGCGTTGAGGATCGGCAGCAGCATCGAGACGACCGTGCCGAAGGTGAGCGTCAGGATCACCATCGCCGCGATGATCCCGATCAGCTCGCTCGACTCGGTCGCCGGCTTTGACACCTTCTGCCCGAGCTGGCCGCCCGTCTCGACCTCCAGCCCGGCCACCTTGGCGACGTTCGCACCGTTGATGATGTCCTGCACTTCTTCGGTGGACAGTTCGCCCGGGCTGGTCGACAGCGTCACCGACAGGTAGCCGGTCGTCTTGTCCTTGCTCAGGGCCGCAGCGCCCTGGGGGGTCAGCGGGCTGACTACCGAGGCGACGTGCGCCTCCTTCGCGACCGCCGACGCCGCGCTGTTGACCGCTTCGGCGTTCTTCGTGTCGGTCAGCTTGCCGCTCTTGGCGTGCAGCACGATCGGGCTCGAGCCGTTGGCCTGGTTCGGGAACGACTTCGCCAGCGCGTCGGTCGCTGCCTGGCTGTCGGTGCCCGGCAGCGCGAGGTTGTCGTTCGTGTTGTCGCCGAGCCGGTGCGAGACCGCGACGACCGCGACCGTCACGATCAGCCAGACGGCCACGACGGCGACACGGCGACGAACGCAGAACTGCGCCAAGCCATACAGAACCCCGGTCATGGCCGCTTACTTCCCCCTTGACGTTGCATGCGCGAAGCCGTCATCCTCCCTCGCCCTCCGGCGGGTGTCAAGACCCGCCAGGAGCCTCGCGTGCGCCGGAGGCACCCATCCCCTCGCCCGTCACGCGCGTCAACTCCCGCAGCAACCCGTCCATCCCGGCGATCTCGTACGCCGCGCGCTGGCGCCCGGCACCGCCGCCGCGGTCGAGCAACGGCGGCAGGTCGGCGAGCTCGTTTGCACAGTCGAGCTCCTGCGCGTACGCGCCGGCAAGCGTGAGCGCCTCCTCGAGCAGCTCGACAACCGGGCGCAGCTTGCCGTCCGCGTCGGGCAGCCGCGCGGAGACTCCGTAGCGAGCCGCGCGGAACGCGCCCTCCTCGAGCACTTCCGCCGGCGTGTCCGGCGACGGCTCGGCCTCAGCGCAGTGGCGCGCGAGGCAGTGCACGAGCGCGACCAGCGCCGCCGTGTCGCCCAGCGAGGACTGCGGATCGAGCGCGCGCACCTCGACCGTGCCCAGGCGTGGGTGCGGACGCATCTTCCACCAGAACCACGTGTAGTCGGGCACGTCGGCGGCGCGCGCCAGCAGCTTCGTCATCGCACGGAAGTCGGCGAAGTCGTGCATCGCGCGCGGCACCCCCGAGCGCGGCCAGCCGCGGATCGTCACCTCGCGCGCTGAAGCCAAGCCCGTGTCGCGGCCGTGACGATAAGGCGAGTTGGCCGCGAGCGCCTGGAGCAACGGCAGGTGCCGGCGCAGGCCGTTGAACGTCTTGATCGCCGTCTCCGCATCGGGCATGCCGACGTGGATGTGCATGCCACCGACAGGCGTCGCCACGGCGTCACCGAGCAGCTCGCGGATGCGCTCGTAGCGCTCCTTGTCGGTGATGTCCGCCTCGCCCTCGGCCGCCGAGGGGTGCGTGCCCGAGCCGAGCAGACCCGCACCGGTGGCGATCACTGCGCGGCGCAGGCCGTCGAGCATGCTCGCCGCCTCGCCGCTGCTGTGGCAGACGTCCGTGATCAGCTCGACGTGGCAGGCATGCAGCTCGCGCTCGACCGTGCCCCCGACCGGGCCGAGCCGCGCCTGAACAGCAGCCGAGGCGTTGGTCTGGCCGCCCGTGACCGGATCCACGAGGAACAGCTCCTCCTCGACGCCGACCGTGAACGGCTCGCCCGTGCCGAACCGATCCTCCGTCTCCTCACCGCCCTCGCTGCGCTCGTCCTCGCTCACCGCAAGATCCTAGGTGGCGACGTTCTCGAACACCGCGGCCATCCCCTGCCCGCCACCGATGCACATCGTCTCCAGGCCATAGCGACCGCCCCGCCGGCGCAGCTCGCGCAGCAGCGTCGTCAGGATGCGCGCGCCGGTGGCGCCGACCGGATGCCCGAGTGAGATGCCCGAGCCGTGCACGTTCACGCGCTCGAGGCCGTCCGGCAGCTGCCACTCCCCGAGCACGGCGAGCGCCTGCGAGGCGAACGCCTCGTTGAGCTCGATCAGGTCCATCTCGGCAAGCGTCAGCCCGGTGCGCGCGAGCACGCGCGCGGTCGCCGGGATCGGGCCGATGCCCATCGTCTCGGGCGCCACGCCCGCTACGCCCCAGCCGACCAGACGCGCGAGTGGTGTCAGTCCGAGCGCGGCCGCCTTCTCGGCGTGCGTGACGATGCATACCGCCGCGCCGTCGTTCTGCCCGCTTGCATTGCCCGCCGTGACCGTCGCCTGCGGGTCCTCGCGGCCCATCAGCGGGCGCAGGGCGGCGAGGCGCTCGAGCGTCGTGTCCGCGCGCGGATGCTCGTCGCGATCGATCACGCGCTCACCCTTGCGGTCGCGCACGTGCACGGGCACGATCTCCTCGGCGAACGTGCCGTCCTGCTGTGCGGCGAGCGCGCGTTGGTGGGAACGGAGCGCGAGCTCGTCCTGCTCGGCCCGCGGGATGCCGTAGTCGCGGCGGACGTTCTCAGCCGTCTCGATCATGCCACCGGGGACGACGTGATCGACGCCACCGGCCGTCACGCGCGCCCGCGCGAGGCGGTCTTTGAGCGCCACGTCGCCGCCCTTCACCCCCCAGCGCATCCCCATCGCGTAGAACTCAGCCTGGCTCATGCTCTCCGTGCCGCCGGCCAGCACGAGCTCGGCCGCGCCGGTCTGCACCTGCATGCACGCGAGCGCGACCGCCTGCAGGCCGGAGCCACAGCGCCGGTCCAGCTGGAGACCGGGCACCTCGATCCCGAGCCCCGCGTCGAGCGCCGCCACGCGCCCGATCGCAGGCGCCTCGCCGTTGGCGTAGCACTGTCCGAGGATCACGTCGTCGATCTCGCCGGGCGGAAGCGAGGTGCGTCGCACGAGCGCCTCGATCACGCTCGCGGCGAGCGTCGCCGGGGTCACGTCGCGCAGCACGCCGCCGAAGCCGCCGACGGGCGTTCTCAGGGGCTCGCAGATGACCGCGTCGCGCACGGCCGCAGCGTGCCACAAACCTCGCGCTGAGGTCGCCCCCGAGGGCGCCGCGGAGGACGCCTGGGGTTATGGAGCGACCGGGAGCCGAGACACCTGGCCCCCAGTCGCCCGCTACCCGGATGACCTGTGGCCTTCCGACTCGAGTTGTCGGCAGCGCCGGTCCGCTGCTTTAGCGGGGGACTGCAGCGTGCGCGAAGCTCCGCTGCACGAGCGCGCTCGCTCGCGCCTGCAGCGTGGCGCCGCGCTTGGCGGCCTTGGCGTGCGAGAGGCGTCCCGCGGCGACAGCCGTTTCCAGCCGCGCATGCCTGCTCGCGACGAGCGCCGCGATCAGCCCGGCACGGCTCTTGCCGGCGGTCGCGTCGGCGACCTGCGCGAGCGTCTTGCCGGCGCTCAGCCGCGACTGGAGTTGCGCGGGAGCCACGCCGATATAGCTCGCCGCGACGGCACCGACGTGCTTGGGCGAGGCGAACATCGCCTGCAGGCGTGAGCCGCTCCTGCTTGCGCCGGCCTGCCCGCCTCCCGGCCCGCCGGGGCGGTTGACCTCGGCTGACACGCGCTGCTGCAAGCGTGCGCCGGCCTTCGCCAGCCTCGCCTGCTTGGCGGCGAGCAGCGCCGCGCTCAGGCCTTGCGCAGTCTTGCCGCTGGTGGCCTGAGCGATCTGTGCGAGCGTCTTGCCCGAGCGCAGCTCGCTCGTCAGCTGCGCGCCTGAGAGGCCCAGGTAGGAGGCGACTGTTGCGAGGTCGCGTGCGCTGTGCAGGCGCGTCCCGTGGCGCGCTCCGTGGCGGGCGGCGTCGCTCTGACCGGTGGCCGAGACGGCCGCCAGCGCGAGTCCGCCCACGAGGACGACTACAGCCGCCGTGGCGACTACCTTCTGTCTGAGGCTGCGGTGCATGACAACGATGTTGCCCCGCTTACCTAAAGACCGCTCTCTCACGGACTAAATGGTACGTAAAAGAAGCCGGCTCACCAGCATGCGGCTGGTTCCGGCCGGAAATGCGGCGGGCGTCGTCTACGGCGTGATCACAGTCGGCGCGCTGATGGCTGCCGAGAGCGGCCGCCACGAGAGCTACGTAGACATGATTGGCTCGGCCCTCGTCGCGACGCTCCTGTACTGGCTGGCGCACGCATACGCCGACCTGCTCGGGCGCCGCCTGGCGACCGGCGATCGGCTCACGGCGGCGACGCTCGGACGCGCCCTGCTGCACGACTGGGCGATCGTGCGCGGCGCCGCGATCCCGCTGCTCGCACTCGTGATCGCATGGCTCGCGGGGGCGAGCAAGGAAGCCGGCCTGACGGCGGCGCTGCGAACGGCCGTCGTGACGGTCGTCCTGTTCGAGCTGCTGGCGGGCGTCCGCGCCAAATCGACGCCCGGAGAACTGCTGCTGAAGGCGGGCGTCGGCGTGACGATGGGCCTCGCCATCCTCGCGCTCAAGGGCATCCTGCGCTGAGCGGCGCCCCGCCGACGGGGCGCTGCAACGATGCGGTTCGGTGTAGACAAAGCGCCGCCGAGCTGAGACGATCCTGACTGCCGGACTCTGTGGCATGATCTGAAACACAGGATCTATTCGGGGAGTTTGAATGACAAGGACGCAACCGGGCGGCGACGAGGGGTCATCCCCCGCCCCGCTGTATCGGCGCTTGCCACACGGGCCCCATCGCATGGGACCGGAGGAGGTCGTGCTCAACCAGCGCACGCGCATGCACGGCGCGATGATCGAGGCGGTCGCAGCGAACGGCTATGAGCACACGAGCGTCAAGCAGGTGGTCGGACTCGCAGGCGTCTCACGGCGCTCCTTCTACGAGCAGTTCGCCAACAAGCAGGAGTGCTTCCTGGCGACCTACGACCTGATCGCCACGCGGGGCGCGGGCCGAGTCAGCGCCGCCTACCGCGCGGCCGCCGGCGACCCAGAGGATCGGCTGCACGCGGCGTTCGGAGAGCTGGGCCAGGCGATCAGCTCCAACTGGAAGAGCGCGCACCTGGCGATCCTCGAGGCGCCGAAGGTCGGCGCGCCGGCGCTGCTGCGCATGCGCCGCGCCTCGGCGACGTTCGAGCAGCTGCTCGCGGGTTCCTTCCAGCAGGGATCGACGGCCAGCCCGCTCCCGGGCCCGGTGATCCGCGGCATCGCCGGCGGGCTGCACGCGGCGATGTCCTTGTGCCTTCGCGAGGGCTCCGCGCAGACGGCGCCGGGCCTGGCGGATGAGATGTTCCACTGGACGCTGCTGTTTCAGACGCCCGCCGCCAAGCAGCTCGCCGCGCGGCTTTCCGAGCGTGCGCGCTTTGCGCTCACGCAGGGTCGCAAGCCGCCGCTGGACGCGCGCCTGAACGGCGCCGCGGGCTCTCCGGTGGACGATCGCGAGCGGCTGCTCGACCAGGCCTTGCGCTTGGCAGTGGTCGAGGACTACCGCGAGCTGAGCGCACCGGAGATCGCTGACGCCGCAGACGTCTCGATCGATGCGTTCTTCGAGCTGTTCGACGGCAAGGAGGACTGCTTTCTGGCGGCGCTGGACATGCTCGGGGAGCGCCTGATGGAGCTGGCGGCCGACCCTGAGCTGAGCTCCTCGGAGTGGCCGCAGGCTGTGCGCCGGACGATCCGCGAGCTGATGCGCTTCCTCTCCGATCACCCGATATACGCGCACACGATCGCCGGCGGATCGTTCGCCGCCGGACCGGAGGCGATCGAGCGCAACGTCCGTCTCGCCCACGGGATCGCCGCGCGCCTGACCGAGGGGGCGCCCGAGCAGGCGCGCAGCTCGCTGGCGGTCGCGGGCGTCGCAGGGGCCCTCTCCCACACGGTTCGCTGCCACGTGGCGAGCGGGCAGATCCAGCTGCTGTCGGTGCTCTCGGACTACCTGACGTACATCGTGCTGACGCCGTTCATCGGCGCCGAGCGGGCCGCGGAGCTGGTCGTCGAGGACGAGCGCAAGACGGCGCTGAGCGGCTGAGCCGGACGCTCTAGCCGCGTTTGCCTCCGCGCCGGTCGGCGAAGTAGGCGAGCACGATGCCGACGAGCAGCGAGATCACGATGACGATGATGAGCGGCGCCTTGCCGGAGCCGAAGACGTAGCTCACCTTCACTTCGTCGAGGTTGAACACGGCGAACAGCGTCGTCAGCACGGCGAGCACGACGAGCGCCGCCGTGCGTCCCTGCTCGCGCTGGGTGCGCTTGTCGCGCTTGGCCTTGCCGCCGGGCTGGCCTTTGCCGGGAATCTGGGCGGAGGTGGACATCGCTGCAGCCGATCCTACCCGCTTGCGCGCAGCTCCTCGGCCACCCACGCGCAGCCGACGGACAGGTCCTCGACGCCGAGCGCAGCGGCGACGTTGAGCGCCATGCCGTGGCGGAAGAAGTCGTCCAGGCGCTCGGGCTCGGCGCCGGAGAGCTCGCGCGCGAGATCGACGAGCTCGGCGAAGCCCCCACGCACACTGGCGCGCACGACCTCGTCGTCGCAAGCCGCGTAGGACTGGTGCTGGAGCATCAGGTAGTCGCGCTCGTCGAGCAGCATCTGCCTATAGGCCATGCCCATGGCGTCGAGCGCGTCCTCGCAGTCGGCTGACGCACGCCCGGCGGCGTAGTCCTCGGCGGCCGTGCGAAACGTATCGCCGACGCGCTCGAAGCTGCGCCGCAGCGCCGCCAGGAACAGGTCGCGCTTGCTCGGAAACAGGCTGAACACATACGGCTGCGCGACACCGACGCGGCGAGCGATGCGCTCGACGGGCGTGCCGTGCAGGCCGCCGTGCGCGAACTCGTGCACGGCGGCCGAGATCAGCTCCTCGCGGCGCTCGGCGGCTGGGACGCGCCTGCGCGCGGGCTTGGTCGCTGCATTCACGCGTCCCTTCCTACCACGACCGGCTCGCGAGCGCCACTCGCACTCGGCAGCGACGGCGCCGCGCCGACGCCGGCGCGAGCTCGGCCGGACGCGGAGTCGGCGGCGGCGGTCGCGGGCTGCTCGGCCGGCCCGGGGAGGTCCTCGACGGCGGGGGTCTTGAACGGCAGCGCGAGCACGACGAGCGCGCCGGCGGCGAGCACGGCGACGCCGACCCACACCGCTGGGATCAGCCCGTCGATGAACGCCTGCGGCGAGCCATAGCCGCCGGAGCCGGTGAACACAGAGGCGAGCACGGCCACGCCGAGTACACCGCCGACCTCGCGGATGGCGTTGTTGGCGCCGGAGGCCTGACCGGCCTGGTCGGTGCGCACGGACGCGAGCACGGCGTTGGCGGAAGGCGCGAACACGAGCGCCATGCCGGCGCCGGCCATAACGAACGGCACGATCATGTGCGAGTAGGCGAGGTGCGTGGAGGTGATGCTTGCCAGCCACGCGAGCGCGCCGGCCTGCAGGCTGAGCCCGGCGAACATGAACAGGCGGCTGCCGAAGCGCTCGGAGAAGACACCGGCGAGTGGCGCCACGACCATCGTCGCGCCGGTCCACACGAGCAGCTTCAAGCCCGCTTGCAGCGGCGTGTTTCCAAGCACGATCTGCATGTACTGGGAGAGGAAGAAGATCGAGCCGAACATGCCGAAGTACATGCACAGTGAGGTCACGTTGGTCACGGCGAACGAGCGTTTGGCGAAGAAGCTCATCGGCAGCATCGGCTCGGGCGTGCGTAGCTCCCAGGCGACGAACGCGGCGAGCAGCACGGCGCCGGCAACGAGGGTGGCGAGGATCGTCGGGTCGCCCCAGCCGAGCGACTGCCCGCGCACGAGGCCGTAGACGATGCCGAACAGGCCGCCTGAGGCAAGCCCGAGCCCGGGCAGGTCGAGCTTGCCGTACGGGCCGCGGCTCTCGCTCAGCCAGCGCATGGCGAGCGGGCCGAGCACAACGCCGATCGGCACGTTGATCCAAAAGATCCAGTGCCAGG
This sequence comes from Solirubrobacterales bacterium, assembly GCA_038240205.1. Taxonomy (GTDB): domain Bacteria; phylum Actinomycetota; class Thermoleophilia; order Solirubrobacterales; family Solirubrobacteraceae; genus Palsa-744. Next base: position 2,173 of record JBBSDZ010000001.1, on the reverse strand, counting down.
AGATGCCCTGCACGACGGCGCCGCCGACGAGCGGCCCGAGCGCGACGGCGGTTCCGCTGATCCCGGACCACACGCCAATCGCGATGCCGCGGCGCTCGCGCGGAAAGGCCTCGGCGAGCAGCGTCAAGGTCAGCGGCGTTACGATCGCCGCACCGGCGCCCTGCACGGCGCGCGCGGCGATCAGCAGGTCGGTGCTCGGGGCGAGTGCAGCGGCGGCGGAGGCGCCGGTAAACACGGCCAAGCCGAGCAGGAACATGCGCTTGCGCCCGAAGCGATCGCCGAGCGCGGCGCCGGTGAGAAGCAGCACGGCATAGGAGAGCACGTACGCGTTGACCGTCCACTCGAGCGCCTGGATCGAGGCCCCGAGCTCGCGGTGGATCGTCGGCAGCGCGACGCTGACGACGAGGTTGTCGAGCACGACCATGAAGAGCGCCACCGAGACGATCCCCAGGGTCCAGCCGTTGTTGCGCGAAGTGCCACTCATCGCTGCTCCTTCGGTTCGCGGTTCTGGTCCATGCGCAGATATTAGCAGCCGCTAATAATTACTATTGCGAGCGGCCTTGCGACCGCGTGGGCGGCGAAGCGGGGAGACGCAGAGGAGGCGCTCGTCGCGTTCTCGCCTGATGCCGCGCTGAGGCGAGGCGGGGCGAGGAAGGCCAGGAAGGCTCATGCGGGCGGCGAATACCATGAGCGTGATGACACGAAGGCTCCCCCGTGCGGTCCTCTCGGCGCTGTGCCTCTGCGCAGCGCTCGCCCTCGGCGCGTGCGGCTCGGGCACGAAAACGGTAACCGTCTCGAGCGTGCCGCCCGTCTCGCAGAGCACCGCGAAGGCGCCGGCGAAGACCGCTTCGACGACCACGAGCGCTCCCGCGACGACGTCCACGCCGCCCAGCACGAGCACGGGCACGGGCACGACGCGCTCGGCCCCCGAGCCGGCGTTCACACAGCAGGAAGGCAAGTCCAAGGGGCTCAGCGCCGCGACGGCGCTCATGCGCGAAAAGGGCTACACGCCGAACAACACCTCCGACTACCGCTCAGACCAAGCGCTGCGCGTGCTCGTCGGGACGCGCACGGGCTCCGGCGACGGCTACGGCCAGCAGGCTTTCTTCTTCGTCAACGGCCGCTACATAGGCACGGACGCGAAGACCCCGAGCGCAACGCTGCGCGTGTCCAGCCAGAGCGACACAGAAGTCACGCTCGCGTATCCGCTCTACCGCAAGAACGACGCGCTGTGTTGCCCCGGCGGTGGCACCGCGCACGTGCACTTCCAGCTCAACAACGGGCGGCTCGTGCCGCTCGATCCGATTCCGCCGGCAAGCTCCAGCACAGGCCTCTCCCGCCAGTAGGGCGACGTGGGCACGGCGCGAGACTGCGCCCTCGATCGCTCGCGTACCGATCGGAAGTCGACGGGATCGCCGATCGGCCAGCGCGCCACGCTCTCTGCGTCCTTGTCTCGCTTGGCCCACGGCGCCCTACATGCACGGTTCCGGCGCCCATGCGCGCTCGGGGTTCCCCTCGCTGCTCGACGGCTGTTTCGCGCTCGCTTGCGCGGGCATGCTAAGGCTGAGGTGGATTGGAAAAACCACGACGAAGGGTTGGCATGATGGGCGTTGCGATCGATGGGCGGGTGGCGGAGCTGCTCGAGGCGAAGAACTTCTGCCATGTCTCGACGCTGCGCGAGGACGGCTCGGTACACGCGATCCCGGTGTGGGTTGACTTGCGCGACGGGCGTCCGCTGCTGAACTCGGTGCAAGGGCGCGCGTGGCCGAAGAACCTCGAGCGCGACCCGCGCGTGACGTTGGTGGTGCAGAACGTGGAGAACCCCTACGAATACGCCGAAATCCGCGGTCGCGAGGCCGAGCGCACAGCCGAGGGCGCCGACGAGCACATCGACTTGCTGGCGAAGAAGTATCTGGGCGCGGACAGCTACCCGTTGCGAAAAGAGGGTGAACAGCGGCTGATCATCAGCGTCGAGCCGGAGCACGCAAAGGTCTACGGAGGCTGATCGCTACTGCCGGGCACGCGGGCGCCGGGAGCTATACCCAGAAGTTGTGGATGGGGTTAGGGAGGAAGGCGGCGTACCTTCCCGGTTGTTGAAGACCGATGCCGGTGATGGCCGGCAGGAAGGCACGCCATGTCAGATGTTCGCAGGCTCCCCGTCGGGGAGGAAAAT